>CACYMQ010000040.1 GCA_902775555.1 uncultured Lachnospiraceae bacterium | reverse complement strand
GTGGTTTTATACTCGGTATCCACCAGATCCTTATAGCGGTAGAGCGTATATCTGTAGGTCGTTGCCGCCTCCGCCTTCATCGGAATGGCCAATCCTGCAAACTGACCCAGGATCAGGGATGCCGCGATCAGAATGCTCTTCCATCTTTTTTTCATAGGTCACCTCCAATTTGTTTCGATAGAACAGGTCATAGGATTCCTAACGTCTGTTCAGACAGACACCGCTTGAATTGAAGCGGTACAGCGTACGCCAGGTCGTAAAGCCCTCAACTTTGGTAACGACCCAGGTTTCTCCCGTTGCCATGGAACCGACTGTTCCTTCATTCTCATCCTCATGGAAATAATACCAGTCGGATCCGCTTTTCATCCAGCCGGTCTTCATGGCTCCCGAGGTTTCAAAATAGAACCAGTCTCCACCCAGCTTCTTCCAACCGGTCTGCATGGCTCCGGACGGGTTAAAGTAATACCATTTCCCGGAGATCCGCTTCCATCCCGTTACCATGGCTCCCGATCCGTCAAACCGATACCACTTTCCGCCCAGTTTCTTCCAACCGGTCTGCATGGCTCCGCCGGAATTCAGGTAATACCATTTCTTCCCGGATTTTTGCCAGCCGGTTTTCATGGCTCCGTCTTTACCGAAGAAATAATACTTGCCGGACAGCTTCTTCCAACCGGTCTGCATAACTCCTTTTGAATCAAAGTAGTACCATTTCCCGAGCTTCTTCCATCCGGTATCCGCAGCACCGTTGGATCTCAGATGATACCATTTCCCGGATAGATTCTTCCAGCCTGTATCGATGGTGGAATTCTTATTGTAATGAACCAGCTCTCCGGAGGAGTTTTTGAGCCATTCGTTATAGGGCAGCACTCTCACCGTAAATGACTGACTGATATTGCTTCCGTCCTTTGTTCGGATCGTGATCGTCGCGGTACCGACACCCTTCGGCAGGATGCGGTAGATCCGGTTTGTCTCGGATAATCCCGAGAAAGAGGAAGTTACATCCGTAACCTCGACAGCTGACGAGGAAGAGGATGCCGCAAGATCCTTGATCCCCGCATCTCCGTTCACGATGGTACGTACATAGAATCCCGTATCCACTCCATGCTTCATTTCAAATACCGCATGATCCACAAATGAAGCGTCATGCCGGTAGGTGTTCTTTCCTCCCGATACGGTCATACCGCCTTTTCCGAGATACAGGAAGCTGACAGGGATATTCCTGACATTGATCCTGACCGAATTGACTACGGATCCGTTCTTACCGGCTGTTGCAGTGATGATCGTATAGCCGGAAGCAAGAACCGTGAGCCTGCCATTTGCATCTACCGTAGCGACTTTCGGATCCGTCGACTCCCAGACCGTATTTCGGTCATCGGCATTCTGCGGTGCATAAACTGCTGTCAGATATTCCACATCACCCACCGTATATTCATCCTTCGGACTGATGATAGAGATCCGTTGAAGATCGATGGTTTTCCTTGCCGCATTGATCGTAAATGTTATGGGAAGATCCAATCCGACCGGCCGAACCGTGATGATCGCCAGGCCTGCGGAACGGATCGTGATCCTTCCCTGATTGACACTGGCAACATTCGGATCACTGGTCCTCCAAACCATCCTGACCTTTCCATTTCCGGTCTGAACCTCCGGAGTCGAATAGTCAGCGCGGAATGTGCGCTGATCCTGCATCGCAATAAGTACCGTCAGATCCAGGATATCACCTTCCTCCGCGGTGATCTGATCGCTGATCTCGGAGTCATCGAAGAAGACACGAAGATCATTTACCGTAAGATCCAGATAATCGGTTGATGTAACTTCTACATAGATCTGATAGATCACGGTCTGTCCGTTATATCCCGTCACGGCGATCTCGATTGACGTACGGCCCTCGCCGACCGCTGTTACCACTCCGTAATCATCAACAATTGCGATCTCGTCATCATTTGACGCATAACGGATACTGCTGATCTCACCGGTATTTCTGGTGACCTCGATCTGCTCCTCCTGCCCGGACAAAAGCTCCAGACGCTCTGAGGTAAATGACAGAACCGGCCGGACATTTACCGGTACCATATAGTAAGCATCATCTCCGGCCTGTGTCGAGCTGACAGTAACATAGGTATTTCCCTCTCCCACCGGTGTGATACGCCCCTGGGAATCCACTCGTACGATATTCTCATCCAGTGATGCCCATGCCAGTTTCTCACGCGGAAAATCCGACGGATCGGTTACCACCGCCAGCTGTTTGGTATCCAGCAGGGTCATATCCACAGAGGAAGGTAATACCGTGATGTCTATCAGCTTATCAGTAGCTACCGTCGTTCCGGAACCGGACGAATCCCGGATCAGGACGCCCTCGTCCGAAAAGGTATAATCCTTCCCGTCGATCGTTCTTTCACCGACCGCAAGCCTGGAACTCTTCGGTTTAGTATTCTTATCCATCACATAATAGGTATTATCCCCTTTGGTCACCCATCCCAGGTCACCATCATTTTCCACTTTGATCATATCCGA
The DNA here is from genome assembly GCA_902775555.1 of uncultured Lachnospiraceae bacterium. Taxonomy (GTDB): domain Bacteria; phylum Bacillota; class Clostridia; order Lachnospirales; family Lachnospiraceae; genus Eubacterium_Q. The sequence goes on along the minus strand of CACYMQ010000040.1, from coordinate 48,157 downwards.
ACCAATCATCAGCGCACTGAGATCCGGGTTGTTCCTGAGCTCCAGAAGCCGGATGGGATTTCCGGAGACTTCCAGTCTCTCCAGCTCCGTATTATATCCAAGATTCAGTTCCGTAAGGGAATTATTGCTGCACTTCAGACTTTTCAGTTTTGAGTTATGGGTGAGATCGATACGATTCACCCGGTTCCTGCTGAAATCCAGCTCCTTCAGTTCCGTCATATCCTGGAGGTCCAGTTCCGTCAGCTGATTGTTATCGCAGTAGATGGTTTCCAGCTTGTTTCCCGCATAGAACTGTATCAGCCGGTTATGGGAACAGGAAAGGTATTTCATGTGCTCGTCCGGAAGTTCCAAAGATGTCAAATCGTTATAATCACAGGTAAAGGACTCCAGATAGGTAAACTGCACGATCCCTGTCACGTCCTCGATCCCCAGCCGGCTGATATCCATGCTGGTCACCATCTGTTTCTCGGCTTCACTCAGCATGGTATCTCCGTCCAGATCATAATTGTCCTGGATAAATTCACGAAATACAGCATCCGGGAAATTATTTTCATTGATCATGAACCCGCCACCGCCGATCATGATCGGATTATCTGCAAAGGAATCCATTGAAAATGTGGAAGCACACAGTAATCCGGCTGTCAGAAGCCCTGTCAATCCTTTTAAAAATCTTGATCTCATTCCTTCCATACTCCGTTCTCATCAAACTTGTACGTTTTCCCGCCGATTTCCATAGTACCCGTAGCCAGTGTTCCGTCTCCGGTGCAATAGTAATAGATCTCGCCTTCCTGAACCCAATCATTCAGGATCTTTTCTGCATGTCCGCTTTTGTCGGGTTTAAAATAGTACTTCTGTCCATCCACTGTCTGAACCCCGGACTGCATGATCCCTTCCTCGTTGAAATAATATTCTTTCTCGCCGATCTTTCTCAGTCCGACTGTAATTTCGTCTGAACCATTGATAAAATAAAAGTGTTCCCCTTTCTTTATCCATCCGGCTTTTTCTGCTTCTACCGTGAAACTGTAGGTTCCGCTCTCATCCCCTGTCACTTCTGCAGTTACCGTCCAAGTGCCTTCCTTCAGTACCTTCAGGTTTCCGTTTTCATCAATGGAGAGGCCTTTCGCATCGGAAGAGGACCATTTCACGCCTGTGATCTGCTTACCGGTCACATAACTAACGGTTGCTTCTCCCGTCTTCCGGATCTTCAGACTACCTCCGTCCGTGATATTCCACACCTTGGTATAGTCACTGAATTTCAGTGCCTGTGTGATAACGAACCCGGGTTCTGTGGCAGCATTCGTTCCCGGAACGGGAGCCACCGGAGGAACGCCTGTTTCCGTAGAACTGCCTGCTTCCGTAGAACCGCCTGCTTCTGTAGAACTGCCTGCTCCGGAAGAACCGGAAACCGGAGTGTAACTGCCCGACGAACTCCTCTCCTTTGATTTAGACAGACCCAGAAGGAAGAATACCACACCACCTGCTGCCATAAGTGCGGAAAGAACTATGATCATGATCATCCATCCGGGGAACTGGGAGTTCTTCTTTCCTCCCGATCCCTTTCCTGACGCAGGCCTGGAGTCCTGCCGCTTTACGGAAGCATCCGAACGGGGACCGGCAGTATTCGGAGTCCGTGGCCGATCGGCATTTCCGGATGCTGCTCTTCCGGCATTCCCGGCAGCGGCGCCTCCGGCATTTCCCGATGCGATCCTTCCGGAATTACCGGGCTGTACGTTGCCCATATTCCCGGCAGGCGTTCTTCCGGCATTCCCGGACTGTACTCCCCCCGCATTCCCGGCAGGAGTTCTTCCGGAATTACCGGGCACTGTTGTTCCGGCACTTCCGGATTGCATGCCTTCCCTGGCCTTCATCTGCTGAACCATATTCTGCAGCAATTCAGAGGTTTCTCCCGGCACACCATAATTCTGCTGGCCCTGGCCGTTATATCCCTGCTGGCCCTGGCCGTTATATCCCTGCTGGCCCTGACCGCCGTATCCCTGCTGGCCCTGGCCGTTATATCCCTGCTGGCCCTGGCCGTTATATCCCTGCTGGCCCTGGCTGCCATATCCCTGCTGGCCCTGGCCGTTATATCCCTGCTGGCCCTGGCTGCCGTATCCCTGCTGACCCTGGGATCCGAATCCCTGTTGAAGCTGATCCGGGCGGAGATACTGTGTCGCCGGTTCCTCATCCATCGGATAGAACTGCATCCCCATCTGATTCGGATCAAACGGAGGGATCTGCTGGCCATACTGCCCCTGCATATTCTCCGCTCCTCCATAATAACCGGCTCCCTGGTAGATTACTTCCGGCGGATTCGCTACCGGTTTCGGACGACGCACCGGAACTGCCGGGAGCAGAGCGCCCTGCGGAGCCCCCGACCCACGGAGGAGTTCCGTATCTCCTGCATTCGAAGGGGTCATTTCACTGTAATTGATATAATTCGGGTTGCTGCAATATGGGCATTCCATATATACATCCGAGTCATATGTATGTCCCTGGGCACATTTTCTTATATTCATGATCAGAATCTACTCCTTCCACAAGTCAGACAATATCTTTGAAGTCTGTGATTTCTCGCCGAACATACCGGACAGTTCCAATACTCTCCCTGGCTGTCCTCCGACGGCTGCCCCATAACATCATCGATGGTGAGCATTTCCGTCCGTCCTGTTTTCTTCTTCTCCTTCCACCAGGAGAAACCGTCCTTGCAAAGCTTGATCAGCTCATACTGCAGGCCCTCTATCTCCAGAATATCCTGATCCTTCAGGTATTTGGTCCCATCTATCAGATCTCCGTCAACATAGATCGGAGTTGTTGCCTTATTCGCGATACGAAGTTCCCCGTTAACGAAAAACTCCTTTGACTTCATATCAAAACTGATGACGCAGTTTACACAACTGTAGCCATCACTCTGAATCCCAACCATCAGCTGGTTTTCCTTATCCGTACCAACCCAGTTGTTGTCCGTGAACAACGGGTAAAACTGGCCATAGGCTGATCCGGTCACACCGATCAGCCATCCTACGATCAATCCTCTTTTCCATTCATCCCGTGTCAGCAGTGTCGTTTCCGACTCTGATTCCTCACGGAAAGAAACGTTCTGTCTCTCCTTCTCCTGCCCGTAGGTCAGGCCTGATGGTGCCACATCATCCTCATGAAACAGAACCGTTCTGTCATTATCCTCTTTTTCTTTATCCTCCACTCCCCACTGAAACGGTTGGCGCACCAACACTGTTTCCGAATTATCCACGATTCCTCTGTTCATTTCCAGCGGGGATGGTGATACCGCATTTGCCTGCTTTGCGCAGTGTGGGCATTCCGCAAATACGTCATGATCATAATAGTGCCCGAACCTACACTGAATGATATTCATATGTCTTCCTCATTTTTGATACAAAAACCCTCACCATCCGGATATCGTCTGTCCGGATGGCAAGGGTCATTATTAATCACCGGATCACTCTGCCTTATCCAGGTCCTCCCATGCAAAGGACTCTCCGCAGAAAGGAACAAATATCAGCTTTGTATTCCCGATCAGGATCTTATCATTGATCGCAAGTTTCGTTGATCCCAAAACAACCTCGTCATTCAGATAGAACAGTTCATGGGATTCACCCGGCTGTACCATGAATACCCTGGATTTCGGATCATAAACAAGGATCGCATGCTTTTCTCTGGAAATACTCTTATCGCCGGTAAGTGTAACATCCTGGGAATCACTTCTTCCGATGAAATTCCTTCCTTCCTTCAGCTCAAAGCTGCGTCCGATCTCTTCCCCACTGATACATACAAGCCAGCCAACGACCGGAGACTGCTTTGCATTCAGAGACTGATATCTTACGGTTTTGTCTGTCTCCTCATCCTCAAAACCTCCGACATCGCCCAACTTCTGTAATTGCTCACTCAGTGAATCATTTGTAACCGTTTCGGGCTGCGCAGGCATCGTATGCGGAGCAGTGGGTGTGTCAAATACACTGCATTACAATGCGGGCAGAACTGAAAAGCATCCGCATCATAAAAGTGTCCGTTTGCACATCTTGTTAAGTTCATAATCTCTCCTCCTTAGCTTGAACTTGTATATCCTTTAGTACCTATTGTACTGCATGATCACCAGTGAAGTATTGTCCTGAGAACGTTTTTTTCTCTTTAATACAACATTCGTCAGTCTTCTTGCCGCACGTTCCATATCCGGTTCCTCGTAGTAGACCAGTTCTCCGATCTCACTTTCCTTGAGACACTTATAGAGTCCGTCACTGCAAAGAAGCACGATATCGTTTTCCTGGAGCAGGAACGGTTTCTTGTTGATATCCATCAGGGTCAGATCTTCGATCCCCAGATAGCTGATCAGTGCCTCCGCCTGCCCTTCCTCTTTCTTATACTGCTCCTTTGTGATCGCACCGGATTTCAGTCTCTCATCCAGACGCATCCGGAAGTTGTGTTCCCGGTTTACCGCCACACCGTGGTTCCCCCGTTCAGAGGATTTCCTTTACCATCCTCCAGATCCCTCACCGCTGCATTCATTTTAATTGCTTCTTCACGGAAAAAACCGGGAATGTCAGAATCAGGCCTGTTTTTGTAATAATCTTCGGCAAGGATCTTTACAGCCGTCTGGCTGGCAAGTTCTCCTCCATTCATACCGCCCATTCCGTCACATACGATGGCCAGCGCTCTTTTCCCGTCCACCTGTCCGTAAACGCTGTCCTGCTGGTTCTTCCTGGTTCCGAGAATACTGGAGAGTCCCATTTTCAGGGAAAAATCCTCACCCGTCACTTCATAACTGTCAAGGACGACTGTGGGCTCTTCCGCTTCTTCTATTTTATCAATATCTACAAACATATGCTATGATTCCTTTAGTTTTTTATTTCCCTTAGTATAATGATCCCGTTCACGCTGCCTAGTGCGATCTGATCACCGACCTTGGCGGTAACGATCCCTTCTCTCTTCACGCGGATCCCATTGACATAAGTCCCGTTTGTCGAATGATCCAGCACATAAAACATATGGTCAATGGTGGAATAGAAGATCTCACAGTGTCTGGAACTTACATGTTCCTCATCCACGATGAAGCCCGCGACTCCAACCTTTCTTCCAACCACGATATTCATATTCGGACGGATCTTGAAGCAGCCGTAATACCTTCCGTATACATATAGCTCCAGTGCCGGAAATGTATTCTCCGGCGGTGGTGGCGGTGGTGGTGGCGGCGTAACCGCTCCCACCTTAATATCCTTCAGAAACTCACCGATGGTCTGTGTCCGGAGTTTATAACTGATCGCCAGTGCCCGGTCAAAACCATCGGACAGATTCTGGGAAAAACCGAACTCCGTCAGTTTCTTATAATCTTCTGTCTGACGATCGAAGACATCCGGTATCTTTACTCCTGTCAGTGCATAATACAGCGTGCATGCGAAGGAATATACATCCGTATAGGTCCCCTGTATCCCCTTGGAGGAATACTGTTCCATGGGTGCAAAGCCCTTCTTCAGAACGACGGAACGGATCTCCCCTTCTTTCTTGACCAGATGCTTCGCATTACCGAAATCGATCAGCTTGATCCTGCCGTCCTGCGTAATGAAGATATTGTCCGGACTGATATCCCGGTGAAAGATCCCGTTCTTATGAACCTCGATCAGGGCATGTCCGGCCTTCTCTGCAACCTCCAGGACCGTCTTCAGCGGAAGTTTTCCTCCCGAAGCCTTCATCAGGGTGCTCAGGTTTGCGCCGTCCAGAAATTCCATGACAAAATAACAGGTGTTATTCTCATAAAAGAAATCATAGATATTGACGACAGATTCCACGTTGCCCAGTTTCTGCAGGAGCTGTGCTTCCTCTCCGAACCTCTGGATACAATGATCCATCATTCTTTTTCTGTCGCTGGAGAAGGGTGCAAGGGACATATTTCCCTGTGTCCTGTATACCGTGTCCCTCGGAAACAGCTCTTTTACGCAACAACTGTTATTCAACCGGGTATCAAACGCTTTATAGGTGATCCCGAATCCACCGGATCCCACAGGCTTCTGAACGATATATCGATTATTCAGTTTTGTATTTTGTTTTAAAAAATATCGCTCGTCCACTATTTACCACCTGATTATGTATTCGCTCTCTCCTACTCCGATCCTGTCTTCTGATTCCATTCTACGTTTATGTCTGAGCGGAGTTCCGTTCATTCTGGTTCCTGTTGCAGTATTCAGATCATCGATATACACATCCTCACCATTCCACTCCAGCATGAACTGCCGCAGGGCAAATGCCGGATCATTGATGGTGCAGTCGCAGTCAGCTCCGCTTCCCACCACGGTTCTAGCCGTGATCTTCAGCGGGAAGTCTACTCCTGTTCTTACGGAGATCAGGTGTGCATTGATACCACGGGACTGTACATTCGAAAGGAGAAGTGTCTTCTCATCCTTATCTTCCTCCGGCAGCCGGTTCGGCTGTTGATATGCTGCGCCCATGGAGCTTCCCTGACCCGGATAGTTCGTCTGGTTTGCCGTATATCCTTTTCTGATCTCACTAAGCTGCTTTCTCTTCTTTTTCTTACCGCTTGTCAGGATAAAGACAATAGCGATAATAAGTGCTATGGCAAGGATCCCGATGATAAGAAGCAGGATCCAGTTCTGGCTGATCCAGGACTTTTCACCTCCTGCATCGCCTTTTAAATTGTCACCACCGTTTCCGCTTCCGGAGAAGGGATCGGATGTGGATCCGTCTGTCTTTCCCTCTGTGGTCAGAGAGGAGTTTTTCTCATCTTTACCATCGGTTCCGGTTTCTGTCCCGGTTTCTGTCTCCGTATCAGTCCTATCCTGATCCGTCGTTGTAGATTGGGTAGTTTCGGTGGATGCTCCATCACCCGGAGTGTCCCTTCCCGGCTCCGGCCCCATGGACACGGTATAAGTCAATGTCCGGTCTCCCTCATCGGTAAAGAAGCTGATCTTGCTAAAAGTTCTGGTTTCAGTTCCTATTACAACTCCCTTTTCAACCGTAGAGGAATACTCTTCCTTTTTCCCGGGTGCTATCCCCCGTAATTCCAACCATTCTTCGGCATCTTCATTTGTCATGCCATCAAGAGTGATCGGATAGATCGGAACCTCCGAGCGATACGAATCAAACATTCCTTCAAAATACCTCAAATCACCGTCGTATTCGTTTTGGATTTTCCTCTTCAGATCCTGAACAAGCGTCTCTTTTTCTTTCAGATCAAGTGTAAGCTCCGGCATGTCGCTGCGGAGTTGGTTCTGTCTCTGGAGGCATGTATCTATATCTTCCAGTAACGCATTACATTTTTTTAACAGCGTTTCTTTATTCGTCTCAGCATACACTCCGGTTGAAAAGATCAGCAGGAAAGCAAGCATCAGACTTGCGATCCCGATCATTTTTTTTACTCTGCTTCTCATATCATCCCTCGCCATGTGCTCCTCATTATCCGAGGATCACTTCATTTTCCGTATCTCCGATCAGCAGGTGACTCCCGGGGGCCACCTCCGTCGCTTCACTCGCAATGAACACCGGATATATAAAGGCTGTTAAGGATCACGTCACATTGTGCCGGGTCTCTTCCCAGCAGAAAACGTTGATTTGGCCGGAACCGGATATACTGTCCGATCAACTCTCCTTTAACTCCGATGATAGCCCCTGTATCCTCCCGATTCATGGCCAGACTTTTCGTCACCGTAAATGTTCCATCATGCGGCACTGCTCGTTCCCTCCTTTACCATACAACAATTAACTGAGCATCTGCTTTGCCTGTTCGGCATATCTGCGGCTCACCGGCAGTTCCATATCCTCCAGGACAACTGCATCCTTACGCAGCTTCCGGACATATTTTTTGGATACCATATAACTCTGATGGATCCGCACAAATCCCTGCCTGCCCATCTCATCCTCGATATCCGACATCTTGCTGTAGAAGCTGATCTCCTCATCTGCCAGATGCAGGATCAGCTTCCGTCCACTGCTCTCCACATAGCGGATCGCCGACATGGGAACCCGGTGCATCTCTCCCGAGGCAGAAACATTCATATAAGCTTCACTATGGATAAGCTCCTCCACATACCGGACCAGGACCTCCGGAAGGTTCATTTTTAAATGATCCTTCAGGATATATGCATAGGCACGATATTGATACCCCTGATATACATACTCCGTGGACTTGGTTATGAAAATAATATCCATATCCAGCTTTTGATCCCGGATGTATCCTGCAGCTTCCATGCCGTCTACCGGTGTCATCCCGATATCCAGCAGGAGAAGATCGATCCCCTCCGGATCCTCCTGAAGATGATTGATCAGTTCCTTCCCGTTCGGATAACTGGAAACCTGTATATCTTCTACATCAAATAATGTAGCAGATAAACAGTCATGAATGATCTTCACATCCGTACTATCATCATCACAAATCGCTATACGCAGCATCTTCGTCCACTCCGTCTCATTCTCTCTATCATCAGCCGACCGGCTCAGTTAAAATCCGGATATTTGTTGACTGTTTTGGTTTCAACACGGATCTTATTCTTCTCTTCCTGATACTCTGTTTCACCATAGTCAGTCCAGGGGCCCCAGGTCAATTTGGTCCAGTACCACACCTGCTCTTCTTCCGAGCTGTCAGCCAGATAATATTTCACGGTATCCGTATCTTTTGCAGGCGGATTTTGTGAGGTGGTCTTTACCGTCTCCGTACTTACAACCCTTGATATCCTGTACAGTGTCTTCTTGCTGTTGTCACATACGGAAACCGTTATCGTCGTCCCTTTCTTGACCTTGCCTGACGGTGAATAGGCAAGGATCATACCATCCGACTTGGAATTGCTGTGATAGTACGAAACATTTGAACCAAGGACCAGTTTTTCTTCCGCCAGTACGCTGCTCGCCTGGGAATACTTATAATTTGTGAGGATCGGAACCGTTACATATTCATCCGAATACTCATAAACCACCACGTTGACCACAGCCCCCTTCTCCGCAGAGGAACCGCTCTTCGGATCCTGGGATTTGATCTTTCCGTCATTGCTCTTGGTGGTTGTACTTTCCTTGGTCTGTGTCCCGAGCTTGAACCCGGAATTTGAAAGGATCGCGGATGCATCGGAGACCGACTTCCCGACCACATTCGGTACACTGATCGTCGGCACAGGTCCGTGGTATTCATAAACGACCACATTTACTGTTGAACCCTGATCAACGGAGGAACCACTCTTGGGATCCTGCGACTTGATCTTCCCGTCATTGTTCTTGTTGCTTGTTTTTTCCTTTGACTGAGTTCCAAGTTTGAGCCCGGAGCCTGAGAGGATCGTCTTTGCATCGGAGACTGACTTCCCGGCAATATTCGGCACGGAAACCTTCGGTTTATCATCGTAGTATTCATAAACAACCACATCTACAGCTGTACCTTGATTTACAGAGGAACCACTGCCAGGGCTCTGGGATTTGATCTTTCCGTCATTGCTCTTGTTCGTTGTCCATTCCGTTTTCCGGTCTCCCAGTTTCAGGCCGGCACCTGACAGAGTCGAAGACGCACCGGAAACCGACTTCCCGACCACATTCGGTACGGAAACCTTCGGTACGGGTCCCGGCCCGGGAGGAACGTCCGTTGTAGAATCCGGTTCCGTTGACGTTGTCGGTTCCGGTTCCGGTCCCGGTCCCGGATTCGGAACAACCTTATAACGGGACAATGTCACGGTTATCGTATCCCCTTCATATACATTGGAACCCACCGACGGGCTTACTCCGATTACCGTATCTGTCGGATAATCACTGTCTTTATACACATACGTTGCCTTCAGGTTCCGTTCGGAAAGCCTGGACGCCGCAGTATTCTTCTTTTCATACATGATGGAAGGCACCTTCTGTTTCTTCTTCGCACCTTCACTTACAACCACTTCCAGCGTATCCGCTTCATGCGCTTTCGCCCCGCCTTTAGGACTTTGGGAAATGACCTGTCCCTCAGGCACGGTATCGCTGATGGCCTTCTTTGTCTTGATGTACATGCCGGCATCCGACGCAAGGCGTTCCGCTTCCTGTTCGGTCTTGCCGACCACGTTCGGAACCGTTGTTTCCTTTGTAGGATCCAGATTCTCCATTCCCTTGGAGATATACAGTTTAACTTCGGATCCCTTATCGATGTCGCCGGCCTCCGGATCCGTCCGTACCACAGTCCCGGGTTCTATGGAACTCGGGATCTCTTCCACGGCAGATGTAAAGCCTTTCTCTTTCAGCCAGGCTTCCGCTTCCGCCTTTGTCTTTCCGGTGAGATCATCCAGCGTAACCTTCTCCACCCCTTTACTGAAGGTAAGCTGGATCACCGTTCCTTTCTCTACGATCTGTCCCTTGTCGATGCTCTGTTCATAGACCCAGCCGGCGGGTGTAGTAGAGTAGACGCCATCCTCCGTATCAGAGGAAAGATCGACTGCAAGAAGCGCTGCTCTTGCATCCTCAACCGATCTGCCTGTCACCTGGATCATATACAGCTGACCCGATCCGAGTCCCGGGGTTTCCGTCTCGTCAGGACCAATCCTGAACACTCCTGCCAGCGCAAGGATCAGGACCGTCACGATGGCTGCCGCCGCTACGGAAGAAGCGATCTTTACCCACTTGGGCCACTTCCCTACATCTGCGATCTTGAGGTGGCTTTTCTTCACTTTTACACCTGTCTCGGAGGTCAGTTCCTGTTTGAACTCCGCCGCGGTCTGGGTACGGTCCTCGATCAGGATGTTCATGGCGTTCATGATCGCAGTTTCCGTATTCTTATCCACTTTCACTCCGAGCTTGGACGGCGGAAGAAGTTCGTCCTTCTCCTTCCTCTCCATGGCATCCTCGGGAGTGACTCCGGTGATCATCTTATAGAGTGTGGCCCCGCAGGCATATACATCCGTCCAGGTACCCTGGTTCCCCCGGCTGCGGTACTGTTCTTCCGGAGCAAAGCCTTGCTTTACAATGACCGAAAGACTCCGGCTGTGTGCCGTAGTGGCGTAACGTGCCGCACCGAAATCCAGAAGTTTTACTTCTCCGCTTTTGGTCAGGAAGATATTGTCCGGCGAGATATCTCTATGCAGCATTCCTTTTTCATGAACGCTCTGCAATGCGTCCAACACCGGAAGAATGATCTTTATCGCTTCCTCCACCGGGATCTTCTTTTCTCTGTCCAGACGCTGCTTCAGGTTTTCGCCGTCCAGATATTCCATGACGATATAGGATGTATTATTTTCCGAAAATGTATCGATGATCCTCACAACTCCCCGCACACCATCCATCTGTGCAAGGCGTTTTGCCTCGTCGGAGAACTTCCGGATCCCTCCATAAAACTGTTCTTCTTTATCTCCGGTGAATATCGTAACCGCCGTTGTCCCCGCACTTCGTGTGGCGAACTCTCCCGGCAGATACTCCTTAATGGCGATCTTATGACCAAGAAGCCTGTCAAAACCGATATAGGTAACACCGAAACCGCCGTATCCGAGTACGCGGCCTACCTGATACTTTCCGTTCAGGACCGTACCGGGCGTCAGGTGATATGCTTCCCGAGCCGGCGTACCTTCCACATATCCGCAATGGGGACATACATGGATCGCTTCATCGTAGCATTCCATACATCCCATACAGCGCTTTTCCGCCATGATCTACTCCTCCAACCACTGCTCTACCGTTTTCTTCCGGTCCACGACCACATCCGACTGCAGCTGACGGGCTTTCCCGTTCTCAGCCTCCCGATCCCTGTACAGGAATGTCAGATGATCCATATAACCGTTCAGAAAATCCAAGCTGGTCTCTGATTCTACAAATGTTTTAAATGCGTCTTTATTAATGGGGAGCGCCTCCCTGTAAGACCCTGAATTGTGCATGGCCTGCTGTCCGTAGGGCTCCATCATCATTTCCAACAGCTTCTCCGCTGCCTTTTTCACATCTTCATCTTCGGCTGCAGACTTACTGATGCACCAGTAATCACAGAACTCGGCGTAGATCGTCTGTCCGGGTACGGCATAATGCCGGTAGGCCCGTTCGGAAGCGATCCGGTCAAACCGTTCCTGATCCTTATAGCTGCCGAGGAAATAAGTGATCTTTCCTTCCGCGAAAGCCTGTCCTGCGGCATCCGTGTCTGCAATACTCTTTGTTTCCCCGCCTTCACCGGAAGAAGCAGTTTCATAGGTCAGAAGATCCGAGATCATATCCTTTGCCTTCTGATCCATCTCCAGTTTATCCGTATACCGGAAGGACCCGCCCATGGTATTGATCAGCATCGAGTAGTCCTCCGGAACCATGTAGTAACCTGTTGCCGGTTCCTGCTGCAAAGACGGATAGTCTGTCAGCGAAAGCTGTGTATAATCATATCCGGTTCCGTCACCGGCATAAATGATCGGAACATCCAGTCCCATGGGGATCTGCCTGGGATCTCCCTGCTTCCTGTAATCATCCAGGTAATAATAATTCTCCGCAGCCAGTGCATCGTACACTGTGCCGAGATCCTCTGCCTGATCGAGCAGAGAAGGATCCACCCCGTCCATGCAGTATACTGCGGGAAGAGATCCCGACGCAGCTGCCGACTTAAGCCGTTCTCCGTACTGGCTCCGGGGGATATATTCCACCTCCAGTACGATCTGTGGAAAATTATCATGAAAGGACTTTGTAACGCCGGCCATATCCTGCGTTCCGACGAAGCGGTTCTTCGCCTCCTCCGCAGTATGATCATCCTCATAGGGAACCCATACCTTCAGGGTGGCTGCACTAAGATGCGTATCCTTCCACTGACGCCGGTAATGCAGCCCGATAAAGGCCACACCCGTAAGAAGGACCAGGATCACCGCCGCTATGGAGATGAGCCGCCTTCTCTTTCGCTTTCCCAATTCCTCTTTGGGTGTATCGACCTTCTTCTTCCCGTGAATGGCCTCCGAAAAATCTTCCACTGTCCGGAAACGAAGCTCCGGATTTACAGCCATTCCCTTCATGATGGCATTGCTGAGATCCTCGGGGATCTCGGGATTCACATCCTTTGCATCCTGCTGCAGGTCTTCCATCTGACGGTCCGAGCTTTCCTCGGGCTTCTGGCCTGTCACCATCGTATAAAGTGTAGCGGCAAGGGCATAGATGTCCGTCCACGGACCCTGTTTACTCTTATTCTGATACTGTTCCGGCGGCGCATATCCCGGAGTCAGGGCAACGGAACGCGTCAGTTCCTTTTCCGTATCCGAGAGACGGGCCAGACCGAAATCAATGACCTTGATCTGTCTTCCGTAAATGAAAATGTTCCCGGGGCCGATGTCTCTGTGAAGGATCCCTGCTGCATGCATTTCCTTCAGCGCTTCCACAACCGCATCCGTCACCTGAAGCGCATCCTTCACCTTCATCTTCCCTGACATTTTCATATAATCCTTCAGGGAGATCCCGTTCAGGTATTCCATGACGATATAGGCTGTATTATTCTCCTGGAAGAAATTCTTCACCTGAACGATATATTCACTATGGTCAAACTGGGCCGTCGTTCTGGCCTCTTCAAGAAACCGTCCCAGGCCTTCATAATAGTCTTTTTTCCGGTCCCCTTCGTATACGATGACATTCTTCTGACCGGGTTCTCTTGTCACCATGCCGGAAGGATAGTATTCCTTGATGGCGACAACGATATCCAATTGCCTGTCCCAGGCCTTATAGATGATACCGAAACCACCGAAACCTACTACAATACCGATCTCATATCTGTCCTGAAGGACCATCCCCGGATAGAGATGATTCGCTTCCTTCGGCGGGGTTCCTTCCAGGTATCCGCAATGAGGGCAGCACAACCTGACCTGTTCATAACCCTGAGGTACCGTGTACTCCTTCATGCAGCTCATGCATCTTCTGACCATTGGTTACTCCTTTGTCACCCACACTGCGATAGCGGAGTTGTTGTCCATATCTCTGCCTTTTCCCTGCTCGTTGACGATCTTTACCATGGCATCCATCCATTCCTCTACCGTCGAAGCGGATCGGAGAGTCTTTACCATCTGCCTCTCGTCGATCAGTTCCCAGAAGCCATCCGAGCAAAGAAGGAACGCCTGTCCTTCCCTTTGTTCAACCGGCACGGACAGATCAAAGGACCTGTTTCCCCATTCCGCGCCTATCACGCGAAGAAGCCGGTTCCTGTCTTCATGAAACCGGATATCCTTCTCCCGGATCTCCCCTGCGCTGACAAGCATCTGGGGCACACTGTGATCGAGTGTATGTGATTTTAATCTTCCGGATTGAAAATGATAGAGCCTGGAATCCCCGATATGGCCCCAGACCACTTCCTTCTGAGAAATCCGAAGGAGAACCATCGTGGTCTTCATATCGGCCAGTTCCTGGGAACGCTGCTGTTCTGCCAGGACGGTCTCCTGCACCTTTTTAAAACACTCCGCAGGATATGCCGGCGTGGTCCCTTCCTCATCGAAGAGCTTCAGAGCAGTCTCAACGGCTATGGAAGATGCCACTTCCCCTTTCCCGTGACCGCCCAGTCCATCCGCCAGAACAAAGCAGCAGGACCCGTCTTTTTCAAGCTGTCCTACACTGTCTTCGTTCACCTCTCTGCTGCCGGTATTGCTATAAAGCTTATAGGTAATCATTCTGAAAATCCCCCATAAAACAGATGGAAATATTTTAACATATTCTGACACATCAGTCAATTTTTTGCCACTTACGAAACCGCCCTTTTTGATCGTAAAAAACAGTTCTTAAAAAGAAAAACGGTTCCGCCATCCGGGGACAGCGGAACCGTTATTTAACTTTTAATTATTCGGGAATACATACCATGCATCATCAACCATATACAGATATGCAGTCATATCATTTGTGATCCAGTCCTCCGTGAATTTCGAACCGATCTGGCCCTTCATCCGGAAGTTCGCCTTTACGGCAACCATATCCTGGATCTTTACATCCGCAGGATTCACGCCCAGCGTATCCGTTTCAAACGTCTGGATCTCTTCCCAGTTGTAGACCTTCGTCTCGGACATACTCACGAACTCGCATTCGTAGCTGTCGCCCAGTCCCACCAGGAGCAGCGTATTTACAACCGCTTCCAGATCACTGTATCCGTTGGCTTTCATCTTCTTCTCATACTGGCTGCGGATCGCATCCGGGAACATGGTATCGAGAAGCTTTCCAGCATCCTTCTTCGACATGGCACTTGCAAAGTTCTTAAGTGCATCTTCCTTCGTCTTCGCAGTAGTGCCCGTACGAAGTACAAAGAAAAGAACAAGTCCGATCGCCAGGGCTGCAACCACCACCGAAAGGATGATGGCAACCGTCTTGCCGCTGCCCTTGGGTTCCGGTTCGATAACCGGAGGATCTACCGGAGGCTCTACCGGAGGCTCTACCGGAGGAACATACGGTGGCTGCACATACGGCTCGCTGAACCGGAGCTCCACATACCGTCCGTTGATATTCCCTTCCGAATAGATCCGGATAACCGTTCCGTCCGTAACAGGAACCTTATCAACCTTGCGATCCATCCAGTACATACCATAGGTACTGTTCGTATCCTGTACATACCAGCTTCCGTTTTCCATGAAGATCACGCCATGCGGACGTGATACAAAGGAAGACTGCATCACGATGTCACAATCTGCCTTACGACCGAACGAGATGGCATTCTTACCCATGGCATTCAGATCGTATGTACTGGTTCCGTATTTTGTGTCAATTACCGTAACCTGCATCTCTCTCTCCTCCCTAGAAGGCCCATTTATGTGCCTTTTTCTTTCACAACCAATATGTTACCATTTTCTTAAAAATCAGTCAATAGTCAACCCGGGTCCGCAGGTCCGCTATTCCGCATTCCCGGCGCGCTTTTGTCTGTCTGATATACTTTTACCACAATTTCCGTCCGGGTTGGGAACTATGACAGATTTGCACCTCTTTTTGTAAGAATTGAAAAACGGGCAGGTGCCTTCTGCCCGTTCCTGTTTTCATTTTTAAAGGATCTCACCGGTGATCAGCCAGGGCGACGGCTGCGTCACAAATACGCTGTTCTTATCCGTCTTGCTGATGGTGATCTGTGTTACTTCCATATTGCTGATATGATATTTTTCAAAGATCGACTTGATATCGGACAGAACATCCAGCTCCAGCGTATAAATAACAAACTGCATCTTCGCATTCTTCTTCAGCAGGCGCTCGATATCCCGTTCCAGATACTTGGTGGCTACGATAAAGGAAAGCCTCGGCACCGGGATCTTCTCCAGGGATTCATCGGACAGATCCGGAATGATCGTGACATTATGGATCCCGAACTTGTCCAGATTCTCTTCCATGGTCTTTAAGTCCTGCGCATTCGGTTCTACCGCGATGATCTGCCCTTCACTGGCTATGATCGCAGACTCGATCACGATGGTCTCTCCGCTGACGATGGCGATGGTATCATGGGAATCCACACCCAGTATGCTCATGATCACGGCACGGATCTCATTTCCGACATATTTCACGGTACCCTTGCTGAAGAACTCATTCTTCATTCCGATCCTGTAGCTCTCCCGGGTATTCTCATTTACGATAAAGATCACGGAGGGATTGGACAGCTTCCGGGTGGCAAAATCCATGATCTTGCCCTGCTTTATATTATCGTTGGGGATCAGGCCCTCCGCGAACCATACATTATGCTCTCCCAGTCCCTTCTCCCAAAGCTCATAGAAGAGGTTTTCATGGGTGGAATCCGCAAAGATCATAACCCTCTTATGCGTCTCTATGGTCGGCACCACATTCTTCTCTTTCCCGCAGATATTCACGAGCTTGATCTTCTCGGCACTCGTGTTCATGATATCGGAAAAATGTGCCGTCCACGCCAGCATCTCTTTATTACTGTAAGCCGTTCTCTTCTCTGACATCTTACCGTCCCCCCTTATTCCTTACCGGATCCTTTTCGTCCGGATCCTGAATTCTTCTTTTTCTTTGACTGATCCGCGGAGTTATCCTCCTTCTCCTCGATCACCGTGTAATCATCCTCGATAGGACGGTATTCGAAGACTCCCTGTCCGTTCTCATCACTGTCAGTCCGCTTATCATCCTTCTTCGTTCTCTTGTTCAGGAAGCCGAGCATATAATGATACTTCTTCTCTTCCTTCTTCTTTACACGTTCACCGCGTATGGGATTCCCGTCCTCATCGAACCCGTACAGGTTGACAAAATAGTCCGTATTGTTCGTGAACCCTTTTCGGTGCAGCCGGTTCCTCAGCAGGATCGTTAGGATCGTATAAATGATGGCAAATACCGGAACTGCGAGGATCATTCCGACGATACCGAACATACTGCTTCCGACCATGATGGCAATCAATACACCCAGTCCGGAGAGGCCGGTAGACTCTCCGAGGACCACAGGCTGTACGATGTTTGCATCCAGCTGCTGCAAAACCAGAATGAAGATAACAAATACCAGTGCCATCTTCGGATCTTCCACAAGGATCAGGAAAGCGGAAGGAACCGCACCGATAAAAGGACCGAAGAAAGGTATGATATTCGTCACACCGATGATCACTGCAACCAGCGCGCCGTAAGGCATATCCACCATTGCGCAGAACAGCCCGGTCAGGATACCGATCACCAGAGAATCGATCACCTTCCCGTTGATGAAACCGCCGAATACACGGTTCACATACTCCAGTCCGTCCAGGACCTTATTTCCTCTTTCCTTACTGAAGGTACTGTAAATGAGCTTCTTGGACTTGGCCTTCATCTTCTCTTTATCCAGAAGAACATAGATCGATACGATGATACCGACAAAGATATTGATCACCGCACCGAACACTCCCATGATGCCGGAGGTAACCTTCAGCAGGATGGTGTCAAGATTCGGTATCAGCGTATTGCTGAGGAGCTTACTCATGGTTTCCTGGAAGTTGTCCAGGTATTTATTGATCACATCCATGACGCTCTGGTTGCCCTTAAAGATATTGTTCAACCAGTTCTTCACATTATTCATGTAGGTCGGAATGTTATCATACAGCTTCAGGACGCTGTCCTTGATCTGCGGAAGAACGATGGACAGAAGGATCACAAGGAAGGCGATGAAAAGAACGATCGTCAGAATAACGGAGAACACATTTGCCAGGCTGTCTGCCTTTGCCTGTGTCTTACACCATTTTCCGGTCAGCTTCCGCATCGGCTTCTTCAGTATCTTCACCACCGGATTCAGAAGGAACGCGATCCCCAGTCCGATGATAAACGGAGTCAGCGCTCCCAGGAATGCACCGATCCATCCGAATACGACCGGGACCTTGTCGATCAGACTCATGAAAACGACCACCAGACACAGGGACAGTGTCAGAATGATCCCGCGGTTCACATCCCTCTTATCCCAGTTTCCGGCGTGTCGGCTGATAGCCTCCTTCGAGAACCGTCGGTTCCCTCTTCTCCGCTCTCTCTCCTCAAATTCCTGCTCTGATTCCAGAAGGTCGGCATTATCTACTTCAATGTTGTTTTGATTATCCTGTTCTGACATAATAACTGCTTTCTTCCCCCGACTTGCATTCATTGTTATTACAAAAATAACCCTTCACCTATTGTACCATAAATGAAGGGTTATTTACACTTCTTTTTATTGTGCTTTGACTTTTGTCCAAAGATCCGCGAACAGTTCTTTTATCGCAGGCTCCTGATAACGGAACACTTCATTCTTCTCTCCCTCGAAGTCCGGAGAGTATGCGCCGATCTCCGCATATTCATCCTCCTTCAGCTGAAGCTGAACCTCTGTGATCGGGGAGGTATAACCTACATAGGAGGAATTCCTGTATGCCACATCATAATCACACATATAGTTCATGAAGGCATGGGCAAGATCCAGATCATTGCAGGACTTGGTGATGACCATTCCGTCCACCCAGATATTGGTTCCCTGATACGGTTCAATATATTCCATGTTCTCATTTTCCGACATGATATATGCGGCGTCACCTGAATAAACCACGGCGATGGCTTTGTTCCCCGAGATCATATTGTCGATCACGTCATCACCCGCATAAACGATGTCCATGGTATCCCTTTGCTCCGTCAGCCATTTGTAAGCCGCGTCGATCTCCTCCTTTTTGTCCGTATTCATGGAGTAACCGAGAGCCTTTAAAGCAACCATGAAGGAGTCACGCTCGGAATCATACATATATACATTTCCCTTGTATTTCGTATTTCTGAGCAGCTCCCATCCGGCCTTCACGTCTTCCGGATCCACCACGGTCTTGTCATAGAGGATCCCCACCGAACCCGCAAAATAAGGAACGGCATATTCATCATCCGGGTCAAATGCATTATGCATCAGACTGGGATTCAGTTTGTCCGCATTTTTGATCTTGGACCAGTTTACGGGCTGAAGCATTTCTTCCTTGATCAGCCGTTCGATCATGTAGTCCGAGGGGATCAGGATGTCATACTCCGCCCCGCTCTTGATCTTGGTATACATGCTCTCATTGGAATCAAAGGTCTCATAGATCACCTTGCAGTCCGCCGCTTTCTCAAATTCCTGCAGCAGCTCGGTATCGATATACTCACCTGCATTATATACCCGGAGCGTTCTGCCTCCGCTCCTGATACCGGTGAAGATGGAGACTCCGATCAGGATAAACAGTGCACCGATCATGATCTTCCGCATGGTTTCCTTCATCATGGCCGGGATCAGTTTCGATACGATCAGCAGAATGGCAATGACCAGGATCACAATGGTCGACAGTGCATTGATGGTCGGATTCGTCCGCTTTGTCATGTTGTAAACCACGATGGAAATGTTCTGCACACCGTTTCCGGTCACAAAGTAGGAAATGACAAAGTCATCGAAGGACATGGTAAATGCCAGAAGCACACCTGCATATATCCCGTCCTTCAGCATGGGGATGATCACCTTCAACAGAGCTTCGTAGGGCGTTGCCCCCAGATCCAGTGCCGCATCCGCGATCGCAGGATCCAGTGAACGCACCTTCGGATACACACTGGTGATCACAAAGGGCGTACAGAAGGCCACATGCGCCAGAAGCATGGTGAGGTACCCTCTCGGCATGGCGACGGACGAAAACAGAAGCATCAGTCCGATGGCGGTAACGATATCCGGATTCATGATCGGGATATTGTTGATGTTCAGAACGGTTTCCCGTACGAATCTGCGGCTCCTGGAAAGACCGATGGCCGTAAGCGTTCCCAGCACGGTGGAAATGATCGTCGCAAAGACCGCGATGGAAACCGATACGAATACCGCCTTCATGATGGATCCGTCATTTATCAGCTGCCCGTACCATCGGAAGGAGAACCCGGTCCAGTTCGTCAGACTCTTGGAGTCATTGAAGGAATAGATCATGGTCACCACGATGGGCAGGTAGAAGAATATAAAGAGCACAACGATGTAAAGGATATAGAATACCTTACTTCTTTTACTTACTTTTCCCATCAGTCAGCCTCCTTCTCGTCTTTGTCAAAACGCTTCATCAGAAGGAGTCCGATGAAAATGATCACAGTCAGGATGATGGAGATCGCACTTCCGAAGTTCCAGTTTCCGACTGAGATAAACTGATTCTCAATGAGGTTACCGATCAGCATGTACTGTCCTCCACCCAGCAGCTTCGGAATAACGAAGGTGGAGATGGAAAGCAGGAAGGTCATCATGACACCGTTGATCACACCGGGAATGGACATCTTGAAAATGACCTTCCAGAAGGTCTGACTCCGGCTCGCTCCCAGATCATAGGACGCCTCGATCAGAGAGGGATCGATCTTACGGATCGATGTATGGATCGGAATGACCATAAAGGGAAGCATATCACTGATAAGACCCAGCATAACCGCAAAATCCGTATACATGAAGCTGACCGCATCCACACCGAACCAGCTGAGGAAACGGTTGATGAGACCGTTATCCGCAAGGAGGCTGATCCATGCATAGGTCCGGAGCAGCGTATTGATCCACATGGGGATCGTAACAAGAAGGATCAGAAGATCCTGTGTGCTGTCTTTAAATCTGGAGATCACATAAGCCAGGATATAACCGAGGACCAGACAAATGGATACCGTGATCACACCCAGTACAAGGGACTTCTTCAGAACATCGAGATAGATGACCTCTCCGATCTTCGCAAAATTATCAAAGGTAAACTTGATATTTACCAGTACATTTCCGCCGGTGGTAAGACTGTAAAGTACGATCAGTACCAAAGGGATGATCACGATCAGCAGTGACCAGATCAGGTACGGGCGGATGAGTTTCGTATAATGACGCAAATTAGTATCCTCCTATTCAAACCTTCGCTCCCGTAAAGCGCGCCTTACGATGACTGCCTGAGCCATTCCGTTTCTGCTGCCGCCTTACTCCCAGTCCATGCGGTACATGACATGTATATCGTCCGGTCCGAAGGATAGTCCCACATCCAGTCCTACCTCGTGATAATCCGTTGTGTGGATCAGATAGTTTCTGTGCTCCGTCTTCACCACGATCTCATAGTGGACTCCCTTAAATACAATGGATTCCACCGTTCCGATGATCTTCGCATTTTTCTTCTTGACGATGTCGATATCTTCAGGGCGGATCACGACCTCCACATCCTCATTCTCCTTGAAGCCCTTATCCACGCACTCAAAATCAAAGCCGTCAAAAGAAACCAGAAGATCCTTTTTCATAACCGCTTCAATGATGTTGGATTCACCGATGAAGCTGGCCACAAACCGGTTCTCCGGTTCATTGTAGATATCCGTCGGGGAGCCCACCTGCTGGATGATCCCCTCATTCATCACGACCACGGTATCCGACATGGACAGTGCCTCTTCCTGATCATGTGTTACAAAGATAAATGTGATGCCGACCTCCTTCTGTATCTTCTTCAGTTCCGTCTGCATCTCCTTACGAAGCTTGGCATCCAGTGCACCGAGAGGTTCATCCAGGAGAAGGACCTTCGGCTCATTGACCAGAGCACGTGCGATGGCCACGCGCTGCTGCTGACCGCCGGACAGAGAGGTTACATCTCTCTTCTCAAACCCCGAAAGGCCCACCATCCCCAGCATCTGGGTCACCTTATGTTCGATCATGGCCTTGTCCATCTTCTTGATCTTCAGTCCGAAGGCCACATTATCAAAGACGTTTAAGAAAGGAAACAGAGCGTATTTCTGGAATACGGTATTGACCTCGCGTTTATAAGACGGGATCCTGGATATATCCACCCCGTCAAAAAGAACCTCGCCGCCACTGGGTTCTTCAAAACCTGCTATGATCCTGAGGGTTGTAGTCTTCCCACAGCCGGACGGCCCGAGCAGGGTAAGGAACTCATTCTTGTGGATCGTAAGATCGATCCCCTTCAACACCTGCTGATCATCAAAATTCTTAGTCAGATTCTTCAGTTCAATTACCGCTTCACTCAACGAAATATCCCCTCCTTTTTTTGAATTTCTTTAAAAAAGAGCCGTGTTTTCACACGGCTCTGTAATACATCTTGCTTAATTAAAGCTTTATAGTACTGCCTGGATCGCAGCGAGCAGTTCGTCGTAGGTCTCATAGGCCGGAAGCTCCGGGTATTCTGCCTTGATGGCATCGGTACTTCTGAACAGGAAACCGGCCTTACTTGCCTGTATCATACCCAGGTCATTGTGGCTGTCTCCACTTGCTATGGTCTCGAACCCGATCGACTGTAATGCCCTTACGGTTGTGTACTTGGATTTTTCACATCGCATCCGGAAACCTGTAATGGTACCGTCTTCCGCTACCTCCAGGGTATTGCAGAAAATCGTGGGCCATCCGAGTTTCTTCATCAGCGGTTTTGCAAACTGCGTAAATGTATCGCTGAGGATCAGCACCTGGGTCATCTCCCGCAGACTGTCCAGGAACTCTCGTGCTCCCGGAAGCGGATCTATGGTAGATATCGTATCCTGGATCTCCTTCAGACCCAGCCCATGCTGTTTCAGAATGTCCAGACGGTAATTCATCAGCTTGTCATAGTCCGGCTCGTCCCGGGTGGTACGTTTCAATTCCGGTATCCCCGTGGCTTCGGCAAATGCGATCCATATCTCCGGCACAAGTACGCCTTCCAGGTCTAAACATACGATATCCATACTGAATGCTCCTTATCATTTCGTGCGGCCAGTGGGACTTGAACCCACACGGGATTTCCCACAGGAACCTAAATCCTGCGCGTCTGCCAATTCCGCCATGGCCGCGCATTTCCCTGAAAAAAGTTATGTCGAACCCGGGGTACGGATCCGACACTTGAAACAAGTGAGCCACGGGGGACTCGAACCCCCGACAACTTGATTAAAAGTCAAGTGCTCTACCACCTGAGCTAGTAGCCCATCTTAAGCATATATAATTTACGGATCCACTAATGCGGATCCCTTGCCGCGATCCCTCTTCGGGATATCGCAGTAAGCTGGACCAGTTGGATTCGAACCAACGAGTGCAGGAGTCAAAGTCCTGTGCCTTACCGCTTGGCGATGGCCCAAGAAGAATCACTATTCACAGTCGTGGCGTGATATAAAAGTTTTGGCCATCCAACTGACCTAGGGTGGGTAGAGGGACTCGAACCCTCGGCCTCCAGAGCCACAATCTGGCGCGCTAGCCAACTGCGCCATACCCACCATGTTCCAATTTGCGATTTTGCTTCGCATCTGCGTCGGTGCTCCGCACCGGCATCCCTCACTTCGTTCGGGACCGGAGTTCCTCCCTCGCTCGGGCAGGGTTCGTTCACCGCCCTGCGCCACCTTAGCGGCTCCGGCCGTCGAACTCACCTACGGAAAACTGCTTTGCAGTTTTCCTACAGGCCTCTTGCTCTCTAGTGCAACGCATGCTTCGCATGCGTTCTCAGATGCTTCGCATCTGCGTCGGTGCTCCGCACCGGCATCCCTCACTTCGTTCGGGACCGGAGTTCCTCCCTCGCTCCGCTCGGGATTTGCCTCCGGCTGTAGCGTGCCCGAAGGGATTCGAACCCCCGACCCACGGCTTAGAAGGCCGTTGCTCTATCCAGCTGAGCTACGGACACATAGTCTCCTAGTATTTACATGATTTATGCTTTTACAAAGAGAAAAGCGGGTGATGGGAATCGAACCCACATATCCAGCTTGGAAGGCTGGTGTTCTACCACTGAACTACACCCGCATACGACTATTCTGTTTAAGTCGGGGTGACAGGATTTGAACCTGCGACCTCCTGATCCCAAATCAGGCACTCTAGCCAAGCTGAGCCACACCCCGGTCTGCAAGGCATCAAGGCAAGGAACATTATACAAAGTGCCCCTCCGTTTGTCAATGCCTTTTTTGCCCCCCGGTCACATGGGGCCAGCAAGTAGCGGGAGGGGGACTTGAACCCTCGACACCACGGGTATGAACCGTGTGCTCTAGCCAGCTGAGCTATCCCGCCGCATCGGAAATTAAAGAAATTCCCGAAAAAATACCCGGCTGAGCCGGGGCAAAACCGCTACTGCGATTTTAGTGGGACCTATAGGGCTCGAACCTATGACCCTCTGCTTGTAAGGCAGATGCTCTCCCAGCTGAGCTAAGATCCCGTACGTGCTTCACAGCACTTTTCAAATTATAAAGGGAAGACCCCCGAATGTCAAGAAAAAAAATAGAAAAAAATGAAAAAAAAAGAGGACGCAGGATCCACCCCCGGAACCCTGCGTCCAATTGATGATCTTGATTAAGATTACTCAGCCGGTGCAGCCTCAACCTCAGGCTTTACATCCTCAGCAATTTCCTGATCATCTTCGAAGAAATCATCATCGAAATCATCATCGAATTCATCAAAATCATCCAAATAATCAGGTGTAAGATACTTGTAAACTGCAACAGCAATAGCTGCGATCAGTACAATGATACCTGCGATGATTGCAACGGAAAAAATTGCATTCTTTGCGCTCTTTACCGGGCTGTCTTCCTTAACTACTGCTACTTCTTTCATAGATTTGAACCTCCTACCTTCCTGGTATTTTTGCTATGTCAAGAGTATATCACACCTTACGCAACTTCGCAAGAGAAGCAAACATTCTTTTTTCACCGGCAGTGTCAAACCGGACCGTCACCTCATAATCGGATCCGCCCTTAGTCATCTCCGTAACTACGCCCCTGCCGAATTTAATATGCTTTACCGTATCCCCGACCGTATAGTCTATGATCGTCTGCTGCGGCATACCCTTTTGGAGGGATCCTCCCGCCTGGGTACGTAAATAGCTCTTCCTACCGGCACCGGACGGCTTCGGACGAAATGTGGAGCCCTGCCATTCATCATAGTACCGTTCCCCGGAATAGCCTCTGTTACTGTCCTTCTTTCCTTCCATGCGGATCAGATTCTCGGGGATCTCTCCGATGAAACGGGACACCTCGGGATAGGTGATATTCCCATTTACCATCCTTCTGGAGGCAGCACTGAGGAACAGCTGCTCTTTCGCCCTTGTGATCCCCACATAGCAGAGCCGTCTCTCCTCTTCTTCCGCATCCGGATCATCCGAATCCAGAGACATGCCGCTCGGGAAGAGACGTTCCTCCATTCCCACCATGAATACATAAGGGAACTCCAGTCCCTTTGCGCTGTGAAGGGTCATCATCGTAATCCGTTCCGAGCCGTCTTCTCTCTCCTCCGTATCCGCCACCAGAGAGATCTCCTCCAGAAGCTCCGTAAGAGATGGCTGCTCTGCATGAAGCTCATAATCGGAGATCTTATTGGACAGTTCCCGGAGGTTCTCCAGACGGCTTCTCGCTTCGTCCGTATTTTCCTTCTCCAGTTCCTCCCTGTAGCCTGTCTTCTGCAGGATGTCCGCATACAGCACGGAAAGCGCTCCGTCCTCCGCCACTCTCCGGAAGCCCTGCATCAGCTCCGCAAAGGCCTCCAGCTTCGATGCAGCCCGGCCGAGTCCCGGTACCACTCCGGCATCTACCACCACATCATACAGGGACATTCCCTGCTCTGCCGCAAAGTCCCTCATTTTCGTGACCGTGGTGTCACCGATCCCTCTCCTCGGGACATTGATGATCCGGCTGAGGGAGATATCATCCGCGGGATTGGCGATACATTTCAGATAACCAACCATGTCACGGATCTCTTTTCTGGCGTAGAAATTCGTTCCCCCTACCAGCTGATAGGGGATATCCTCGCGGATCATCTGCTCCTCCAGAACACGGGACTGGGCATTGGTCCGGTACAGCACTGCCATTTCCGACAGCCCGCGCCCTTCCTTCATCAGTTCAAAGATCCTTTTGCAGACACCCACAGCCTCTCCTCTGTCATCCTCATACCGCGTAAAGAGCACCTTCTCTCCTTCCGGATTCTCGGTCCAGAGGCTCTTATCCTTTCTGCCCTCGTTATTGGC
This sequence comes from uncultured Lachnospiraceae bacterium, assembly GCA_902775555.1. Taxonomy (GTDB): domain Bacteria; phylum Bacillota; class Clostridia; order Lachnospirales; family Lachnospiraceae; genus Eubacterium_Q. Next base: position 21,914 of record CACYMQ010000040.1, on the reverse strand, counting down.
GATCACGCCGTTTGCGGCATTCAGGATATTGGAGGTGGACCGGTAGTTCTGCTCAAGCTTCACCACCTTGGCGTCCGGATACTCCTCCTCAAAGTTCAGGATATTGTATATATTGGCACCACGGAATTTGTAAATGGACTGGTCATCATCACCCACCACACAGAGATTCCGATATTTGGCCGCCAGCATCTTCACAAGAACAAACTGTGCATGATTGGTATCCTGATACTCATCCACCATGATATAACGGAACCGCTCCTGATACAGCTCCAGCACATCCGGATGCTGCATGAAGAGATCGATGGTCCGGCAGATCAGATCGTCAAAATCCAGCGCATTGTTGCTCCTGAGACGCTTCTGATACTCCCTGTAGATCTTCGCAATATTCTGATCCCGGTAGTTTCCCGCAGCCTGGCGGTCATATTCATCCGGAGAAAGGAAGCTCTCCTTCGCCTTGCTGATGGCCGCGATCATGGCACGTATGGGATACTGCTTCTCATCAAAAGAAAGCAGACGAAGAACCTCCTTTACGGCAGCCTTCTGATCGTCCGCATCATAGATCGTAAAACTGTTTTTTCCGCCCAGCCGGTCGTAGAACCGCCGCAGGATCCGTACACACATGGAGTGAAATGTGCTGACCCATATGGATTCCGCCCCGAAGCCGACGATACTGTCCACACGTTCCCGCATCTCACCCGCAGCCTTGTTGGTGAATGTGATCGCCAGAATATTGTAGGGGTTTACCTCCTTCTCGCTGATCAGATATGCGATCCTGTGTGTGATCACGCGGGTCTTACCGCTTCCCGCGCCTGCTAAAATAAGGAGAGGCCCCTCGGTATACGAGCAGGCCTCTTCCTGTTTCGGATTTAATCCGGCCATATTACTGAGCAGATGTCTGGCCCAGTTTTGCCTTAAGTGCTGCAAGCTCATCCTGAACGGCTGCATCCGGAGCTGCATCATATTTTGCTGCAAGATTCTCAACTTCAGAGGAAGCAGCTGTCTGGTTCAGCTCGGTCTCTGCATTTGCAAGATCCAGCATGGCGTCAGCCTTCGCCTCCATACGTTCAAATGCGGCAATGCTCGCGCTGGAATCACCGACATTCGATGTCATCTTGTTGATCTTCTGTTGTGTCTTGGCTACCTTGATCTTCGCCTTGATCGCATCCTTGCGGTCATTCAGGGCATTGATATCATTTACAAGCTTATCATGCATCTGACGATATCATTTACAAGCTTATCATGCATCTGACGCATCTTCATGGCATTTGCCGCAGCAACATCATAGGTCTGCTGCAGGGACTGCTGCTTGGTCTGGAGCTTTGCCTTCTCTGTCAGGAACTTGGTTGCATCCGCATCATTTCCTGCCATAACCGCCTTCTCGGCATAGGTCTGCATCTTTGCGATCTCGGCATTTACTTCGTCAAGCTGACGCTTAGCGCGCTGCTCGTCCGCCATTACCGCAGCGGTCTCTTCCTTAACCTTACCCAGGTCTCTGGTCAGATTCCGCATGGTCTGATCGATCATCTTCTCCGGATCCTCTGCCTTGTCCAGAAGAGCGTTGATGTTGGATGCCATAATGTCTTTAAATCTTGTCAAGATTCCCATAACTAAATCTTCCTCCTTTTATCGTACGGATTCACGAATCTTCATGGATCCCCCTGTCATATCGACATTCCTATTATACATAGAAATGCGGTACTTTACAAATAAAATCTTCAAAACTACCTTAAAATCTCATAGATGACAGGGCGTCCCGCCTCTCTCTCCGGCCGAACCGGGCAAACCTCCTTCAGCCTCCTGACTGCTTCGGGGAGTGCCTCCTGCTTTCCGGTATGGATCGTTGCGATCACATCCCCCTTGGTCACGGCATCTCCCGGCTTTTTATGGAACCATATCCCGGCCTCCGGATCGATGGCGTCCCCTTTCTTCGCTCTTCCCGCACCGAGAAGAACGGAAATGAGTCCAACCTCCGATGCATTCCTGCATACCAGATATCCGTCCGAATCCGCCTTTACTTCTTCCTGATACTCCGCACGGGGTTTCAGATCATCCAGGAAGCTTACATCGCCTCCGGCCACGGTTACGTAGGTCCTGAAAAGCTCCAATGCCTTTCCGGAGTCCAGCACTTCCCGGACCGCCTTCCCGGCTTCTTCCGGAGTCGGTCTGGCCTGATCCGAAAGCTGCAGCATCTCCGTACTGATCTTCTCGCAGAGATGCCGGAGCCGTTCCTCACCGCCTCCCGACAGGACCTCCAGCGCTTCCATCACTTCCAGCCGGTTGCCTACGGCATGGCCCAGGGGCTCATTCATGTCCGACAGCACGGCAACAACCTTCCGCCCGGTAAGATCACCGATCCTGATCATCTGTCTCGCCAGCTCTCTTGCCGAATCCACATCCTGCATGAAAGCACCGGTACCGCATTTTACATCCAGTACGATCCGGTCCGCTCCCGCTGCCAGCTTCTTACTCATGATACTGGAGGCGATCAGCGGAATGGAATCGATTGTCGCCGTCACATCCCGAAGCGCATACAGCAGTTTGTCTGCAGGCGCAAGCTCCGCCGTCTGTGCAGCATCGATGAAGCCGATCTTCTGCACAATATCCTTAAACTCTTCCTCACTGAACTCCGAGCGAAGTCCCGGGATGCTTTCCAGTTTGTCTATGGTACCTCCGGTAAAACCGAGGCCGCGGCCGCTCATTTTCGCAGTGGGTACTCCCAGTGCCGCCAGCACCGGCATAACGATCAGCGAGGTCTTATCCCCGATCCCTCCGGTGGAATGTTTATCCAGCTTGGTCCCTTTGATCACCGACAGATCCAGCTTGTCTCCGCTGTCGGCCATGGCAAGGGTCAGATCGGCAGTTTCCTTGTCCGTCATCCCCTTGAACCATATGGCCATCAGCATAGCCGACATCTGATAGTCCGGCACCTCACCGGCCGTATAGGCCAGGATCATATCCCGGATTTCATCCTCCGTAAGAACTTTTCCGTGTTTCTTCTTTTCGATCAGTTCATACATGGGATACTTCATATGTCTTTCCTCTTTCACTCTTCCGATCAGTCTTTATTCTTCTCGATCTCGCCCTTGGCAACTTCTTCCGGAGCCTGCTCATAGCGTGCAAACTCATAGGAGAAAATGCCGCTGCCCCTGGTCATGGAATAAAGCTTGGTATCATACTCATAAAGCTCCATATAGGGGATATCCGCCAGAACCTCCTGCAGACCGCCCTCGATGGGGTTCATACCGAGTACACGGGCACGTCTCTTGTTCAGATCGCCCATAACATCACCGGTGAACTCATCCGGCACAACAACCTTCAGACTTGCGATGGGCTCAAGCAGTACCGGCTTTGCATCCATAAAGCCCTTCTTGAAGGCCTGCTCCGTAGCGACCTTGAAGGCAAGCTCCGAGGAGTCAACCGTATGATAGCTTCCATCATAGAGGATCACCTTAACGCCCGTTACGGGATACTTGGCAAGAGGACCGCTCTTTACGGATTCTGCGATACCCTTTTCAACTGCCGGGAAATAATTCTTCGGAACCGCACCGCCTACAACGATCTGCTCAAATACATAAGCGGTTTCCATATCTCCGGAGGGCTCCATCTTGATCTTGACATGTCCGTACTGACCGTGTCCGCCGGACTGCTTCTTATACTTGTATTCGGTATCGGACTTCCCGTTGATGGTCTCCTTGAACGCGATCCTCGGACGGGACAGTTCGATCTCAACCTTATACTTCTCCTGAAGCACATTTTTCACCACATCCAGATGCTGTGCACTGATACCGTACAGAAGGGTCTGTCCGTTCTCACTGTCGTTTACGCTCTTCAGTGTCAGATCCTCCATCATCATCTTGGACAGTGCCTGGGAGATCTTATCCTCATCGCCCTTATTTACAGCCTGATATCTTCTGTATACGTAAGGCTTGGAGATGACCGTACGGATATAGGTGACCGGAACCTTTCTGGTGGACAGGGTATCCGTCGTCTGGCTGTCTGTCAGCTTTGCAAGTGCTCCGATATCGCCTGCATGAAGCTCCTTCACCTCTTCCACCTTATTTCCGCAGATGGTATAGAGCTTGCCCAGACGTTCATCCACATCCCTGTGATAATTGAAGAGCACATCCTCCGGCTTCAGTACGCCTGAATTTACCTTGATCAGGGAATACTTACCGATATACGGATCGGCGATGGTCTTGAAGATATATGCCGACTTCGGTTTTGCGAAGTTATAGTCCGCCTCAAAGACTTCATTGCTCTGTGTCATGATACCTGCGCATTTGCAACGGTCCGGGCTCGGGAAATACTTGATGATATCCGCCATCAGAGTGAACATACCGCGTCCCAGGGTGTTGGATCCCATGAGCACGGGAACCACGGAACCGTCTACGACACCCACATGGAGTGCCTGACGGATCTCATCCTCGGAGAAGGTGTCTCCCTCGAAGTAACGTTCCATATATTCCTCACTGGTCTCCGCAACCGCCTCGATCAGGGCATCGCGGCAGATCCCCAGATTCTCATAGGAATAATCCGGCACATCGGACTTATCTACCGTGCCCTTGTCGTTCCAGCGCTTCGCCTTCTGCTGGATGACATTTACATAGCCGACAAACTGCTCATTCTCACGGATCGGCAGATGGAACGGTGCGATATGCTTTCCATACATCTCCTGAAGCTCCTGTACGATCTGACGGAAGCTGGCCTTATCCACATCCATGTCCGTTACAAAGAACATACGCGGAAGCTTTCTCTTCTCGCAAAGATCCCATGCACGCTTTGTCCCGACTTCGATACCGGCCTTACCGGAAATAACGATGATGGCGGCATCCGCTACCGAAACCGCTTCCTCAGCCTCACCGATGAAGTCCTGGAATCCCGGAGTATCCAGAAGATTGATCTTGTACCCGTCCCACTCCACGGGTACAACGGAAGTCTTCAGAGAGATCTTTCTCTTGATCTCTTCCTTGTCATAATCACTGATGGTATTTCCGTTGTCCGTACTTCCCATCCGGTTTGTCATCCCGGACAGATATGCAATGGCTTCCACCAACGATGTCTTTCCGCATCCTCCATGTCCAAGCAGTACCACATTTCTGATCTTGTCTGTTGTAAATACGTTCATTTGCTACCTCCCCATAAAATGTTTTAATACTTAATCGCAGTTCCCATCGGCAGGTGTTGCACCCCGAACAGCTGCCCCACCGTTTCTCCGAGATCCGCAAAACTCGTTCTGATTCCGAGATCCTTCGGCGTGATCCCATGTCCGTACAGCAGGATCGGTACATATTCCCTTGTATGATCCGTCCCTTTGTAAGAAGGGTCACATCCATGGTCCGCAGTCAGGATCAGAAGATCCTCCTCCTGCATCGCCTCCATGATCTCCGGGAGACGAAGGTCAAAATATTCCAGACCTTCCTTATATCCCCTCACATCTCTTCTATGTCCCCAGGTGGAGTCAAACTCAACCAGATTCGTGAAGATCAGGCCCTCCTTCTCGTCCTGCATCACCTCCAGTGTCCGGTTAACTCCATCCGGATTGTTAACTGTTTTATATGCCTTCCGTATCCCGCATCCGGAGAAAAGATCATTGATCTTACCCACGGAGATCACCGGTACTCCCGCCTCCGCCAGATAGGCCAGCAGATTCTCCTCTCCCGGATGGATGGCGTAATCATGCCGGTTGGAGGTCCTTACATATCCCTCTCCTTCCGGATTTCTTATGAACGGCCGGGCTATCACCCTGGCCATCAGGTCCTTCCCCGTCAGCTGCGCTCTTGCGATCTCGCAGATCCGGTAGAGCCTGTCCAGTCCGAAGGTCTCTTCGGACGCCGCGATCTGAAATACCGAATCCTGTGACGTATAAAGGATCGGTTTTCCCGTTTCTTCATGTTCACGTCCCAGTCTTTGAATGATCGCCGTACCTGAGTCCACGCAGTTCCCCAGAACCCCGGGGATCCCTGCCGCCTCCGTAAATGCATTTACGATCCTGTCGGGAAAGCCGTCAGGGAACGTCTGAAACGGCTCCTTCGTACGGATGCCGATCATTTCCCAGTGCCCGGTCACGGAATCCTTCCCGTCGGAGACCTCAGCCGCCTTTCCATAGACGCCTATGGGTTTCGGAACTCTTCCGATGGCCGGAGCCGCACCTTCGATGCATCCGAGCCCCAATGACCGAAGATTCGGGATCCGTATGTCCGGATATGCTTCTGCGATATGTCCCAGCGTATCCGCGCCCGTATCCCCGAAGCGGTCCGCATCCGGCATGGCACCGATGCCGACACTGTCAAGTACGATCCATATGACACGTTTATTCTTCATATTCTGTCCTCTGTCCGGTTCATCTGATCTGCATTTAAAGCCTCTGTTCCCGGAAGTACGAAACGCCCTTCCCTGAGCAGATCCTTCTCACTCCCGTCCGGATATACGGCCGTGATCCGTCCGATCTCCTCATAAGGAATGGTGATATCCGTGTGGCAGTTAAAATATGCCTTCTCCGGCTCGGTATCCCGGAGCACGGAGAACCGGTTCTCCCTGGAAATGATCTCCTTCCCGTCCGGATTATAGACTGCCGTATCCTCCATATGGCTGTAGCAGGTATCTCCGAGAGCAAAATGCGGTCCTGTCTTTTCGACGATCAGGATGGGCAGCTTGCCCAGGATGTCATATCTTCCTGCCATACGATAAGCCGGAACATTTGTCCCGATGGCAAATTCCCCGATGGGAAGTGACGCATGATGAAACAGGATATTCTCACGGATATAACGCTTCCCTGCTTCTTCATCCTCGTAATTGCCGCAGCGGTATTCCTCCACCATCCCGTCCCTGAACGTGATCTCCAGGTCTTTGAAGAAATACCCGTTCAGATAAACCCCGCTGACATGCAGCGTCCCTTCGGTATTCTCCAGCACCGGAGAAGTAAAGACCTCACCGAGGGGGATATTTACATCCGCCACACAGTTCTCAAACTGTGTCTCATGCTCCGGATCCTGCAGCTTCCGCATGGTCACCTTCATACGGGTACGATTGTCGCCCGCACCCTCCACCAGGATGTGATCCGCCAGATCCATCACATCGATCAGCTTCTGCTGCAACGGCAGATAGACCTCGTTGGAAAGGGTATTGATCCGCACGGTCTCCCGGAAGATCTCTTCAAAACGGTCTCCGATCTTCGGATTGGGATAGGCAATGATGGAAAAGCTGTAATCCTTTCCGGGAAGATATCTCTCCAGCAGCTGTGACTGAAGCCCTGTCAGTTCCGTGGAAAGCGCCTGCTGCTCTTCCGTAAGACGGATGATCCCGTCCTTCGCTTCCGGCAGAAATGTGTCCTCTCCGAAGGTCTCCACCAGGGCCGGTCCCGCATACTTTCCCAGCAGGGGCGCCAGCTCCTCCAGCACCTCCTTCTGGGCTGCCAGCTTACGTTCCATATATCTTCTTCCGAGGAAGATTGCTTCATCCATCCGGTGATCATATTCAAACTGTCTGCATACCGGACCGGAGATCACGCCCTGACGAACGACGCCCTTCCGGTTCAGACGGCTGCCTGCCGCACGTGTCATGATGGGGGAAAGTCCCATTTCCTGAAACTGCTCCGCCACTCTCCGCATCATCCGCTCCTGCCCTATGGCATAACGGAGCGATACGGTTTCCTTTCCCTCAAACGGGATCCGCATCGTCTCAAATCCCCTTCGAAATCCCTTTGTAAATGTGCGGGCCATGGAATCGATCTCCTCTTTGGAGAGAGTCTGCATGAACCGGGATAAACGAAGTTCCGTATCGGAGATATATTCTCCGTACTTATAGAGATACCTCTCATCCGTCAGATCCTCTTCCATAAGGATCTGATAGAGCACGCCCCCGGCAGGAACAAACTGATCCCGTAACCGGAGAGACACGATCTCCTCCGCATAATCCTCTGCGTAAAATGCTGCGGCTTCACGGACTCTTGCTTCCGCAGGTGCCGTATCCTGGGTGAACTTTCCGAAGATCTCCAGGAACAGTTCCACCAGAGTTACGATCATAAAGAGCTTTCCGTCAAAGAGATAGGCCGGCATACTGTACAGTTCCGCCATCAGAAAGGAAAGCACTTCTCCGTAGGTCCCCAGCCGGGCAGCCTGTTCCGGGTTTGCAAAGCTGGTTTCATATGCTCCGTCTGCAAGAGGCTGATAGAGCATATGATTGATCTCTTTCCATTCTTCCGGAGAGATCCCCGACCAGTCCGAAACCCTCGGGCCTTCCTCCCGGAACAGTCCCTCCCCCAGCCGGTCCATAACAAAAAAGCAGGAACCAAGATAGTCACAGACTGCTTCCGTATAAGCAGTCAGTGCCACCCTGATCTCTGCCGGTATTTGATCCGGGAACATCGCTCCCACATCCTCATTCTTCAGTTCCATGACCCTGCCTCTCGCCAGCTCCAGCCGCTCCAGCAGGGTCGCTCTATCTCCAGTCATGCCAAACCCCTTACTACAACATCCCCATACTATATGTCTAGATCAAATACAATGCCAGAAGAAGCACCAGTGCAAGTATCGAAAGGATCACCGATGTCCTTTTCACATTGTTGTCTCCTTCCACCACCCGAAAGGAGGCGATACCGAACCCCAGTCCGGTGATGGCCATCACCAGAGCGATCAGCATCAGAACCCCCACACGATCCGACACCTGCCCCGCTACAATGGCGCTGTAGATGATGCATCCCACACTCACAAGGATCGATAATCCTCCGAAGATCAGGGAAATGGTGGTTTCCACTGCCACCCGGTCATCTGCAAATGTGTACTTCTTTCTTTTTCTTCTACGTGAAAACACTGTCCTATCTTACCATCCTATAAGCATTTCCGGATCTGATCCAAAGACTCCAGCTTCTGCTCCTTCATAAAATCTTCGATCCCCCGTATCACTTCCTCCGTAACAAAGGGATTCCGGAAATTTGCCGTTCCGACGGACACCACCGTCGCACCCGCCATGATAAACTCTATCGCATCCTCTGCAGATGAGATCCCTCCCATCCCGATCACGGGAACCTCCACCGCATGACACACCTGATAGACCATGCGCACCGCGATGGGCTTTATCGCCGGTCCGGATACTCCGCCGGTCCGGTTGGCTACGGCAAAGCGTCTACTGTGGATATCGATCTTCATTCCGGTCAGCGTATTGATGAGGGACAGTGCATCTGCACCTCCCGCAACCGCCGCCTTTGCCATCTCCGTGATATCCGTCACATTCGGTGACAGCTTCATGATGACCGGCTGCTTCGCCTTCTTCTTCACCTCTTTGGTGATATGCTCCAGCGCACCGGGATCTACGCCAAATGCGATACCGCCCTCCTTGACATTCGGGCAGGACACATTGATCTCAAGAAGATCCACCGGCTCCTCAGCCAGACGTTCCACTACAGCGACATATTCCTCTTCGGAATGACCACAGACATTTACTATGATCTTCGTATCCTTCTTCTTAAGAAATTCCAGATCCGTCTTCAGGAATTCCTCGATCCCCGGATTTTGGAGTCCCACTGCATTCATCATCCCCCCGTAGGTCTCGGCGATCCTCGGAGTGGGATTCCCGGCCCAGGGTGTCAGCGCCACGCCCTTGGTGGTGACGGCGCCAAGCCGGCTTACATCAACGAACTCGTCATATTCCATACCGGACCCGAAGGTGCCGGAAGCAACCGTTACCGGATTCTTCATGGTAACACCGCAGATGGTTACGGATGTATCGATCATTACAGCTCCACCTCCTCTGCGAAAAATACCGGTCCGTCCTTGCAGACTCTTCTGGTGGTCACCTTGAAATGCTCATCCACCTCTGCCGTTGTGCAGACACAGGCCAGGCACGCCCCGATCCCACAGGCCATACGCTCTTCCAGCGAGAGCTGCGCCGGCAGATCATTTTCATAAGCATACCGCTTAATGGCCCGGAGCATGGGAGTCGGCCCGCAGGCATAGATCATGTCTCCCATCAGGTTTGCTTCCCGTACGTACTCCACAACATTCCCCTTGAAGCCAACCTCTCCGCTGTCACTGGTGATATGTATGGTGGCGTACTTCTTAAAATCATCCGCCAGAAATGCATGATCCCGGTAACCGAGGATCACATGGATATCCTTCTTGGAGATCCCCTGTTCCGACAGCTGCTTTGCCAGCTCCAGCATGGGCGGGATACCGATCCCTCCGCCCATCAGGATGGGCTGGCTGCCTTCCAGCGAGAATCCGTTTCCCAGAGGTCCCATGACCCGGACGGTATCACCGGACTTGTATCCGGAGAATTCCTCCGTCCCCTTTCCGACCACACGATATACCAGACGCAGCGTCCCCTTGTTTCTGTTGATCTCACAGAGACTGATGGGGCGCGGGAGCAGTCTGGAACCGTCTGCGGAATAAAGCGATACGAACTGCCCGGGAACCGCCTCCTTTGCGATCTCCCCGGCCTTCAGCACCATACTGTATATATCATCTGTTACACGGTTCTGGCTTACCACCTCAGCCGTGATCATTTGTTTTTTCATAACACACCCTCTATTTGCTGCCAAGCGCTCCCCGGATATCATCCAGCATATCTACAACCGCCTGACGGGATGCATCGGCAAAATGTTCCTCTCCGAACTTCGCGTATTCGGATTTCGTATAAGCGGCTATGATGCCTCTGGAAGAATTGATGATGGCTCCCAGTCCGTCCTCATTGAAGAAGTCCACCAGATCCTTTCCCTGTCCTCCCTGTGCGCCGTATCCCGGCACCAGGATATAGGTCTTCGGCATCAGTTTTCTGAGGACACGTCCCTGTTCGGGATACGTTGCTCCAACCACCGCACCGACATTGCTGTAGTCACCGTCCATGGATTCTTCGCCCCAGGCGGCAACCTGCTCTCCCACCAACTCATACAGCGGACGTCCGTCGATCTCGCGGTCCTGGAATTCTCCCGATGAGGGATTGGAGGTCTTCACAAGTACGAAGATCCCTCTGTCATTTTCGTTGCAGACCTGGATGAAGGGTTTCACTCCGTCCGATCCGAGATACGGGTTCACGGTCACCATATCCTCATCAAAGGGTGCAAAGGTTTCTCCTTCTACCTGAATGGTGCCGATATGGCCGACAGCATAGGCACCGGAGGTGGAACCGATATCCCCTCTCTTAATATCACCGATCACGATCAGGCCCTTGGACTTGGCATATTCCACCGTCTCACGGAATGCCACCAGACCGGATACACCGAACTGCTCATACATAGCCACCTGCGGCTTCACTGCAGGGATCAGATCACAGGTTGCATCTATGATCGCTTTATTAAACTCGAAAACCGCAGCTGCAACCGCCTCCAGGGACTTTCCGTATTCCCTGATCCCCGCCTTCATCAGTTTTTTGGGAAGAAATCCCAGCTGCGGGTCAAGTCCGACTACGATGGGTGCATTTTTTTTCTTAATCTCGTTGATCAGTTTTGAAATCATTTGTCTTTCTCCTAATTGTATTATTATATCTGATATACGACCTGTCCGTCACAGATCGTGGCAGTAACGCGTCCTACCAGCGTCTTCCCCGCAAAGGGTGTATTACGTCCCTTCGACCGGAACTGTCCGGGATCCACCGTCCAGACCACATTCGGATCGAACACCGTTACATCCGCCAGCGCTCCTGCACGAAGGGTTCCTCTTTCCGCATCCATGCGGATCACCTTTGCAGGATTCGTACTCATCAGCTCCACCATCCTGCTCATGGATATGAGACCCGGCGCCACCAGTGCCGTAAAGGTAAGTGCCGCACTGGTTTCAAGACCCACGATCCCAAAGGGTGACTGAAAGCCTTTCTGCTTCTCTTCTTCACCGTGGGGTGCATGATCGGTAGAGATCACATCCATGGTCCCGTCTGCCAGTCCCCCGATAAGCGCCTGTACATCTTCTTCACTCCGAAGAGGCGGATTCATCTTGTAATTTCCTTCATCTCCCGGGATATTCGTCTCCGTCAGTGTAAAATGATGCGGGCACACCTCCGCGGTCACATCATAGCCAAGCCGTTTGGCCATACGCATCAGTTCCACGGTTCCCTTTGTGGAGCAATGACAAAGATGCAGTCTGGCCCCCTGTTCGGCTGCCATGAAAATGTCCCTGGCAGCGATCACGTCTTCTACCGCATTTGTGATCCCCGGATATCCGAGCTCTTCCTGCTTCGGTCCGGCGTTCATCACTCCGCCGTTCACCAGATCCCTGTCCTCACAATGGGACATGACCACACCTCCGGCTTCCGCAATCTTCTTCAGCCCTTCCCGGAAAACCAGTGTATCCATCACACTTTTTCCGTCCTCTGAGAAAGCCACGGCTCCCGCTTCCTTCATGGCCGGGATATCCACCAGCGTATCCCCCTTTTCGCCGAGGGTAATGGCCGAAACCTGTTCCACGCGGATGGATGCCGAGGATTTCGCTTTCTCCTGCACATACTTCAGTGTTTCTACGCAGTCTACAGCAGGAACCGTATTCGGCATGGCACACACGGTGGTAACTCCGCCCGCAGCCGCTGCCGCCGCTCCTGTCCCGATATCTTCTTTATAGGTCTGACCGGGATCTCTGAAATGTACATGAAGATCGATCAGTCCCGGCATCACATATTTACCTGCCGCATCGAGGATATCCTCTTCCTTCTCTTCATCCGAAGGTACATAATCACCGGGAACCACCTTCTCTATCCGGTTGTTCCTGATATAGACCGTACCGATCTCTTCCATCCCCTGTGAGGGGTCTACAATCGTTCCGTTTTTTATGATCATGCCTGTTCTCCTTTCTGGCATATAGGTTCCGATCATCCCTTAAACGTTTCGAGCAGACAAAACCTCTTTTATTTTATCAGAAAAGAGCCCTTTATTCAAGGTTTAGAGCATCGCCGTTCACCTTTCCTTTTCGTTTTTTTTCTTCGTTCTTTTTTTCTTCCCGCCATCCTCTTTCTTTTCCTTTTCGGCGTCAGGATCCCGCCTTACGCGGAGTTTTCTTTTCTCCGCTTCCTCATCCATCCTCCTCAGTACAACCTCCCTTCGGTCCGGCGACAGTTCAACCTCGCCGTACCCTCCCCTGAGCTGGACATTATCGGATCCGACCTTATGTATGAACCCCAGATTCACATAGTGTCTCCGGCTGCACTGCACGAAACTGTCGGAAGTCATCAGGCGTTTCATCCGTGAGAGATTTTTAATGTCCAGTTCGATCTCTTCATCCATGGTGATGATCATCCCTTTGTGTCTTTGCTTTTCATATCGTACAAGCTCACATTCAGGGACAAAATAGACCGATCTGCTCTTTTTTATGGTATACAGCGCCTGCATCTGCTCCTTCAAGTCATGCTCACTTACTGCATGCCGGAAGCAGGGGATCACATCAGAAAGAAAGACCTCCTTGTTCAGGGGTTTATGATAATACGCATAACAGTGGAGACGGTTATAGGCAAAAAATCTTTCGTCATCCAGATCCGTCACCAGAACAAGCGGCAGATACCGAAACCGGTCATCCTGCCGTACGGAATAAAGCTCCTGCATACTGATATCATCGATTTTTCCGGATCTGGAGATGGCAAGATCCACCAAAAGAAATGCCACATCGGTTTTGAACAGGGTATCGATCATCTCAACACCGGATTGGCATAGATTCAGACGGGTGCCCGGGCATCCTTCCCTGATGGCATCCTGATAGAACTCCACATACTTTTGATCTGTCGCAAAAAGCAGGCCGTCCATCAATCCCCCTTTTTAATAAACGGGTGGTGCTTTCCTTAGTATTAATGCATGGTACAGTACATGGTACAAATGATTCACTGGAATGTTGGATACGATTGAAAAGGCCCACATAAAATGCAGGCCTTTCGTTCTTATTCTTCTGCCGGTGTATCCGGCGTGTCCGGTGTGTCCGGCGTGTCCGGTGTGTCCGGCGTATCCGGTGTGTCCGGTGTGTCCGGTGTATCCGGCGTATCCGGAGGAGTCGGCGGAGCAGGCGGGTCTATTTCTCCCGATCCACCCGAGAAGGTCGCCGATATCGAATGCGGCTCGGCGATGGCGGTGAAGGTATAGGAGGAAACAGGTCCCACACTGACACCATCCACCACAACATCTGCAATGGTATAACCGGCACTGGGCGAGATATAAACCGTAAAGTCCGCTCCCGGTTCAACATCCGCAGAAGCGGAGATCGAACCGCCGGGTCCCGCTGCCGTGGTAATAGTATGTGCATCTGCCACCGCAGGGTGCAGTTCACAGGGCGTCACGAACATAGCCTGATCATATTTGAAGTCGGCACCAACCAGGATCCGATCGCCGCTTTCATCTCTCTGAACCACATATTTCTTTTTGTTCGGGCAGGTATTCGTGGCAACATGATGGGACTCTTCACAGAGTTCAATGACCTCATGTCCTCCGCAGCGTTTTTCAGGCACACTGTCCACCGCACAAAGATCCGTACTCGTAGGACAGTCCACACCCGGAAGCATATTTGTCACGGTACAGAGACTCACCTTTGTGATCCCGTCCGGCTGTTCCCACCTGGCATCCGGATCCTGGCCTTCCATTTCCGCAATCTGGTCCATAATATCACGCCACATGGTTTCGTGAACCAGCACATTTCCGTTATCCACATTGGAGTCACATCCATACCAGATAGATGCCGTGTAATATGGTGTCATCCCGCAGAACCAGAGATCATAATCCTCGGATGTGGTTCCGGTCTTCCCGACATTGAAGATACCCGTCTTCATCCTGGCCGCCGTACCGGTACCACCGGTGACAACCTCCCGCATCGCCTGGATCAGCTGCCAGCAGGTGGTAGCCTTCATGGTCCGGTGCGTCCGCTTGGGATCGTCGGGATTCGTATTATCGATCACAATATTGCCGTCATGATCATAAACCTTTGAGTAGAATACCGGCTTGCGGTAAATGCCCATATTTGCAATGGAAGCATATGCCGCCGTATTCTCAAGGTTGGTAACTCCGTTGGTGATACCGCCCAGCGCAAGAGCCTGGTTGATATCCGAATAGACATCCCCGTTCTTGGATGTGTAGTGATCGACGATGGTGGTAAAACCGTCATTGATCAGGTAATTATAGGCAACCTCCGGTGTCAGGTCCGTGATCGCCTTAACGGCTATGATATTCATGGAATCCTTGATGGCCGTCCGAAGATTATGCACACCCCGGTAGGATCCGTACCAGTTGCTGACCGAGACCCCGTTTACAAACTTATAAGGTGCGTCATCAAAGGAGCAGGCCAGACATCCTCCCGTATCAATATACGGACCAAAGGCCGCAAGTACCTTAAAGGTCGAACCCGGCTGGCGCATCGCCATGGTTGCGCGGTTGAAACTTAAGTTTGCCGTCTTCTCCCCTCTTCCTCCGACGATCGCCTTAACATAACCGGTATGCTGGTCGATCAGTGAGAAGGAGATCTGGGGCTGGGGATTCACCTTCAGACTCTCGGCATTGAAGCTGGCTCCCGTTTCCTCCATCATGGCTTCCTTGTAGGTCTCGGCAGCCGCCCGGGCTTTCTCTTCATCCGGGTAGATATTGTTGTACTTATAATTCCCGGTCAGTTCCCGGTTATAATACACCATGGTATTGTTATCATAATTGTAGGTCGTCTTTCCGTCCTGATCCAGCAGCGTCAGCCGGTACTCAAGTGCAACGGAATTCTTATTCGGGAAATACTCCCCGTCATTCAGGACCGTATCACAGATCTTCTGGATCTTATCATCCTGTGTGGAATAAATGGTATATCCGCCGGAATACATCTCGGTCCATGCCTCGGATTCGGACATTCCGTAGATCTCCTGCAGGTCATCCACAAAAGCATACATCAGGGCATCCATGTAATAGGAATTATAGCCTGCCTTTTCCTTACGGACCTGGGCCACCTTCTGAACCCGGTTCCCCACATTGTCGCTAAGGGCATGCTGATACTCCGATTCGTTGATATAACCCAGCTCGCGCATCTTGTAAAGCACCAGGTCCCGGCGGGCCATGCTCTCCTCCGGGAAGATGACCGGATCGTACTGATACGGGTTCTGGGTAATACCGGCGATCAGCGCGATCTCGGAAAGAGTAAGCTTGCCCACGCTCTTGTTGAAATAGCGGTTGGCGGCAGCCTCGACTCCGTTCACGCCCTGTCCCAGGTAAATGGTATTCAGGTAATACTCCATGATCTGCTTCTTGTCATAGCGCTTCTCCAGCTCCACGGCAAGATACTGCTCCTGAACCTTTCGGGTCAGACGCTGAAGGAAGGTCTTCTCATCCATGCCGACATTGAATACATGGTTTTTGATGAGCTGCTGGGTGATGGTGGAGGCACCCTGACTGGAATCACGGGTGGTCACAAGCCGGATCGCGGCACGAAGGATACCCTTTGCATCGATCCCGTTATGCTCCCAGAAGCGCTCGTCCTCTATGGATACAAAGGCATTTACCATCTGCTCCGGTATCTCATCATAATATACATAGATCCGGTTGGAATTTACGGTGGAAAGGGTATCGATTTCCTTTCCCGACTGATCGCAGATGATCGTCTTGAATCCTTTGGGCTTGATACTGATGGTGTCAATATCCGGAGCGTTGTCCAGCATGCCCTTCATCATACCAAAACCGGCACCTGCCATAACTACAACGGCAAACACGATCAGGGCCAGCAGGAGCTTGAATCCGGTGATAAAGATCCGGCGTTCGTTCCTCTGTCCCTTGGAAACCAGTCTTCTCTGTTTTTTTTGCAAACTATATTTATTGAAGTTCAAAGCCTTTGGCCTCCTGTCACTTCATATGGATCATCATACGCTAACTAATTAATTATAGCAAACACTTTCCCAAAATACAAGATATTGTGGTCCGGTCTCCTGAAAGCCGCTCCTATTTCTTTTTCGACGGTTTCTCCGGATGCTTCTCCGCTTTCTTCTCCGGCTGTTTTGCAGGCTTCTTCTCCGTCTTCTTCTCAGCCTTCTTCTCCGGCTGTTTCTCCGTCTTCTTCTCAGCCTTCTTCTCCGGCTGTTTCTCTGTCTTCTTCTCAGCCTTCTTCTCCGGCTGTTTTTCTGTCTTCTTCTCAGCCTTTTTCTCCGGCTGCTTCTCTGCCTTCTCTTTCTCGGCTTTCTCTTTCTCGGCTTTCTCTTTCTCCGCTTTCTCTTTCTCCGCTTTCTCCGCCTTCTCCTTCTCGGCTTTCTCCGCCTTCTCCTTCTCGGCCTTCTCAGCCTTCTCTCTCTCGGCTCTCTCGGCCTTCTCCTTCCCGGCCTTCTCAGCCTTCTCCTTCTTCTCTCTCTTCTTCTCGGCCTTTTCCGCCTTCTCCGCTCTCTTCTCCGCTTCCTTCTTCTTCTCGATCAGGGTTTCCAACGAACCCTCGACGGCAACGGAACGGGTCACTCTTTCGATCTCCTCCTCCGTCATGGGACGGAGCAGCGGATCCACATACTGAGAGACATAATACTGATACATGGCTTTATATTCTTCACTGAAGCTGTCGCTTGCATGTCCATGCATCTCATCGAAATCACGGTTGTTTCTGACACGTTTTATAACGTGAAGGGCTACATTTGCCGAATGGGATGAGATACGTTCAAAACTGTTGATCAGATCAAAAAGATGCACACCGCCCTGGATGCTGCAGTCTCCGTTCTGAAGCCTGTCCACATGGTGGGACTTGATCAGTTCCTTTAACTTGTCGATCATTTCCGAAAGAGGCTCCACACGGACAGCCAGCGTCTCATCATCTGTCTGGAAGGAGGTAAAGCAGGTATCCATGGTATATTCCACTGCATCGATGATCGTATCCACCTCCCGGTGTCCATAAGGGGAGAAATGGATCTCCTGCTCGTTCTTCTCCCGGGCAACATAGGCGATATTCATACAGTAATCCCCGATCCTCTCCAGGTCACTGATGGAATTCAGGATCTCGCTCACCACAAGCTTGTCATCTGCCGTGAGACGCCGCTGATCGATCCTTACAATGTAGGCGGACAATGCGGTCTCGCACTGATCGAGGAACTCCTCATTTGCTTCCATTTCAGGGAACTTGGATGCATCATAGGTATAGATCATGCTGGTGGCCGTGCGATAATTCTCATGGATCGCATCCGTCATTTTCCGGATCAGTTCTTTACATTGTTCCAACGCGATGGTCGGAGTATTGAGAAGCATGTCATCCAGTTTCGCAAGCTCCAGGGTCTGGGGGCTCTGTTCCTCCTCTCCGCCCAGTTTATTGCAGATCCTGGTCATACGCTCGGTCCCGATCAGCAGGATGATGCTGGTGATCAGGTTGAACACCAGGTGGACCGTAGCGATACTGCTTCGGTTGACCGTATCGGAAAGCCATGAGAGACCCACGGTGTAGTGCAGGCCGTAGATCACGAGCATGAAGAACAGAGCCCCGAAGATATTGAACAGAAGGTAACTCCAGGAAACCTTCTTTGCCTTTTTATCGGAACCGAACATGCCGATCACGATGGGCATACACTTTCCGAGATTTACACCGATCACAATGGGAATGGTGACCGCATACGTAATGGTACCCGTAGCGGAAAGCGCCTGCAGGATACCCACGGAGGCATTCGAACTCTGGATCACAGCCGTCACTGCAAGACCGATGGCCAGACCCAGAAGGGGATTCTCAAAGGATGTGAACATGGACTGGAACTCTTCGCTCTCCCGAAGGGGTTCGAACACCTCCTCCATCAATGTCATTCCATAGAAAAGCATGCCGAGACCTATGATGATGCCGGCAGATTCCTTCATTTTTTTCTTTTTGGTAAACAGTCGGATAAATGCACCGATCCCCACAAGCAGCGGTGCAAAGGACGAGGGCTTCAGAAGCAGAAGCCAGAAGTTGTCGGAACCCAGATCTCCGAGACGCAGGATCTGCGCTGTCGCCGTACTACCGACATTTGAACCGAACACAACGGGAAGCGCCTGTGACAGTTTCATGATCCCGGCATTCACAAAACCGCTGACCATGATCGTAACAGCCGCCGAACTCTGGATGATGGCCGTGATCGATGTACCGAAAAACCAGCCCTTGATCCGTCCGCCGATCTTACTGCGGCCGGTCGTAAGCCGTCCCAATACACGTTCCATTCCCGAGCCTGCCACCTTCTCCAAAGAAGAGCTCATAAAGTTCATGCCGAACAGGAACAGTCCGACACCGCCAAACAGCTGTAATACAGCGATCACATCCATTATCCGTCTCCCGATCACCCCCGTATGAAACGGGTTGTTCATATCCTGCGCTTCTTTACAAATGCGCATACAAAATCATTATACAAAAGCCGGAGGGACTTTGCAAGAAAATACACAAAGTCCCTCCGGTCCGATCTGACGATCCTTATTTACTTTTTCTCACCCAGTTTCTTTTCGATAGCCTTGATAATGATCTTCAACGCCTTGATCCTGGCGTATTTCTTGTCATTGGACTCAAGCACATGCCAGGGGGCATACCGGGTATTGGTCTTCGCCAGCATCTCGTCCACGGCTTCCTCGTAGAGATCCCATTTCTCCCGGTTTCTCCAGTCCTCATCCGTGATCTTCCACTGTTTTTCCGGCGTATTCTGCCTCTCCGTGAATCTCTCCAGCTGCGTATCCTTGTCGATCTGGACCCAGAACTTGATCACCACCGCATTCCAGTCCGCCAGTTCCTTCTCAAACTCGTTGATCTCATTATAGGCCCGCTGCCAGTCGTTCTCCGTACAGAAGCCCTCCAGGCGTTCCACCATGACCCGGCCGTACCAGGTCCGGTCGAAGATCGCAATATGTCCGTCTTTCGGAAGACGGTTCCAGAACCTCCAGAGATAATGCCGTGCCTTCTCGGCAGGCTCCGGGCTGGCGATGGGATGTACTTCATAGCCTCTGGGATCAAGTGCGGCGGCCACACGTTTGATATTTCCTCCCTTTCCGGCAGCGTCCCATCCCTCATACGCTATGATCACCGGGATCT
This sequence comes from uncultured Lachnospiraceae bacterium, assembly GCA_902775555.1. Taxonomy (GTDB): domain Bacteria; phylum Bacillota; class Clostridia; order Lachnospirales; family Lachnospiraceae; genus Eubacterium_Q. The sequence goes on along the minus strand of CACYMQ010000040.1, from coordinate 1,989 downwards.
TCTTCAGATACAGTTCATTATGCAGCTTCTTCAGCTTCTTCTGCAGCTGGTCCAGTTCCTTCTTGTAATCCTCATCCGCAATGGTCTTATCCAGAGGGATCTCCGAAAGCTTCGGTATGCTCTTCATCGGGAAGACATTCTGCAGCATGGGCGGTTTCTGTTTTGCTTCCATATTCGATAATGCCGTATCGATGGAAGCCACCAGGATCTCCGTCATCTGAAGCTCCGACCACTTCTTCGAAACCGCGTCGATAAAATACCAGGGAGCCACAAACTGATTCGTGGTCTCAAGGTACTCATCGTACACATCCAGGCATTCCTTATAGTGCTTGTTCTGCCACTTATCGGAGGATGACACCCGCCATTTGGTCACGTCATTTTTCTCCAGCTCATTCAGTCTCTTCTTCTGGACTTTTTCGTTGATATGGAAGAAAAATTTCACTACAAGATATCCGTTATCATTCAGCTGGCGTTCGAATCTCTTTATACTGGTGAGATGCTCCCTGTACTGTTCCTCCCCGATCTCTCCGTGAAGAAAATGTGAGGTCACCTCACCCATCCAGCTTCCGTCAAAGAAGGAGAACTGTCCCCCTTTCGGTATCCTGACAAAATAACGATACAGGAAGGGACGCCGTGTCTCCTCCGGGGTGGGCTGTGACAAGGTCTCCACCTTGAAGAATCTGGGATCCAGCCCCTTGATCACCCTTCCGAGGACACTTCCCTTTCCGGCAGCTCCCCAGCCGTCCATGACCACCAGAACCGGCAGTCCCTTCGCCTTGATCGCCGTCTGGTGCACCGCCAGCGCAGCCCTGGCCTTCTCAAGCCTTTCGGATATCTCCTCTTCCGAAGGCATTTCCTCTTTTACCCACTCCTTTAGCATGACGCCACCTCCCCTATTCTCTGCTATCACTTTCACAAAATACCCCTGCGAATGCGCCGGACACACATAAACCCCTGAATACATTCTGAATACATTTCCATTATAACGGAAAAATCATAAGGATGCCAGTAAATATATACCCAGCGATACGATCCAGGCGACCGCACACTGGAAAGCCACCACGGAAACTGCCCATTTTGCCCCCAATTCCCTCTTCACGGATGCGATGGCCGCTACACAGGGTGTATATAACAGGCAGAATACAAGAAGCGCCGCTGCCGCCGCAGGACTGATCGCGCCCTGCAGCGCACCCGCTCCGACAAAAAGTACAGACAGCGTCGATACCACACTCTCCTTGGCAAGAAATCCCGTGATCAGTGCGGTTACGATCCTCCAGTCACCGAAGCCCATGGGACTGAATACAGGTGCCGCGACTCCCGCCACGTTTGCCAGGATGCTGTCCTTCGGATCCGCAGTCAGGCTGAGCCTGAAATCAAAGTTCCTGAGGAACCAGATCACGATGGACGCAATGAAGATCACGGTAAATGCGCGGACCAGAAAATCCTTTGCTTTTTCCCACAGCAGCTGCATTACATTTTTAAGTCCCGGCATCCGGTAGTTCGGAAGCTCCATAACAAAAGGCACCGCCCGCCCCCTGAGAATGGTCTTTCGGGCCACAAGCGCCGCAACGATCCCCATAAGAATGCCGAAAATGTACAGCCCCGTCATGGCAAGTGCCTCATGTCCCGGGAAGAAGACCCCCGTAAAAAAAGAATAAATGGGCAGCTTTGCCGTACAGCTCATGAAAGGGATCAACAGGATCGTCAGCTTACGGTCCCTGTCCGAAGGCAGTGTCCTGCTTGACATGACCGCCGGGACCGAACATCCGAAGCCGATCAGCATGGGAACGATACTCCGTCCCGAGAGTCCCAGTTTTCTGAGTGGCTTGTCCATTACGAAAGCCACTCTGGCCATATAGCCGGAATCCTCCAGTATGGACAGAAAGAAGAACAGCAGCAGAATGATGGGAAGGAACGACAGCACGGCTCCGACTCCCTGCAGGATCCCGTCCACAACCAGAGAATGCAGGAAATCATTTACCTGCATGG
>CACYMQ010000039.1 GCA_902775555.1 uncultured Lachnospiraceae bacterium | reverse complement strand
GGAGAAGTGAAGTAGAGTGGTACAGCGTTTAACAGCGCCTCTACAGGGGAACCTGTAGGGGCGCTTTTCTATAGACCTGCAGGTTGAAAAAGAGCAGCTTTCATAGTACAATAGGAGATTGGAGGATTGACAACATGAAAAATTTTGATCATTACAGAAGAGGTTACTTCATGCCGCCGGTGGAGTCCACCGACTGGGTAAAAAAAGAGTATATCGATAAAGCGCCGATCTGGTGTTCCGTAGATCTGCGTGACGGCAACCAGGCACTTGTGGTACCCATGAGCCTGAAAGAGAAGATCGAGTTCTATAAGGAACTGATCCGGGTGGGCTTTAAGGAGATCGAGATCGGTTTCCCGGCGGCCAGCGAAACGGAGTATGAGTTCTGCCGGAGACTGATCGAGGAAGATCTGATCCCCGAGGATGTGACCATTCAGGTGCTTACACAGGCAAGAGAACACATTATCAAGAAGACCTTTGAGGCTGTTCGCGGCGCTAATCCGAAGAATGTGATCGTTCATGTCTATAATTCCACCTCTCTGGCTCAGCGTGAGCAGGTGTTCAAAAAGTCAAAGGATGAGATAAAGCAGATCGCCATCGACGGGGCGACGCTTCTGAAGCGTCTTGCGGATGAGGACGGTGCACCGTACCGCTTTGAGTATTCACCGGAAAGCTTTACCGGAACGGAGCCTGAGTATGCGTTGGAGGTATGTAATGCGGTGCTGGATGTATGGCAGCCCACAACTGACCGAAAGGCGATCATCAACCTTCCCGCAACGGTGGAAATGTCACTTCCCCATGTATATGCAAGTCAGATCGAGTATCTGAACAAGCATCTGAAATACCGCGAGAATGTGGTTCTGTCGCTTCATCCCCACAATGACAGGGGCTGTGGCGTGGCGGATGCCGAACTGGGTATGCTGGCCGGCGCGGACCGTATAGAAGGAACCCTCTTTGGGAATGGTGAACGTACGGGAAATGTAGACGTGATCACTCTTGCCATGAACATGTATACCCACGGCGTGGATCCGGAGCTTGACTTCTCGGATATGCCCAGGATCCAGGCGGCATACGAGCGTCTTACAGGAATGGAGATCTATCCAAGAGAGCCCTATTGCGGGAAGCTTGTCTTTGCAGCCTTCTCAGGTTCCCATCAGGATGCCATAGCAAAGGGTATGAAGTACCGGGAAGAGGATCCGGACCAGATGTGGACCGTTCCCTATCTTCCGCTGAATCCAGAGGATATCGGACGCACCTACGACGGAGACGTGATCCGTATCAACAGCCAGTCCGGAAAGGGCGGTATCGGATTCCTTCTGGAGACTAAATACGGATTCATGCTCCCCAAGGCAATGAAGGAGGATGTGGGATATACCATCAAGGGTTATTCCGATCATCAGCATAAAGAGCTCAGTCCGGATGAGGTTGTGGAGCTTTTCAAGCAGGATTACGTGAATATCAGTACGCCTATTAAATATATTGAGTGTCATTATCAGCAGATCGACGGGATCCGCTGCGAGCTTACCATGGAACGTGAAGGTGTTCATAAGGTCTATCACGGGCAGGGCAACGGACGCCTGGATGCGATCAGCAATGCGTTGAAGAGACATTTCCATATCGATTACTCGCTGATCACCTATGAGGAGCATGCCATCAACAGAGGCTCCGACTCGAAAGCATGCGCCTATGTGGGGATCCAGATGAAGGGATCGGGAAAGGTATACTGGGGAGCCGGTATCCAGGACGATATCATTGATGCTTCGGCCTATGCACTGGTGAGTGCGGTCAACCGTTCACTTCAGGCAGAAAGCTGAGAACGGGGACTTTCGATATTGAAGGATCGTAGAGACAGGTAGGAGGGTTACATGCCAGAGGGGATCTATAATGAGGATAGTGCATTCCTGACGAGAGTGAAGGATGCGGTAGCAGAACAGGAACGCCTCAGCCTTCGGGTCGACGAATTAAAGGGCATCCTGAAGAAACAGGAAAAGGATGTTCAGAGTGAAGCAAATTCCATCCGCGATGAGATCGAATCTACAGTGAAGAAACGCCGTAGTGAGGTTGAGGACGGGTACGATAAGCAGATCAGCGCCGTAAAGAGCAAGAAGAAGAAAGCGGAAGCTGAGAAGGAGAAAAGGATCGATGCCGGGAAGGCCTCCCGCATCAAAGAGGAATCGAAGGAACATGTAGAGGATTCCAAAGAAGCCGAGAAGGAGATGAAGAAGCTCTTCCGGAAAGAAGGAGTTCCGAAGTTTGCACGCAGCAAGCTGTTCTATGTGCTCTTTATGCCGGAAAGCCCGGCTGAGTACGGGATGATGCTCTTTTGCTATGCAATGATCTTCGCAGGCTGTCCGGCGATCGTGACATGTTTGGCGCGTTGGATTTTTATGAGGGATGCGTCGGATAAGACGAAGACGATCCTTTCGATCATGATCCCTGCGGTGATGATCATATTAGCCCTGCTCATCATCTTCCTGATCTATGTCAAGGTTAAATCCAGATATTTAAAGACACTTCGTCTGGGACGAAAGTACAGAAACATGATCTCCAAGAATGACCGGAGGATCCGTGAGATCAAAAGATCCGTAGAGAATGACGACGATGAGAGTATTTACGATGTAAGCGATGTCAATGAGAGGATCGAGGTGATCGCCGGAGAGGAAGAGGATTTACGGGATCAGAAGAGCGCAACGCTGAAGACCTTCGATGAGGAAACGGCCGGGGAATTGAAGAGGGAGATCGAAGAAAGACGGAATCCCCGCCTTCATGAATTGCAGGAACAAAGAGACAATACTTCGGCGGAACTGGAAGCAACGGAAAAGGCGCTTCAGGAAAAGAGCCTGGAGATCTCGCAGAATTATACGAGCCGGCTCGGGGAAGATTTCCTGAAGCAGGACAAACTGGAAGATCTGCTTTCGATCCTTCAGTCAGGACAGGCTGAAACGATCTCCGGGGCAATCGCATATTACAGAAACCCCGGGAAAGATACAAAAAATGAGAATTAGTATGGCGGCCGCTGCATTCGATATGGCAGGTGCATAAGGGCGTGATACAGACTGAAATGGAAGAGACGAAATGGTATTCGGAAGAAAGAAACCTCGGAGTAAGAAAAAAGATGACCTTCTCATTGAAGATGTGAATGGGCAGGAGCCGGATCTCTCCGAGGCCGATGAAGAGGATGAGACCGGGGCCGATGAGGCATTACAGATGCGGGACCCGGTCAGATCATCTTTTCGAAGGAAAACCGGAAATATCATACAGGTGGGAGGAGATCCGCAGCTTGCGGAAGAGAATATCTCACGAAGAACAAAGCGGCGTGCCCTGAAGACACGTCTCTTTGTGGTTCTTGTGGTCCTGCTGCTCGTGGGCGGAGTGATCTATTATGTATATACCAGAAACCGGGAGTATCTGGGCTATAAGGTCCTGTCAAGCACCGATATCATATACGAAGCAAATGCCGAGTATACAGAGTTTGGCGGTAATCTTCTGAAGTATACACCGGAGGGCGTGTCCTATATCAATGCCAACGGAGATGTGGTATGGACAGCGGGTGCGGATATGAAGGTTCCGATCGCAAGTACCAATGGGGACTATGCCGTTGTTGCGGATAAGGGCGGGAACACCGTCCGGGTCTTTAATACGGAGGGGGCGGTCAGTGATCTGGTAATGCCCTATAAGATCCTGGATGTGGATGTGGCTTCCCAGGGTGCGTTTACCGTCGTGCTGGAAAATGATGTCACCAATTTCATCAACATGTATGATAAAAAGGGAAGTGCTGTCTATGAGATGCAGACCTCTATTGACAAGAGCGGTTATCCGCTGGCCATTGCCATCTCCGATGACGGGCAGAAGCTCTTTACCAGTTATTATTACATGGAGGGGATCCAAAACCGGAACAATCTTGCAGCCTATAATTTCGGCTCGGTAGGCCAGAATGCGAATGCCGACCGTATGGTGGGCGGCTTCAGTCTGGAAGACGAGCTTGTGACCAGGGTGCAGTTCATCAATAACAATCTGGTGGCCGCCTTCTCCGATAAGGAGATCATACTCTATGACATGAAGGAGGTCCCGTCGGAGAGAGCGAGGATCGCTTACCAGCAGCAGCAGATCCAGAGCATTTTCTATTCCTCCGAGTTTATCGGGACCATTGAACGTTCCTCCAACGCAGAGGACAATGCGGATTATACCATGCGCGTCTATGATCTGTCCGGAAATGAGATCTTCCGTTATCCCTTCAATATGGTATATGACAATATCCATGCCACGGCGAAGGAGATCATCCTTACGGGCGGAAATCAGTGTATGATCATCACCAACAAGGGGAGGAGTAAATTCAAGTATTCCTTCAGCGAGATGATCCGGAACATGATCCCTACATCCAAGGGTGACGAATATATCGTTACATTTGAGGGGAAGACCGAGAAGATCAGCCTGACCTATGAGGATAACTGAGGGATTGTATTTTTTGTTTGAAAGTGTTAGAATGTCGCAAGTGTCATTTTGGAGGAAGATCCGAGTATAATGAGTAAACGAAAGATAATAACAAAATGCATACTTGTCATTTATGATATCGCTGCCGTGGTCGCTGCGAGTTATCTGGCACTTCTGGTACGCTTTGACCTTAATTTTTCAAAGATCCCCGACGAATACCTGGATATGATGCACTTCAATATGTGGATCGGGATCGTGGCAACCGTGCTCGTCTATACGCTTTTTCGGCTTTATTCCGGTTTGTGGACCTACGTGGGTGCAACGGAGTTTGTGAATATCGTTCTGGCCTGTGGTCTTTCCAGTCTGCTGAATATGGGTGGGATCATGGCACTGAATGCGGAAGTGACAGTGCCCCTTCCGCGAAGTTATTATGTTCTCTATTTTATATTCCTTCTGATCCTTTCCGTGATCAGCCGGTTCTTCTATCGTACGATCTTTTCCGTGAAAAAGCAGGTGTCCGATAATAAGTCCAGAGCCCCGAAGAAGAGGGTGCTTGTGGTTGGTGCCGGAAGCGGTGGAAATGATCTGATCCGCGAGATAAAAAACAGTGAGTACCTTCCCATGAAGGTGGTGGGTGCCATCGATGACAATGCGGGGAAGGTAGGAAACTATCTGCACGGAGTCAAGGTCGTGGGAACCAGACATGATATCCCCCGTATGGCGGAGAAGCTCCGGGTTGACGAGATCATTCTTGCCATGCCCTCCGCAAAGCCGAAGGAGATCCATGAGATCCTGGATATCTGCAAGGTGACCGGATGTGAACTGAAGAAGATGCCGGGACTCTATCAGCTGGTGAACGGCGAGGTAAATGTGACCGATCTGAGAGAGGTGGATGTCAATGATCTCCTGGGTCGTGAACCCATCGAGGTCAATATCGATTCCATCATGGATTATGTCTCGGAGAAGGTGGTGGTAGTCACCGGGGGCGGCGGGTCCATCGGAAGCGAGCTTTGTCGTCAGATCGCGGGACACAATCCGAAACAGCTGATCATCATCGACATTTATGAGAATACCACCTATGAGGTTCAGAATGAACTGAGGAAGAAGTTCCCGGATCTGGATCTGGTAGTCCTGATCGCGTCTGTTCGTAATACGAAACGTATCGATCAGATCTTTGAGACCTACCGGCCGGATATCGTATATCACGCAGCTGCGCATAAGCATGTTCCGCTGATGGAGGACAGTCCGAACGAGGCCATCAAGAACAACGTGCTCGGAACCTGGAAGATCGTTCAGGCTTCCGATAAGTGGCATGTAAAGAAATTTGTCATGATCTCCACCGATAAGGCGGTGAATCCCACAAATATCATGGGGGCATCCAAACGCCTTTGCGAGATGATCATCCAGACATATGACAAAATGTCGGAGACTACCTTTGTGGCGGTCCGTTTCGGAAATGTGCTGGGGTCCAATGGAAGCGTGATCCCGCTATTCAAAAAGCAGATAGCGGAAGGCGGGCCGGTCACGGTGACGCATCCGGATATCATCCGTTATTTTATGACGATCCCGGAGGCAGTCTCTTTGGTGCTGCAGGCGGGAGCGTATGCCAAGGGCGGTGAGATCTTTGTCCTTGATATGGGTGAACCGGTAAGGATCCTGGATCTTGCCAGGAACCTGATCCTCCTTTCCGGTCATAAGCCGGATGAGGATATCGATATCGTCTTTACCGGACTTCGGCCGGGAGAAAAACTTTATGAGGAGATGCTCATGAAGGAAGAGGGGATGCAGGAGACGGAGAATAAGCTGATCCACATAGGGAAACCGATCGATATGGACGAGAGTGCCTTTATGGAGAAACTGGTGGGACTCGGGAATTATGTGGTCAATGAACCTTCGGATATCCGGGAGTATGTACAGAAACTGGTTCCGACCTATCACCCTCAAAATCAAGAATGATATATAAGAAAATGCGGTCTTGAAAAAAGACTGCATTTTTGTTTTAGATTCACAAAAAAAACGCATATAATACGCTTGAAACGCTTTTTTTTTAGTGCATTATATATATAAATGTGATATAATCGGAACAAGTATGCAATGAGAAAGAAGGAACATCGAATGAAAGTACCTTTTTCACCACCGGATATCAGAGAGTCGGATATAGCAGCGGTATCGGAGACGCTGCGTTCCGGATGGATCACTACAGGTCCCAGGACCAAGGCATTTGAGGAAAAGCTGGCTGAATATGTTCACACGGAGAAGGCGGGATGCCTTTCTTCGGCGACGGCTTGTCTGGAAATGGCTTTGCGTCTGCTCGGGATCGGAGAAGGCGACGAGGTCATCACATCGGCATATACATTTACATCCAGTGCGAGTGTGATCAGTCATGTGGGTGCAAAGATCGTACTGATCGACACCCAGGAAGACTCCTATCAAATGGATTATGATCAGTTATCGAATGCGATCAATGAGAAGACAAAGGCGATCATAGCGGTTGATCTGGCCGGAGTAGTCTGTGATTATGATCGCATTTTCGACGTTGTTGAGGAGAAAAAGTCTCTGTTCAGACCCGGCAACAGGATTCAGGAAAATCTTGGAAGGATCGCCGTGATCTCGGATGCCGCCCACGCACTCGGAGCCAGATCCAAGGGCCGTATGTGCGGCGAGATCGCAGACTTTACCGCATTTTCATTTCATGCAGTAAAGAATCTTACGACAGCGGAAGGTGGTGCGCTGGTTTGGAGAAAGATCCCGGGCTGCTCCGGCGAAGAGCTTTACAAAGAGCTGATGATCCTGACTCTTCACGGACAGAGCAAGGATGCTTTGGAGAAGTCTCAGCTGGGCGGTTGGGAATATGATATCCTGAAGCCAGGATATAAGTGCAATATGACAGATATAATGGCGGCTGCAGGTCTTACTCAGCTTGCAAGGTATGATGAGACGCTGAAGAGAAGACGAGAGATCGTTGACCGCTATAATGAGGCCTTTGTCGATTTTCCCATCGAAGTGATCCAGTCACCGGAGGCTGCGGAGGAATCCAGTAAACATCTCTATATGGTGAGGGTCAACGGAGTTGATGAGAAGGGCAGGAACGAGATCATTAAGAAGATGTCGAAGTTCGGCGTGGCGACAAATGTTCATTACAAGCCGCTTCCCATGTACACTGCCTATAAGAATATGGGATTCTCCATTGAGGACTATCCGCATGCATATGATCATTACCGGAATGAGATCACACTTCCGCTTAATACCTGCATCACAGATGAGGAGCTGGAATGCGTGATCGAGTGCTTCGGAAAGGTTCTGGGGTGTGAACCGAAACCCAGGAAGAAACCGGAGGTTCGTCGGTTTGAGAAGAAGGTATGGCTTTCTTCTCCCACGATGCATGGCCCTGAAATGACGTATGTCCAGCAGGCCTTTGCGTCCAACTGGATGTCCACGGTCGGTGAGAATATCGACGAGGTGGAACGTCTCACTGCGGAGCTTGTAGATCGTAAATACTGTGTCGGTCTTTCCGCCGGTACCGCAGCTCTGCATATGGCCGTGAAGCTTGCGGCTGAGCAGATCTACGGACAGTCGGATCCGGTGCATGGAGTGCTGGAGGGGAAGAAGGTCTTCTGCAGTGATATGACCTTTGATGCTACGGTAAATCCCATTGCCTATGAGGGCGGTGAAGCGGTCTTTGTTGATTCCGAGTATGAGACTTGGAATATGGATCCGGTTGCACTTGAAAAAGCCTTCCAGATCTATCCGGATGTGAAGATCGTGATGCTTGCACATCTGTATGGTACTCCGGCAAAGGTGGATGAGATCCTGGAGGTTTGTGAACGCCACGGTGCATTGCTGATCGAGGATGCCGCGGAATCCTTCGGAGCGACTTACAAGGGACGGCAGACAGGCTCCTTCGGACAGCCCGCAGGTGTGCTTTCTGCAAACGGGAACAAGATCATTACAGGCTCCTGTGGCGGAATGCTTCTCACGGATGATGTGGAACTGGCGAATAAGGTGAGAAAATGGTCGACGCAGAGCCGCGAGGATGCTCCTTGGTATCAGCATGAGGAGCTGGGATATAACTATCGTATGAGCAATGTGATCGCGGGCGTGATCCGGGGCCAGCTGCCGTTCCTCAGGGAGCACATTGAAGCAAAAAAGGAGATCTATTACAGATACAGAGAACTCCTGGCAGACCTCCCGGTTGACATGAACCCCTTTGAAGCATGTTCGGAACCGAACTTCTGGCTGTCATGTATCACCATCCGGAAGGAAGCAATGTGCAAACAGGTACGGGGAGAGAAAGAGGCGCTGTATCTCAGTGAGCCCGGAAAGAGCTGTCCGACAGAGATCCTGGACGTGCTGGCCGGTTACAATGCAGAAGGCCGCCCGATCTGGAAGCCGATGCATATGCAGCCTTTATATCAGTCACATCCGTATATCACGACACTCGGAAACGGACGTGCAAGAAGCAATGCATATATTCCCGAGGGATGCAGCCACGATGTGGGTGCGGATATCTTTGAACGGGGGCTCTGCCTTCCGAGTGACAACAAGATGACTAAGGATGAGCAGCTGGTGGTTTGTGAGCTGATCCACCGGTGCTTTGAATGAGAGATTGAGGATGAAGAGATGGATAATGACGGTAAAGAGGTTCTGATGAACCTGCTGATCAGGCTGGATGAGGTGTGCCGAAAGCATCATCTTCGGTATTACCTGGCATATGGAACCTGCATTGGGGCGGTTCGGCATAAGGGCTATATCCCATGGGATCATGATATCGATGTGCTGATGCCCATCGAGGATGCGCTGAAGCTGACACGCTACCAGAACGAGCTGGGACCGAAATACTTTGTTCAATCCTGGAGAACGGATCCCGGATACATCAATATCGCATACAAGTTCCGGGATTCCGAGACTGCATATGTGTGGGATGAGTACCGGAAGCTGGACTTTAACCAGGGCATAGCCATAGATATCTATCCCTTTTACAATTGTCCGAAGACGAAGCCAGGGCTTCTGCTGAACATCTGGAGATCCCACATCTACAAGATGCTGGTGGCAGGTACGGTTCCGTTGAATCATGGACGGATTTCCAAGATACTGGCCAGGATCGTACTTTTCATCTTTAAGGGAAAGTACAGAGAGAAGATGATCCGTCGTATGGATCATAAGCTTCGGGCAGTCCCGAAGGGGAAGGAAGTTTTGGATTATTACGGAGAGGATATTTCCTTCTGTTCCGCCATCACCTATCCCATTGAATGGTTCGGTGAGCCGAAGCTTATGGAGTTTGAAGGGAAGATGTTCTACGGACCTGCAGAGCCTGAGAAATACCTTACCAAACGCTATGGTGATTTCATGACGCTTCCTCCGGAAGAGAAGCGTGTGGACCCTTATGCGGACTGCGGTTTGGTAGTGGATGCTCATAAGAGCTATAAGGAATACCTGGAACTGGATAAGTAATGTCTCCGGGTTAGATAAGAGGATGAAAACAAGATGAAATGCTTGGACGCATTATATATATGCACGACACCCTTTCAGATCATGTCAGCCATCAGTCTGGCAGTGAACAGAAAGGAAAAGGCGGACCTTTATATCGATGTTCAGTTTGAAGGCGCGGAAGAGCTCGCGGAGAAGCTGCGGGAACGAAAGATCTTCGACTGTGTCCATCTGTTGAAAGATGTACAGGCCATAAAGGATATCCGTTTCACCAAAGGCCGGATGGCGCGCTACAGGAAAATGATGTATTGGTTCCGGCATGTGGAGAAGGCCGCTGAGGAGATCCTTCTTCCCGACCGGGAATACAAGACTCTGTATGCGACACACTATATTATTCCGGCAACCATGTTGATCCTGTACTTTTCAAAGTACGATATACGTACAAGGATGCATTTCTTTGATGACGGAGAATCCAGTTATTTCAATCAGAATTTCTATAAGAGCAGTATGGCGGAGAGAACCGCACGAAGATGGGTGTTAAAGGGGAAGAAGCTTCGGAAGGTCCGCAGGCTGTATCTCTATTCGCCGGATATCTTCAGACGGATGAATCCGACAGAGACCATTCCGGTCTTTCAGCTTCCTCGGTTTAATGATTCGGATGCCGTGAAGGAGCATCTGAAAGCGGTCTTTGATGTGACTGAGGATAAGGGGATCCGGGAGCCTGTTGTGATTCTTGATAATATTAAGGAATCTGTACTTCCGGAGAATGAGTGCAAACGGCTGGTCAATCTGTATAAACGGATGCATAAAGAGTTCGGGGATGAGAACATCATCATCAAACGGCATCCGAGAGATCCTCATGAGGATCAGACCGGAATCCGTGAATATCCATACAAGATCATGCCCTTTGAGATCATCTGTCTGGCATCGGATTCGAACCGGATGAATCTGGTAACGCTCAGCTCCACGGCAACCTTTATGCCGAAGCTGCTGCTTGATCAGGAACCGCGGATCGTTCTGCTTCATCGGGTGTTCCACAGACCGGATTGGAATGATGAGGATACCAACCGGCTGTTTGATATCATTCGGGAGTCTTACCGAAAGCCGGAGCGGATCTGTATCCCGGAGACTGAAGAGGAGTTGGAGGGGATACTACGAAACATAAGGGAAGAATTGACGAGTAATGGCGGAAAGGAGGTATGATACATGACTAAAACTAAACTGTATGGTTATGTTGATATTAATCGGTTATGGCTTTCTTCCGTGGTTGTATTACTCTTTACAGCTATCCATATGCCGTATCTTTTCCCTGGGACAGTAACTAGTGCGCTATACTACGTGATAGTTTTCATTGGAATTGTTTCACTGTTTGGAATGCGAAGCAAACTACGAGTTCGAAGCATTTTCTTCTGGGCGATTGGAGCTGCGTTTTTATCGATTCTCAATACAGTTATAATTGGGAATCAAAATGTGATACGTACGGGTATTCTTTTCGCGGCGTTTTTTCTTGCTATATTTTTTTTACTTGATGAGGTGGATGAGAGGGCATTTGCCATATCCGTATACATTAATTCCTTATTTGTTCTGATTAAATTGCTTCAGAATGGTGTGAAAGGACGGGTATATGACGGGTACTCAAACAATTATGTTTCCATCTTGCTATTATCACCGGCGGTATTATACTACGCAGTCTGTAGTGCCCGAGGGAGAAAATGCAGTGTTTTTCCAGCGACCATTACATGCGTTCTCAGCTTCCTTATGGGAGGAAGAGGGGGCGTATTGTCTACAGGCATCTTGTTAATGGGTGTGATCCTTCATAAGTATTTTAAGGATAGGGAATCAAGAAGAGAAAGGGTTATTCTAGGAATAATACTATGTATCGTGCTGGTCCCAATGATGGTTTATGGTATAATGTCGATTTTCCAGAATGAGTCCTCAGACTTGTATATCGTTGATCGATTTACGCGGTTCGGGATGGAGGGTGGACAACGTATAGATATTTGGAACGAGTATTTGGGTGACCTGGGTCTCTCATGGAAGTATTTTGTGTTTGGTGTGGATCAGAGTATTCTCTATTGGGCACAACCTTTTGAGGGGAATCTCCATAACTCGTTTATGTTTGTACATGCTTACCTTGGAATTGTCGGTTTTGTTGTTTTTGTTGTTCTCATGATTCGTGCGATGGTTAAGGCAATCAAATCGGGAAAATGGCTGTATTTCTGTGCAATCCTGACGTTTGCATTCAGAGGCTTTACGGATCATGTGTTTGGGGCAAATCGTATTTCTGCGATTATTATTGCGTTGATATTTCTTCCTGATTTTATAGACTTAAATGAATCAGGAAGTCATGAACAGGATAGTGTTCTGTCGTAAGGGAGGTTGAAAAAAATGAATACGAGACGAATGAGCATTAGAAGCATGGGATTTTACCTGATAAGAAAAAGCTGGTTTATCCTTGTGGTGGCAATTCTTTGTGGGGCACTTTTTGCCGGTCTGAAATATCGTGATGATAAAGAGGCTGCCAAACAACCCGTGATCAAGGATGATGGTTCATCTCTTACAACAGCTGAACGCCAGGATGTAGATCATGCGGTAATGCAGTATCAGTGCGTTAAGCAGATTGAGGAGTATTTGAAAGGGTCTCCTTTGGTACGGATTAATGCAAAAAAAGAAAAACAAAACTATGTGGAATATAGCATTTTCTATGATGCACCGAATGGGGAGCAGTCAACGGGTGTAAAAGAATCGTCATACCTCCAAATAATAAAAGCTTATATTCTTGATGGTGTATATGTGAATGATTTGCTCGGAATTAGTCAGGAATATGCTTCTCACACTTATATTAAAGAGCTTGTCACATGTAATTCGACAGCTGGTGGCGAATTCACTTTATTGGTCCTCGAGTCGAATATGTATCCGAATCTTGTAAAGGATGTCAGAACTGTTGTAGAAGCGTATATGGATCAGATGATGAAACAGGAGAAGGGCCTTAGGATTTCGATGATAAAGGACGGACAGTTCAATTTTTATGACAGTTCAACAGAGACAGTTCAGAAGAACACTTTCTCTAGTTTAATGACATATCGAAAAGCCTTTATAGGAGCTTATGCTAATTTTACTGAGGCACAGCAAGCGTATTTTCGGAGAAGAACAGGCTATCTCGAGCAATCTTCACGGGAGTATGGGGAGTATCTTCCTGTTCCGGGCTTTACAGAGGAAGAATTGATAGGGGAGACTAAGGTCCTTTTTTCGGCACCAACCAATGTTAAGATTGGAAAGAAGCAGTTTATGTTGGGATTCGGTATCGGAATTCTGGGAGGAGTTGCACTCTGCTTTCTGATGCTTTATCTTTCGCTTAAAAACAGATCGACTTTAGATTATAGTGATAATCTTGGACTAAGAAATATGGGCCTTGTTTCGGTAAATGGTAAAAAACACTCCATCCGAAACTGTGTGACCAAGATGGAAATGAAGAAGCAATTGTTTGCGTCGAATGAGGAGAGTGTTGATTATGCTGCTGTCCGTATTGGCGCATATTGCGAGAATCATGGGATAAAGGAGTTGGCGGTTCTTTCATCCAATGGTACGGAAGATATTCAGAATGCGGTTGAAATGTTGAAGGATTCTCTTGCAAAACAGGGTATTATGCTTCACCAAACTGAAAAAGTGGCTGCGGATAGTGAGGCACTGAAAGCGCTGCTTTCATCAAAGAACAGCATTCTGGTTGAACAGCTGCATGACGGAAATCGTAAGAAGGCATCAGAACTACTGAAGTTCTGTAAAGAAAATGATGTGGAAGTGATTGGAGCTTTGGGAGTTGCAGCACTGAAGAAATAGTTGAGGTATTGGTTTCGGAGGGGTGTTCATGAAAGGAATTAGTAGAAAACAATTGATTGTATGGCTCCTTATGACTGCACTTTTGTTTAGTGTGATTCGTATGTCGGATTCCGGTGCGGAAGCGGCAGGCACAGTTGCAGGTACATGGAAGCAGGATTCCAAGGGATGGTGGTTCCGGTTCAAAAACGGCGGATATGCCAAGGATGAATATATCAATGGTTATTACCTGGATAAGAAGGGCTACTGGCAGAAGAAGTGGAACGGTTCCTGGAAGAAGGACAAGACCGGCTGGTGGTTTAAGGCCGGAAAGTGGTATCCGAAGAAACAGTGGCTCAGGGTCGACAGGAAGTATTATTACTTCAACGCCAAGGGTTATCTGGTAACGAATGCATGGGTAGGAAACTACTATGTGAATAAGGATGGTGTATGGACCAAGACCCGGTCCGGAGTCACATCGAATGTCACGAAACTGAAGGCACCGTCCTACCCCTCAGGATCTGCAGTGAAGAAATGGGGTGCGCTGCAGGTGAAAGGGACGGATCTGGTTTCTGCATCCGGAGCAAAGGTTCAGCTGAAGGGCGTGAGTACATTCGGTATCATCTGGGATGAAGGAAGGGCGAATATCAACAAAGAGGCCTTCAGCACACTGAAAGGGTGGGGGACCAACCTGATCCGGCTTGCGGTTTATACGGAAGAGTACGGTGGATACTGCAATACTTCGGATGGGGTTCAGACATCAACGCTCAACCAGACCATATATGATGCGGTATCCTATGCGACGGATCTGGGGATGTATGTGATCATAGACTGGCATATCCTTAAGGACGGGAATCCCAATACGCATATCGCGGAGGCAAAACAGTTCTTTGCGGACATGTCCCGTAAATATGCAAACTATGACAATGTGCTATACGAGATCTGTAATGAGCCCAACGGTTCTACTACCTGGTCGGATGTAAAGAAGTATGCGGATACGATCATCCCCATCATCCGGGAAAACGATCCGGATGCCATCATCCTGGTAGGTACACCGACCTGGTCGCAGGATGTGGACCAGGTGGCATCGAATCCGGTAAAACAGAAAAAGAATGTCATGTATGTTATGCATTTCTATGCCGCAACCCATAAGGAGTGGCTGAGAGATAAACTTAAGTCTGCACGGGCGGCAGGCACTCCGGTTTTCATTACCGAATGCAGCAGCTGTTCCGCAGACGGGAATGGCAGTATCGATTATTCGTCTGCCAACGAATGGAAGAAACTGATCAATGACAACAAGATCTCCTTTGTGGGATGGAGTCTGTCCAACAAAAATGAAACCTCGGCGATCATCAGAAGTTCCTGTTCCAAGCACAGCGGATGGAGTGATTCGGAGCTTACTGATTCAGGACGTTACTTAAAACAATGGATTCAGGGAAAATGAGGTAACAGCCTATGAAAAAAGCAAGTGGACTTAAGAGAAGGATCCTGGCCGGCGTTCTGGCGCTCTTCCTGTGCCTCCCGGTGATCCCGTTCCTGCCGGAGACAACACAGAGTGTCGTGGAGGCAGCGGAAACCCATAATGTTTACGTATACGGAAATGCGATCTTCAGTTATGCGTATGAGGTGTTGACACTTGTAAACGAGGAGCGGGCAAAGTACGGACTGGACCCGCTGACTATGGATTTTGATCTGATGAACGCAGCCATGGCCAGGGCTGCCGAAAATGTGGTCATGTATGCAGCCACCGGGAGTATCAGCCATACCAGACCAAACGGAGACCGTTGCTTTACGGTATGCAGCAAGAGTTATGGTGAAAATCTGGCGGCAGGCCAGAAAACTCCCGAGGAGGTTGTGGAAGCATGGATGAATTCTACGGAAGGACACAGGGAGGCCATTCTCACTCCGGGTTATAAAAGCATCGGTATCGGGTGCTTTGAGGCGGATGATCATTATTTCCATTATTACTGGGCACAGGAATTTGGCTATAATACGGCGGCTCAGGGGAAGAAGATGTCGGATATGGGCGGTTTTATCACGGTTCCCGTGACGGATACGAATTACAGCCGGCTAAAGGAATCTTCGAAGTGTGATGGGATCATCGGTTTCTCTACTCCGGGATGGAAACAGGATTCCCGGGGCTGGCGCTATCTGATGGGGAATGAATATGTAAAGAACAGCTGGATGCATGATGGCGGGAAATGGTATTTTCTTGACAGCAACGGGTATATGGTGACCGGCTGGAAGCAGATCGGAGGAAAATGGTATTACCTTCTGAAGAGCGGCGCCATGAAGACCGGCTGGCTGAAGCTCGGGAAGAAATGGTATTTTCTTAACCCCGGCGGAGCCATGGCTACAGGATGGAAAAAGGTCAGCGGAAAGTGGTATTATTTTACTTCCGACGGTGCCATGAAGACCGGTTGGGTGAAATCTTCGGGCTCATGGTATTATATGGATCCCTCAGGGGCCATGGTCACCGGTTCGAGAAAGATAGGAAAAAAGACCTATCGGTTTAATTCATCCGGAAAATGCTTAAATCCGTGATAGTACCCCGGGGCTGTCCGTTCTGCATGAGAACATCAAAGGAGGTTTGTGAGAGTGAACAAAAAGACCGAACTGCGAAAACTGATATGGATCCTGGTTGCTGTCATCATTCTTTTGCCGGCTTTTGAAACGAGTGTACTTGCGGCCCCGGTAAAAAACGGATGGGTTCAGGAGGAAGGCGGCTATCGTTACTATGAAAATGATGTCTATGTAACGAATGTCGTAAAGAAGCTGTCGAAGCTCTATTACGGTTTCGGAGCGGATGGATTTATGTACAAAGACTGTTCCTTTGAGGCGGAAAGTGAGGAGCTGAAGGGTTCTGCCTTATTCCGTGCAAAAAGTAACGGTACCCTGTATGTGAATGAATGGTACAAGGAAGGCACCAATCACTATTATTATGGTGATGCAGGGGCTGCTGTCAGCGGCGTACGTGCCATCGGAGATAAACTTTACTGCTTTACGGAAGAAGGAAAGCTCATCACCGGCAGCATCTACGAACAGGATGGGAAATATTATTCCATCGATGATAACGGTTATGCGACCGAGATGAAGGATAATTCCTGGACGATCGTAACCTCCGGCGGCAGCACAAAGAATTATTATGTACAGAACGGGATCCTGCTGAAGAATACGGTTGCCGGGATCGGTGTCTATTATTATGGTTTCTCCGAAGACGGTGAAATGATCGGATCCGGAAGTTTTGAGATCTATGATCCCGCTACGCAAAGAATGAATCATTACCGGGTGAAATCCGTCGGAAAGCTCTATGCTGCTGAGTGGGTTCAGGACGGCGACAGGTGGTATTATTACGGGACGGATGCCGCTGCGGTAAGGGGACTGCAGATCGTGAAGGGAAAGACCTATCTTTTTGATGAGACGGGACTTATGCAGACCGACACCTATACGGACGGAACGACGGGAGCTTACTATGCTGACCGGCAGGGAAGAGTGACCGTAGTTCCGAATGATACATGGACAAAGATTGAAAATGCATATTTTTATGCGATAGACGGGAAGGGACTCCGAAATACGGTAAGAAAGATCGGTGCCTCATTTTACGGATTCGCAGCGACCGGAAAAATGTTCTCGGATACTGCATTTACAGCCATGGATGAGGAGACCGGATCGGAACAGGTCTACCGGGCAAAGAGCAGCGGGGCTCTCTATGTGAATACCTGGTACGGAAGATATCATTATGGTGCAGGAGGTAAGGCGGATCATGGACTGAAGGTCATCGGAGGAAAGACCTATTTCTTTGATGAAAAGGGATGTGCAGTCTCCGATCAGTTTAAGGAGATCGACGGGTCCCTCTACCATGCGGATAAGAACGGAGTTCTTACCAGGGTGTCCAACAACGGATTTTGTTATGAGGATGCGGATCATACGAAACTCTGTTACTTTACCGGAGGAAAAGCTTTAATGAACGCATGGAAGCAGTCCGGTAAGTACTATTATTATTTTGATGATAAGGGATATGCGGTGACGGATGCCGTTTATCCGGTCAAGGGAAAGAAATATCTGTTCAGACCGGATGGGACCATGGTGGATCAGGGCTGGTGCAGTTATAACGGTGCATGGTATTACGTGAAGAAGGGCGGAGCACTTGCCATCGGCGATCTTTTGCTCAACGGGAAATGGTACTATTTCGGGGAAGACGGCGACATGCGGACGGGGCTTGTACGGACTTCCAAAGGCTCTTACCTCTACGGCTCCAACGGCGTTTATATCGGTAAGGCGAAGGAAAACGGCTGGAGTCAGTTGAAGGGAAACTGGTATTATCTGTCCGAAGGCGTGCTTCAGACCGGATACAGGACAGTGGATCAGGCAAACTATTTCTTCGATGCACGTGGGATCATGGAAACCAACAAGGTGATCGATGTCTATGGGAAGATGAAGATCTTCGGGAAGGACGGAGCCGAAGTAAAGAGCGGCTGGTATCAGATCGGAGGAAGATGGTACTATGTGGATCCGGCGGACGGATGTATCGTAAGAAATAAGAAGTTTAAGGTCGGTAAAGCAAATTACTACTTTGATGCCGACGGGAAGATGACATTCACGGATACGGTTGCAGACGGAGTTCTTTACAGCTTTGATGCAAACGGAGTGATCACGTCTGAGAAAAAGGCCGCAAACGGCTGGACGCTGTTCGGCGGTGTTTATCTCTATTATAAGAACGGGATCCCCTACACCGGCTGGGTGAACAATTATTATATACAGAAGGGCATCATGCTGCGCGGAGCGGAAACTCCGGACGGGTACTATGTGGCAGCAAACGGAGCTTATCAGAAGACGGCCGGCTGGGTGAAGAAGGGATCCGGGGTAACTGCCTACGAATCCGGTCAGTATGTGAAGAAAGGGGGCAGGCTTGCCTCCGATGAGTGGCTGCAGCTTGGTAAAAACTGGTATTATTTCAACGGCCGCTACAGATGCACAGGCGTGCAGAAGATTGACGGGAAATGGTATATCTTTAATGATGCGGGTGTTATGACCAAACAGCTTGGCAAGGTGCTTCCCCAGGGATGGGTCGAGGCAGGCAGTGACTGGTATTATTTCAAGGACGACATTTTGATAAACGGATCGCTGAAGATCGGAAGTAAGATCTACTCCTTCCATGAAAGCCGCATGCAAAGAAACGGTTTCGGTCCTGTATCGGTTCCAGAAACGGCGTATTACTGCGGCAAAGACGGTGATGTGTCTTTGAATTACGGATGGAAGCAGATCGGCGGAAGATGGTTCTGCTTCGGCCAGGATGGACGGGCCGACATACGAGGCTGGATCCAGCAGAAAGGTAAGAGTTATTACATCGATGATAACGGAATGTGCACCGGATATCGTGTTCTTGACGGAAAGCTTTATTATTTCAACAAGGACGGAGCCCTGACACAAACCTATAATTACCAGAACGGCTGGAAAAAGGCCGGGGGGAAATGGTATTACTTTAAAGACGGCGAAGCCGTTACGGGTACGGTCGTAACAGATAAGGGTAAGACCTACCTGATGGACTGGGACGGAACTCTTGCGGCAAATGAAGCTGTGGGAGAGTGGTATGCCGATTCTCAGGGCGTGATCGTAAGAAGAGCATGGAAGAAGGTAGGCAGCGTTTACTGCTATTACGGAGCAGAGGGAACGAAACTCGCCGGTGTATGGAAGATCGGAGGAAAGGTTTATTACCTGGATGACTGAGAAAAGAAGAAAGAAAAGAATCCTGTATATTGAACACTATGCCGGCTCACCGGGGATGGGTATGGAATTCCGGCCGTATTATCTTGCCAGGGAATGGATGAAAATGGGATACCGGGTGGATATCCTTGCGGCGGACTATTCACATCTTCGAACCCGGAATCCGGTCATTCATCATGACTTTGAGTGCACGGTCGAGGACGGGATCCGGTATCATTGGGTCCATACGGGAGAGTATTCCGGAAACGGAGTGTCCCGGGCGCTGACGATGGAACAGTTTGTCCGGAAGACCTGGTGTGCTGCACGAAAGATCGCAAAAAGATACCGGCCGGATGTGATCATCACGTCCTCGACGTATCCTCTGGACACCTTTACGGGACAGAGGGTCCGCAGGTATACCGGAAAGGGCATAGGACAAAAAAAGGCGGTTCTGATCCATGAGGTGCATGATATGTGGCCGGCTACACTGATCGAGGTCGGTGGAATGTCCAAATATAATCCTTTTACCATCGCCATGCAGATCGGAGAAAATTCCGCATACAAAAGATCAGATGCAGTGGTATCCCTTCCGCCCCTTACGGAGTCCTATATGAAGGAACACGGCCTTGGGGACGGGAAATGGCACCATATACCGAACGGGATCCTGGAAGAAGAATGGATGGATCCGGAACCGTTACCCGCGGAACATCAGGCACTTCTTTCCGGATTAAAGGACAGAAGAAGATTCATCGTGGGATATTTTGGCGGTCATGCTCTGTCAAATGCGTTGGATACGCTTCTGGATGCCGCAAAGTATACAGAAGAAAGAGGCGGCCGGGCTTCCTATGTTCTTGTGGGAGACGGAGTTGAAAAAAAGGATCTGATGAAGAAGGCGGAACGGATGGGACTGTCGGAGGTTTATTTCCTTCCGAAGATCCCGAAAAAAGCGATCCCCACCCTTACGGAGTATTTTGACTGTACCTATGTGGGGGCGAAGAATTCTTCCCTGTACAGATTCGGACTATGCATGAATAAGATCTTTGATTCCATGATGGCAGGCAAGCCGATACTATGTGCGATCTCCACGCCGGACGATATTGTCACCGGAAACGGAGCGGGGATCATGATCCCGTCCGATTCACCCAAAGAGATCGATGCGGCGGTTGCCGGCTGGGAGAGCCTCTCTCCGGATGCATTAAAGCAGATGGGGGATTCCGGACGACGCGCCGCGATCGAAAAATATACCTACAGAAAACTGGCGGAGGAGTTCGCAAAACTCTTCCGGTCATAAAGGAGATGGAAAAATGAAAGAGGAACTGTTAAAGAAGATTGAAGACCGAACACTGGTTGCCGGAGTTGTGGGGCTTGGATATGTAGGTCTTCCCCTTGCGGTAGAGAAGGCAAAAGCCGGTTTTACCACTATCGGGTTTGATGTTCAGGCAGCAAAGGTGGATATGGTAAATGCAGGACATAACTATATCGGTGATGTGGTGGATTCCGATCTGGAAAAACTGGTAAAGGAAGGAAAACTGAAGGCAACCTCCGATTTTTCCTTTATCAAGGATGTGGATTTCATAGCGATCTGTGTTCCTACGCCGCTTGACAGCCATCAGGAACCGGACATCAGTTATGTCCGTGATTCCACGATCGCCATCTCTAAATATCTGAGGAAGGGAACCATGGTGGTTCTGGAATCCACCACGTATCCCGGAACGACGGAGGAGCTGATCAAGCCGCTACTGGAAGAGGGAAGCGGGCTGACCTGCGGAGAGGATTTCTATCTGGGCTTCAGCCCGGAGCGTGTGGATCCGGGAAATCTGATCTACAAGACCAAGAACACTCCGAAGGTGGTCGGCGCGATCTCGAAGGACGGCGGAGAAGTGATCTCTGCCATGTACAGGGCGGTTTTGGAGGGGGATGTATTTACCGTTTCCTCGCCGGCTGTTGCGGAAATGGAGAAGATCCTCGAGAATACCTACAGAAATATCAATATCGGTCTGATCAATGAGATCGGACGTCTCTGTCACGAGATGGGGATCTCCGTATGGGAGGTCATTGATGCGGCAAAAACAAAGCCCTACGGCTTCCAGGCATTTTATCCGGGACCGGGTCTGGGCGGCCACTGCATCCCGCTGGATCCCTACTACCTGACCTGGAAGGCGAGAGAATACGGGTTCCATACAACGCTGATCGAGAACAGTATGGTCATCAACGACGGTCAGCCGGAGTATTGCGTGGATCGTGCCATGCACAT
>CACYMQ010000038.1 GCA_902775555.1 uncultured Lachnospiraceae bacterium | reverse complement strand
CTGACGGTTCAGGTTTGTGATATCCACCCGGTCCTTGTCGCAGATGTCTAGCGCACCCACCCCGGAACGGGCCAGCGCTTCCACCACATAACCGCCCACCCCTCCGACACCAAAGACCGCCACCCGGCTGTCCGCCAGCCGGCGCATCGCCTCTTTGCCGAGCAGCCATTCGGTCCGTATCAGGCCATTCCTGCTTTCGTCTGTCATCCGGACTGTTCCTTTCTCTATCCGCTCCTCCTGCATTTCTGCCGGAGGACTTCCATGCCCCGCCCCACGAAAGGCTTCTTCCTCTGTACGCTTCTTCGGGGCACAGCCTCCTCAGGCCTCCTCGGCTTTCCTGTCCGCCGTATCCTCCTTCTCCCGTCCGACGATCTTCTCGATCACAAACAGGGTTCCGATCATCAGGACGATACCGACAGGAAGGCTGATCCATGCATTTTCCGAATACCCGGCAATGATATAGGTCACCAGCGATACAGCCGCAACGGTAAGTGCGTACGGAAGCTGTGTCGATACATGGTTGACATGATCCGACCGCGCACCGGCGGAGGCCATGATCGTCGTATCCGAGATCGGGGAGCAATGATCACCGCAGACAGCACCCGCAAGACAGGCCGCAATGGAAATCACCATCATTTCCCCGCTGGGGAAGACGCCCAG
The DNA here is from genome assembly GCA_902775555.1 of uncultured Lachnospiraceae bacterium. Taxonomy (GTDB): domain Bacteria; phylum Bacillota; class Clostridia; order Lachnospirales; family Lachnospiraceae; genus Eubacterium_Q. Next base: position 42,071 of record CACYMQ010000038.1, on the reverse strand, counting down.
AACGATGGGGATCAGGATCCCGAAGGTTCCCCAGGAGGTACCGGTTGCAAACGCCAGTCCCAGCCCGACCAGAAATACAAGGGCCGGAAGCAGGGCATGAAATGCTGACGCGGATCCGCCGACCGCCTCAGCCACAAATACATTTGCCCCAAGAAGACCGGTCATCCCGGACAGCGTCCATGCCAGGACCAGGATCAGGATCGGGGATACCATGGCAATAAAGCCCTTGGGGATACATGCCATGAATTCCTTAAAGGTGATGATATTCCGATACATGTAGTAGAAGAAGGTAAAGAGCAGTGCGATAAATGCACCGTATACCAGCCCCACCGAAGCATCCGCATTTGCAAAGGCATCCACAAAGCTCTCCCCTGCAAAAAAGCCGCCGGTATAGACCATGCCCATGATGCAGGCAGCGATCAGCACGACTACCGGAAGGAGCAGATCCAGCACCCTGCCTCTGGGATTTGCCTCTTCTTCCTCTGTTCCTTCTACAGGCCCTGTGGTAAAAAGATCCCCCCGAATGGCATTCAGCTCATGCTTCTTCATCGGACCGTAATCCACCCGCCGCACCGTGATATAGACCAGCATAACGATGGTCAGGATCGCATAGAAATTGTAGGGAATCGTCTTCAGGAAGACCTGGAAGCCGTTAATCCCCGCGTCATTCGGAACAGAGGAGGTGACTGCCGCCGCCCAGGAGCTGATGGGGGCAATGATACAGATCGGCGCAGCCGTTGCATCGATCAGGTAAGCCAGCTTTGCCCGGGATACCTTGTGTCCGTCGGTCACGGGACGCATTACGCTTCCTACCGTAAGACAATTGAAATAGTCATCCACAAAGATCAGCATACCCAGGACGATGGTTGCCATCTGCGCGCCGATCCGTGTCTTTATGTGCTTCGAAGCCCAACGTCCGAAGGCCGCGGAGCCGCCGCTTTTATTCATCAGAGACACCAGAATCCCCAGGATCACCAGGAACACCAGGATCCCCGCATTCCAGGAATCCGAAAGCTTCGGGATCATCCCCGCAGCGTCCCCGTCAGGCGTTTTCCCGAAAAGCATGGTCTGAAACGCCAGCTCAAGGTCGAAGCGCGAATAAAGAAGCGCTCCACTGATAATCCCAAGGAAAAGTGAGGAATAAACCTCCTTTGTGACAAGCGCAAGCAGGATGGCGATCACCGGCGGCAGCAGCGAAATCCAGGTTGCATAGTACTTGCTCTGATAGTCCGGTCCGAATTCCACCTCCGTACACAAGGTAAACGCGATCAGCGCGATCACCCCAAGAAGGATCAGACTGACACTGATCGTCTTGATCAAACTTTTACTTTTCATCTTGATTTTCCTTCCCTTTCTTTTTCTGGAAGCTGACCGCCTGTCCGGTGGGAAAGCGGTCGGACTCCCTTATGCATCGCCCTGCAGCTTCTTTCTCTGCTGCCCTGCAACGGCCAGCACCGCCGCCTTCATGGTCAGCGTGGGAACGATGACCGTCTTACGGCGTTTCATGCCCTTCAGCGCAGCCCGGACACAGCGTTCCGGCGTGATCCCCTTCAGTGCGAACTGCACCTCTGCAACCTTATTGAACTCCGTATTGACCGGTCCGGGGCAAAGGCATCCCACATACATGCTGCTTCCCTCAAGGCGAAGCTCCTCTGCAACTCCCTGGGTCAGGGAAGCAACATAGGCTTTTGTTGCATAATACGTGGCCATATACGGGCCTCCCGGGAAAAGTCCGGCGGAGGAGGCTACATTCAGGATATATCCTCCTCCTGTCTGCTTCATGGCCTGCAGAGCCGTCTTCATAAGCGTGTGCAGCGTATAGACATTGAGGTCGATCATTTCCTGCTCCCGTGACAGGTCTGTCCCGGAAAATGAACCGGCGAGTCCGAAGCCTGCATTATTGATGAACACTTCCACCTCATGCTGCCCCATCCATCTCTCCAGCTTCTTTCTCCCATCCTCCCCGGCAACTGCCCCATCCATCTCTCCAGCTTCTTTCTCCCATCCTCCCCGGCAAGATCAGCGACCAGAGCCTCGCATTTCACTCCGGCCTCACGCATCTTCCATTCCACATAGAAGAGCCGCTTTCTCCGCCTTGCCACCAGCAGCAGGGGATAGCCCTGACGGGCAAGCTGCTTTGCAAATTCCAGACCGATGCCGCTGCTGGCACCCGTCACCACGGCCCACTTCTCTTTTCTTGATCGTAGCATAGTGTTTCACCTCGAAATAAAAACTCATCCGTTCCGGCTTTACCGGAGCACCCGGCTGATAAAGGCCTTCAGCCTCTGATTCTTCGGATCTGAGAAGATCTCGTCCGGAGTCCCCTCCGCTCCGATCTGCCCTTCATCTATGAAGAGCACGCGGTCGGATACCCCCATGGCAAATCCCATCTCATGTGTCACGATCACCATGGTCATTCCTTCCGATGCCAGATCCTTCATGATCCTCAGCACCTCTCCTACCATCTCAGGATCCAGAGCGGATGTGGGTTCATCGAACAGCATCACATCCGGTTTCATCGCCAGTGAACGGGCAATGGCCACTCTCTGCTGCTGTCCGCCTGAGAGCTGGGCCGGATAATTGTTTGCCTTATCTGCCAGTCCCACCTGATCCAAAAGCTTCATCGCCGTAGCTTCTGCTTCCTTCCTGCTCATGAGTCCGAGCTTCACCGGCGCCAATACTATATTATCACGAACCGTCATATTCTTAAACAGATTGAACTGCTGGAACACCATTCCGATCCGCTCCCGGATCCGGTTCTGTTCCTTTAATTTCTTGCCGGTCAGCTCCTCTCCTTCAAATATGATACTTCCGCTGTCCGGCGTCTCCAGCAGGTTCATGGAGCGGATCAGTGTGGATTTTCCGCAGCCGGAGGGTCCTATCACGGAGATCACTTCTCCCCGGTGGATATCGAGGCTGATACCCCGGAGAACCTCATTTCCGTCAAAGGATTTTCTAAGATCCCTTACCGAAAGAAGGACTTCCTCCGAGATTGTCTTATGTTCTTTCCTGTATTTATACTTATCCGGATTACCGTTCATTCTTCTTCAGCCTCCTTTCCAGTTTTGATACCAGGGCAGACAGAAGGCTGACAAGGATGAGATATACCAACGCCACTGCCAGCAGCGGAAGCAGGGGTTCATAGGTAATGCTTCGTATGATATCCCCGCCCTTGGTCAGATCCTGCAAACCGATATAGCCCGCAATGGAAGTCTCCTTCAGCAGCGCTATGAATTCATTTCCGATCGCCGGAAGAACGTTCTTCAGTGCCTGGGGAAGAATGATGCTCTTCATCATAACGGAATAGGACAGACCCAGACTCTGTCCGGCCTCAAACTGTCCCCGGTCGATGGACATGATACCGGACCGGATCACCTCGCATAGGTAAGCGGCGGAATTCAGTCCGAAGGCAATGATCGCCACAAGGATCTTGCTGACATTTACCGATTCGAAAATTACAAAGTATATGATCAGAAGCTGGACCATCATGGGTGTACCACGGATAATGGTCACATAGAGTTTTGCAAAGAAGTTCAGGATCTTGAAGGATCCGTTCCTGTCATGGGCCACACGTACCAAAGCCAGAAGGAAGCCCATGGTGATACCGATCAGGATCGCAACGATCGTAATAAGGATCGTATTGAGCAGACCCTCCACCAGATAGATCCACCGGTCATCCTTGATAAAGTTATTATAGAGTTTGGTCTTCAGACTGTCCGCTTCCCTGATCGCCTCATCATCCCGGACGATCACCACCTGTTTGGAGGTGGTATAGGGTTCGGAGAAGTTGATCTGCTTTTTTCTTTCATCCGTAACCGTAAAGCCGGCAAGCCCGATATCCGCCTTGCCCGAACTGACTGCATTGATTATGGAGTCAAACTCCATATCCTCGATGACAAGAACGCGCCCCAGCTTATCCGCTATGGCTTTTGCGATATCCACGTCGATACCGGAGATCTCTCCGCCCTGATAGAATTCGTACGGCGGGAACTGCGCATTGGTAGCCATGACCAGTTTTTCACCGGTGGTCACCTTCTGTTCGTAGCTGAAGGGCAGGCTTTCATCCTGCTCCTTCTGATCACCCTTCTCTTCCGTGTCATCCGTTTTGCCTGCTTCTTCTGCGTCTTCGGTCTCTTCTTTCTTCGTTTCCTTCACTTCGTCCTTCGAAATATAGGCGTCAATGATCTTCTGAAGGGTTCCATCCTTCCGAAGCTCCTCCAGTGCATCATTTACCTTGGAAAGAAGCTCTTCATTTCCTTTGGCGATCACGGCAGCATACTCTTCCAGCGTAAATTCCTCATCCAGGATCCGAAGCTCCGGATTTACGTCCAGATAGGCCTTTGCCGGCTGTTCGTCTATGACAACACAGTCAATCTTGCCCTGTTTCAGGGAAGCTACGGCGTCTGCGCCTTTGTTGTATCGTTCGATCACGGTACCGGGAGCCTCTTCTTCCAGATCAGATACATAGATATCTCCCGTTGTACCCAGCTGTACACCGATCTTCTTTCCGCCCAGATCATCCACGCTGTACACGCGGTTCTCCGGAACCTCCCTGCCACAGGCTGTAAGCCCCAGCATTCCCAGAACCATGAGCATGAAGATCAGCATCTTCTTTACTGTCAGTTTCATCATTCCTCCTCTTTTCGGCAGATGATTTTCCCGTTGCCTGACTTACCAGGATTATTGTATGATAGACAAGAGGAAACGTTTCTATTTTATAATACTCGGAATAAAAATACTACCCCTTCTTTCCCGGCTTCGGTGATATCCGGGAATCTGCGGAAGGCGTAACAGGAGGCACGCATGGCAGAACAGCTTTTTACCATCCCCGTCAATGAGGCATTCGAAGGAGACTCGGAGTGCCCGTTTTGTGAAATGTTCCACTCCATCGAGAATTCCGCGATCGAATTCACTCTCGGTCCCAGCTATATGGAGGATGACAACCGGGAGGTCACGGACCGCCTGGGCTTCTGCTCCGTACATGTGCGGCAGCTTTATGCAAGAAAGAACCGTCTGGGTCTGGCACTTATGATGAACACGCATATGAACAAGCTTCTGAAGGATCTGAAAAGTGCAGCCGATCAGGGCCCGGGTGAGCGGGGCGGTTTTCTGTCAAAAAAAACAGGAGAAGCTCCTGTCGTGAAACTGATCCACACTGTAGAAAGCACCTGCTTTGTCTGTCAGCGGATCACGCCCGTATTTGACCGGTATATCGATACCTTCTTCTATCTTTGGAAGAAGGATCCGGATTTCAAGGCTAAGGTGGAAGAATGTAAGGGGTTCTGCCTGTCGCATTACGGCCGCCTCTATGAGGAGGCAGGGAAAAGACTCGGGAAAGCCGATGCGGATCAGCTGTATGACGTTCTGAACAAGGTATTCTTTGAGAATCTGGAGAGGGTCAATTCGGACACCTCCTGGTTCATCGATAAGTTCGACCACCGGAATGCGGATAAGCCCTGGAACAACTCCCGAGATGCACTTCCGAGAGCCATAACGAAGGTGAATTCCGAGATCGTCGACGGAGACTGATACCGCTCAGGATGACACATGCTTGTCATTCCGAGGCGCATAGCGACGAGGAATCTTATCGGTAAAGATCCTTCGCTTTGCTCAGGATGACACGGGTGCTTCGGATGATTTAGCACGGAGCCTGCGGCGGAGCGAAAGGATCCCCCACAGGATGAGCAGACCCACCAGCGCTCCGGAGCTGTCTATACAGACATCGATCACGCTTCCGGCCCGCCCCGGGACAAAGAGCTGGTGTAATTCGTCGGTACAGGCGTAGAGCGCCGCACCTGCCCAGGCGCATAGATATCTCTTTCTGCCCTTCAGATCGATCGCACCAAAGAACAGCAGCGCAAGCACGGCGTATTCCGTTGCATGGGCTGCTTTTCTTATGGGATACTCAATCTTCTGTGCGTATGCCTTCTGTTCTTCCTCCGTCCACTCCTCGAAATCGGAATGAAGGAATGATCCGATCATCCTTCCGACCCATCCGCTGGTTTCGGATGATTCATTTCCGTCTGCTGCAGAAAAAAGGAAGATGACGATCATCCAGAGAATGAGCAGGATACGAAATATAATAAAGACTGTTTTTTTCTTTTCTGCTTTTACGTCTGCTTCCATGGTCCCGTATTCCTATCTTTGAAATCCAACGACTTATTGTACCACAGTCTCTCCGGGATGCATAGTGTTGTCATTCCGAGGCGCATAGCGACGAGGAAGCTTATCGGTAAAGATCCTTCCGGTAAAGATCCTTCGCGTCGCGCTGCCGCTTGGTCGATACTCGGCGCACGAACTGCGTGCCACCGGCACGCGTGCGCCCGCTCAGGATGACATGGAAGGATGACATGGAAGGATAACATGTGCCGTGGGTGAATACGCATGAAAAACGGAGGGCATCCATCTCGGGTGGAGCCCTCCGTGAAAAATCATATGAAGTTGTTCTGCGTTCCCACCAGGCCTACGCCAACGGGCAGGTCCGCCTATTCATCACGTTCAACCCTTACCTTACGTTCCCGTACCACTTGTGATATCAATCACGCCTTCTGCTGTTTCTACATGATACATCTATACAGCATTTCCATTCTATGACGTCTGTATCTCCCGGGTTTCCAGGACGTTCAAACAGGTATGATCAGGTTGCCACATCTTCAGGTTGCGATCATAGATCTTATGCATTCTATTCTCTGTTTCGCTGGAAGAATGTTCCGGATTGGCTTTCCGATCCTAATCTATATAAATATTTCTTTGGAAAATGTAAGCCTCTTTCTCCATCTCCGGCCACCGAAGACTGCATCCGAAACCGTTCCGGCTTCCCATCTACCGTCCTTTCCTTATATATTTACCCCGCACCATCGGGGTAGAAACTGCAGTGTCGCTGCAGTGATAACTTCTACTTAAGTGTAAATTCATTATAGTCTAATTTGCGCGACATGTCAATATGAAAATGAACATTTTTCGAATTATTTATCCGAAATTGTCTAAATTGTCAGACAGTTCCGTCATTGTGTCGCAGCCTTGCGTTTGATCACCAATTCTCTGTCTCCGATGACATCCTCCAGCAGTCCGCGGACCAGTTTCTCCGTCTGTTCGGAGGACTTGGTCTTCAGGGATTCCGTATCCGCATTCTGCGACACATCATTCTCTGCTGCCTGGATCGCAGTCGTCACATCGTCCTTACTGCTCCAGTTGAACAGTGCATGGCTCTCATCATAAAAGTCAATGGAATTCGAATCCACATTTACGGACTGGATCTCCGTCTCCGGGATCGTAACCACCACGGTCTTGCTGTTTACATCCACTTCGATCTTGGAGAAATCGATCCCGGCTTTGACCGTAGCGGTATATTTCATGGTAAATCCCTTCTTCGTCAGAAAGGGAATGGAACCGTCTTCGAATTTCACCAGGCCGGTATAGGTCAGCTCAGCCGTGGTCAGTTCACTGGCAACCTCCAGCTTTCCCGTTATGTAGTCCGTCGTGATCTTCGGTTCGCCCTTTCCGAACAGGAAGGTCTTCAGCCATACACCTCCCATGATCAGTACCACCGCTACCGCGATCAGTATGATGGTACGGGTCATCTGGTTCAGGCCTGCCCACCATATCCTCCGACGCTCCGCTCTTTCGGATCGCTCACTTCTCATCCTTCAAAACTCCTTTCTGACTCACCTTCTTCAGAAGCTCGTCCAGCCGCTGTTTTGATATGTTAAATGTATCCTCGCCTATCTCCTGTTTTGAGAAGCCTGCCTGTTCCAGGGTTTTGAGCAGTTCTTCCATTTCCGGCGAATCCACTCTTCGTCCGTCCACGGACGCAGGCTTGGTATAGGTCATCAGCTCCGTATCCGGAACATCTGCCGCCCGCCTCCGGTCATACAGACATTCCATCTGCTCTCTATAGTTTACCATAGATCGCAGTTCTTTGTCTTTCTTTCTTCGCCGCATCGCTCTGCTGTAATAGAGAACCAGTTTATCGGACCAGTTTCCGTTCCTGTAATCTCTGTGGTAACGGAATACCGGTGCCAGCCGGAATCCCATGAAGATCATGGCCGCAAGTACCAGAAGACCGATCAGCACGAAGGCGATCACTTTCATGACGCCGTCATCGATGGAGATCCGGAAGCCGCCGCCACCATCGTAGTTTGCAGCATTGTCTACATCCCCGTCTCCGAAGAGTCCGTTGAAGTTCTCCCAGAAGGAGCCGAAATCCTCATCTTCATCCAGTGAAGAAGACGGGGTCACCTCCGCGATCACCCAGCCCTTCTTGTCCACGTAGATCTCCACCCATGCATGGGCATTTGCATCCGTGGCATTTACACTGACCAGTGCCGTCCGCCCGAGGGCACTGTATCCGCTGTAATATTTGTCATAATTATTCTCTTCGCCTTCTACCAGTTCACCTCTTGACAAGATCTGGTCATAGGATACGGCATAGCCCTCACAGTATCTGGCAGGGATCCCCACCGAACGGAAGGCCAGTACCGCTGCACTGGCAAAATGTGCGCAGTAGCCTTTCCTGTTGCTTGTCAGGAAGAAATTCACGAAGTCGTCCCGTCTCGGAGTCGCCCCCGGACGTATGGTATACGGGATCTCCCTCTGGTAATAGGCAGCCAGCTTCTGTACCGTCAGCTCCGGATCATCCTTTTGGGAGAGGCCCGCTTCAAATACCAGATCATTGACCGCATGCCGGTTCTCCTCCGGCACCACCAGATATCCCTCGTCAGGTTTTCTTGATTCCTGCACCAGAAGGTCTTCGTTCAGCAGCGGATAATACTCAAAGGTCTGATCCTTTTTCTGCCAGAGCGGACCGGGTTCCATTTCCGTATAATAGGGATGATAGGTCTGGGCAAGTGCTCCTACATTCCTCAGGATCATGGTGCCTTTGGCCGATCCTTCCTTCCCCTCCTCAAAGGCCTTTTTCAGTGCCTCTGTCTCATACAGGTTTTCTTCCTCCGGATCCTCGTAATTCTCCGGCTGAACCCAGTAGTTTTCATACGGGATATAGTCTCTTCCGATCAGATTCTTTACATATACGGTTTCATAACCATAGGGCGTAAATGTGATATTCAGGTCCGGCTGATAGTCCAGACGGATATCGGACACGCCCCCCAGTTGTCCGCTGGCAAGACCGCCGTTGTTCGGGTACCAGTTCCAGAAGCCTGCAAGTCCGAGGATCATCAGATTCTGGATCTGATCCTTGGTGGTGATCTTCAGCGAGCTGTCCTCGCGATAGAAAATGTACTGGTCACGGGGACGGATCATGTTCACCACATTCGCGATGATCAGCACCAGCAGCAGGACAAGGATCATGCCCTGACGAAGCGATTTCTGATCATGGCCGTAGGACAGTCCCCATTTCTTCCGCTTGAAGATATGATCATTCCGGCTCAGGTAAAAATGCCTTCCGCATTTCAGCACATAGGTCATGCAAAGACCGGCGATGAGCATCAGGGAATACATCAGTGAGGGTTCCTTATTCATGTAGAGCCCCACCAGGTTCAGGGTCACTCCCATCCCTGCCGCGATCATATAACGGGCACGGCGTAGGATATAGTTATTGAGCAGGATGTTGACCGCGATACCGATCAGGGTTACCGCTACCGTTACGGCCGCATACCGGTTGGCGATCCGTTCGTTGTAATGCTGGGTTCCTTCCGTCTTGAAATAGGCGGAGATCCATTCATTTGTCTCATTGACGATGGCGTAGAAACCACTGTTGATATAGTCCCGGAACAGGAACAGCATCGCTGCGTACAGGGTAAAGAAGATCAGATACCCCAGGTTCTCCGATTTCCAACTGTGATAGAGACACGCACAGAGTATGGCAGTGACCAGGATCACAGTGTGAAAGATCAGCTCCGAAAAAGGGATCTCCATCATGGTGAGATAACTCCCGAAACCGCCCGCAGTTATAAGGTATACCACGATGCCCTTGATGAGCAGGGTCCAGTACCGGTTCTCCGAGATCTGGTAAACGGACTCGTCGATGGTGACGCCCTTACAGAGGGGAAGCTCACGGGTATCCTCGTCTCTCCACGCGGAAATGCGGATCCTCTTTCGCTCTTCCTTTGCCGCCTTCTTTTCAGCCTTATTCATTTTAGTCCTGTTCGACAACTTCGGCATCCGCTTCTCCGTTTCTGCATGAAATATGTACGTAAGCCTTGAGTTCCGGACGGATGCTCCGCATCAGCGCCCGCGTCTCTGTCTCCTTATAGATCTTGTCATAATACAGATCGGAGAAGGCCGTCTTTAAAGACTCCATACTTACGATCTGGCGTTCCTCGAAGGCATAGCGTCCCGCGCTCCACCACATCAGGCGGATATAGATCTGTTCCCTGATGAAGGCCCGGCACACACTGAAGGTCATGGACAGAACCTCGTCGATCTCCTCATCCTCTCCCGAAAGCTCCGTCAGGATCACCATCTGCTGATCCGACATGGACACTCTGTCCTTTACCATCAGGATATCTCTCTTGGCCGACAGTTTCCAGTGGATCGACATCAGCTTGTCTCCCGGGATATATTCCCGCACATCGGAAACGTCCGAAAAATCATGACCGCGTTTCATGGTCTCCTCACTTTCGGTCATACCTCTGGACATATCCGTAAGATTTCCTGCCACTCCACCCTCCGACGCTGGATAAACCGTCACCTCCGTCACGGTCTGAACCTTTTTGGACAGAGAAACCACTCCCAGAAGATCCCGCATGGCAAAACCGTCAAGGGTATAACGGTACAGCCCGTTCATGGAATATCTGAGAGGCAGCATTTTCTCATAAGTCGAATGCATCTGGATAGGTACCGAGATTCGGACAGATGACTTGTTCTCATAAAATGTATTCTCTGTCTGCAACATCATATTTGCATCAAAAGACATCAGCCAGGTGGGATTTTTTACCAGAAGGCGAAGATACCCGGGCTCATCCTTCGACTGCTCCCTTTCCGGAGCGACCAGGGTCACATCCACCTTGCTCCGAAGGATAAATACCGAGATCAGGGATAATACCGGGACCACCGCCATGATGGCCAGCAGCATCAGAAAGAAATGGCTTCTCAGGAACCAGAACAGAAAGATCACCAATGCAAGCTGTACCAGATATGCAATTATTCTCGTTGGATGGATTCTTGTCTTCACGTATCGGAAATTCCTTTATAGCAAATACACAGCTGTTCTCATGGCGCATCCCGTTTCAGATGCGGGGTGCCGGAACGGACTCCAGCAGGAGGCGAAGTGCCCCGTCCATATTGATCCCCTGTGCTCTGGTCCGCTGTCCCAGCTTTACTCTGTGTCCCAGAGTCTCCCTGGTCACCGCCTGCACATCTCCGGCAGTCACATAGTCCCGCCCTTCGATCACAGCCATGGCCTTTGCCATTCTCAGCATCGCGATGGTTCCGCGGGGGCTGGCTCCCATGGAGAAGAGTTCGGACTGTCTTGTGGCCTCCACCAGATTTACGATATATTCATAGATCTCATCCCTTACAAAAAGGTCATTTGATTCCTTCCGAAGATCGATGATCTCCTGCACATTCAGCACTGCCTCCACCGTGGAAATGGGATTCAGCGCATTTCCTTTCAGGATCATGACCGCATCCGAATGCTCAGGATATCCCATGGACAGGCAGACCATGAACCGGTCCAGTTGGGATTCGGGGAGAAGCTGGGTTCCCGACGATCCGTAAGGATTCTCCGTTGCGATAACAACAAAAGGATCCGGGAGTCTTCTTGTCACACCGTCCACCGTAGCCGTTCCCTCTTCCATGACCTCCAGAAGTGCCGACTGGGTCTTCGGGGATGTTCGATTGATCTCATCCGCCAGGAACAGATTACAGAAGACCGAACCCGGCCGGTATTCGAATTCCTTGGTCGCACTATTGTACATGGAGAATCCGAGGATATCACTGGGAAGCACGTCCGGTGTGAACTGAACACGTTTATAATCCAGGGACAATGCTCTTGCAAAAGCTGTGGCCAGCGTGGTCTTGCCGACTCCCGGGATATCCTCCATCAGGATGTGTCCGCCTGCGATCACCGCCGCAAGCACCTTCCGGACCACGTGTTCCTTTCCTTTGATGACCTTGTTCACATTATCCTGGACCAACTGGATCTTCTGTACATCTGCCATAGTATTCCTCATTTCCTGTCGATGTTCACGTCCGGTCTGCAGGCTTCAGGCAGCCGAACTTCCGCTGCTCCTATATCCTCCGGACTCATATAATCTGCCATACCATTTTATCATTTTTCAGAGATCTATGCATTAGTTTTATGCATTCCCATCCGAATTAAATCGAAAAAAACATCATTACAGATACCCGGCGCCTCCCTCTCTGCTGTTTCTTGAAAAATGCCCTTTCTCATGATATAGTTCTGTATAGGGTTCCTACCCTTTATCCGTATGAAGAATCAGAAGCAGGAGGTAGTTCCATGCGTAAAACAAAGGTAATCGCAACCATCGGTCCCGCCAGTGAAAATGAGCAGACTTTAACCGAGCTCTGCCGTGCCGGCCTGAATGTGGCAAGGTTGAATTTCTCCCATGGAACCCATGAGGAACATAAAAAGAAATTCGATCTTATCAAGAAAGTCCGCACCAAGCTGTGCCTGCCCATCGCCATTATGCTTGACACAAAAGGACCCGAATACCGCATCCGGACCTTCCGTGATCATAAAGTGGAGATCGGTGAAGGAGACACCTTCATTTTTACCACGGAGGATGTGGAAGGCACGAAGGACAGAGTCTCCGTAAGCTATGAGCACCTGGTGGAAGACCTTTCCGTCGGTGACCGGATCCTGGTGAATAACGGTCTGGTCATCTTTGAGGTAACGGATCTGAACGGCACCGAGGCTGTCTGCAAATGTCTCTCAGGCGGCGTCCTGTCCGACCGAAAATCCATGAACTTCCCCAACAAGGTGCTGAACCAGGTATTCCTCAGCGAGCAGGATAAATCCGACCTTCTCTTCGGTATCAGCCAGGGCATCGAATATGTGGCGGCCTCCTTCGTATCCACCAGGGAGGATGTGCAGTCTCTTCGCAGCTTCCTGGACGAAAACGGAGGCAAGGATGTGGATATCATCGCCAAGATCGAGAACCGTTCCGGCGTGGATCATATCGATGAGATCTGTGAGATCGCAGACGGTATCATGATCGCCCGGGGAGATCTGGGCGTGGAGATCCCTGCGGTAGAGGTTCCCGCGATCCAGAAGCACCTCATCACAAAATGCCGTATGCTAGGCACCCGTGTGATCACGGCGACGGAAATGCTGGAATCCATGATCGAGAAACCCCGCCCCACCCGGGCAGAGGTGTCCGACGTGGCAAATGCAGTCTATGACGGAACCTCCGCAGTCATGCTCTCCGGTGAGACCGCTTCGGGCAAATATCCCGTTGAGGCCCTGAAGACCATGATCCAGACCGTGGAGGCCACCGAGGCTACAATCCATTACGAGAAGCGCTTCAAGGCACTGGATGTGGAGATCCGGAACAACCTGGATGCGGTTTCCCACTCCACCTGCTCCATGGCCATCGATGTAAATGCAAAATGCATCATCGTCAATTCCCTGTCGGGCCGTACCGCCCGCATGGTCAGCCGCTTCCGCTGCCCGGTGGACATCATCGGCATGACCACCTCCGAGAAGGTATGGAGGAAGCTGAACCTGAGCTGGGGCGTAACGCCCATGCTCTGCGGCATCTATGATTCCATGGAATCCATGTTCTCCAATTCCATCCGGGAGGCCACCCGCGTTCTCGGCTTAAAGCCGGGGGACAATGTGGTACTCACCGGCGGTCTGATGGACGGACACAGCGGAAATACGAATATCATAAAGGTAGAATGCATTGAGTGAGGATATTTGTACCAAAAACCAGCCCCGGACGGTTTCGTCCGGGGCTTCGTTTCTTCATGTCATCCTTATCTTTTTCTCTCACCTACCAGGTTTTTCCGTCGTAATTCCAGCCGCCACCGCCATCCTGTTGCTGCTGGTCCGGATTATTCTGTGGGTTCTGGGCATCCTGTTGCTGCTGGGTCTCCGCACGCTCCTGAAGAGCTTCCCTCTGCTGCTGTTCCAGCTGCTCACGGAGCTTACGTTCCTGCTCGGTTTCCTGCTGATCCTGATTCTGATTCTGATCCTGCTGGTCCTGCTGGTCCTGTTGATCCTGATTCTGATTCTGGTCCTGGTTTTGATCCTGATCCTGGTCCGGCGGATTCTCCAGCTGTTCCAGCATCTTATCGATGTCCTTCTTCAGCTGCTCCGCCTCGGGGTCATGTCCGTCCTCTCCCACAGGATCCGCACAGCCGTGGGAAGTCAGCACGACTCTGGCCGCTCTCAGGGTCTGGATCGCATTCTGCAGCTTCTTCTCCGTGGAAAGATCATTAAAATCGATCTTCTGTATCATAGCCAGCGCCAGGTTCACACGGATCGGGCACTCCTTATATTTCGGCGGCTCCTTCTCCAGCGCCTGCTTATAATAAGCGATGGCGCGGTTATACTCTCCGTTCTTATAAGCCACATTTCCGAGATTATAATACGGCAGATAGCTTTCGATGAGGTTCATCTTCGTAAGATCCTCCTCGATCTCCGTCTCGTAATTCCCCGCCTTATAAGCCGACAGAAACTTCGTATTCATGAAATAACGGATCCCCATATAGAGTGCGAAAGCCAGAAGAAGAACACCTGCCAGATCCATCCAGAACATGAAGAGCCGCGCATTTTTGATGCGATGCTTCTTCGGCCGGGCAGATGCAGCCTTCTCATTCTTTACTTCCTTCCCGGGAGCATCCTTCACCTTTTTTACTTTCGTATCTTTTTTCGCCATATCATTACCTCACTACAGCTTCCGCTGAAGAACGATGCATATCACCTCACTACAGCTTCCGCTGAAGAACGATGCATATCACTTCCCAGATCAGCAGTGCGGCTCCCACAATGCCGAGGATCCAGGTGATATCCTCATAGGTGACCATTTCCGCCTCTTCCATACGGATACTGCTTCCGCTCTTGATGGATTCCAGTTCTCCGATGACATCCTCTTTCGACCTGACATTCATGTACCCGATCTGAAGATCCTTCGCGATCTTCTCCAGATTCTCCTCGTTGACCTTCGATATCGCGTCACTTCGGGTTTCCGGATCCTGTATATACTTGCGCGAATACCCGGAGCTTGCCTGCATCTTACCGCCTTCCTTCGTTCCGAAGGACAGCACCGCTCCGCCGTCCACATACTGCTCCAGTTCGGCATAACTCTGAAGCGTGGAATCGTCCGTGATCTCTCCGTCACTGATGAAGAAGACCACCGTCTTTCTCTCTTCCTTCTTGGAAGAGGAGATAAGGAGCTCCTTCATATCCGAGACGGGAACATTTAATGAGCTTCCCCTTGCATAGTAGGTATCCGGCTGCTTGATGGTGGAGAAGGCATCCGAGACACTCCGGGAATCCTGGGTAAACGGCGCAAGGATCTGCGCACGGTTATCGAACCGGATCAGCGCGAAATTGCTCCCTGCCAGTTCCTGCAGGATATAATCACAGGTCTCCTGGACCCCGTCCATCCGGACCTGACCGCTTCCGTAATCCTCCGCCCACATACTGATGGTGGTGTCCACTACGAAGAGTACGTCTATGTTCTTCAGCTCGATCTCCGCATTGTATCTCTTCACCGAGGGTCTGAGATTGATCATAAAAGCCAGACCGAGGATCAGCACCAGACGCAGGACGGACAGGAGCTTGCTCCATATCTTATCGCGCCTCCGGAAGACTGTCACAAGAAGGCCCGCCAGTACCACTGCCAGAACCGGTATCACGATGTAGTTTGATAGGATCGGGTTCGTCGTCATGATCTCAGTACCACTCCTGCTCCAAAGCCTAAAGTCAGAAAGACCAGAAGAGCCACGGCAAATACCTCCGGCTGATCGATCTCCTTCGTTATGATCAGTTCATCCACCTCCAGGGCTTCCTGCCTCTGTATATCGGCAACGATGTCCTCCACGGTGAGCGATTTGGACTGCTGGTAGAAGGTTCCTTCCGTCCGTTCCACGCCTTCCTTGAATGCCTTCATATCCGCCGAATAATCCCGGTAATTGCCCTTATCATAGGTTTCCTGATCCGGGAAAAGACCGAAGATCTTGATATGATTCTTCAGGCAGAGATCGATCGCCCCGTCCAGCTCGACAAGCGGTGTGGACAGAGACATCTCCGCATTATCCGTCGCCATGATGATCAGGCGCGTTCGTTCCTCCCCGTCCAGTCTCGGGAAGCTGTAAACGCAGCTGGCAAGTCCCTCTCCGATGAGGGAGCTTCCCTTCGTATAGTTATTCACCAGCGTTCCCGCATCATAATAATCCAGGATCTCCCGCATCTTCGAAAAATCCTCATCGTAATTGATATCCATATCCTGATACTTCTGCTGCATCAGGAAATATTCCTTCAGCGAATCCAGCTTCTGACAGATAAAATCATAATCATCCGTCATGGGTACATACAGTACGGAGGACGTATTGAAGATCAGGATGCCGAAACGGTCTCCCTTCAGACCTGCCACAACCTTCTCCAGACTGTCTACCAGATCATAATTCAGATAACAGATGGAATAGGATACATCCATGCACAGGAAGATATCCCTCTTCTTCACGCCATTGCGGGTGGTTTCCGTCCGATAGGGCCGCGCCGCAAGGAAAAGCATCGCGATCAGACTCCCGATCATGCAGATCTCCAGCACCACCGCCAGCACCTGCCGCAGCCGTTTCTGTCCTTCGTATTCACTGAGGTGGCGGAAGAAACGGGTGTTGGCCACACGCTTTCCTCCGTTGTACTTCCTCTTTTTGAAGAAAATGTGCATGGCGACCAGCCCCGCGATGATCACGGGGATTCCTATATAGAGAAATATGGGATATTTCAACTCCATAATTCAATCGCCTTTCTGGTCCGGAACAGGGATGCACGGATGTCCGCCATGGACTGCCGCGCGAATTCCGGCTCATAATACTCCTGTACCAGAGCTGTCAGCCCCGGAATACCGACTCTTCGGATCTCCAGCAGGGAGAAGTTCTGCACTTTGATCCCCGTTGCGTCCGTCACAAAGGAACGGATCAGCATGGAAAGCTCCTGATAAGCAGTACGCTTGTCATAGGCCCCGGCATGGATCCCCCGCTCCAGATGATCAAGCCTTTGCAGATATTCCCACTTCAGCACAGGCAGGGGTTTCTTCTTCGGCGGATGTACCTTCGGCGTCTTCTCTCTCTTTCTCCTCAACCGGTCCTTCAGCCGGATCCGGAAGAAGAGCTGCAGGAAGAATGCCACTACCACCGCAAGGATCACCATGATCAGCCAGAAGAGATAGTATGACATTGGATCTTGTAATTCAACTGATGTAACCATCCCTTATGCTCCCTTGTGTTCTTCCAACAGCTCGGCGATACGGTCGATCATCTCATTTTCCCTGTCGATCACCGTATATCCGACCTCATATCGCTTGCAGAGTATCTCAAACTCCGCGCGCCTTGCCTCTCTCTCCTGCCGCTCCAGCCGTCCGAGGCGTTTGGATCTCTGCAGGAAATCCGGCTCATAATCACGTTCCTCCACATCGTAGGCATTATCTCCCGTGAGATACGCATCCGATATAACGAGGATCATCACATCGCTCTGTACCGTCAGCTTCTTCAGCAGACGGTCATCGATATGGGACACTCCCTCCATATCCGTCACCACGAAGATCAGCATCCGTCTACGGAAATGATCCGCCACATAGTTTAACAGTGCCCCGAGATCCTTTCTGTGGGACTGTCCGATGGTGGTCTCATATCGTCTCACGATCCGTTCAAAATGGACTTCTCCCGATTTAAAGAAGCTGAAATCCATTCCCTTTCCACGGTTCATAAGTACCGCAAAATCATCCCCGTGCCGGTTTGCCAGATACGCCAAAGAGCCCAGCGTCATAACAGCCAGCCTCTCCTTGGGTTCTCCGCTCCGGGTATCGGCAACCATCTTGGTACCGGAATCTCCAACCAGAAGGATATTGTGCTTACGCTCGGCGATATAGCGCCGGACCAGGGTCTTCCCCGTCTTGGAGGATGATTTCCAGTCGATATCACGGACATTGTCACCATAGGTATACTCTCTCAGGTCATCAAAATCAAGACTCCGCCCCCGAAAGATCGAGCGGAATCCTCCGTCCAGCAGATTTGCAGTTTTCTTTTTGGAATAGAGTGTCAGATTTGCCCTGATCCTGGACAGAAAATCGTAATCCATATCCGTATCTCCTGCCTTACGGTGTACGTATGCTGCCGAAAATCTTATCAATGATGGTCTCTACGGAGACATCATCCGCTATAGCCGCATAGTTCAGCTCCACCCTGTGACGCAACACCTGATGCCGGAGCGCCTTCACGTCATCCGGAGTTACGTAGGTGCGTCCGTACAGAAGGGCAACTGCCTTCGCGATCTTAAGGAATGCGATGGACGCACGGGGGCTTGCACCCATACGTACGTACCGTGCCAGTTCCTCCGGAAGCACCGTATCCACATGTCTTGTGGCATCTACGATGTAGGAGATATATTTCTTTATGGAAGGATCCACATAGACTTTCTCTGTGATCGCCTGCAACCGGTCCACATCCTGGATCGTAAGGACCGCAGGAGACTTCTCCATAGCCCCGCTCTCGATGCGGTTCAGGATCTCGGCCTCCTCCTCGGGCGAAGGATAGGTGATCTTCTCCTTGATCAGGAAACGATCCGTCTGCGCCTCGGACAAAAGGTAGGTTCCCTCCTGCTCGATGGGGTTCTGGGTTGCGATAACGATGAACACGTCCTCCGGCATCTCATATGTCACACCGCCGATGGTGACATGCCGTTCCTGCATGGCCTCCAGCATGGCACTCTGTGTCTTGGCGCTGGAGCGGTTGATCTCGTCCAGCAGGACGAAATTCGCAAAGACCGGTCCGAGGATCGTCTCGAACCGTCCGGAAGACTGATTATAAATCTGCGTACCTATGATATCACTGGGAAGGAGATCCGGCGTACACTGGATCCGGGAGAACTTCCCGGCCACTGCATCGGAAATGGCCTTGGCAGCTGTGGTCTTCGCGAGACCCGGCACGGACTCCACAAGGATGTGTCCGTCTGCCATAACAGCTGCCACCAGTGCAAATTTCATCATTCTCTGACCTACGACCTTCGAATCGTAGTAGCCTGACAGTTTCCCTATGATCTCCTGGGATTCGTCAAACTCTTCCTGTAGAATATTATTCTGCTGTTCCACTTCTTACTCCTTACTTCGGTCATGCAACCTGATTTTTAACTGTGAGGAAATTCAGGAAATCCTTCTCAGCTAGTGGCTTGGAGAAGTAATAACCCTGGATATAATCTACACCCAATTCCTCCATTGCGTCAAGTTGTTCCTTAGTTTCGACTCCCTCCGCCACGATCTTCAGCCCGATCTCCTTGATCATGGAAACCGTAGCGCGCATGACGGTCTTCGCCCTTTCATTCACGAAGTAATCCTGTACCATGGAACGGTCAAACTTTACGATCTGAACCGGCATGTCTACGATATAGTTCAGGTTGCTCTCACCGGTACCGAAGTCATCCAGCGAGAAGCTGCAGCCCATCCGCCCCAGGGCATTCATATTCTCGAGCAGTATATTTCTGTAATGCAAAGTAGAGCTTTCCGTGATCTCCAGATTGATCATGGCCGGTTCGATCTCTTCCTTTTCCATGATCTTATTGTAGATCTCCGAAAGCTTTCTGTTCTCACACTGTGCTACCGAAAGATTCACCTCCAGGTACTCAATACCCATGTCTCTCAATGCCTTCTCACGGAAGGTCCGACAGGTGATCTCGAATACTCTTTCCCCGATCTGATCGATCAGACCATACTCCTCCGCCACCGGAATGAAGAGTCCGGGCATGATCAGCTTGCCTTCCGAACTGACGATCCTGGCCAGTGCTTCCGCTGATACAAACCTCTGCTCCTCAATGGACCAGATTGGTTGAAAATGTACCTGCACCCGGTCCTCGGCAAGTGCACTTACGATCTCTCCCTTGACCCATCTCTGCTGACGGATATCGCTCGCTGCCTTATCATCCAGAAGCCTGCTGGTCTCGTTCCTGTCCATCTCATCCTTATTGATCCTGCAGATCTCCAGATATTCGTCATAATCCGTAGCGATCCGCGCATCCGGGATATAGAGGAACTTGGCGTCAATGGTCATATTTCCGTTAAAGGGCTTCTGGAACCGTTCCTTGATCACATCCAGATTGATGGCACTCTCTATCTGATCCTTCTCATGTTCCTCACTATCATAGATCAGCATGAAATCATTTCCCGAATACCGGAACAGCTTTGCATTTTTAAAGGAATGCAGGTACTCGGTGATCTCCAGAAGGATCCTGGTCTCCTGCTCATTATCCATCTTCCAGTCATCCTCCGTGCAGATCATGATCCCCACGAACTTTCTGCTCTCCACGAACATCTGCTTCAGATAGAGGATCAGTGTATCCGAGGAGAACACACCTGTTGTACGGTCCAGATACACCTCCGGGCTTTCCAGCTCACAATAGAGGATGAAGAGTCCCATGGAGGAACCGAAGCCCACCAGAAGGAGCTGCGGGAAGATGAACTGTAATGTTGCCGCAAGGATCTCCAGGGACATCCATGCACGGATCACATTTCTTCTGCCTGCATTCATATACCTTCCGTGGGTAAATGTCATGATCAGGGATCCGACGATGAAGACAGGAGCAAAGATATAGGTAACTCCCGTTGACAATCCATAGGAGTAAACGATATTGCCTTCATGATAATAATCGATGGGTAAAACCAGGATAAAGAAAGCTCCGAGTCCGCAGATGATACGGATGACGCGATTGAATACCTCGTCTTCACGAAGATGCTGAACATCATTGCTGGTGTACAGGAATCCGATAAATGCACTGCCCAGAAGCGATACAAGATAGAGCTTGCACACTCCCAGTACCACAAATTCCGGAAGAACATCATGAAGAACGATCCCGAATACGGAAAGAATATCAAGAATCACACAAACCGTATTGACCACCAGAGCAAGACGGAAGATCCGTTCGCTGAAGAGTCCTACGGTTTCATGCCGGAGGAAGAAATAGATCAACAATATATCGAGTACAAGTCCACAGGTTTGTATATGTACCGGCATACCTTCTTCCTCCTTTCTTTTTCATCATGATCTCATGTCCCGGCCCACCCTCTCAGATGGGCGCACTTACCTAACAGTATTGTATCACATTTGCATAAACAAATCTACATTCTGCACAATGATATTCGTATAAATTCACTACAAAAATGAAATTGCAAACTATACATTTTCACCAATGTATACAAAAAAAGCAAGGAGCAGGATTAACTTTTCTACGGATCCGTGCTATAGTTGCATCAGATATATCGAAAAAAACAAAGACAAAAAGAATGCGGAGGACACCCTATGCAGACGATCGCTATCTTACAGAAAACCATAGAGTCGGAAGAATTCCGGAGGAAGCTGCTGGATATCTACCGTGAGCCGTCGAGGATCAATGGAGAAGTGGCACGGTACCTGGATGCCCTGAACTCCTTTCGCTCACTCTACGGGGATCTCCCGGCCGGGATCTTCAGCGCCCCCGGCAGAACGGAGATCGGCGGAAACCATACCGATCACCAGCATGGAGAAGTGCTTGCCGCCTCCATCAATGACGATGCCATCGCTGTTGCAACGCCATCGGAGGATCCGGAGATCCGGGTCGTATCCGCCGGATATCCCGAGATCCGACTGGTCCTTCCGGAGAACTCATCTTCGCTTTCACCTCTTCCGGAAGAGGAAGGCACCACTGCCGGTCTGATCCGGGGAGTGGCTGCCGGATTTGCAGCAAGGGGATACAAGGTCGGCGGCTTCAAAGCCTATATCACGAGTGAGGTCCTGGGTGGTTCCGGGCTCTCCTCTTCCGCTGCGTTCGAAACTCTGATCGGAGCGATCCTGAACGGGCTTTACAATGAAATGGCCTGCGATGACATAACCATCGCAAAGATCGGACAATACGCGGAGAACGTCTACTTCGGAAAGCCCTGCGGTCTGATGGATCAGATGGCCTGTTCCGTAGGAAGCCTGTGCCACATGGACTTCGAGGATCCGGAGGAGCCAAGGATCGAACGGATCGACTTCGACCTGGACCGGGCCGGCTACCGCCTCTGCATCACCGACACCAAGGGATCCCATGCGGATCTGACTGCAGACTATGCGGCTGTTCCCGCGGAAATGAAAGCCGTGGCGTCGTACTTCGGGAAGGACGTCCTCCGGGAGGTTCCCGAAGAGGAAATGATCCGCGCCATCCCCGAACTCCGTGAGAAACTCGGAGACCGGCCGGTTCTCCGCGCCCTGCATTTCTATAAAGAAAACCGCCGGGTCGAGGCAGAGTCCACTGCACTTCGAACCGGCGATATCCGTTCCTTCCTGCGGGCCGTAAGGGCTTCAGGTGATTCGTCCTATAAATTTCTTCAAAATGTATATACGACACATGACATCGGGCATCAGAACATGTCCATAGCTCTTGCTGTCAGTGAATCCGTTCTGGGGCTGTCCTCCGGAGATATCAGCCTGATGGACACAGGTGTCGTCCGTGTTCATGGCGGCGGCTTTGCCGGAACCATCCAGGCCTTCGTCCCCGAGGACAAGACCGACACCTATCGTACAGCCATGGATGCACTCTTCGGAGAGGGCTCCTGTATGGTATTAAAGATCCGGAAATACGGAGGGATCCGGGTGCTTTAACCGTTTATTCCGGGTGAAAGCTTATTGAAAAATACTTTTGATCAGAATAAAGAGGATCAGAAGCGGTAATACATACTTAAAGTAGGGGATCAGTTTTGGGGACATTCTGATCCCCTTTCCCGTATTTGTCTCTTCCAGATATTTCTCCGCACCCCATCCGAACTTCCAGCAGCAGAAGCACGCAAATACCAGCGACCCGCCGGGAAGCAGGATATTGCTTACGATAAAATCCTCCAGGGAGAGAACATTCATGCCTCCCACTTCCACATCCTTCCAGATACTGAACCCCAGAACACAGGGCACACTGCCGAACAGGATCAGGAAGAAATTCGCTATGACAGACCGGATCCTTGACCAACCGAGATTGTCCATAAATGTGCGGACCAGATTCTCACATACCGCAGTGACCGTGGAGAAGCTGGCGAAGACCATAAAGAGGAAGAACAGAGCTCCCCAGATCCTGCCTCCTTCCATATCCACGAAGATCCTGGGAAGAGTTTCAAAGATCAGAGAAGGACCCTGATCCGGTTCCACACCGTAGGAGAAGCATGCCGGGAAAATGATAAGTCCCGCCATCAGTGCTACAAAGGTATCCAGCCCGATGATACGGATGGATTCTCCCGTGATCGTGCGGTCCTTACTCATGTAACTGCCGAAGATTTCCATGGTTCCGATCCCCACGCTGAGGGTAAAGAAGGCCTGGGTCATGGACTGCGAGATCACATGTATCCATCCGCTGGCAGCTGCCCTTTCGAAATCCGGAAGAAGATAAAACTTTATCCCTTCCCCGCTGCCCTTCAGCAGGATACTGTTCACCACCAATGCCAGGATCAGTCCGAAGAGTCCGATCATCATGAATTTATTGACTGCTTCCAGTCCTTTCTGTACTCCGAAGCTAAGGACCAGAAATCCCAATACGACCACGATGGCCACGAAGATCAGCATCATTCCGGTATCCCCGGTCAGACGGTCAAAGCTCTTCCCGAGCTCCTCCGCTCCGATATTTTCAAAATCCCCTTTCAGGAATTTCCAGAAATATGCCAGCATCCAGCCTGACACGGTTGTATAATACATCATGAGCAGGGCCGAACCGATCACGCAGACCCATCCATGCATATGCCATTTATGGCCCGGCTTCTCCAGCTTCTTCATCCCCTGCATGACCGTCAAGCCGCTGGCACGGCCCACAGCCAGTTCCATGGTAAGCACGGGCACTCCCATAAGTACCAGGAAGATCAGATAAAAAAGAACAAAAACAGCACCGCCGTTCTCTCCTACCATATAAGGAAAACGCCAGACATTTCCGATCCCTATGGCACATCCTGCACTGACCAGGATAAAACCAAGCCGATTATTAAATCCTTCTCTTTCCTCCATGATCTGCTCTTCTACCTCCGACAGGTCAACAGTATAGGACGGGAGTCCCTGTCTGTCAAACCTGACGTTCCCTCTTTTTCCGTGCCATGACAAGAAAAAGCTGCATCGCATATCGGGCGATACAGCTTTCTCTCTTTATGGGATCTTTCGATCAGTCAAGCTTCGGGCCTGCTGCTACCAGGGCCTTGCCGGCTTCATTTGTCTCATACTTCTTGAAGTTCTTGATGAAACGTCCTGCCAGATCCTTTGCCTTCTCTTCCCACTCTGCAACATCTGCATAGGTGTCACGGGGATCAAGGATCTCTGTGGAAACACCCGGAAGCTCTGTCGGTACTTCGAAATCGAAGAACGGGATCTTCTTGGTCGGAGCATTCTTGATGTCACCGTTCAGGATCGCATCGATGATACCACGGGTATCCGGAATGGAGATACGCTTTCCTGTTCCGTTCCATCCTGTATTTACAAGGTAAGCCTTGGCACCGTTCTTCTGCATCTTCTTAACCAGCTCTTCGCCGTACTTTGTGGGATGCAGCTCCAGGAATGCCTGGCCGAAGCAAGCGGAGAAGGTCGGTGTGGGCTCTGTGATACCACGCTCCGTACCTGCAAGCTTTGCAGTAAATCCGGACAGGAAGTAGTACTGTGTCTGCTCCGGTGTCAGGATGGATACCGGCGGAAGTACGCCGAAAGCGTCAGCGGACAGGAAGATCACATTCTCGGCATCCGGTCCGGAAGACTTTCCGTTGACCTTCTTTGCGATATTTGTGATGTGCTCGATGGGATAGGATACACGGGTATTCTCCGTTACGCTCTTATCATCGAAATCGATCTTGCCTGCTGCATCTACGGTAACGTTCTCAAGAAGAGCGTCACGTGTAATGGCATTGTAGATATCCGGCTCATTTTCCTTGGAAAGGTTGATAACCTTTGCATAGCAGCCGCCTTCGAAGTTGAAGACGCCGTTATCATCCCAGCCATGCTCGTCATCACCGATGAGGAGACGCTTCGGATCTGTGGAAAGAGTGGTCTTACCTGTACCGGACAGACCGAAGAAGATAGCTGTGTTCTTGCCTTCCATATCCGTATTTGCGGAGCAGTGCATGGAAGCGATGCCCTTCAGCGGCAGATAGTAGTTCATCATGGAGAACATACCCTTCTTCATCTCTCCGCCGTACCATGTGTTGATGATAACCTGCTCACGGCTTGTGATGTTGAAGACAACTGCTGTCTCGGAATTGAGACCCAGCTCCTTATAGTTCTCTACCTTAGCCTTGGATGCGTTGTAAACCACGAAATCCGGCTCGAACTTCTCCAGCTCCTCAGCAGTCGGCTGGATGAACATGTTCTTGATGAAATGTGCCTGCCATGCAACTTCCATGATGAAGCGGACAGCCATACGAGTATCTTCATTTGCACCGCAGAAAGCATCTACAACGAAAAGCTTCTTACCGGACAGCTCCTTCTTTGCGATCTCCTTAACTGCAGCCCATGCTTCCTGAGAAGCTTCATGGTTGTCGTTCGGATACTCCGGTGTATTCCACCATACGGTGTCCTTGGAGTTCTCATCCATAACGATGAACTTGTCTTTGGGGGAACGGCCGGTGTAAACACCTGTCATAACATTTACTGCGCCGAGTTCTGTCTCGACACCCTTGTCAAAGCCCTCCAGAGAAGGATCCATCTCGAAATTGTAAAGATCCTCGAAAGAAGGATTGTGAATGATTTCCTGTACGTCTGTAATGCCGTACTTGCTCAGGTCAACTACTGCCATGATCTCTTGTACCTCTTTTCTTTTAATATTGAAATCCGTCCCGCGCCATACCGGTCATCCGTGAGGCGGATGCCCTGTTCTACGGACAGATCACGATTCGTAAAAACCTTATATAGTATAAAGTGTAAAAAGCCTTAAGTCAAGCGACGAAATGCGCTTTTTGTCATTTGGTTTGATAAAACTAACTCTCCCACAGAAAGGCTTTCTCCAAAGAAGCATATGCCGTTCAGTGTGGCCACCACCGGTTCGATGGATGCGATAATGGATGCCTTTCCGTTTTCCACGGAACGCAGCCCCACCGTATAGGTGATATACGGGATCACCGTGGAGATCAGCACGAAGATCAGGATCAGTCCTGCGTCCTTCCAGGAGCCAACCGAGGAAACCACCTGCTCCGGTCTCGCAAAGAAAAGAGTCCCGAGGGACGCAAAAAGAAAGGTGTAGAAGCTGATGGTGATGGAACCGTACCCCCGCTCCAGCGCAAACCGCCCGAAGATCGAATAGAGCGCATAGCCAAGACCCGCTCCGAGTCCCACCAGGATGGCTTCGCCGCTGAGAAGACCCGCGTCACCGATCACCCCCGTGACAAAGACCAGGCCCGTAAATGCCATGCAGAGCGCCAGAAGTTTCCGCTTCGTCAGCTTCTCCCGGAAGAGAACTGCGGACATCAGGATCACAAAGGCCGGAGCCGTGTACAGCAGGATTGCCGCTACGGACAGGGAGGTCTGTGTGATCTCGCGAAAATAGCAATAATTGAAGAAAACGATGGAAAGCCGGAACCTCTTCCGGTCCGTGACCAGGATATAGAGGCCGAGCAATACAGCGGTTCCCAAAGCCCTGATAAAGACGATGTCCCAGGAAGAAAGACCCTTCCCGTCCAGAGGACGAACGAAGAGTCCCATACAGCCCCACAGGATCCCTGCGAGGAGGATATAAACCGTTGCCAACTTCTTATTCATTCTACCGTGTCCGTTTCTATTTCTTGCCCCCGGTCAGAGGCCCGTCCTGAAAGATCCTTCGCTTCGCGCTGCCGCTTGGTCGATACTCGGCGCACAAACCGCGACTTGTGTGAACTATTCTGTAATGCCTACCGCTTTCAGGACCTCGGATACGGCGGAAACCGGCTTGATCTCCAGCTCCTTCTTTACTTCCTCGGCAACATCCTCCAGATCTTCCACATTTTCCTTCGGAATGAAAACGGTCTTTACTCCGGCACGTACCGCTGCCATCAGTTTCTCCGGAAGTCCGCCGATGGGCATCACTCCGCCCCGGAGGGATACCTCTCCGGTCATGGCGATGGTCGGCGCCACCTTCTTCCCCGTAAAAAGGGAGGATAAAGCAGTGGTAAGTGTGATCCCGGCGGAAGGCCCGTCCTTCGGGACCGCTCCTTCGGGAACATGGATATGGAGGTCGTACTTTGACAGTTCCTCTGTCTCCTTCGGGAATCTTTCCTTCACCAGGGACAATGCGATGGAGACGGATTCCTTCATCACATCTCCCAGCTGGCCGGTGATGATCACCTGCCCGCTGCCGCCCACCTTCTTAGTCTCGATGTAAAGGATCTCACCGCCCGCGGCTGTCCAGGCAAGTCCGGTCACGATACCGGGAACCGCCTTCTTCTCCACCTTGTCACGATGGATCCCACGGCCGTCGATATATTCCTTCAGATTGGCAGGTGTCACGGAGAGCTTCTTCTCCCCCTTTACGAGGCGTACCGCCGCATGACGGCAGATCCCCTCTACCCGCTTCTTCAATCCGCGCACACCGGATTCCATGGTATACTCAGCGATCACCTTCCGTATCGCCGGATCCGAGATCCGCAGCTGGCTCTTCTTGATCCCCATGGTCTCGTACGCCCGCGGGATCAGATGCTTCTTCGCGATACTCTCCTTCTCCAGTTCCGAATAACCGGGGAATTCGATGATCTCCATCCGGTTCAGGAGCGGCTCGGGGATCGTATCGATCTGATTGGCCGTGCAGACAAAGAATACATTTGAAAGGTCATAGGGCACATTCATATAATGATCGGTGAAGCTGAAATTCTGTTCGGGATCCAGCACTTCAAGAAGTGCGCTTGCCGGATCTCCGCCATAATCCTTCGCCAGCTTATCCACCTCATCCAGCACCATGACCGGGTTGGAGGCTCCGCTCCGTTTCATACCCTCCATGATCCTTCCGGGCATCGCGCCGATATAGGTCCTGCGGTGTCCCCGGATCTCCGCCTCATCGCGGATCCCGCCGAGACTGATCCTGACGTATTCCCGTCCCAGTGCCTTCGCGATGCTCTGGCCGATACTGGTCTTTCCGGTACCGGGTGCACCCACGAAGAGCAGAATGGAGCCTGCCTGCTGCTTCTTCAGGGCCATAACGGCAAGCTGCTGCAGGATCCTCTCCTTCACCTTCTTCAGACCGTAATGATCCGCATTCAGCACTTCCTCCGCATGACCGAGGTCGATCTCCGCCGCCTCCGGTTTCTTCCAGTTCAGCGTCGTCACGAAATCCAGATAGTCATAGAGCATCCCGTACTCATGACCGTTCTGTCCCTCCTGCTTCATACGGTTCAGAACCTTGTCCGCCTCTTTGCGGGCGGTCTCATTCATACCCGACTCCTCGATCTTCTTCTGGAACTGCCGGACATCGGAGATATTCTCCGGATGCATCTCATCCAGTTCATTCTGAAGGATCTCAATCTGCTTCTTTAATGCATTTTCACGGTAAATATTCTCATTTTCCTTCTGCTGCCGGTCCTCTGCCTCATTGTGGACCTTCGCCATCTCGATAAATTCGTAGGCCGCCTGCTCGATCAGCCGGTACCGCTCGGATACCCGGTCCTCCATGAGGATCGCCACCTTCTCATCCCAGGTGATGCTGAAGTAAGGCGCCATGGTGCAGACCAGCTCATAGATATTCTTCCACTGCAGGATAAAGCCTCTTGCCCACAGTCCCCACTGATAGAGCTTGACGAAATTGAGATAATCCTTCTTCAGCTGTTCAAAGCGTTCGATCCGTTCCTCCGGCGTCACATCCTGCACGTCCGGTCGTTCCGCCACCTCAGCCTCCACGATCCCTTCCTCAGAGCTCGTGATGCTCAGGATATCGACTCTGTTTCTGGTCCGTATCTTCAGATTACCTTCATTATCTATGGCCTCCATCCGGGCACGCACGCCCACCGGATAGATCAGATCCATCAGATCCTCTTCCTTCGTCGGGATCGGAGTATTCTCATAATCCGGTTCATCCTTCAGGAAAGCAAAGACGATCTCATCTCCTGCGGAAAGGCTCTCCACCTCCCACTCCTCGAAGGTCTCTTTTTTAAAGAAAAATGTGACATCGGGCAGCAGGATCGTATCATGAATTGGAATAGCTATCATATACATCCCTCATTTCTGTTTCCGTTTTTAGCACTCATTAAGTTAAAGTGCTAACAAAACCATCATACATTCATTTCCGACTCTTTGCAAGTTTTTTTTCTGTACCGCCGGTCAGCGGCGTGACAGATAGTCCTCCTGCACTTCCTTCACGCTTTCATCCACCGTCCTGTCATACCCGGTGAGAGCGGCAAATGGCGCAAACTGCGCAGCCCTGGCGTCCCTGCTCATCCGGGGGTGGTTCTTCGGTTCCGGATGTTCCATATCTATGATATCTCCGTATCTCTCTTCTGCATCTCTGGCGGCCTGGGGGATCTCCTCCTCCGTCATGCCTACCACATGATGCCAATGAAGTTTGTCTTTCTCCTGCATATTCCCTCCGTGGTACTACCTGTCATCCTGGCGCAGCCCTGTCATCCTGGCGCAGCCCTGTCATCCTGAGCGAAGCGAAGGATCTTTTTCGAGGGATCTTAAGCCTTATGTCCTCCCACCTGGCGGTTCCTCTCCATGGATGTAGCTCCCTCTTCCAGGTTCATCCCTTTCAGCATGGCATTCTTCCCGTACTTCTTCTGAATGTCCAGTACCGCCTTCTGGATACTCTTCTCCTTGTCTCGTTCCTTCCGCTCCTGTTCCTTTCTGGCCTGCTCCTTCTTCCCTTCACTTGTAAAGTCCGCGAAGAGATCCAACTGCCGGCCCTCTCCCTTATCCTCATCCCTGGGGGCATCCGTCTCCGGCAGTACATGATTTGCGACCACATACATCCGTCGTACCGTAAGCGACGGGTCCACGATCCGGTCATAAAGCTCCAGCATTTTTTCGATGATCTCCCGACCGGACGAGGTATAACCGGACAGGTTCACACTGCCGTGCGCGTGTTTCGGAACCATGCGTCCGTAATAATCCTTCTTGACCTCACCGTGATATTTACGTGCATTTTCTTCCTTCGTCAGGTTCTCTATATCATATCCGACGGTAAGCACCATCTGATCCGTCACAAGTCCCTTCTCCACCAGATCCAGTACCAGAAGATCCGTCATCTCGTGAACGACGAGCCGGGCTTTCTCCGCCGTATAGGGAGTGGAAAGCACCTGTCCGGAGGACACGGAATGGGCACTTGGCTTATAGTTCCTGATATCCTCCATGGTCGTGGGCTCATAGCCCCAGGCATGGTCGATCAGAAGCTCCGCATTGATTCCGAACATGTGATAGAGCAGATCCTCATTTTCCAGAGAGCACCTGGCCACATCTCCCATGGTAAAGAGACCTCTGGCCTGCAGCTTCCTTGCAGTTGCCGCGCCGATCCTCCAGAAATCCGTGAGGGGCTGGTGCGTCCACAGCAGCCTTCTGTAGCTGTGCTCATCCAGTTCCGCGATCCGCACACCGTCCTCATCCGGCGGCATATGCTTTGCCACGATATCCATCGCGATCTTCGCCAGATAAGGATTCGTTCCGATCCCTGCCGTAGCAGTGATCCCTGTCTGTTTCAGCACATCGCGGATCATACGGATGGCCATCTGGCGCCCCGTCATCCGGTAGGTCTGAAGGTAGGACGTCACGTCTATGAAGACCTCATCCACGGAGTATGGGAAGATATCCTCCGGTGCCACATACTGCAGGTAAATGCTGTAGATCTTTCCGCTGACCTCCATATATCTACGCATCCGCGGCGGTGCCACCACATAGGCCAGCTCCAGTGTCGGATCGGACCGGAGCTCCTCCGCATCAGTGCTCTTTCCGGTGAACTCTCCGCCCTTCAGGGCTTTCCTCCTGTGATCATTTACCTCCTTCACCCGTTCGACCACCTCAAAAAGGCGTGCCCGTCCCGGGATCCCAAAGGCTTTCAGTGACGGTGTCACCGCAAGACAAATGGTCTTCTCCGTCCTGGTCGGATCCGCTACCACCAGGTTTGTTCCCAGCGGATCCATCCCTCGTTCCACGCATTCCACGGAGGCATAAAAGGACTTCAGATCGATGCAGATATATGTACTTTTCTTTTCTTTTTCCGCAGATGCCATGGGCAAAATCTCTCTTTACAGTTTTCTTATCTTGCGTTATCATAAATATGTATGATTATTACTAAAAAAGCAAGAATTTTGTAAAGGCATATCATGAAAATCAATCTGAACGAAGTCCTATATGCCGCTTCGCTCGGGCTGGATGCAGCCGAGTGTGAGTTTCTCGGTGTCACCCCAGGCCATTCCAAGCGAATTGCTGCACTATCTATCCTCGCGGGCAAGGCCGTCGGCCTGACCGATAACGAGTTGATCGATATTGCGGCTTATTCCATTTTGCACGATAATGCTCTGACTGAGTTCAACCAGGAGGAGATCGAATACAGAAAATATAACGGCGGGCGGGCATATGGCATCACGGATTTTCTGATCCGCCACTGCACCATCGGTGAGATCAACACCAAGCTCCTTCCGTTCCGTACCAACAACCGGGATGTGATCCTGCTTCATCATGAAAATGCAGACGGTTCCGGGCCCTTCCATCGGACCAGCCAGAGGACTCCCATCAAGGCCCAGATCATCCATATGGGAGATCTGATCGACACACATTTCAACCTTCTGGATCAGAGTGCGGAGAACTACGAAGCCATACTGGATTATGTCCGTTCCAATACCGGAACCCTGTTCTCCACCGAAGTCACCATTCCCTTCTGTTCGTATTTTAAGAAAAAACATATGAAGGTCTTCGGCTTTGATAATATCGACGGATTCCTTCGCTCCTCCATCAAGCACCATGAGGACGAGTATACTCCGCAGGAGGTCCACAATCTGGCCACGCTGATCGCGCGTATCATCGACTTCAAATCGCACTACACCTGCAAGCATTCTCTCGGTGTTGCGACCAAGGCCGAGAAGATGGCGATCCATTACAATTTCAATCAGGAGAAGACCATCCGTTACTATCTGGCGGGTGCCCTGCATGACATCGGAAAGCTGATGATCAACAACTCCATCCTGAAAAAACCTGCGAAGCTGACGGATGAAGAATATCTGGTCATGAAGAACCATGCCTTCTATACACATGAGATCCTGAAAAATCTGAAAGGCATGAGCGATATCGCAGCCTGGGCTTCCCATCATCATGAGAAGCTGAACGGCCATGGCTATCCCTTCGGTCTGTCTGCCAAGAACCTGACACATGAAGAGCGTCTCATGACCTGTGTGGATATCTACCAGGCACTGACGGAGGTACGTCCCTACAAGGACGGTTTCAGCCACCAGAAGACCATTGAGATCATGCAGGAAATGGCAGTAAACGGGGAGATCGACCAGCAGATCGTATCCGATATCAACATCGTCTTCCGCTTCTATCATCTCTCCGACCAGCCGTCGGTTACCGAGATCCTTCGGGCGGACTGACACCAGCCTTGCTCAGAATGACACCCGCATGTCATCCTGAGGAGCGTAGCGACGAAGGATCTTTAGGGAAAGATTCTTCGCTTCGCTCAGAATGACATAATTAAGGGGACGGTCCCGGGATCCGCAGACTGCAACGATCAGTTGCCACCTTCTGCAGATTCCGGGACCGTCCCGTTCGTTCATCGAAAGATTCTTCGCTTCGCTCAGAATGACATCAGCTTCGCTCAGAATGACATCCGCATGTCATCCTGAGGAGCGTAGCGACGAAGGATCTTTACCATGTCCGGGTATCACTCCGTCTCTTCTCGTTACCACGAGATCACTTCGTTACCATCCTCGGTCACGAGCACCTGGATCTCCCACTGTGCGGACATGGAGCCATCCTCCGTGTAAACCGTCCAGTCATTTTCCTCATCGATAAAGATCTCCTGGCCTCCCGCATTGACCATCGGCTCGATGGTAAACATCATACCAGGTACCAGCAGCATCTCGGTTCCCCTCTTGGAGGTATATCCGACCCAGGGTTCTTCATGGAATTCCAGTCCGACACCATGTCCTCCGATCTCCCGGACCACCGAATACCCATGCGCCTTGATATGCTCATGGACAGCCTGGCCCATATCTCCCAGGAAACCCCAGGGCTTCACTTCATCCAGTCCCTTATATACGCTTTCACGAACGACCTCTACCAGCTTCCGATTCTCTTCGGATACATTTCCGATCAGGAACATCCGGGAGGAATCCGAGAAATAACCGTTCAGTATGGTTGAGCAGTCCACATTGATGATATCCCCGTCCTGCAGGATCTCGTCCGGCGAGGGAATGCCATGACATACCGCATCATTGACGGATGTGCATACACTCTTCGGAAATCCCTCATAGTTCAGCGTTGCCGGGATCGCGCCGTGCTTCGCAGTCACCTCCGCCACGATGCGGTCGATATCCTCCGTGCTCATTCCCGCACAGATCTTCTCGGCTACCACATCCAGGACCTCCACATTTACCTTTGCGCTCTCTTTGATCTTCTCGATCTGTTCCGGTGTCTTGATCAGGGAATGGTCCGGCACGATATGCCCCTGCTTCCTGAAGTATTCGATCTTATGATCAAACTCCTCATGACACTGCTTGTACTTCCGGCCGCTTCCGCACCAACACGGATCATTTCTGCCGATCCTCATCATTTTCCTTATCCTCCTGAGTATTTTCTACTCCGATACTCCCCTTAACTTTATGATCCGCCTCATTTCGAAGCGGGATGACGATGACTGAGATATCCGGCATGTCCCGCCGCGATGGCGAGTCGGAAAGCTTCCGCCATAAGCCCCAGATTCTCCGCCGTTACAAGTGCGGTATTTGCCATAACCCCGGCACATCCCAGCTCCATGGCCTCACAGGCCTGGGACGGACATCCGATCCCCGCGTCAACGATCACGGGAAGATCGATATACCGGATCAGATCCTCTATGAAATCCCGGGTCTGAAGTCCCTTGTTCGATCCACTGGGCGATGCCAATGGCATCAATGCGGCTGCGCCGGCCTGCACCAGCTGTTTTGCCACACGAAGCTCCGGATAAAAATACGGAAAGACCAGAAATCCTTCCTTTGCAAGGATCTCAGTGGCATCCACCGTGGCATGCGGATCCGGCAGAAAATATCTGCTGTCCGTCATGATCTCGATCTTGATCCGGTTGCCCAGCCCCTTCTCCTTTGCGATATGCGCCATCCGGACCGCATCCTCAACGGAATGGGCCCCCAGCGTATTCGGCAGGATACGGATTCCCTCAGGGATCATGGACAAAGGACTGTCCTCCGTATCCAGTGTCTTCACCGCTACGGAGATCATTTCCGCTCCTGCCCGCTGTACGGCGGAGTCGATCAGTTCCTTCGTATAATGAGCTGTCTTTCCTGACCCCAGAAAGAACCGGGAGGTATAGGTCTCAGGTCCGATCTTCCATTCTTCCATATAAGCTCCTTACATCTGGTGTCTTACCACCTTATAGTCATCTCCGTCACGATAGAACGGACATTCCTTCCGCTTGCTTTCCAGAAAGCGGCTGTAGTCATCCTCATCCATATTGATATCGCACACATAATCCTCATAATCCTCATCATATGTGAGGTATGCGCAGGTGTCACAGCTTGTCATACAAGGCCTCCGTTTCTCAAGTCATCATGTCCATTTTCTCACATTTCATAAAAATATACTACCCTTTTTTAAGATTGATTTCAGTTTTCACGCCTATACTCAGAGAAACCTGAGAGAAAAATACACAGAAAAGGAGGCAGTCCTATGGCATATTCAAATACAACCATCCTGATACCCGCATATCAGCCAAATGTGCATCTGATCAGTCTTGTACATGTACTCAGTCATCTGGACTTCCGGCATATACTGATCGTCGATGACGGCAGCGATCCATCCTGCCTGCCCATATTTGAAGAAGCCGCCAGATGGGGCGCCGTTGTTCTACATCACGCGGAAAACCGTGGCAAGGGAGCCGCCCTCCGAACCGGGATCCGGGAAGCAATGGAACGATTCCCCGATGACATCGGCGTAGTCACCGCAGATGCTGACGGCCAGCATCTCCCGGGGGATATCTGCCGGGTAACCGAAGCGCTCCATCAGGATCCGGACTCTCTAATCCTTGGCGTTAGAGATTTCTCCGGGACGGAGGTTCCCTGGAAGAGCCGCATGGGCAACCGGATCACTGCAACCTTCTTCCGGTTCTCCACCGGAGTCCGGCTGTCCGATACCCAGACGGGTCTTCGGGGTATCCCCCGCAGCCTCTATGACCTGGCACTTTCCACCACAGGAGATCGTTATGAATACGAGATGCATTTTCTGGAGGACAGCGTGAAGGAGGCTCCGCTGATCCAGATCCCCATCGAGACCGTATATGAGGATGGAAATGCGGGATCACATTTCCGACCGGTCCGGGATTCCATCCGGGTCTACAGCCGCCCTCTGAAATACGTCAGCAGTTCCCTCATCAGCTCGGTCCTGGATCTGGCGCTGTTCTGGGTCCTGATGCTCTTTCTGCCCCTTGCATCTGCTGCGGCCATCACCGTTGCAACCGTGATCGCAAGAACCCTCTCCAGCATCCTGAACTATGGGCTCAACCGGAGCTGGTGTTTCCACAGTAATGAGTCGGTAAGAAAAAGCGGTTTCCGCTATCTGGTGCTCTTCTTCCTGCAAATGGGAATGTCCGCCGCTCTGGTGGCACTGATCGCACCCCTTTTCACGGAGACGCTCCTTGCAAAGATCCTTGTAGACGTATCCCTGTCATTCTTCAGCTATTATGTGCAGAAGCACTGGGTGTTTCAAAGAAAGGAGGTCGCAAATGGACGATTTCAGGAATCCGTACAGCCAACCTTATGAACCGGACGGAATGATGACTTACCCTCCTTCTTCCGGTCCCGGCATGGAACCACCCACGGAAAAACCCCGAAAGCAGCGGCACACCTGGGCGTGGATCTACGGAAGTCTTCTGACGGCCTATACCACATTTACCCTGTTAAATGTATTTGTGATCCCTCATGACACTGTAAAGGTGGATCAGAGTGCCGCGGCAGAGATCTATCAGTCCACCACCATCGATTCCCTGCTGAACCGTACGGACAGCGGAGACCAGACTAAGACAGGCTCCGTCTCCAAGGGTGACACCATAGCAGATGCCGGCGAGATATCAGGCAGCAACAGGAGCACCGGTGACACCAGGGGCAGCGAGGATAACGACATCTCCGGCGATACCGGCTGCGATACAGAAATAGCCGGGATCTCCGAAAATGATGCAGAGCTTCTGGATGCGGAGATCACCGCCACCGAGACCGGATACATTTACCGGGACAAAACAATGACGATCACTCTCACCCAGAGTTATCGTGACGATACAATGATCTACATAGCAGACATTCAGCTTTCTTCCATCGCAACCCTGAAGTCCGGACTTGCGGATGACAGCTTCGGACGGAATCTGAAGGAAAAGACCTCGGACATCGCAGACCGGGTAGGCGCGATCCTCGCCATCAATGGTGATTATTACGGATTCCGCGACACGGGTTATGTGATCCGGAACGGTATCCTTTACCGTAACACGATGCGTAGTCAGACCGCTCAGGATCTTGTGATCTACGAAGACGGCTCTATGGAGATCATCACCGAAGGCGAGGTAACTGCAGAGGAACTGCTGGACCGCGGTGCCCTGCAGGTATACTCCTTCGGACCCGGTCTTGTGATCGACGGCGAGATCGCTGTCGATGCAGGCACGGAAGTAAAGCAGTCCATGACCAGCAACCCGCGGACAGCCATCGGATGCATCTCCCCACTGCATTATGTCATGGTCGTCTCCGACGGACGTACCAGCGAAAGCGAAGGGCTCAGCCTTCTGCAGCTGGCAGAGGTAATGAAGGATCTGGGCTGCGAACAGGCCTACAACCTGGATGGTGGCGGATCCACCACCATGTACTTCAATGGTGAGATCATCAATAACCCGACGACGAACGGAAATAAAGTCAAGGAAAGGAGCGTGAGTGATATTGTATACATCGGTTACTAAACAGGCGCCGAATCTGCGCCGGGCCACGATCCTCTACGCAGGGATCAGTGCCTTCTGTCTGATCATTTTCATCATCTACGATCGGTTCTCGCACAATGTCAGGTCCCCTTTCATGACCTTCCTGTTTCTATGGCCGCTTATCCTGGGAGTTCTGCCGGTTCTGCTTCTTTGGAAGTTCCGAAAGCTCCCCCGGCCGGGGCGCTTCACCTGGAATGCATATAACTCCGGTGTGGCAGCTCTCACCGTAAGCAGTTTGCTGCGAGGCATCTTCGAGATTGCAGGAACCGCTTCTCCCTTCCAGACCGGTCTGATGTTTGCAGGCATCGTCATAACAGGAGTCGGAGTCATCGGTTATCTGGCGGATATACTGGCCGGTTGAGAGGAATTGGTAAAAAAAGGCGAAACCCGGACACTTTGAGGCAGGGGCCTCTGGTGTTGCAGGTTTCGTCGTTTTGTTAAGATCCTTCGCTTCGCGCTGCCGCTTGGTCGATACTCGGCGCACAAACCGCGTGCCACCGGCACGCGTGCGCCCGCTCAGGATGACATGGTGGGTCAGCGGATCTTCCGCATCTCCTCCAGCCGGTTCAGTAAGCGAATGAAATGCCCCAGTGTCCCGGGATCCGTGACCTTTGATCCGGACATATAAAATGTGGTATCCGACGGGAGCGCTTCTGTTGTATCGAAGTGGAATTCTCCCGCATCATCCCGGGTATCCAGCGAAAGAAGATGCGCCAGATAGCGTATCGTTCCGTCATTTCCGTCAAGCAGCGCTGTATCCTCCGGGAAGAACCCTCGATACAGATCTTTGAAATAATTGAAATGTGTGCAGCCCAGCACAAGTGCCGAATATTTCTCCGGGTGTATGGTTCCGAACTGTGCTTTCAGATACTCACGCAGCTCTTCTGTATCGAACTGCTCTGTTTCCGCAAACCGGACCAGTTCCGGCATCGGAAGCAGATCCACTCTGTGGTGCTCATCCACCCGCTCGATCAGGGACTTCAGCTTCGACTCCCGAAGGGTCACCGGCGTAGCCATCACAAGGACTCTCCGCTGGTCCGTCTGTTCCACCGCAGGTTTCACCGCCGGTTCCATACCGACGATCGGCAGATCCATTTCCTGACGAAGGATCCGCACGGCCACGCTGGTGGCGGTGTTGCACGCGATCACAATGGCGTCGACACCCTGCTCCTTAAGGAAGTTTGCGCTGTCCCGCACATACCCGACTATTTCCTTCGGATCCCGCTTTCCGTACGGCACATGATCCGTGTCTGCATAAAATATATATTCCTGTTCCGGCAGCCGGTGGTATGCCTCGTGAAGCACGGAAAGCCCGCCGATCCCGGAATCAAATATACCGATTCTCATGCCAACATTCTACCACTTTCCGAAGTCTGATGCAATGAACAGACCGGAGCCGGTTCGATCAGTTTGACAGATAGGAATTCATCTTTTGAATGAATTCATCATAAAGGTAGGATACACCATCCAGGCGATAATTCTTATCATCTCTCACGGGATAAAGACTCTTTAACTTGCTCATATAGGTACTCCTGGATACTTTTACCTCTTCCCAATAATACTCCTCCGGATCAGACGTATTGAAATACGGATAAGTATATTCACCTCCGCCCAGACGTATGATCTTCCCCTTCGAAACCTTCAACACTTCATCCTCTCCAATTCCCTTGTAGTCATAGGGGGAATGGATAAGTCCTGTTCTCTGGGTAACATCAATATAATCCGAAACGGTCTTGTAAGTAGCTACCTTCCCGTTGTAATACGTATGTACGACATATCTTCCATGCTTACTTGCACGGATCAGCAGTTCCGGTATATCGTCCCCATCAATATAGGAAAGGGTGTACTCGGTTCTATAGGTAGGATCGTCCCAGACATCCTTATTATACTGAATTGCGATCTCCTTATACTTCTTCGCCCAATCATACTTGCCCGGGCCATTCTCCACCCATACACCATCTGCACCGATATGGCCTCCTCCGATATCCTTATTTATGACCATCTGCCCGTCGGAAGCAAAATAGTACCATTTCCCGGAGTTCTTCTTCCATCCGGTCTGCATCGCACCGGATGCATCAAACAGATACCACCTGTTGCCGATCTTTCTCCAACCGGTCGCCATGGCCCCCTCTTTTCCAAGGAAATACCATTTACCACCGATCTTCTTCCAGCCGGTCGCCATGGCTCCGTCCTTTCCGAGGTAATACCATTTGCCCCCAAGTTTCTTCCAGCCGGTCTGCATATACCCGGCAGCATTGAAGTGATACCATTTACCCCCGATATTCTTCCAACTGCTCTTTGCATACGTTCCGTCCGAATAGCTGTACCACCAGCCCTTATTATCCCGCTTCCATTTTCCGGATGCAGCTTCCGACGGGGAACCGCTCAGGATCACATTTGATATCAGGAACAAAACCAACAGCAGACAAAACAACTTCTTTTTCTTTAACATTTTCGTGCACCTCCCCTTTACCCGGCGATTGCCGTACTCTACATAGTGTTCTGACTCCCCAGAAATACGGGAACTCCCGTGGTATCATCCACAATGGCATAGATGAAGGGGCGATCCAGATAGACCACATATGGTTCCTCCGTGATCTCAACAGCAGTGACTTTATCCATCTCCACCATCGTAGCTGCCGCTGCCTTGGTCCCGTTCCGGTCAACCTCGATCATGGCTTTATGCTCCACGGTTCCGATCTTCACAGCCTCACTGTCCTCCGTAACCATTTCATGGAAGGCTGCTCCGTTGGAATAGGCTTCATTCAGCCCCAGGCCCTTCAGAACCTTATCCATATTGGAACCGAACTCGGTCTTAAATTCCGGGATCTTGACATATACGTCTCTGGTGGTATGGGAATTCAGATAGGCATCGGCGAAATCCTCACCACCATCCAGTATCTTCTGCAGATAGTCTTCTGTGCTCATCCCTTCCGGAGGAAGGATACCGACGAAGCTGTACCGGCCTCCCTTGTAGGGACGGACAAAGCCAAGCCCTCCGGCCAGTTGAATGACGCGGGATTCATTGCTGGTAAGCATGGTGACCTTCACCTTGGATCCATCGGAATTCGTGAAGGTCTGATCCTCCAGGATCTGTTCATTTTCATATGGTTCCGCCCACTCGGCATCGAAACATACCGCATTTACAAGAGCGATCCTTGCATCCGGATCCAGCTGGTCCAGGATCATGGGGATCCGATTCTTTGTATTCCCGCTGACCCATTCATTGATCGCCTTCACCGCAGCTTCATTGAAAGGTACCGAGAACAGTTCGGCCTTATAATAATTGGCAGCCGTAGAAAGAAAGCTGTCCTTCAGTTTCACATTTCCGTCCTGATTCACCCATACGGAATTCGCCACATTCCACTCTACGTCCGTTGAATTCTTCATATGCTCCGCCAGGCTTGCCATTTCCGCATTCAGGGCTGCGGGATCCCCCTCCGAACCGGGCATCAGAACTGCCATCAGCTCCGAACGGGTCTTACTTCCCTCATCGGATCCGGAAGCTGTCATTCCAAGCGCCATCTGCAGGGAAATGGGGCTGATCAGCACATTTTCCGTTCCGTCCGCCATGATCTCGACGGTCTTCTTCAGGAGTGCGATGCCCCCCTTTGCCAGCGCGGACCGGTGGTTGTCGGGCATTTGTGTCTCCGGGATGTCAACCTTCGAAATATTTGCAGAAAGGTTCACTGCTGCTGAAGCAGGTGCCGGCTGATCCGGTGTGACTGTCTGTCCGGCGCTTCCTGTCTGTCCGTTGCTGCCTGTCTGCCCGGTGCTGCCCGTTTCCGTCGTACTGCCTCCGCAGCCGGTCAGTGCAAGCGCCAGCGTCAGGGTCACAGCAGCGAGCCGGAGCCTTTTACTCTTTTTCACTCTGTCCTTCTTCATCTCTCCATCCTTTCCCTTCATGCTGTCGTATGATATGATCCCGGGTTCGAAAATTACAGCCATTTTTTCTTTTTAAAGAAGATCAGACTGACAATAGCGATGAGCAGACTAACTGCGATCACGATGGGATATCCCCATCTGGATTCCAGTTCCGGCATGTATCGGAAGTTCATACCGTACCAGCCAGCGATCAGTGTCAGAGGCATGAAGATGGTGGTCACAACGGTAAGGACCGTCATGATCCGGTTCTGCTTGATATCCAACTGTGCCTGGTACAGATCTCGAACCTGCATGGTATAGTCACGAAGGGATGTGGCGATATCATAGAGTCTGGTGATGCGGTTCGTAAACAGGTGGAAATATCGGATATTCTCTTCACTGAAGAATCCGTTCTCATTTTCTTCCAGCTCCTGGCCCAGATCCAGAAGCTGATCATAATGGATCCGGAGATCCCTGAGGATGCTTCGGATATCATTCAGGCGTTCCAGACCCTTCTCAGCTTCCCCTTCCATGATGGCTCTTTCGATCTCGTCCAGCTCCCGGTCGAACCCTTCCATGATCGCCAGATCACGGTAGATGATCTGTTCCAGAAAATCATACACAAAGCGCTCCAGGCTGGGCATCTTCCATTTCTTGGCACGCTTTACCCTACGGATCAGATGTCCCGCAAAGCCTCCGTCATCTATGAATACGATTCCCTTTTCGTCCATGGCAAAGGCAAACCGCCATTCTTCCTTCTCAAAATCCCGCCGGTTTGGGATATGAAATGTGCCGGTCAGCGAGTCATAGTTCACTTCGGCCTTGGTATTCATGATACCCCGGGTATCCAGTTCCAGATCGATCCCCATGTCAAAACCGGCCTGTTCCGACTTCCATTCCTCCATCGTCAGAACTGCCACATAGGGAGTGCCGCCCTTCAGGCAGTCCTCTCTGGTGCTTTCTTCCAGCGTATTACCGATGAGATAATACATGT
>CACYMQ010000037.1:42520-46197 GCA_902775555.1 uncultured Lachnospiraceae bacterium | reverse complement strand
TCCTGCAGGACCGGTGCGTTACTTAAAACAAGATTATAACACATTTCCGTATTTCGATAAAGAGTAAGGTTCTTTATGCGGGGGCAGTCCAGGGCTTCTTTTTCCCTATATCCCCTCTGCATGGTGATCATCATCGGAAGATGCCCGTAACAGGTCGTGATCCGACGTGCTCCCTTCGGGATCCGGATACTCCGTATCTCCTTTTCCGAAAGCTCATAGGGTGCCTCCATCCAGATCTCATCGGTCTTTTCCTGTACTGCTTCATAAAAATGTTCCGCTGCCCCGCTGTTATACGCATAAAGCGCTGCACCGAGGAAGATCACCTTACGCTTTTTTCCCTTCTCAAGATACAGGGCCATGGCATCTATCCCGTTCAGATAGACACCATCCAGCTCTTCTGCCAGTTCCATCACCTGCTGCATCCTGTCTTCCGGGATGATATTCCTGTAGATATAGGGAAAACCGACAAGAAAACGTACACCGCTGTCGGTGGTCTTCCGCAGCTTCCGGATCTCGTCCGGATCCATAAAGGATCTCCCGAGATCAAATACCACCGCATCGATCCGGTCCATGGGAAGACGGGACATGGCGGAAAGCTCCGATATAAAAATGATACGAAGGAAATTCTCCTGCTTTAGGACGTCCCGGGCAGGGGTGGCAGGCTCTCCGTAGGCTTCCGTATCCCCGAGGCCGGATCCTTTGGCCGGTCTGTACGGAAGCTCTCTTCTGTATCGCCCCAGCAGCTGCTCCCGAAGAGAATCAAGCGCTTCCCGTCTTAGCTTCTTAATAAGGGATGCGGGGATAAAAAGATCCCCGTCATTTTCTATGGTCAGACTCTCCAGGCGGTATCCCGTATCCGAAAGGGTCCCTGTCTTTTCACGGATCACTTCATCGCTTACCGGGCGTCCGGAAGCTTTCTCCGGTACAGGTCCCATCGCTGTCCCGCAGCATCCGGTATCCTCTCCGGTATCTGCAGGATATGCCATAACCGTAAACGGCGCATCGGCCCGCAGGAGGACTTCCATCCGGATCGGCAGTTTACGTTCCCGGTTCAGGATCTTTTCCTCCAGTTCTTCGGTCAGCAGTGCATTTTTCGTACGGATCAGGGGAAGCCCCTTCGAGAGAAGTCCGGTTTTCGGTGCACGGAGAGTGATCACCTGATCAGCCTCACCGTTCGTGGGAGAAGTAAGTCTTACGGGTTCTTCTTCCTGCTTCGCCTTTCCGCTCGTTACGGGGATCTCCAGGGAATCTCCTGCGTGAAGGGTCCGGGACAGCTTCACACGGACTTCTCCTTTTCCGATACCGGTCAGATTTCCGATCGGGATCCCTGCATGACCGGACTGCTTCTCGTCCAGCATGGAAGGATCTCCTGTTGAAAAGAGATACCCGCCGGTGAAACCTCCTCTGTGAAAGATCTCGGCCAGACGTTCCTTATATCTCTTTGCCCGCTGCTCGCTGAAGTCTCCTCGCATACAGTCATCTACCATCTGTTTATAGGCATCCACACAGGCAGCCACATAATATTCATTTTTCATCCGGCCTTCTATCTTCAGGGAATCGATCCCGGCTTCCATCAGCCGGGGGACAGATTCCAATGTGCAAAGATCCTTCATGGACAGGGCATACCTGTCCCCATACAGCCAGCGGCAGGGCTGGGCACAGCGCCCGCGGTTTCCGCTTCTTCCACCGACAAAGGAAGAGAGATAACATCTTCCGCTGTAGCAGACACACATCGCTCCATGTACGAAGGCCTCAACCTCGATACCGGCCTCCTTTTTGATACGGATGAGCTCTTCCAGTGTCAGTTCCCTGGCTGGAACAACTCTTGTAAAACCCAGGGCTTTCGCGTAGGAAGCCCCATATACGGAGCAAAGATTCATCTGTGTGCTGGCATGAAGCGGAAGCTTTGGGTAACGATCCTTCAGGAAGGACGCAACTCCGAGATCCTGTACAAGACAGGCATCCAGCCCCTCCCGGTAAAGGGGATCCATGAGATCCGGGATTGTCTCTGTCTCTTCATCCTTCAACAGAGTGTTTAAGGTAAGATATACCTTCATATCATGCAAATGAGCCTCTTCAAGGGTTTGAAGAAGCTCATTATCGTTAAAATTCCCTGCGTAGGCAC
This sequence comes from uncultured Lachnospiraceae bacterium, assembly GCA_902775555.1. Classification (GTDB taxonomy): domain Bacteria; phylum Bacillota; class Clostridia; order Lachnospirales; family Lachnospiraceae; genus Eubacterium_Q. Next base: position 44,072 of record CACYMQ010000037.1, on the reverse strand, counting down.
GGGCTCCGAACCGGTTTGCAGCCAGATAGACGGCATCGGCGCCTGCCGAAAGCGCGGCACGAAAGGCCACGGGATTTCCACAGGGCGCTAAGATTTCCGGTTTTTTATTTATCATTGTTTCTGTCCTTTTCCGCTTCCAGCTGTACGATCTTCCTCTGGAGCGCATTGATCTGTTCCTTATATTCTTCCACGAGCTTCAGGGCAGCCTCATGCTTGATCTGGGCTTCGATCACTTCATGTCGGAGATCATACAGCTGCTGTTCCTTCTCGGTATCATCCCTGGCGATCTCTTCTGCCTTGTCCCTTGCTTTAAAATAATCATCCGCGATATTCAGTGCAAGAAGAACCCCCTGATACTCCGTGTTCATACGCCGGTACTGTTCCGAGGTCTTACACTCAGCGATCTTGCCATTGATATAGGTTGCTACATTCTGAAGATAATCCTCTCCCTCGTATCCGCTCAGGGTATAAACCTTTCCGCCGATCACTACGGGTATATCGATCTTCTGTGCCATGTTCTTCTCCTTCTCCCCTTATTCTGTCAGTAATCCCTCCAGCCCCAACTGGCGGTATGCCTGTTCAGATGCAACACGTCCACGGGGTGTACGGTTGATAAAGCCGTTTTTGATCAGATAGGGTTCATATACATCCTCGATGGTTCCCGGATCTTCTCCTACAGCCGCGGCCAGGACCTCAAGTCCCACCGGACCGCCGTGAAACTGACGAATGATGGTTTCCAGGATGCCACGATCGGTCTGATCCAGCCCGGCGCTGTCCACATCCAGTTGATCCAGGGCCCGTCCTGCTATAGTATAATCTATTTCACCGCAATGTTCAACCTCTGCAAAATCGCGGACACGTTTCAGCAGCCGGTTTGCGAGACGCGGCGTACCTCTGGAACGCTTTGCGATCTCAAGTGCACCTTCATCATTGATGGAGATCCCCAGTACGCCGGCAGAACGGATGATGATCCGCATCAGATCCGGAATGGAATAGAATTCCAGTCTGTCAACGACACCGAAACGGTCTCTCAGCGGTGCCGAGAGCATACCGGCTCTTGTCGTCGCTCCCACAAGTGTAAAATGCGGCAGGGACAGCCGGATCGAACGGGCACTCTCTCCCTTACCGATCACGATATCTATGGCGAAATCCTCCATGGCCGGATAAAGAACCTCCTCCACCTGCTTATTCAGGCGGTGGATCTCATCGATAAAAAGAACGTCTCCCTCGGAAAGGCTGTTCAGGATCGCTGCGATCTCTCCCGGTTTTTCAATGGCAGGTCCGCTGGTCACCTTGATCTGAACGCCCATCTCCTCTGCGATGATACCTGCCAGCGTGGTCTTTCCAAGCCCCGGCGGTCCGTACAGAAGCACGTGATCCAGAGATTCCTTCCGTTTCTTTGCAGCCTGTATGAATACCTTCAGGTTCTTCTTTACCTTGTCCTGCCCGATATACTCATTAAAGCTGGTGGGACGGAGCCCCGCCTCCGTTTTCGCTTCCTCCGGCGTTACTTCAGTTGTGATGATCCTTCTTTCCATACTGTTTCCTGCAT
>CACYMQ010000037.1:0-42506 GCA_902775555.1 uncultured Lachnospiraceae bacterium | reverse complement strand
GACAGCAGCTGTTCCACCGTCATGGATTCTGCGCCCTCCACCTTACGGATGGCCCGGAGTGCATCCATATTCGAATATCCGAGTGCCGTCAGGGCTTCCGCAGTCTCACTGACCACATTTTCTTCGGTATTGCCTGAGAAACTGTCGATCTCCGGATCGATGCTGCCGGGTTTCAGTGCACCCTTCAGGTCCACGACGATCCTCTGGGCTGTTTTTGTCCCCACGCCCTGGGCTTTCGAGATCGATTTTGAATCACCGGACTGAACGGCATAATACAGTTCTTCTACCGATAAGGTATTCAATATGGCAAGTGCCATCTTGGGCCCGACACCGCTGACGGACAACAGCTGACGGAATACGCGGATATCCGACTTGTCCGGAAAACCGAATAGGGACCACCCGTCCTCCCGAACCTGCATATGCGTATAGAGAAGTACCTCTTCTTTTCCCTGTAATACAAGGTCCTGAAGTACACGGCCGGTGGTGAAGATCTCGTATCCGATCCCGTGGTTATCCAGTATGACGCTGTCCGTACCGATTTCGGCAACACTGCCTTTGATAAAATGTATCATCGCTCTTCACTCTCTAAAAAAGAGTGCCACATGTCTGCAGCACTCTGATTCGTTGCAAATTCGTAGGTTTACAGGAATTCGAAGTCGTCTCCGCCTTCCTCTTCCCCGTCACCGATCATGGCCTTGCCGGGCTTACGGGCATCCTCGATCTCTCCGACAAATACTTCGTCGTCATCTCCGCCCATAACGGTGGTTTCTTCTGCCTGCTTGATGAACTTGGATGCAGCTGAGTCATCCTTCTTCTTATCATCAGGCTTCTTCTTGTCGTCCTTCTTGGGAGCAGCCTTCTTGGGATCCTCTTTCTTCTTATCATCCTTCTTTGCTGCGCCTTCTGCGACCTGCTTCTCAAGCTCAAAAATCTTTATACGGTTTTCTTCTATAACCTTGTTCAGTCTTTCGTTCTCTTCTTTGAGCTTATTGTTGTCATTAAATGCTTCTTCATAAGCTCTGGCAACTGTACTCATGAACTCATCAACTTCACCCGGTTTGTATCCGAATAGACCTTTTTTGAATTTCTGTGTTTTGATGTCAAGCGGTTGAATCATTCTGCCTTCCTCCATTTAACAAAATATTCTCTATCCGATTATATCACATTTTGAAATAGTTTCAACACAAAAAAAATGTGATATAATGATTCTACCATATTTGACATAAAAAGGACAGCAAATGATCACATTTGACGAAAAAATAGATATTGAACGGATACCTGAGTGGGATAAACTCGCGGATTCCTACGGCAGAGACAAGGTCCTGATGTTCGATCTGGAGACCACCGGTCTCACACCCAGGAGCGCCTTTATCTATATCATCGGTATCAATCTCTGGCTGGACGGGCAGTGGCATATCCTCCAGCTTTTTAATGATGACGGAAGAAGTGAGCCGCAGATGATCACCCGTTTTATGGAGCTTCTTGAGGGGCGGAAAGCCCTCTTCCATTTCAACGGGGATACCTTTGATATCCCGTTTGTACGAGGCCGTATGGATAAGATCCGACAGAGTCTCGGGCTCGAGATCCCGGATCGCATGTCCCTTCTGCAATCCATCGATCTGCTGCGGGAGATGCGTCCGTACAAATATGCGCTCGGACTGCCGAATATGAAACAGAAGACCCTGGAACAATATCTGGGGATCCGACGGGAGGATATCTATGACGGCGGTCAGCTGATCGGTGTCTATCTCTCCTACCTTTCTTCCAAAAGTCAAAGATCCAGGGATCTGGTGTTGCTGCATAACCGGGATGATATGGAGGGAATGTTCCATCTGGCCGGGCTTCATGCGCTGACGGAGCTTTGTAACGGAGGATTTGCCCCCGGGAAAATGTCCATGTCACAGAATGGAAACCGGTTATCCCTCTGTCTGCCTCTTAGCTGTGACCACGCATTACCTGCCGCTCTTTTCACGTCGGGAGGCGGGATCTCACTTCGCGGCGAGGGTACGGAGGCCGTACTTGAACTCGTGATCCGGCAGGAACCCTGCACATGTAAAGTCACCAGGGAACAGAGGGATGGTTTCTTTCTTCCCTGTGGCGGATATGCAGGAGTTACGCTGTATGAAGATCCGAAGATAAAGAGGATGACCTATATCTCCGCAGATGATGACCTGCTCGGGAACCCGGAGCGGATGAAGGAATATGCCAAATGCTGTATCGGAAGTGTGATGAAACGAAAGAAAGGCCTGTAGCGGCCCCCTTATTCCAGCATAAAAACACCCCGGGACTCTCGTCCCGGGGTGTTTTTATGGAGCTGGCGGGAATCGAACCCGCGTCCAAAGACTCTTCCATACCGGTGTCTTCCATCACAGTCTGTGTTTTAAGATTCCCTCACACAGGCGCCCATAGACAGGCTCGGGTGATCGGTAGCTTCATGATTCGTTTCAACCCGCAAAGCTTTGGGAGGAACGTTCTCCGCCTGTTCGATGCCGGACACCGTGAGCAGCGGATGACTCTCGGGCCGACAGCTGCGCTTAGGCAGCGAGTGCTAAATTTCTATCTTCAGCGTTTATTTTTTTCCGACTTTTTACGTGGTTCCGGACCACGGATGGCTGCCGGGATTTCTAAATCCCTGTCGAAACCAGTACAACCCCTGGTTTAAATGAAAATGTCATTTTGACATTTACTGAGCATCATTATTTCCGGTATCCTCCGGTGTTGTTTCGGGAACTGAGGCCTCGGAGGACTTTTCTTCCGTACTTGCCGCTTCGGTGGACTTATCCTCAGTGGATGTTCCTTCCGTTGTCTTGTCGGTTGCTGCCTCTGTTGCTCCGTCCGTAGTACCTTCGGTCTTCTGGTCGGTAGCCAGTTCAGCGCCCGTATAGAGGTCTGCGTAATTGTCTACCCAGAACTGATTGAACCAGTCCGTATAATCATGGGAGGAAATGAAGGTATCCTCCTTGGACTTGTGAGTTTCCTGATAATTATAGATCCACCGGCCGAGAGGGATACCGATCGCGGCGCCGATGATCAATGCTGCAAGAAATGCGAGAAGGACTTTCTTTATCTTCGCCTTCTTCATATTTTTCTCACGGTTCTTTTTTTCCTCTTTATAACGATCTACTTTTTCCTGACTCATGTGTCATTTACTTCCTTTTGCTATGATATAACGAACCTATTTTAATCAATCCGGAAGGTAAAATCAAGTGTAATTCCCGTGAATTTTATCCCCCGGCATGAAAATGTACCGAAAGGGCGGCCGCCTATTTCATATTTCGGACCTTGAAGTCTCTTTCCGCTTCCCGCTTCTGATCCTTCTTCGCTATATCCGCACGTTTATCATAAAGCTTCTTACCCTTTGCAAGTCCGATCAGAAGCTTGGCCCGGCCGTTTTTAAAATACACCTTCAGAGGCATGATGGTATAGCCTGCTGCGGATGCGGCACCCTCCAGCTTTCGGATCTCACTTTTATGCAGCAGGAGTTTTCTGGTACGCAGGGGATCCTTATTGAAAATATTCCCTTTTTCATAAGGGTTGATATGCATGTGGTAGACAAACATCTCGCCCTTTTCCACACCCACATAGGCCTCCTTGATGCTGCACTGTCCCATCCGGAGGGATTTCACCTCGGTCCCGGCCAGCGCGATCCCCGCCTCATAGGTTTCTTCGATAAAATACTCATGATATGCCTTTTTATTATTGGCAATGAGCTTTTCCGCTTCCTGTTTCATACGAAAATCCTCTTTTATTTACTCTTCCTTATCGTCCGGATCACAAAACATGAATTCGATCCGCCGCTCTGCCTTGTCGCAGCGTACCACCCGGATATGGGTCGGGTCTCCCAGACTGTAGGTCTTCTTCGTACGGCTGCCGACCATTTGGAAGACTTCCTCATGATACTCATAGAAATCATCCGTCAGACCTCCCAGGGGGATCACACCTTCGATGGTATTCGGGAGTTCCACGAAAATGGACTGGGAATTGAAACCGGAAATGATACCGTCATATTCCTCACCCAGATGGTCCTCCATATATTCGATCTGTTTCAGCTTATCCACATCCCGTTCGGCGTCATCCGCCCTTCTTTCCTTGGCGGAATTGTCTGCAGCCACATCGGGAAGGATCTGCTCATAGTGCCGGATCCGCTTATCATCCAGGGTACCATGCAGATTCTCCTTTAAGATCCTGTGGATCTGCAGATCCGGATATCTGCGGATCGGCGAAGTGAAATGACAATAGTATTTGGCAGCCAGTCCGAAATGTCCGGTACATGCCGTTCCGTATCTGGCCTGCTGCATGGTCCGGAGTGTCAGCTTCGAGATCATGGCTTCATAAGGCTGATCTTCGATCTCGGCAAGGATCCTCTGGAATTCCTTCGGATGCACTGCCTCACGACCGCCGTGAAGATAGAGTTTAAAAGCACGGAGCATATACTTCAGGGCTTCCACTTTCCGGTCATCCGGGGCATCGTGAACACGATATTCAAAGGGGATCTCCTGCCAGTAAGCATCCTCGGCAATGGTCTCATTTGCCGCGAGCATGAAGTCCTCGATCAGCATGGTGGCAACATTTCTGTCATGCGCCCGGATCTCGGTAGGACGTCCGTCTTCTCCCACCACGATCTCCGTCTCCCGGATGTCAAAATCTATGGATCCTCTGGCATGTCTCTGCTCCCGGAGGATTCCCGACAGTTTGGCCATTCTCTTAAAAAACGGGATCAATTCCCTGTATTTCTCTACCGGAGCATCGTCCGCATCTATGATCAGCTTATACACATCCGTATAGGTCATACGCGCATCGGAACGGATCACGCCCTCACAGATCTCATGGGACAGGATCTGCCCGTTTTCATTGATATCCATCAGACAGGAAAGAACCAGCCGGTCCTTCCCTTCCTGAAGGGAACAGATACCGTTGGAGAGCTGGTGCGGCAACATGGGGACAACCGTATCCGCAAGGTAAACACTGGTTCCCCTGCGAAGTGCCTCCCGGTCAAGGGGTGTTCCTTCCCTTACATAATTTGACACATCCGCAATATGCACTCCCAGGTGATAGATCCCGTTATCCTCCGTCAGGGTAATGGCATCATCAAAATCCTTTGCTGTTTCTCCGTCGATGGTGACGGTCTGCCAGTCCCGGAAGTCTCTTCTTCCTTCCGTATCCTTCTCCGATACGTGATCCGGGATCTCTTTTAACTGATCCATTACCTCTTCCGGGAAATCCTCCGGGATATTAAAGGCACGGACAACCGCGAGTACATCATCCTTCGGATCATCGATATGCCCCAGGATCTCCACCACATGTCCTTCCGGAGCTCCGCCACCCGTGTCATAACGGGTCAGTTCGGCTACCACGATATTACCGTCCACGGCCTTCATACTCTGACCGGCGGGGATATAAACATCAGTTCCGAGTTTTTTATTTCCGGTGATCACGAATCCGATGCCGGACTGTTCCCTGTAGGTGCCCGTCACGGTGGTTATGCCCCTGGTCAGGATCTTCACGATCTCCGCCTCGGTTCTGGGCCCGCGTTTCTCCCTGTCCGGGCGGATCATGACTTTATCGCCCTGGAAGGCACCGTTCACACCCTTCTCGGGAATAAAGAAATCCTCATCATAACCGGACACCCGTACAAACCCATACCCCTTTCTTGTCCCCATATATTCACCGACAAGCGTCTCCTTCGGGCGGGCCATATACCGGTTGTTCTTTGTGCAGACGATCTCTCCGTCACGGATGAGATCATTCAGAAGATCCAGAAAATCATCTCTTTCCTCTCCCCGGATCTCAAGTAAAAAACACAGTTCCTTCAGCTTTGCCGGTTTAAAATCTTTCGTATGCAGGATAGTAAGAAGACGATCCTTCCATTCTTCCTTCAATCTATACAATTCATCTGTCATCCTTCTCCACCCCTTTAGAATAAAAAAGTGCTTCGAACACAAAGTTCGAAGCACGGATCAACATATACAGAGTCTGCCTGTCGGTAAAACTACGCAACCCACTTGGAGCTGAGCGCCATGGCAAGCACAAAGAACAGAACCGCCAGAACAACCGTCACCTTCTTGATCACGGCATCCTTGGAATGGCCTTTGTTCTTGGACCAGTATGTATCAGCACTTCCGGTAAGTGTTCCGGTAAGACCGTTTTCTTTTCCTTCCTGCATCAGGACTACAACGCTGAGCAGTACACAAACTATGATAAATGCAATCGTAAGTGCGGTTCTCACGGGTAAAACCTCCTTGATATGTCTTTCAAAAAATCATACTAAAAGACTATATCACATCCCCATTTGATTTGCAACAACTATTTTTACGGATTCGGATCCTACATGGCAATATACCATTTCCCATTGATCTTTATCAATGTAAGGTTATCGTGGTCTTCGTACCAATCACTTTGATATTCATCGGATTGAAACTGTCCCTTATATTCATACGTGATCTTGATCCTCACCATTTCTTCGATCTTGATATCTGCATTTAAGTTCTGCTTGTATTCCGATTCCGTTCTGCTGATCCGATCGGAATTGTAGGATTTCTTCATTTCATAACTGATGTATCGGAACTGTACATCTTTACTGGTGTCCTCATAAAACTCATAAGATAATTTATCTTCAATCGACATATTATACTTTTTCCTGCACCAGTCATCGAGTTCATCTATATATTCTGCGGGAAGCATTGCATTTTTCATTGCTTTAAAATCCTTGTTATTCATGCATTCCACAAAAAATACGGCCATTTCGTCCGGCGTTTCCTTTCCGTTATCGCCGGAGGGACGGAATACCACAAAGATGAGAACCAGGGTGATGGCGATCAGGACACCCGCTATGCTGCAAATGATCGCGATCTTTTTCCCTTTTCCCGGGCCGGGGGCCTTCGGGGCCGGACCGGATCCGGGATACGGCTGCTGTGCGTTATATCCCTGCTGCCCATACATCTGCTGCGCGTCATATCCCTGCTGCCCATACATCTGCTGTGCGTTATATCCCTGCTGTCCATACATCTGCTGCGCGTCATATCCCTGCTGCCCATACATCTGCTGCCCATCATATCCCTGCTGTCCATACATTTGCTGAGCATTATAGTCCTGCTGTCCATACATCTGTTGCGCGTTATAGCCCTGCTGTCCGTACGTCTGCTGCGCATCATATCCCTGCTGTCCGTACGTTTTCTGCGCATCATATCCCTGCTGACCGTACGTCTGCTGCGCATCATATCCCTGCTGACCATATGGCTGCTGCGCATCATATCCCTGCTGACCATATGGTTGCTGTGGGTCATATCCCTGCTGTCCATACATCTGCTGCGCGTCGTATCCCTGCTGTCCATACGATTGCTGCGCATAATAGTCCTGCTGTCCGTACTGCGGCAGATCCGGTGTCTGCCCCTGCGGATCCGGAGAGACATTATCGCCTGTCACCTTCTGTTCGTCACTCATATCCTCACTCTCTTTCCGTTACGTCCTAAACGGTATTATTTCTTATTCGATTCTATCAGAAATATATCCCTTTTCCAACTGTTTTATGGTAAAATGTGAAGTGGTCAGTTTCGGTAACTATCCGATCCGAAACAACCGAAATTCTTTCCAGAAAGGACAGGAATCATGGTACGACTGATCGGTACCTTTCTCGGCAAATCCATCCTGCTGGCCGAGAAGATCTTTCATAAGGATGGAAGCACATTTCCGGGCAAATTCGTGATCAAGCTTTTCCCCGGTTATCTGTCAAAACTCAAATATCCCAAGGATGTGATCATGGTGACCGGAAGCTCCGGCAAGGGCTCCACGACTTCGATCATCGCTAATCTTCTCCGCGAAAACGGGAAAACGGTTTGTCATAATCTCGAGGGCTCCAACATGATACGCGGCATAGCCTCCACCATGCTGAAGCATGTTACCATGGGCGGGAAGATCCCCGAGGATGTCATTGTTCTCGAGGTAGATGAACGCTATCTGAAGGAGGTTACGAAATACATCACTCCCAGCCTGATCGTGCTGAATAATCTGACCAGGGACCAACCGCCCCGTCAGGGCAATTACGACCTGGTCATGCGTGAGATAGAAAAAGGTATCGTCGATTCGGCCGAACTGCTCTGCAACGGCGATGATCCCATCACCAAACAGGTATCCCTGCGGCATCCGGATCATTTTCATTCTTTCGGTATCAACCGCCTCGATACGGACGCGGAAAGCCTGCCTACCGCACCTGCGGACTGTGCTTACTGTCCCAAATGCGGGAAGCATCTTACATTCCGCTGGCTTCATTACGGAACCGTAGGTGACTTCTCATGTCCTTCCTGCGGATTTGCCCGCGGGCATGTAGATTATGCAGTAACCGCAGCGGATGCTTCCGCCGGGACGCTTACGATCAATGATGAAACAAAGATCACCGTGAAACCCATGCTGCTCTTCCATATGTACAATCTGGCAGCGGCGTATGGTGTGGCGGATCTGATGGGACTTCCGAAGGACAAGGTCACCGAGACTCTGAACAGGGAAACCGTTTCCTCCAAGATCTACAATGAGACTTCGAAGAATGGGCGCCGTTTTGTAAGTATCAGCTGCAAGGCCGAGAATAACGCCACCTACAATCTCGCACATTACTACACCCTTCATCAGCCCGGTGAAAAGGTGCTGGTCATGGGGCTTCGTGAGATCAGCCGGCGTTACAGCCATTTTGATCTGTCATGGGTATATGATCTGGATATGGAAGCACTGAATGTGCCGGAGGTTCAGGAAGTGATCTGTGCCGGTCCGTATGCAGCCGACTTCGCGCTCCGGTTAAAGCTTGCAGGTTTCCCGGCAGCTAAGATCAAAACCATGGACAGCTTAAGCGGACTCGCAAAGGAATTAAAGCGAACCACCGGCGATGTGTACGGGATCCTGAACTTTGATTATATCCCACCTTTCCTGGAGGAGGTCGAGAAATACAAATGAAAATGAAACTCGGATTTTTCTATCATGATCTTTTGAATCTCTACGGAGAAAGCGGAAATGTCAAAGCACTTGCCTATCATCTGAAGGAACAGGGGATCGACGTAACGATCGATCTTCTGACACTTGAGGATCCCAAGGATATAGCTTCCTACGACTGGATCTATATGGGTTGCGGGATCGAACGCAGTCTCGTGCTTGCCCTTAAGGATGCCATGAAATACAGGGAAGAATTCCGTAAAGCCATTGAAGGCGGAACCTTCATCCTTGCCACAGGCAATTCCTTTGAACTCTTCGGCAGGGAGATCCGTATGCCCAAGAAGTCCTACCGGGCACTGGATCTGCTATCCTTCTCAACGGAATATAAGGTACGCACGGTCAATGATCTACTGGTCCCCCATGCCGCTCATCCGCTGGTAGGCTTCGAGAACCATTCCGGAGCCACCATGGATTCGGAAGAAACACCATTTATCGATACGGACAGCCGAAAGGAAGGCATCACGAAGAATCATTTTATCGGGACCTATATGATCGGACCGCTTCTTGTCAGAAATCCGCATTTCCTTCAGTCGTATCTTAAGGAACTGATCCTCAGCAAGGATCCGAAATTTAAAATACGTCCTGTGAAAATGACGCTGGAAGAATCGGCATATCTCACCTCGGTAAATGAGTTGATGAAGACAAAGTAAGCACTTGATCTTTCAGGAGGATGCTGCATATGTTATGTAGGGTTTGCAATTCTTATATGAATGATGATTCGGTATTCTGTACCTACTGCGGTGCACCGGTGTCCGGAAACGAGAATCCGGATATGCCCAGGATCATCATACCTGAGGGACAGGAAATGTCCGGTCTGTCCCAGCCTCCGGCAATCCGAAATGTACCGATGATACCACCTCCGCCGGCAGAGAACTACCCGCCCGTGCAGCGGCCACCTGTTGGCGGGCAATATCCGCCCGTGCAGCGGCCACCCATAGGCAGGGAGCATCCGCCTGTACAGCCTGGGCAGAGCAGACCGCAAAATGTGTCTGACAAAGCAAGACCAAACAGTATAAAGCCGGCTGCCGGTCAAAAGAAGCCTTCCCAAAGAAAGCTTCCGATCATCCTTCTTTCCTCTGCACTGGGCGTCGCACTGATCACCATCGGAATCGGGCTTTACCTCTATTTCAGCAGATACAGCGACTGGGAGAAAGAACGTTCTCTTCTCATGTCGGAATCTTCTGTTTTGAAAGGATCATTGGAGAGTACACAGACAGAACTTGAGAATACGAAGCTGAATCTCTCAAATACTGAGAAGACCCTGGCAGCCGCACAGGCCGACCTCTCCAATACACAGGAAGATCTGAAGAAAGCAAATGATACGATCACTTCACTGAATACACAGGTGGAAAACCTCGGAAAAGAAAAGAAGGAACTGGAGAGTCAGGTTAAGACCCTGAATGAGGATAAAGCCAAGCTCCAGACCGAACTGAACACATCCATAGAAAAGTATGATCAGATCGATAACGGAGCCACAGGACTGACCCCGTCCTCCAAGGTATATTTTCCCAATAAAAATGTCGTCTTTCTGAAAAAGGGCGAAACCGACACGATCATCATTCACGACAGTATACCCGGCCAGCACAAGTGCGAGTTAAAGAGGAACAACAAGAACGCAGAAGGAGACTGGAAAGATGACTGGGATTCCGTCAACCATTGCTGCACCTTGTCCGTAAAAGCCGGGAATACCCCCGGAACTACAACCTTTGATTTCACCAACACTGCAAATGACGCAAAATTCCAGATCCTTGTGGTCATTACGGAATGATCGAAAAAAACCGGCATTAATCTGCCGGTTTTTCTTCTGTCAGATAGACTTCTCTCAGCATTTCCCTTTTTCTTTGGACTTCATCATGGAGATCCCGTGCAGACATCAGTTTCGCATCCGCTCCCCGGATGATCAGCTGGATCAGACCATCGGATGTAGCAACCGTGATATCATACTGTTTGATATGTTCGGTAGCAAACCGTGCAATATACTGATCTGCGGTTTCCGCTTCTCTGGTAAAGACCACATGCAGATTCTGATACTCTTCCGTTTCGGTCCGATGCCCATGGACACGGTAGGCATCAAAAACCACGATGATCTCGGCATCCGTCATTGCCCGGTAATCCGTAAGCTGCTCCAGAAGGATCTGACGGGCCGCATCCAGATTCTGATTCACGATCTCCCGGGTTTCATCCCATGCATGGATGATGTTGTATCCGTCTACCAAAAGATACGGCACACGTACTGTCCCCTTCTTTTGCGATTCCTTTTTATTCCTGTCTTCAGCTGCACCTGTATCCTTCCGGCGGACAGCGGTATTCCATCGGTTCCGTCTTTCCCGGCTGTTCTCCCTGGTCTGGTTGGCATGACTGGCCTTTTGAAGGATCGAATCGATCTCGTCCGTACCGATCGCCTCCAGTCTTTCCTGCAGGCCCGGTCTCTTCCCGGATCCCCCGCCGGTGTCATTTGCATTTTGTTCTTCCTCCGGATCCGGATAGAACTGTTTGAATCTGGATTCCAGATGCATCCGCTCCGGCGCGTCTGTCCACTGTACATATTCTGCTGTTCCGTGATCTACAAATACGGATCCGGCAGGACGCAGCTGATCGGCTTCCGGAAGATATCCGATTTCGGATACAGCCTTTTCCTGATCCGGACAGCGATCATATCCGTCATAGATCATACGGAAGATCCCTTCTCCGTGACTGTAGGTTCTGACCTCCGAAGTATAATTACGAAGAAGGGATACGGCTCCCCGCCCCTCGATCGTAGTCTGACTCTCTGTCTGCTCCGTGATCCGGCTTTCCGAAGAAAGCTGATTCATGTCATATAAAGCCTTTCCGGCAGCATCCTGCGGAACGGTCAGTGAAAATCGTACATAGGGTTCCAACAAAACGGATCGTGCTTCCATAAGACCCTGACGGACCGCACGAAGTGAAGCCTCCCGGAAATCCCCGCCCTCCGTATGTTTTTTATGGGATCTCCCTGCAACCAAAGAGATACGGATATCCGTAAGCGGAGAATTCGTAAGGATCCCGGTCAGTTGTTCCTGTTCAAGCGCATTCAGGATGGTCTGCTGCCAGTTCCGGTCCAGCTCATCCGTTGACAATCTGCTTTCCAGCATGATCCCCGTTCCACGGGGAAGAGGCTCCATCAGCAAATGTACCTCCGCATAGTGACGGAGCGGTTCAAAATGTCCCATTCCATACGCAGGTTCTTCTATGGTCTCGCGATAAACCACATGGCCGACATCAAAGGCGACCGATAGTCCGAAGCGTTCTCTGATCTGTTCGGTCAGCACCTCCAGCTGAACCTCTCCGTATAGTTCGACCTCGATACTCTCCCGTTCCTCGATCCATTGAACGGAAAGGGTATCCTCTTCTTCCTCCATTAATCTCATTTTCGGAAGAAACTCCCTGGCATTGATCTCATCCGGTAGGAGCAGTGTATATCTGAGCATCGGCCGGCTGCTTTCCGGTCTGCGGGACGGCATGATACCGATCCCCAGGCCGGCATACGTCATGGTAAGTCCTGTGACCGCAACGATCTCCCCTGTTCCTTCACTCTGTACTGCCTGAAAGGATGCACCGTCATAGAGACGGATCTGGGTGATCTTCTCACTTCGTTCCTTTTCATCGGCTCCGAAATATGAGACCACATCTCTCACCTGGAGCTTACCGTTCATTACCTTCAGAAATGTCAGCTTCTGTCCGTTTTCATCATGAAGGATCTTATAGCAATATGCACCGAAGGCATCCGGCATTTCGGCTGTATCCTGATCATGTGACCCGGCTGCTTCCGATGATCCTTCATGCGGGTCATGACAGATCATATTGATACATGTCAGTAGCTCCGGGATCCCCGTGCTGTGCAGGGCGGAACCGAAACAACATGGGAACAGGCGCCCGCGCTGAAACAGATTCCCGGCATCCGACAGGGTGATCTCATTTCCTCCGAAGAACCGTTCCATCAGTTTATCATCCAAAACAGCCAGCTCCTCGGCTGTGGACGGGTCCAGCGGATCGCTGCCGGATGTCGTAAGCTTCTCCCATTCCAGAAAACCTTCTCCCATACATTCCTGTAACTTATCCATCAGTTCGTCTTTCCCGGGAACGGGCAGATCCATCTTGTTAAAGAAAATGATCGTCGGTATGCTTCGTTCCTTCAGCAGATGAAAAAGATATCGTGCATGCGCAGGGATCCTCTCACCTGCTCCGATCACAAGGATCGCGGCATCAAGAACCGGCAGTACTCTTTCGGATTCCGCCATAAAATCCACATGACCCGGTGTATCCATCAGGATCAGTGACAGTTTCTCTGTCCCGATCCGGCACATTTTCGATTTGATCGTGATCCCTCTGGCTTTCTCCTGCATGTCCGTGTCCAGATAGGCCGTCCCATGATCCACACGTCCCGCTTCAGACCTTCTTCCGGTTGCCACCAGCAGCTGTTCGATCAGCGTTGTTTTTCCGGCATCAACATGCGCCAGGATTCCGATTACTTTCTTCTTCATAATATGATTCTTTCCCTGTCTCAATCCAAGAAAAACCGGCAAGCACTTGCCGGTTTTTCATTACTTCCTTAAGGTTATGGATTCGTTTCCTGTGAACCCGTATCTGTTCCGGAATCCTGTGAAGATGATTCTTCGCTCTTCTGTTCCGTGGATTCCTCTGATTTCTTCTCTGTCGGATCCTCGGATTTCTTCTCTGTCGGATCCTCGGACTTCTTCTCTGTCGGATCCTCGGACTTCTTTTCCGTCGGTTTCTCGGTCTTCTTTTCCGTCGGTTTTTCTGTCTTCTTCTCCGTCTTCTTTTCTGTCTTCTTTTCCGTCTTCTTTTCTGTCTTCTTCTCGGTCTTCTTTTCCGTTTTCTTCTCCGTCTTTTCTTCGGTTGCTTCGGTCGTCGCTTCGGTAGGTGCCTGCGTAGCTTCGGTCGTCGCCGGTGTCGGAGCAACGGTTGCTTCGGTCGTTCGTGCCTGCGTTGCAGCAGTGGTTGCTGTGGTTGCGGCAGCTGTTGTGGCCGTAGTCGGCTGTTCCGTCGAAGAAGCTTCTTCGGAAACGGTTTCCGTGGATGTGGTCTCCGTAAGCGCCTCGGTGGTAGTTTCTTCAGTGTCTTTCTCAGACGTTACCGCACCTTCCCCTCCATTGCCTCCGGGTTCCCTGTCACCGGATTTGGAAGCCGCTTCGGATTTCTCCTTAAACATCGGCCGAACCGCAATGAATGTCCCGAAACTGATCAATACCAGCAGAGCAACTATGGAAAATGATAATAACAGATCTGCTTTTTTCTTATTTTTCATATCAAAAAACATCCATCCTTTGAATTGTCTTTCCTACTCTGAGTCCTTATTCTACAATTCTGTAAACATATTTGCAAGAAAAACTTCACCTTCCCAAAAAATAACTGCCGGACCCGTCGGATCCGGCAGCTGATCATTTAATTCATATAGATTGTATACAGGGAATAGTTTTACCGAATATCTCCTGTACAGCACGGGCACTTGATGGCCTTGATGTCGATCTCACTCTGGCAGAGCGGACATTTCTTGGTAAGCGGAGCTGCTTCCTCTTCCGGTTTCTTACGAAGATTTATCAGCTTGTTCATGGTCTTGATCACACAGAATAATACAAATGCGATGATCAGGAAGTTGATGATGGCCATAAGGAATGCACCCAGGCCAAGCTCTGCTTTTCCGATGGTTACCGTCCAATGCTCCATACCGCCCTGGATAAAGCATCCGATGATCGGACTGATGATACAGTCAACAAGTGCATCGATGATCGCTTTGAATGCCGCACCGATGATAACACCGACTGCCATATCCATTACATTGCCCTTCATTGCGAATTCTTTGAATTCAGCTAAAAACTTCTTCATGATAACCCCCCTTAGTCATTATGATATAATTATGGGATCTTAGTAATTAACGATCTTTCCGAAATCAGCCTTCAGTGAAGCACCGCCTACCAGGCCGCCATCGATATCGGGCTGGGCAAAAAGCTCTGCAGCATTTCCTGCATTTACGGATCCGCCGTACTGGATGCGAACTGCCTCGGCAGTTGCTGCATCATAGATCTCAGCGATGCAGTCACGGATGCCCTTGCAAACCTCCTGAGCCTGCTCGGTTGTAGCGGTCTTGCCTGTTCCGATCGCCCAGATCGGTTCATAAGCGATCACAAGGTTCTTAACGTCGTCAGCTGCAACACCCTGCAGATCGGACTTGATCTGAAGACGGATCCAGTCCATGGTTACGCCCATCTCTCTCTGTTCCAGGGACTCTCCGCAGCAAAGGATCGGTGTAAGACCTGCTTCGATAGCCTTCTTAACCTTCTTATTCAGAGTGCAGTCACACTCCTTGAAATAATCGCGGCGCTCGGAATGGCCGATGATGACATACTTTACACCGGCATCTACAAGCATCTCTGCAGAGATCTCTCCGGTGTATGCACCCTTGTCCTCAAAGTACATATTTTCTGCACCAACCTGTACATTGGAACCCTTTACAGCCTCAACTACCGGTACGATGTCGATCGCCGGTACGCAGTAAACAACGTCCACTGCATCATTTACAACCAGGTCCTTCAGCTCAGCAACCAGTGCTACAGCCTGGGACGGGGTCATGTTCATCTTCCAGTTTCCTGCGATGATCTTTTTTCTTGCCATTTTTGTTCTCCTATTATGAACTTATTGATTTATCCATGAGATTCTTCGCCATCAGGCTGGCGCTTAGATGCGCCGGCCTTGTGGCCAAGAATGACAATTCTGGTGATGGAATTTACTTATTGTTGGCTGCTGCTACGCCCGGGAGTTCCTTACCCTCAAGGAATTCAAGGGAAGCGCCGCCACCTGTGGAAATGTGGCTCATCTTATCGCCGAAGCCAAGCTGGTTGCATGCTGCTGCGGAATCGCCGCCACCGATGATGGTCGTAGCGTCTGTCTCTGCCAGAGCCTGTGCAACTGCAATGGTTCCTGCAGCCAGTGTCGGGTTCTCGAATACACCCATCGGTCCGTTCCAAACAACGGTCTTGGCCGTCTTTGCAGCATCTGCGAAGAGCTCTCTTGTCTTCTCACCGATATCCAGACCTTCCATATCAGCCGGGATCGCATCGGAAGAAACGGTCTTAACCTCGATGGGGCCGTCGATCGGATCCGGGAAGCCTGCAGCTACTACGGTATCAACCGGAAGAAGAAGCTTCTTGCCGAGCTTCTCAGCCTTCTCGATCATTTCCTTACAGTAATCGATCTTGGAATCATCTACAAGTGAAAGTCCGACCTCCTTACCCTGAGCCTTCAGGAAGGTATAAGCCATACCACCGCCGATGATCAGTGTGTCGCACTTCTCAAGCAGGTTGGAGATAACGTTCAGCTTATCGGCAACCTTGGCACCACCGAGGATCGCTACGAAGGGACGTACCGGATTCTCAACGGCATTTCCGAGGAAGTCGATCTCCTTCTGCATCAGGTAACCCACAACAGCCGTATCAACATACTGGGTAACACCTACATTGGAGCAGTGTGCGCGGTGAGCGGTACCGAATGCATCATTTACGAATACATCTGCGATACTTGCCAGATCCTTGGAGAACTCCTCTCCGTTCTTGGTCTCTTCCTTACGGAAACGGGTATTCTCAAGAAGGATAACATCGCCATCCTGCATAGCGTTGACAGCTTCCACTACATTCGGGCCGACTACATTCTCGTTGGCAACGAACTTAACCTCCTGGCCAAGCAGCTCGGAAAGACGTACTGCTACGGGAGCCAGAGTCTTGGTCAGCTTATCCTCGTCTGTCTTCACCTTACCCAGGTGAGAGCAAAGGATGATCTTTCCGCCATCGGCGATCAACTTCTTGATGGTGGGAAGCGCTGCTACCAGACGATTTTCATCAGTGATCTTTCCGTCCTTTAAAGGTACGTTAAAATCGCAGCGGCAAAGCACACGCTGTCCCTTAACGTTGATATCATCTACGGATTTCTTGTTGAGTGACATTTCTTATCCTCCTGTTTAATATATTTTATACTTACGCAATAGATCCATTCCGATGCAGATCAGGCATGAAATGCCTGCACTGTATCCGGGAATGATACTATGGCAGAACGGTCATAAAAATGATAAGGGCCCGGCCCATACAGACCGAGCCCCAGATAGGTTTTAATATGTTTCGAGGTCGCGTGGCTGATCAGTCATTGAGACTGCTGTCAAGCTCAGCGAAGTACTTGATGGTTCTTACCATCTGAGATGTGTAAGAATTCTCATTGTCATACCAGGAAACTACCTGTACCTCATACAGATCATCTGCGATCTGAGCAACCATTGTCTGAGTTGCATCGAACAGAGAACCATATCTCATACCGATAACGTCGGAAGATACGATCGGATCCTCATTGTAGCCGAAGGACTCGCTTGCTGCTGCCTTCATAGCTGCATTGATGTCTTCCTTGGTAACGCCAGCCTTCTTAACAACAGCTGTAAGAATGGTGGTGGAACCTGTCGGAACCGGAACTCTCTGTGCAGAGCCGATCAGCTTTCCGTTCAGCTCAGGAATAACAAGGCCGATAGCCTTTGCAGCTCCTGTGGAGTTCGGAACGATGTTTGCAGCGCCGGCACGTGCTCTTCTGAGGTCGCCCTTTCTGTGCGGTCCGTCAAGGATCATCTGATCACCTGTGTATGCATGGATCGTGCTCATGATACCGGACTGGATCGGTGCATAATCATTCAGAGCCTTAGCCATCGGTGCAAGGCAGTTTGTTGTACAGGATGCAGCGGAGATGATCTTGTCATCAGCTGTAAGTGTATCCTGGTTTACGGAGAATACGATTGTCTTCAGATCATTGCCTGCAGGTGCGGAAATAACAACCTTCTTAGCGCCGGCATCGATATGAGCCTGAGACTTATCCTTGGAGCAGTAGAAACCTGTACACTCAAGAACTACGTCTACACCGATCTCTCCCCACGGAAGCTCTGCTGCATTTGCCTTTGCATAGATCTGAAGGGTCTTTCCGTCAACTGTGATCGTATTTGCCTCATCATCAGCTGTAACTGTATGAAGATTCTGACCGATCACTCCTGCGTAACCGCCCTGAGCTGTATCATACTTCAGCAGGTGTGCCAGCATGGAAGGCTTTGTAAGATCGTTGATGGCAACTACCTCATATCCCTCTGCGCCGAACATCTGTCTGAAAGCCAGACGACCGATACGACCGAAACCATTAATTGCTACCTTAACTGCCATTTCTAATTCCTCCTAGAAATATACTTTGTGAACGTATCACTCACATAGAATCATCATACCTTTTTTGATGTTGTTTTTCAAGAGTATTTTCCTTTTTTTCTTTCAGTTCCGGTAAAAATGTTGTATCATCTCCATATGGGGACCGGGCTTATATTCCCACTCTGAAAATACGCCCCGGACACTTGACAGAGACTGACGAGAAAGAGGACAAAACCATGCTTATACCTGATTACCATCTGCATACGGAATTCTCCGCGGACTGCAAAACTCCCATAAGGGATCTGATCCGCAGTGCACGGGATAAGGGAATGAAGGAGATCTGCATCACGGATCATTATGACCATGATTTTCCCATTGGAATCGCGGAATGTGACTTCCATCTGGATTTCGATACCTATTTTTCGACTCTCAGGAAACTTCGGAAGGAACTGGCTCCGGACTTTACACTTAAGATCGGCATCGAGCAGGGGCTTATGCCCTCAACCTGTGAAGTCCTCTCCGACTTCTCCTCCCGATATCCGGAACTTGACTTCATTATCTGTTCCACGCACGTAGTGGACGGTTTTGATCCGTATTATCCGTATTATTTTGAAAAATGGGGCGAGAAAGGCGGTTACCGCCGGTATTTCGAGGAGATCCTTTATACAGTGGAGCATTTCAGGAATTACAGCGTATATGGACATATGGATTATATCCTCCGCTATGGCCCCACCAAGGCAGAGAATTTCCGGATCGAGGAATACCTGGATCTCTTTGAGGCCATATTCCGCGTCATACTGGATAACGGAAAAGGGATCGAAGTGAATACGGGCTCACTGTACCGGGGACTGGATTTTCCCCATCCCCATCCGAAGCTTCTTACGCTCTACAGGGAAATGGGCGGTGAGATCCTTACCCTGGGCAGTGACAGTCATGACACGATACACGTGGGCCACGGGTTTGAAAAAACCCGGGAGACCTTAAAGTCTCTCGGGTTTAGATATTACTGTACCTATTCGAAACTGAAACCGGAGTTTCATCTTCTGTAAAGCCGGGATCACTTCTTTACCCATACGCCCTTCTTGTTAAAGGTATAGGACTTACCGTCGATCTTGATGGTCTTGTCCATAACGCAGGTACCGTTTTTCTGGAAGTAATACCATTTCTTATCGATCTGCTTCCAGCCCTTCACCATGGCTCCGCCTTTTAGATAGTACCACTTGTTGTCTATCTTCTGCCACTTGGATTTCATGGCTCCGTCAGATCCGAAGTAATACCACTTCTTATCGATCTCTTTCCATCCGGTAGCCATGGAGCAGTTCTTATTGAAATAATACCAGGTGGATCCGAGTTTCTTCCAACCTATGGCGGCGGCACCCGACTTATTGAAATAATACCACTTATTCTCGATCGCTTTCCATCCGGTGGTGATATAACCATAGAAATCATTCAGATAATACCATTTTCCGGAGATCTGCTGCCAGTCACGCATACGCTGTCCGCTGGAATTGTAATAGCACCATTTGCCATCTGTTTTGTTCCACCCGGCACTTTTTCTTGCACCGACCCTGATGGAAACAGTTGCATTAAGACCGGAATCCACCCATGCGGAACCGGACCAGTACTGCTCTTTAAAAAGTACCTTAAAGGTACCGGCGCTGAAGGCCTGTAACTGATAGGTATAAATATCCGGCTCCGTAGACACATTATACGTCTTTTCCTGCTTTTGTCCGTTGGGACTTTGAAGCACCGTCATGATCCGCACTTCCGAATAGGATCCGGGCTGATAAAAGATCGGAACCACCGCTTTATCCGATACTGAGGATTCAAGTGTTTTGAAATCCGGGATAAGTTTTCCGCCGGCGGCCTCCGAAGTGAGATCCGGGATCATGATCATCGAGATCATGAAAGCCATGGTCAACAGTGCTGCAAGGAAACGTTTTTTGATCATTTTCATAACCACACCCCTTTCTTTTATGCTTCCCCATATTTTATATTAAGGTCGACCGTAAAACCTGTCAACCATTTTTAATCGCGGCAGGTTCAGTTGTCGAGTTTGATCCCCTTCAGAAGATCAGCCAGGGAGGTTCCGATCTCTTCGGATTCCGGAAGCACGATCTCCTCATCGGAAGGTACAGGCTCTTCTGTATTCTCCAGTAACGCCTTGATCGAGAGGGACAGCTTACCGTCCTTTATCTCGATCACCTTCACATCGACTTCCTGTCCGAGGCTGAGGACAACACCCGGGTGCTTGATCCTTTTATGCGCGATCTGTGAGATATGTACCAGTCCGGACATACCGTCCTCCAGGTCGATAAATGCACCGTAATCCTTGATGGTACGCACCGTACCATGCATCACCTGACCGATCCGGATATCGGATATCTTCTTTTTCTTCAGCGCTTCCTGTCTCTCCTTCAGGATCTCCTTTGCGGAAAGTACAAGCTTATCAGCTTCCATATCGGCCTCAATGACACGGACCTCCAGTTCCTTCTCGAGGAAGGAGTCACAGTTTTCGATCCGTTCAAGTGACAGTCTGGAAATGGGAATGAATGCCCGAAGGCCTTCAAGATCGGCGATCACTCCTCCCTTAACCGTACCGGTAACCGTAACCATGACATTCTCTTGCGATTCCTTCAGTTCCTCTGCCCGTCTCCATGCCAGAAGTGTATCCGTATCATGTACGCCGTCTCCCATCAGGCTGTAGGATTCCTCCAGCATTTCCTCGAAGTCTTTCATTGATTCTCCCATTTTTCTTTTCCCCCCTGTTTCAGTCTGTTTTTCTTCCGAACATATTTTCTTTGGCGATCAGCTTCACAAAATCACTCTTCGGAACCGGTTTTGAGAAGTAAAAGCCCTGCAGATAATCAACCTTCATTTCCTCCAACAGCCGGATCTGGCTTTCCGTCTCGACACCTTCCACCAGGATCTTCTTCTTCATTTGTTTGATCATGCGTATGGTATTCTCCAGAATAACCTTACCCATGGCACTCTTCTCCGCTCCCCACAGAATACTCTTATCGATCTTGATCACATCCAGATTCAGGGAGAATACGGCACTTACATTGGAATATCCGGTCCCGTAATCATCCATGGAGAACAGGAATCCTTCCTTCTTCAGTTCACGTATCACTCCGCTCAGGGTCTCGTAATCGTCTGCGGCGATGGATTCCGTGATCTCGAAATTGATCTTTCTCCGGTCCACACTGTAGCGGTTGACGATCTCCTTTATGCTTTCCACAAAGCCCGGCCTCATACACTGCAGGACGGACAGATTGACATTGATATTATCGATCCCGTATTTTGCGGGGATACCGGTCTTGAGGAACCGACATACCTGATCCAGAACAAATTCATCGATATCATCGATCAGTCCGCTCTGTTCCGCAATGGGGATGAACTCATCCGGATAGAGATTCCCCAATTCCTTATCATGCATACGGATCAGAGCTTCCGCACCATGAAGCTTCCCGTTCAGATGATAGGTGGGCTGATAGTATACCTCATAGCTGTTCTCGGCAAAACCGCGGGACACGGCATCTTCCACTGCCTGCCTCCGCATGATAAAGCTGAGATCGTCTCCGCGAAGAACATTCTTTCCTTCTTTTGTCCGGATGGGGTTGTCGATCATATAGAACAGTTCGGCAGTACTGCGGATCTGCTTCGGAATCTCCGCAAGGACGATCAGTGCATCCAGCTGGATACTGTATTCCTTGTAATCCCATGGTTCCTCAAAGCGCTTTTTGATCTCACCGACAAGTGTGTCCACATACTCTTCGCTCTTGTCGTACAAGGTCAGAATGAAAGTATTTTTGTCGGGAACATAGATATAATAACGCTTTACTATGGAGGTCAGATGATCCGAAATGATATCGGTTACGGTACTTGCCTCACCTTCTCCTGCCAATCTGTTCACAAGATCGTAATTCTGGATACGGATCATCAGGATGTGCAGCTTTCTTTCATTCTGCAGGCAGCCTCCGATATCCAGTCCGAGGGCTGTCCGGTTGTAGAAGCCCATGCCGAAATCCATGCGGTCATCCTCATTTTCCACAGACATCATAACACCGGTAAAACCGACTGCTTCCGCCAGCACTTCCACCTTGATATATTTATTGATCAGCTGGACGATGATACCGATACTGACGATGGTGATAAAGAAGATCAGTGCCGTTCTTCTCTTCTTTGAGATAAACTGCCAGGTGCGTCCGATCACGATCATGGAAAGGACATAATAGAAAAGAGCAACGATATAGATCAGGAACTCGCCCCAATTCCGCTGGAACTGCATATCCGTATCGATCTTCCATACAAAATGTGTCAGCGGATTGGTGATGGCCAGCAGCTCCGTAAAGAAAAACGGCAGGGACAGCAGTAAGAACCGCCGGTTGGCCAGGCGGGTCGAGATAAAGCTCACATTGGATACATAATAGAAGAAGAAGGGGCAAAGCGCCGTATGCGTGGCAAAATAAAGATACCTGGCCCCCTGTACCGCAAAGGATGCGATCCCATCGGAAGCATGCAGCTCCGAACTGTAGATGGAGGAAAAGATATTCGTCAGGGAATTGATCAGCAGGATACAGAGAATCGCAACAAATAAACGGTTTTGGAGTTTATCCGTCCGTTTAAGAATCAATGTATATATGAGATTGACAACGCAGATCAGCATTGATGAAATACCAACGCCGAGTGCAAAGGATTGATTCAGCATAAAGCTACCCCTATTTTATAAGATATCCTTTTTTGTCAAAACTATACCGGATCCCGTCGATCTTCTGCCACTGATCTATGGCATACCATTTTCCGTCGCCATACCACCAGCCGGTGCTGTCCTTCCTCCAGGATGCCCTTCGCTGATAGGTCCAGGCACCGCTTTTATCCAGCCAGTAACCCGAGATCCACTCTCCGGAAACCATATAACCGTTCTTGTCAAAGAAATACCAGATCCCATCGATCTTCTGCCACTGATCTTTGGCATACCATTTCCCGTTACCGTACCACCAGCCCTTCCTGTCTTTTCTCCAGAAAGCCTTCCGCTGATAGGTCCAGGCACCGTTTTTATCCAGCCAGTAGCCCTTACACCATTCTTTGGAAGCCATATAACCGTCTTCCTTAAAATAATACCATATCCCGTCGATCTTCTGCCAGCACTTCCTGTAATAAGCACCATGCCCCAGATCGTACCACCAGCCCTTTTTATCCTTCTTCCATTTGCCGGTACCCGGAACATCATCACCCGGTTCAGGAGAAATGTTACCGCCTCCGGAGGGCTCTGCCTGGCTGTCCGTCACATGAACCCGGCATTCACCGTGGATCTCCGTCTCCCCGGAAGAAGAAAATACGGTTACGAGGATCTTCGTATCACCGGTTTTTTTTGCATGGACAACGCCGTATTCGCTAACGTCTGCGATATCCGGATCCGCGGATTCCAGCATGATACTTCCGATCCCTGCCAGATGTGGATAGACATCAATGGTCAGTCCCTGATATGTACCGGCTTTGATCTTAAGATCCGCGGGAGTTATCGATACGGATGCCGGTTCTGCCTGTGCACCGCTGACGATCGTAAATTCCACGGACTTTTTTTTGCCGGTGGGAAGCTCTGCAGTGATCGTTACCGTACCTTCGCGGAGCATTTCAATATCACCGTCTTCGGAGATCTTTGCGATGCTATTATCGGAGGAGGACCAGATTATGGTCTTATCCTGTGCATCCAGGGGGAACAGTGTAAAGCTCAGCCGGTTGTAACCCAGGTCCAGATCCGACCAGTACTGCTTTTGGGCAAAATGGATATCATTCGCTTTTGTGGCTTTCGACCGTTCGATAAATACAGCGGTATATACACAGTCCGCAGTTGCATAGACATTTTCATTTTCTTCCAGCATGGTTCCGTCCGGTTTCTGCCAGCCCAGGAAGATATAGCCTTCCTTTTTGAGCTTCCGGAAGAAGATCCGTCCGGTTTCAGGATAATAGGAGTAGGAATCCTCCTGTCCATCGACTTTCCAGGTGATCCGTTTGATCCTGGTCTTCAGATCCGTCAGATGCCGGTCAAACCAGGCAACCCTGGCATCGATCCAGCGTTTCATCGCATTGATCGTCTCGCGATAGGTCCTTTCGGCTTCATCACTGTTCCAAAGCGCCTGATCTGCTTCCTTTGAAGCCTTTGTTTCCTCATAGTATCTGTCCAGCAGGCCGCCTTCCTTTGTAGCAGCGTTCAGCGTTTCACGAAGCTTCGGCCAATCTGCGGCCAGCTTCTCGTAAAAAGCCGGATCATACAACATGGCTGCCACCCACGGATCTTCGACAACAAACATTTCCAGATCCGTATTTTCTTCCTCATCCGGATAGATCAGTCCCCAGGCGATATCAAAATCCCACAAAGGTATATAAGCGTCACCGTTCATGGAGATCTGCTGGATCAGCCAGTAGTCCGCCGCAGAAGTCAGGTCCATATAATCCCAGACGGAGATCCCGTTTTTATCGTTATGGTTTTTATTGTAGAGCGCATCCTCCACCTTTTGAATATGGCTGCGGATATAGGTCATCTGTGCTTCATTTGTATAACCGCCGTCTTCGGGATCGAAGTTCGGAGTATGATCTGCAAGGAGTTCATCGCGGTTTGTCGTAAATGCATTGGGCGAATCCGTCGGAACCTGCTGACCGTACTGAAGCAGGTATCCGCCGGTGATCACCCCGGGATCCGTATCCTCTTCCTTCAGTTCATCCAGTTCCAGTCGGTTGTCTCCCACCCGCACCTGTTCCGCAAGGTTATAACTGCCGAGATACGTTCCATTCATCACGACATCTACCGGAACACACTGGGGAGTAAAGGTAAATCCCATCTCTTTTCCCAGCCATCCGGTGAATCGATCCCGGATCAGTGTAGGATCCGAATAGTTTGCAAGAAGCACCCAGTGCTTATTGGCACCGAAACCAAGCAGCGGTGTCTTCTTGTCCAGTTTGATCTTGTATGGTTTCTTATCATATTTCCAGGTTGAATTTCCACGACCGCGGATCGTCATGGACAGACCTGTCACGCCGGACAGCTCCATGTCCGTTCTGTCGGTGTAACGAAAGCCTTCGGGGACCACGATATCCATGGTTCCGGTGCAGGAAGTCTTATGCTCCGGGTCGCTGTTCATGGCATCGATGGTTCCCTTCGACTCATCGACGGTGATATAGATCACCGGGATCCCATGTTCCGCTTCCTGTTTTCCGCCTCCGGACGGCTCTCCCTCAGCATAGACCTCTCTCATTGGAAGAAACCACAGTATTCCGAAAGCGATGGTAAGGATCATAATGATATTTCGAACACTGAAACGGAATCTGATCAACATAATGCATCTCCTGTAATAAAACCTGTATGTGCTTTTAACCCTTGCCCGGCATGAATTTCAGTTTTACAGGCCGTTTAATGACCTTTCTGCCCTGCATGTTCTTTTCATTCATTTCCCCGGCATTCAAACGGTTTTGTTCTGCCTGCTCTGCCTTTGCTCTTGCAGTCCTGTGTTTTTGAATGATCGTTTTCGCCTGGGCCTGCTTTTGCTGTACCCATCCGGGTGTTCCCTTTTGGGCTATGGAACTTCTGTAAAGCTCAGAATTGTATAGAATCTTCCACTCAACCTCGGGAAAAGCCGCAAAAAGATTTCGGTTGATATCCGGCTGACTGAGCTTCCATTCCTTAAAGCTCTCCAAACTCTTAAACCGACCGTTTCCGAAGTTAAAGTTGATCCTCCGGTTGATCCGTGACATATCCTTCTCATATAGTGCAGGATTCTTTTCATCCGTAAGTTTCGGCGGATTCTTCGGCTCTTTAAAGGGGCTCCTCAGAACCTCCTGAAGATCATTATATCTGGTCATGAAATAGGAGTCCGTGATCTCTCTTTTATGCCAGGATTCCAAAAGCTCCTTCTGGCGGTTCTGAACCATGGTCTCGATCTCTTCCATCTTGTCCCAAACGTTTTTCCTGTCCGGATTCGGTTTCCGGAGTCCTGCCTGGGCACTGTTCTGCAGCTCCCGGATATCCCTGTTCAGTTCCAGGTCCGTTGTACGAAGAGCATTCTCCATATTCCGCATCTCAGCCTGAAGATCCTGCTTCCATTTCAAATAGACTGCCTTCGGCATCTTCTCTCTCTCTGCAGGATCCTCCGGCTGGGTGAGGCCCATCTGCCGGTCAGCATTCATTGCCAGCTTCTCCAGCTCCTTATACTCCTTCTTATTGCGGTCCTCGGGATGGGCCATCAGATAGTCAAACATGGTCTCCTGAATGATCAGCTTCGGCGCATCCATATTCGAACCCTTTGCCGATTCAAGGTTCTTCTTATACAGATCCTTCAGCTTATTATACTGATCCTTCTGGCTTAAAATATCTTCATACTTTGCAGGTCGTTCCTTCTCCACACCGTCTTCCGCGGTATACGCCAGCGGCAGATGGTCCTTGCGGATCCCGGTCCCTTCCAGATATGCCTGCTTTAATCCTTCCTTCAGCCGTTCTATATCCTTCTCGCCGGCATTTCCATTCGGATTCAGCATGCTATAGATACATGTGGAGTATGCAATCTCACGTGTCACTGCCGCTTCCGCCAGCATTCCTATCTTTCTCTGATATGCAAAAAGGGCTTTCTTTTTCGCCGGATCCGACTCCAATGTGATAAAACCGCCCATGGCACGGGTAAGATAAAGGTCGGGACTTATACCGTTGCCGAAGACCTTTCCATAGATCTTCTGATCATGTGCCTCATCCGCTCCCTTATCATAGAGAATATTGATACTGTCCACAAAGTTGGTTCCTTTGGGAACCATGGAGGAGAATCCGTTTGCCTTAAGTTTGGTCTTAATATCATGCATGATCACCTTGCCGGGATTCGTAACATAATCCTTTAAAGATGCGCCCATTTTTTTTGCAGTTGTTCCCACGAGGAACAGTCCGTTCATCCGGCTGTCCGTGACGGGATCCAGCGAGAATTCCGGTGGTACCAGAGGTTCTCTCACCGTATCCATATTGTCGGGGATCCCGGCATCCGGACCGAAGGCTTCCTTTACTGTCTGGAATACCAGGGATTCCTTCTCATAGGCTTCCTGATATGCATTTCGGGCTTCACGGATCCTGTCGATGTCACCGCTCTCCACTGCCGCCTTAAGATTCTGACGTCCAAGCGCAGTTCCCATGTGACTGTAGATCTTATGCCCTTCCTCCATGTTGGATCCGCTCCGGAACATATTATAATATTCCATCTGATAGAGGATCGAAAGCGCGATCTCACTCGTTGCTCCCGTCATCTGCGGCGGTTCATCCATCAGTTTTTTTATGGTATCGCGGTTATCCTGCCTGATCACCTGGATCTCCAGATCATCATCCGATACCTTTCTCGTTTCCAGCATGCCACCGAAGGATCTCGTCGCCGGATCAAAGCCTTCCGAATGACGGAGCATACCTTCTTCCTGCAGGTAGGAACTATAGGATATACTATTTGCCTCACAGAATTTATCCACGATCTCTGTCTTTACTTCTGCAAGGTCAGAATTCAAGCCTTCCAGCATTTCCCGGTCTGCAGCGGGAAGATCTCTGTTCGCGTTCTTTATCTCAAGGATCCTTCGCTGCATCGGATACATCATATTCTCTTTGGGATCCTTCTCCGCTACATGCAGGATCTGATCCAACTTCTCCTCTATTCCCGCAAACTTTCTCGGATTCCGGCGGATCTCTTCCATGACGATATCAAAATAAGCCTTGAACCTGTCCGGATCATCGATCGAGACGGTGGTTCCGTCGGTTTTAACCTCGCTGATCTCCGGCCAGCCCTTTTCACGGGCAATCCGATTATATGCGTCCTTGATCCTGCCCCTGTTCTGTCCCAGCAGATTCTTCTCCACGATCTCGGACATCCGGGAAAGACGTTCCCTGCTGAAGGGCAGGTCACGCGTGGCATTTCGACACTGCTCCGGCGTCAGGTCCTCCCGGTATCTCTGACCGGTTCCCAGCAGCTGCTTCGACCGGATATACAGATCATAGTTCTGTTTATAATAGTCCGTGAGACGTTTCACCGAATCCCCGAGCTTATTTCCGATATCCAGAGGGTGATCTGAAAAAAGGATATCCTTTATCTCCTTCGGGACCTTCATGTGATCTGTCTCATATTTCAGCAGAGCGTTTGAGTACACCTTCATCGGTGCATCGCTTCCCGGGTTCTTCATGATCCGGGTTGTCATGATCCTGTTCAATTCCGAATCCATTGCGGTATATTCAGGCGTCTTACGATACACATTTGCGGAATCGATCCACAGATTGGCGTAAGCCGCATACGCATTGATCTTCCGGTCCAGTTCTGTCCGTTCTTCCGGAGTGACGGGAATCCCTTCCTTATCCGCCCGTTCCAATCGTGCTTTGGCATGAAGCGAATCATCCATCACTTCCTTCAGGCGGATGAGCGTACCCATTTCCTCGCGAACCGCGGGATCCAGCTTCCCATATACGGCGTCGCCCAGCACCCGGTTCTTCTCAAGGAGTTTGGAGATCTCATGGATCAAATGCAGCTGCTGCGCCGCTGTTCCTTCGGGTTTATCATAGTTCTGAAGACGGAAAGTGCCATTGACCAGTTCAGTCAGGCTTTCAGCCATGATCGTTGAAAGCTCCCCGGGATTTCCGGCCTCGAGTTCACCGATCAGCCGGGAGGCAGCATGCCGCGCCGGTCGAACCGCATCTTCGAAGAAACTCTTTCCGATCGTCGGTCTTGCATGCAGGAACTCCTTGTTGATATCAAGAGTCCACATGGTGTTTGAGCCCATAACCTTCAGTTCATGACTCATCATGTCCTGCGGTACATCCTTCGCCATATCTGCTGTTACGACCTTGGGTGATAAGGCCATAAGATAAGCCACCAGGGTGAATTCCATGTCTGAAAACTGTCCCTGGGGGAGATCATCCATATACTTTACGAATTCTGAATTCGTATACGTTGCATTGGATCCGTCTATGCTTCCGCACCATTCCTTAACGAATCTGGGTTTCGGTCCGTAAATGGTCTGGACGCCCAAAAACTCGGCAACTGTCGGAATATCCGGATCCTCCGACTCTTTCATAAGTGTTTCGGTGGAAATGATCCGGTCCTCTGCAACAAGTCCTTCACGGGATGCTTTATGCAGTTCCTGCTGGTACATATCATCCCAGATCCGGTCATTCAATTGGGAGGTATACTCCTCCCCGTAGACACCCTTTGCCCACATCTTATAATTCCGAACAGTGGCAAGATAAGGATGCGTATCGATGACATGCTGACGATCCTGCATGTCCATGATGTGTACCGGATCACGGCGGACATAGGTATCCCCTTCCGGATCGTAACCGATCTGAACATAGGTCAGCGGTACGGCGGGATCCGTGCTCAGCCTGAGGATCTCGGCCATGATGGCTCTGTCACCCTTTTGGGAAAGGGCATTATACTTTTCCTTCCCCAAATAGTCTTTCAGGGAAATACCGCCTACACGGAAGAAATCCTCAGTCGGAACCCACTCCGGCTGTTCCAAACGATAATTTCTTGTGTCGCGGGAATTGATCGTCGGACCATAGACCCTGTCAAAGATCTGCTCTGCGGTTGCAAGCTGCTCTTCGCTCAGCTGATCCACGGAAGAAATGATATTTCCGTCTGCGTTTCGGAACAGGGCAAGACGTGTTTCTCTCGTAGCCGTGAGTTCCTGCTCCATCTGTTTCGTCTGCTCCGCTGCCAGATCCTGATCCGATCTTGCCTGGAGGACCACGCCCTCATCAAGTTCATACTCTCCCCGGTCATTTGTCCGGACATCCAGCACTTTGATACCGTCCGTCAGTGTATGGCGCACGGTTTCCATCATCATGGCGCGGTACTTCGTCTCTGCATCCGCCTCCGGATATTTCCGGTCCACCAACTGGCGGATCGACTCTCCGCCACGGATCCGGATCATATCAAATTCATCCTCTACGATCTCATAATTCTGGAACATAGCGGAATTGGAAAAAGTGGTATAGAACAGCTGAAAGTAGGTCCGCTGCAGCTGATCCTGCTCCTCCTTAGGGATCGTAAAAAGGTCCTCTGCATAGGCATGCTCCGGGTTCAGTACGTCAAGATACCCGTCCAGAGTATTTTCGCCCAGGATATCCCGGTTGACCAGCCGTCGGATCTGCCCGGTTTCCTCCGTCTTCTCGTCATTCGTATAACTCTGAATGAGTGAATCTGTCTCCGGTGACGGAGGGATATGATTCCTCCGGCCTTCCAGATACTGCTGATACTGGCTCATGCCATTGTCCGGAATGAATTCGTCCGGACCAAAGGTGTCCTGCTCATGCATCATCGTCTGCATGGCTCTTGTCTCATGATGGAACAGACGGTTAACCTCTCCGATCTTCTTCCCGGAGATATCGTTCAGTTTCCGTTTGATATGACTGAACAGCTCCGCATTTACCTTCGGTGTGTATTTCCATTCGGGATGCTCCAGATTCACCATCAGATCCGGCAGGGTATGAACGAGGGAATTCACATGGGCATGCAGTTTTTCGATCTTGGCCTTTCCGCCCGCACCTGCATAGTACGCCACCCGCTGCTCCGGTCGCCTGATCAGATCCGAATCCTGCAGGTAATCAGTGGCAAGATTGCCAAGCCCCTGTAAAAACTCCTGGATCTGATAGAGATCCTTTACGGAACGGACGTTGGAAAAATCGGGTAATCGAAAGTCACAGATGGCCTCAAAGGCTCTTCTGTGCATGTCGCCCAACAGATGCAGATTCTCTTCGGGAGTCTTGCTCTCATCCGCATACTTATCAAAGAAGTCCTGAAACTGTGTCTTCAGTTCCTCAGGGTCCGTCTCACTGATCCGAAGTGCCTGTTCCAGGGTATATCCTTTATCTGCGATCAGATACAGACGAAGTGCATTATCCACGGAAGCCCGCGTGTTGAGCCGGTACCCCATGGCATTGGTGACGGTTTCCATCTTCTCCTGAAGCCACACGGCATCCTGCCCCTGCAGCTTCAAATGTGCCGTGGCAGTGTTCATGGCTTCTTCTTTTGTAGTGAATTTATTTGGTCGTGGCATGGTTCTACTCCTTTTCTATCCCAATCCGGATCGCTGTTCCACATTCAAAGATCACTTTTTTCCATCGTCACTATAGCTGATCCAGTGTCACACAAGTGTCATAGGATGGATGAAAGCAACGAATTAAAAAAAGAGAGATGGAAGTCCGCCTCTTTTCATATGACCTTCCTTTCCGGAAGGAAAGGAGGGTCACTTATCCTGCTTATGCCAGTGCCAGAAATAGAATCCCAGGAGTACGATATAGATACCGACAGAATAGAAAAAAGTAAAAGCAAGAAGCGGTACCGAAATCTCTTTGTTATCTTTTTTTCTCTTGTTCTCATTGTTCATGGTTGTTATTCTCCCTTCTTTTATGGATTGGTTAATGGTTCCTGTATGAATTCACATTGTCCTGTGATCATATTTTCCGTCTCCGGCCATTATTTTCATGGCTCGAATAGAACCGGTCCTTATCGGTATACATCTGTTCATCCGATTCCTTCATCATCTCATCGATGGTTTTTGATCCGTCCCGAGAAAAACTATAGCCTATCGCGCAATGGTACTCGGTCCCGGAGAGATTTCTTCGAACACGGGCGATCAGTTCCTTTACCTCTTCCTCGGACCCCCGGCTGCAGACGATCACGAATTCATCACCGCCGATCCTGTATGCCATCTGCCTTGACCTGACTGCCTGCTGGAAGCAGCCGGATACGGTCCTCAGCGCTTTGTCCCCGGCATCATGTCCTCCGGTATCATTGATGGTTTTGAGACCATTCATATCGATGGATACAAGAGCATGCACATTCCTGGCATCCTGCCCCACCGAGGCGTAAAATGCCTGACGGTTGAGCAGTCCCGTCAGCGGATCCTTATCCGTCATCTGAAGGATCGAGAACACATAGTATACAAAAAGGGCGATAACAATGGTCACGCAGAAGATCTTCGAATAGTCTTTCCCAAGCAAAAACGGAAGGATCAGCCCGGATATGAAGGCAAAACAGAGAAAAAGGATCGGGAAGATCTCCGTGGCCCGCCGGTTGCTTCTCTTCACCAGGATATAGACCAACAATATGGAGTAGGCGCCCACCAGGGTATACGGCAGATATCCCAGAACGCCGCGTTGCAGTTTTCCTTCGGCGTCAAGTCCGAAGATGATACCCGTGGGGATCGAGATAAGATCCAGAATGGTCAGACCGAAGGCAGGCAGGAAGACAAACCACCTTATGTCATTTGCCAGTGCGCAGATGATCATGGTGATGATGAGCGGCGTTGCGCTGTATCGGACAGCCATCAGAACAAGCCTTGCATCCGTGGATCCGCCATGCTCTTCCAGGTAAAACTCCCAAAAGACGATGACCGAAAAGAGAAACAGCCCACAGATCAGGGCATACATATGCATTATGGTTTTTTTATTCAGAAATACCGTTGTTCGGAGCAGAACTGCAAAAGCAAGCAGGAGCAGGATAAGTGACCAGTTTTGCAAAATGTATTCTTTCAGCATTTTGTTACATCCTTGTTAAAAATACATAAAAAAACCCATACTCAATTATACTTGATTCTCTGAATAAAAACAAATGTGAAATGTAAAAAATCCCGCCGGAGCGGGACTTTTTCAATGGTTAAAAGTTCAGTGATGTCAGCTTGTCAACCATGACCGTGATCTTCTCAAGACAACGGTTGATGATCCGCTGATCTGTTTCGGTGATCTCCGGGTTTTTATGGATCTTGTGGATCAGCCGGATATAACCGAGGAGGGCCGCCTTCTCCGTTACCTCTTTGATCTTTCCCTCATCTTCCGTGTTCAGGTAATGCTTCAGGAAACGATCATAGAAAACAGTTGCGGTCTGATAGGAAAATCCCATGAAATCCTCCACAACGGAAGGATCATCTTCACCCAGTAATACATAAAAGTAATAAATCCCGCTGATATCAACAAGGGGATGACCGGTGGAGAGCCGGTCCATATCGATAAGAAGCGGTTCTCCGTTTTGTACGAACACATTTCCGGTATGGAAATCTCCATGCACCAGAGTGGTCATCTTCGGGATCGTCTCCACAAGCCGGAGGCACTTCTCGGCCAGTTCTTCGCTTTCATAGGCAATGCCTCTTTTGATATAGCCGGTCATTCGGTCCACCGCATCCGGGAAACCGTCCTCATCGGTCACTTCGGTGTTATGGATCGTCCGGGCAAGATCCGCCATCATTTTTGCGTAGAAATCAACCTGACCGGGATTTCGGGACAGACATACCGAAACCGTGTCTGATTCCACCAGCTCATACATGGATCCGTACTGCCTGCCAACCGACACGATACCGAAGGATATCGCTGTCGGGATGCCCAGGATAAAGGCTTTTCTGCTGAGCGCAATCTCCTGTTCCACATCATGATAGGTATTATTCTGATTATAAACTTTAATGATCAACTCATCATCAAAGCGATATACTTCTCCTTTGGCGCCCCGGCCGAGCATTTTGCATCCGTCCACGGATACTTCCTTATATTTTTTGTACCGGGCCTTGTCGGAATCAAAGGTCCCGGGCCAGATGAAATTGATATGCTTGACGAGTTCCTTAAATGCACCTGTCTTATTGAGCTGTAGTTCAACGATCTCGGCAACGGTCCTGTAATACCAGCAATGCTCCTCCGGATCGCTCTGATGAAGGCTCTTCCATAATGCTTCCCCCTGTTCGGAGTAGATCCTTGCAAGGGAACGCATATTTGCCAGCTTATCCGCAAGCCATAGCATCTGTACGCCGATATCATTGCTGTTTTTAAGAACCTTCAGCGATTCTTCCTTACGCCTCTTCCATGTAGCGCACCGGTCTTCACCGGGATAATCATTTTCGGACTCGGATGCAACGATCATGGCGACTCTTTTTCCGAATCTTTTTTCAATATCCTGAAGTGTGCCTGAGGTTTCTTCCAGGATATCATGAAGGATACCGGCCGCCAGCACTTCCTGATCATCTGTCATGGTGGCCAGGATCTGGGCGACCTCCATAGGATGAAGGATAAAAGGAACGCCTTTGAACTTACGCACCTTACCCTGATACATGACCGTTGCATAAACTATCGATTCTTCCAGTAAATTCATCATACTTCTGTAAACACCACCTTATCTCTTTATCGAGTAATCGATTCCGGTTCTTCACTCTTTCTCAGTCTGCGTTCCAGCATAATATATCCAACAAAGTGCAACAAAGCAAATATGATCCCTATGGGATAGGCAATTTCCTGACTGATGCCAAATCCTTCCTTCGCCATCAGGATATAAGTCAGGCTTACGGCTGTCATAAAGGTGGCCGGTACTGCCGTGACCAAAGACGAGATCTTGATCTTCCTGGACCTGAGCATATAGACGGTTGCGATCCATAAAGCAGCCATTGCCAGAGTCTGATTGCTCCATGAGAAATATCTCCAGAGGACATTGAAGTCGATCTGGGTAAGAATAGCTCCGATCCCAAGCAGCGGCAGGGTGATGATCATACGGTTTCTCAGTTTCTTCTGATCCATATGGAACATCTCTGCAAGAGTAAGCCGCGCGGAACGGAAGGCTGTATCTCCCGAAGTGATGGGACAGGCAACAACTCCGACGATGGCCAGGATCCCGCCTGCTCCACCGAGCATACCATGTGCTATATCATAGACAACTCCGGACTGGCCATGATCTGCAAGGGCATCGAAAAGACCGCCCGTTACACCATAGAAGGCCACACCGCCTGCAGCCCATACCAGTGCGATAACACTTTCGGAGATCATCGCCCCATAGAACACCTTACGTCCCACCTTCTCCGAGGTGATACATTTGGCCATCATCGGTGACTGTGTGGCATGAAATCCGGAGATCGCACCACAGGCAACGGTCACGAACATATATGGCCATACAGGAAGACCCTCCGGGTGCAGGTTTGTAAAACTGATCTCCGGCACAGTATATCCGCCGAAAATAGTCCCGCAAAGGATGCCGACTGCCATAAGGATCAAAACCGCTCCGAAGATCGGATACAACCGTCCGATGATCTTATCGATGGGAAGCAGGGTCGCCAGAACATAATAAGCCAGAATGATAACGATCCATACCTGCTTATCCATGAAATCCGGTGTCAGCATGGAAAGGAGTCCTGCCGGACTCGTCACAAAGACCGTACCTGTAAGGAGAAGCAGCAGGATGGAAAAGATCCTCATGATCCATTTGACTACATTTCCAAGATAGATACCGGACAGTTCCGCTATGGAGGCACCGTCATGCCGCTCCGAGATCATTCCGATCATGAAATCATGAACGGCACCACCCAGGATCGCGCCGAACACGATCCAAAGGAATACAACCGGCCCGAAGCATGCGCCCATAAGTGCCCCGAAGATCGGTCCGGTTCCGGCTATATTCAGCAGCTGTACCAGAAAGGCTTTCCATGTCTTCATGGGTACAAAATCCACACCGTCTTCCTTTGTATAGGCCGGCGTGACTCTGTCATCCGGTTCGATCGTTTTTTCGATTATCCGCCCATATACAAGGTAACCGAGTAACAAAACCGCAAATGCACAGATCAAAGAAATCATAATCCGTTCCTTCTTTCTAATTTCTAAAACAACGATCCCTACCATCGCACAGATCCATCTGTGTTTATTATAACAGAACGGACATTGGAATCAAACAAGAAAAAGCCTGTGGCAAC
Source organism: uncultured Lachnospiraceae bacterium (assembly GCA_902775555.1). GTDB lineage: Bacteria > Bacillota > Clostridia > Lachnospirales > Lachnospiraceae > Eubacterium_Q. Next base: position 6,615 of record CACYMQ010000037.1, on the reverse strand, counting down.
GATCTGCCACAGGCAGGGAAATAAAACTGTCATTCAAGCCGGGTGATAAAAAAACCGCCGAAACGGACGGTTCGGATTTCAATGCTTTCATTTTTTTATATGCTGGACCAGATTGATCCCTAGTCCGGATTCCGAGATAAGCACTGCGGATCTGGAGGATTTGGTATCAGCCGTCTGATCCCCGTAATAATTCTTGAATCCACGTTCTGTGAAGAACTGATACGCCTCATCAAAATCATCTACATTTACCCGGATCGCGATCAGATCCTTCGGTAAAGAGATCGGCGGGATCGAGATATCCAGAGCATATCCGTTTGCATCCTTCATACGGATGCCCTCCACCTTCAGTTCCCCGATATCCTTTTTATCATGGCGTTTCTCAAAGCCCAATTCCTGAAACAGCTCCATGACCGGCTCCGGGTTATTTGTCATTATCTGGGGATTAAATGTTGTGATCTTCATATCTTATCTCCTTTCAATCCATGATCGTTCAAGATACTTTGGATATGACATGACACCCTAGTCATGATCTTTTATATGCTGCGAAACGGATAAGATATAACCCGAAGGCGAAACCATGACATTGATCTTGGAGGAACCGGTATCGATGGTTTCTTTTGCAGCATCATGTCTTGCCTTATGGAATCCACGTTCCTCAAGGAATTTTACCGTCTCGTCAAGATCATCCACATTCATGCGGATCATGGTCCATTCTCCACTGCCGGATGAAATATCCACATGGAAACCATTGGCATCCTTCATCCGGACATCGGTAACATTGCTCTTGCCGATCGACTCTTTCGTATGTCGACGCTCAAATCCCAGTTCTTCAAATAGTTTGATGACCGGTTCAGCATCCTTTGTTACGATCAAAGGGTTAAATGATGTAATTTTCATAAACAGCCTCCTTTTACAGATCATAATACTGATCCGCCGCTTTCAGGCCGGAACAGCTTGTACATATCATATCACACTTTAACATATAATACCACCATTATACCGGAATCCTTATAGGGTCCGGATCCCGATACGATTCAGTTTTTTTTCGGTAGTCTGATTCTGATCACTCATTCCAAAATAACTCCTTATCTCCCGTTTCCATCCACGATCCCGGAGTATGCGGCACCTTCATCCAGATCGAAGATCTCTGCGACTCCTGCCTTCAGCTCGTCTTTCGTCAGTCTTCCATGGGGACAGCAGTTATTATTCGTCTTATCAAAACTTAGTACATTCCATTGGATCGCCCAGGTAAAGGACCCCCAGGCATAAAAATCGATGTCATAGTAATCCTTAAACCAATCGGTCCTTCCGTAGTCAAAGGCTGTTCCGAATCCCATATGATCCGCAAACCGGTGTGCCATAAGAGCAAAATCCTGTCTGCTGATCAACTGATCCGGGCAGAAGGTATCCGAACTGATCATGGGATATCCGAAGCATATCCTGTTATCCTCGCCCCATTTCACGGCAGCGGCATATGACGCACCGGCTGAAACATCCTTAAACCGGGATGTTCCCTTCACGTCAGGACTTCCTGCCGCTTCGTACAGGGCCTGCATTGCCTCGGCTCTGGTCACAAAGGCATCCGAAGCCGAATGACCATCCTTCGTATCCATCACACTGTCAGGTACATCGTTACTTCCCTTATATACACCGATGATGGTCGTATCATCATCAAAGCAGACACAGTGCCGGAGTTCGTCAAAGGGATCACTGCTTCCGCCGTAATCGATCGTCCTGGAGTAAACATTCCCGAGATTCTCGGTCTCGTGAACATATTTCCCTTCCAGATAAGCCTTGCAGAGACGGCTGTTATGGCTGATGTCAATGGTATCAATACTGCTGAGGCCGAATGCCAGCAGATAATACAGCCTGGGATTGTGGGAAAGATTCAAAGCCTTCAGGTTCACATCACATTCGCAGGCCAGATATGCCAGCTTGGGATTATGGGAAAGATCCAGTATATTCAGCCCGCTGTTATACCCGCAGACCAGTTCCAGAAGTTCCGGGTTCCGGCTGACATCGATCTTCGTAAGCCCTGTCCATGCGCAGTTATAATACTGAAGTCCCTTTATACTGCCCACATCCACATTTCCGAGCCGCGGATTATGCCATATATCCAAACGCTTCAGATTCGGATTTTTGGACACATCGATCCGGGACAGATCATTATAGAATACCGCCAGTTCGCAGAGAAGCGGATTTCCGGAAAGGTCGAGAGAGGTCAGTCCGCATTTACTGCAGAACAGATTCTCCAGCTTACTGTTCTTCTTCAGATCCAGCTGTTTCAGCTCCGGATTGGAATTACATTCCAGATATGCCAGATCCGGATTGTTCCGGACATTCAGAGATCTCAGTTTGCAGTTGAAACAGTATAGCCATTCCAGTTTCGGACAATCCGAAAGATCCAGGGAGGTAAAGTCATTAAAGGAGCACCATATCCCCTTCAGGCCGGAATTTCCCGAAAGATCAAGTTCGGATATGTGATTTCCCTTGCACCAGAGTCCGATCAGTTCGGGGAAGTATTCGATCCCTTTGACGGAATGGATATTCATGTCTTCACAATGAACATTCCGGATCAGATCGATCTCCGCATCGCTGAGAACACCGTTATGGTCCTTGTCAAAGGCATCTCCGATATATTTTCTGAAAGCTGCATCCGGAAAATGTGCCGCGTCGATCCCCATCGGGGTCTGTCTGTCGATCCATGTGCCATCGTGTCTGAAGATATATTCTTTTCCGTTCACGATCACGGTACCTGTCCGCATCTCACCGGTTGAACTGAAATAATATGTTTTATCGGCGATCTTCTTCCATCCGGTCTGCATCGCTCCGGAGGAGGCAAAGTAATACCATTTCCCGGAGATCTTCTTCCACCCGGTCTGCATCGCTCCCGAGGAGACAAAGTAATACCATTTCCCGGAGATCTTCTTCCATCCGGTCTGCATGTAGCCTGCCTTATCAAAATGATACCACTTCTTTCCGATCTTCAGCCATTGGTTCACGGCATATGTCCCATTGGGATAGCCATACCACCATCCCCTGGAATTCTTCTTCCATATCCCCCCTGCGGCATCAGCTGTACCGGATGCATTTATGACTGTGCCGGAAAATATGACCGCAGCCGTCAGGATATAGATCTTCAGTTTATTTCTCATGATTTCCACCCTGTTTCCCCACAACCGCCTCATCATTCGATGGGGATCCTCTTATCCATACCCATCGTCTTCAGAATGCCCAGGATATTATCCGGTACATTTCGAAGCACCATCTTTCCGTTCAGCTTCTTATATGTGGCAACAAACTGTCTGAGGCCGAAAGATGCCACATACTCCAGTTTCTCCAGATCAAGAATGAGGCTTTCATTCTCCTGTAATTTATCAACCTCTTCCTTCAGTTCGGGGGCGGCCTTGGTATCCAGCCAGCCTACCAGCTTCATAGTCACTTCGTTTCCGTTTTCCGTCTTAATGATCTCCATAGTAAGTCTTCCTTTCCATAGTATAATATTCACTGACGTCTCCATCCTGTCCTTCGAGCGGGAGGCCGTCCGGCACAGGTCATTTCGCGTCTATATCTTTCTTCTGTTTGAATACCAGCGTTACTACATTTCTGCACTCAACACGTTCATACCGGATCTCAGTGCAGAGATCCCTGATCATCCTAATACCCATGCCTCCGGTATCAAGGTCTTCAAATGCCTTCTCCCCGATATATGTCGTCGGGTCAAAGGGAACACCGTCATCGGCAAAGGTCACCTTGATCAGCTGGTTTTCACGGACGATATCGAAGAGAATGCTCTTGGCCTGAGAATAAAACATGATATTTACAAACCATTCTTCGGATGACATCATCACATCCTTTGCAAGCTCCTGATCCTCCACGTTGCTCATAACACACTCCTTCAACAGATCCAGTTCCGAAAGCTCCGGTACCATTCTGATCCACTGAACACCCTGCCGCTGGATGGCGATCATGGTAATATCATCAAAGATATGGTTTTCTCCTTCAAAATCCAGCACATTGTTCCGGATCGTATTGACGATCTTCTTCGAATCCGGTTCTATCCCGGACACCTGTTCCAGAAGGCGATCCAGTCCATAGGCCTCACGCCGGGGATTCAGCGCCTCCGTAACACCGTCCGTATAAAGAAGAAGTCCCTCTCCTATCTCCAGCTCCATCGTTTCATTCTTGAAATAGGCGTCGTCATAAAGTCCCAGGACATCTCCCGGAAGGACCTTGATCTCCTCGACTTTTCTTCCGAATCGGACCGGCGGATTATGACCTGCATTTGCATAGGTGAGTTTGCCGTTCATCGGATCCCATGATGCCGCAAAAACAGATGCAAAAAAGTCCTCCGGGTTTTCTCTGCAGATCTCATCATTTGCCCGCTTCAGCGCCTTCGCCGGCGACATGCCGGTGCGTAGACGTTCCCGTACGATACGATGAACGATGGACATGAACAGAGCCGCTCCGATCCCTTTACCGGAAATGTCTCCGATCAGGATCCCCACCTTTCCCATGGGTAGATCGAAGACGTCGTAAAAGTCTCCACCCACCTCCAGCGCCGGACGCATGACCGCATATACCGAGCAGCCACGGCCGAAGTATCCCTTCTCGGGAGGAACCATACCATTCTGGATCCGCCTCGCCAGTTCAAGCTGCACATCCGACTCCGCCTTCTCAGAGGCCATTCTCTGAATGTCATCCACATAGTTCGACAGATCCATGGCCATTTCCCGGAAGGACGTCTCCATATCCGATATCTCGTCCTGAAAATGGGATGTATTCTTCGGAAGATGTAATACCTTATCCTCCTTGAAATCCCGCATATGTCGGGATAAATCCCCGATGGGACGGAGCACCCATATATGAATCATGATCAGCACAAGGAAAAATGTGATTATAATAGCTGAAAATCCGATGATCAGAAGGTAGCTGTTGTCCTTTCTCATATTCGACATCAGGAGCTCCATATCGTAATCCGCTCCGATCATGCCGATCAGCTTACCTGTCTCATCATAATAACCCATGACGCAGTTCACGACATGTCCGAATTCGTTATTTACTTCCTGAAGAGCACTGTCTTTTGTACGATTCAGCACTTCCTTTTCATTTTCCTGGAGAGGCAATTCCATATCCTGGTCATAGTGTTGAATGTAATCGTGCAGATTATCCTGATCGCTTATATTGTTCGTCACCGTGACGATATGATGACGTTTCTGATGCTCATCGATGGAAAACAGGTAGAGATATTTAAGATCCATCGCCGCACAGACCTCAGGGAAAAACACATCCTGCAGATAATAAAGATCCCACTGGGTTTGTTCCGTCCATTGAAAGATTTCTTCTCTGTATCCGGTAGAGTGCATGTAGTTCCGGATAATGGCACAGGCATGTCTGGCAGATTCTCCTCCCTGTTCTACCGCTTTCTTCCTGCGGTAATTCTGATACAATGTAGCAAGCAGAACGCCGGAGACAGAAAGCGCAAGGAGAACAAGGATAGAGATCCTCACCAACAGAGGCATCCGGATATTTCCTGTTATTTTATCATTTTTTCGATCACTTTTCATATTTCTCCAACAACTCCGTTAAATAGCAGACTGCCATCTCGTTCATCTCCTCTGCCTGAAGCATGAGCAGGAGGATGCGGATCTGTTTTTCGCTAAGCTCCGGAAGCTCATCCGTACCATAGAAGCCCTTCAGCAGCCGTTCAATGAATACCCTGCTGACCTTCCGGTTTTCCCGCAGGAATATCTCTTCCGCCTCCGGATTTCCTGAAAGGAGCCGTTCATGCAGTTTCGTTCGTTCCATTTGTCCGGACAGATCCTGCTCCACGTCGTATACGCATCCGATTTCTGTACGACGGACCACATGCCGATTTACCCGGTATCCGTCCTTTGTGAAACAGAAGGACAGGAGCATGCCGTGCATCAGACATTCATTCACCTTCTTTGCCAGGTTAAAGCAGAAATTCCCCTGCCCGTAGATCAGAAGGGAACCGTTGTATTCCTCCTCATTTCCGATGGCATGCGTATGCTGGGAGATCAGGATATCCGCGCCGGCATCCGCCATCCGGTGAAACCGGCTCCGGATCAGCGGCGTGTTGTAAAATGTGGACTCGAAGCCCCCATGATACAGCACCACCAGATGATCACATTCCTTCTTCAGTTCCCGCAGTTCTTCCAGCACCCTGGTCTCGTCATAGAGATTTCCTCCGGGTCCGTTCTTCGTCGCGCCGTTAAAGAAAAACTCCATCACATTGTAGAGTATGACCCTGACCCCCTTTTCTTCCACCAGGATATGATTTTTCATATGTTCCAGGTCGGTCCCGCAGCCGAAGTATTCGATCCCGCTTTCCTCCAAAAGCGAGGTGTATTCCCGAAACCCTGTGACCCCTCCGTCCATCATATGGGTATTCCCCAGGGTTAAGGCCCGCACTCCCAGACGTTTCAGTGCATTCAGAGTTGCACTTCCCGCAGTGACAACCGGTCCCACCTTACGAACGGCGTCCGTGTGATCTGCGATACAGCCCTCCGTATTGCAGACCGAATAATCCGCCTGCTGAAACAGTGTCACCACCTTCTCACCGAAGAGAGCTTCCGTATCTCCGGCACGGAA
>CACYMQ010000036.1 GCA_902775555.1 uncultured Lachnospiraceae bacterium | reverse complement strand
TTGATTTATTGAAAACTCTTCTCCGATACTTTACAACCAGAACAAGATGATAGTGAAGCAAAAATACTGAATGTGCATTATTATCTAAATCCATATATATTATACCTCTATAGTAAAATTCGACTGATTATATTATAGCACATTTTCATGTGATTGTCATGTGAACATTCAGCAAATTTGTGCGCAATTCATCCCCCACCTTAGAGGAGGGGGTCTTCTTGCTGAGAGAGGATAAATACTACCATAAATACTACCATATCACATGACCGTGTGTCAAAATCTGATATCGGATATTGTTTCGAAAAAACAAGGATTTTTTTACGGATTTTCCGGATAATCTCCCACATGAAATCTGTTCAGACAGAGGAAAATGTGGTAAAATGTTAAAGTGGCGTGTAGTGTCGGATTTTGGAAGAAAAATGGTGTTCCGGGCTGTGCACTGAATGAGATGACACGGCAGGAAGGGGACTATGACCGACGACGGATGGGACGAGTAGCATAGGAGGAAAAGGATATGACATTACAGGAATTATATGCAGCAATCGGTGGGGATTATGATCAGGCAGTGCGGGTGCTTCGTATCGAGAAATTGATCGACAAGCATATCCGGAGGCTTCCGACCAACGGAGTGGTGGACGGACTGCTGGATGCCGGCGGATCCATGGATCCCACAGAACTCTTCGAGAAGTCACACGCCATGAAGGGAGTATGCGCAAATCTCGGCCTGGTGAAGCTGTCGGCGGCGGCATCGGAGATCTCGGAGGAGTATCGGCCGGGCAACCAGAGACAGTTTTCGGATGAGGAGATCAAGGCGAAGCTGGAAGCGATCCGCAGCGACTATACGGTCATTGTAGAGAAGATCCGGGAGTACGAGGCAGGCTGAGCATATGTCATCCTGAGCGAAGCGACAGAGCGCGTGTCATCCTGAGCGAAGCGAAGGATCTTTAAGGATCTTATGAAGTGGGGGAAATGGTATGGAACAGGAGAAGGGCGGCATGAGTACAGCTTCCGGACAGAGAAAATATCTCGGTGTTACCGGTGCATGGGCACTGGCCTTCGGCTGCAGCGTGGGCTGGGGCTCCTTCGTGATGCCCGGCACCACATTTCTTCCCGTTGCAGGTCCGGTGGGAACTGCCATCGGTCTGGGACTGGGCGGTCTGGTCATGCTGCTTCTTGCCGTGAATTACCACTATCTCATGAACCGCTTTCCGGATGGAGGAGGAACCTACACCTATACGAAGAAGACCTTTGGCTATGATCAGGGCTTCCTCAGTGCATGGTTCCTGATCCTTACCTACATCGCGATCATCTGGGCAAATGCCACCGCGCTTCCCCTGATCGCACGGACCCTGCTGGGAGACACCTTCCGATTCGGTTATCTCTATGAGATCGCGGGTTATCCCATCTATTTCGGGGAACTGCTTCTGTCTCTTGGTGCACTTGTGCTTGCGGCCATGGTCTGCCTGTTCAGAAAGGCGGCAGTGGGCTCCCAGATCGTTTTCGCGGTCCTGCTCTTCACAGGGATCGTGATCTGCTTTGTGGCAGCGGCGGGAAGACCGGAAGCCCGGGACTTTACTCCGGCTTATGCACCGGAAAAAGGTTCCTTGAGCGGGATCTTCACCATCTTCACCCTGGCGCCCTGGGCCTATGTCGGTTTTGAATCCATTTCTCACTCGGCAGCAGAAGCGAAGTTCTCAATGAAGAAGACCTTCCGTATCCTGGCGGCTGCCGTTATCACGGGTGCGATCGCCTATATCCTGCTGTCACTTCTTGCGGTTACGGCCGTGCCGGAGGGAAATGCTTCCTGGACAGAGTATGTCGGAAATCTCGATCAGTATAAGGGAGTAACCTCACAGCCCACATTTAACGCGGCATATACTGCCATGGGGGACACCGGGAGTGTGATCCTCGGTGTGGCAGCCCTTGGTGCGATCTTCACGGGGCTCATCGGAAATTACATCGCCCTCAGCCGTCTGATGGATTCGCTGTCGGCGGACGGGCTCTTCCCGAAATGGATCGGCGGGAAGAAGAAGGATTTCGTTCCGCGGAATGCGATCCTCTGTATCCTTCTGATCTCTGCGATCTTCCCCTTCTTCGGACGTACCGCCATCAGCTGGATCGTGGATGTCACGACTGTCGGGGCCACCATTGCCTATGCACTTGCATCCGCATCCGCCTGGAAGGCCGCCAGAGTTGAGAATAACCGGAAATATCAGATCTTCGGGGTGGTGGGGGTCATCATCTCTCTGATGTTCGCCCTGGCGTTCCTGATCCCGAATCTGATCTCCGTCACAACCCTTTCCACGGAATCCTACATGATCCTTGCCATATGGAGTATCTGCGGGTTCCTGTATTTCCGGTTCTTCCTGCGTAGAGACCGTGAGCGCCGGATGGGTAAGACCATCATGGCGTGGGTGGTTCTTCTGGGGCTCATCATCTTCACCTCCAGTGTATGGATGCACCAGACCGGGGATCAGGCACTGGAGCAGTATCAGGAAAAGGTTCGGGAATACTATGAGAAGCACGAAGCGGAGGCTCCGGGAAGCCCGGTGGATACGGAATATCTGCAGAAGGAAATGGACTTCGTGGATCATTCCATACATGTGGCAAGTATGATCCAGATCGGGCTGATCGTGGTGTCCCTGCTGATCCTCCTTAACATTTACGGGTTCATGCAGAAGAGAGAAAAAATGGTAGAAGTGGAGAAGGCACGCGCAGAGGAGTCCAGCCGGGCGAAATCCAGCTTCCTGTCCAATATGAGCCATGAGATCCGGACCCCCATGAATGCCATCATCGGATTGCAGAATATTGCCCTCCGGGATCCGGAACTGAAGCCCCGGACCAGGGAGCATCTGGAGAAGATCGGCTCCAGCGCCAACCATCTGCTGGGTCTTATCAATGATATCCTGGATATGAGCAGGATTGAATCCGGACGGATGACGCTGAAGAAGGAAGAATTCTCCTTCCGCGAATTCCTGAACCAGATCAATATCATCATCAACGGACAGTGCCAGGATAAGAAACTGCACTATGAATGCAATATCGTCGGACATGTGGCGGATTACTATGTCGGCGATGATCTGAAACTGAAGCAGGTACTGATCAATATCCTCGGGAATTCGGTCAAGTTTACCAACGCTCCGGGAGATGTGACGCTGACCGTGGAGCAGCTCGGGACGAAGAATGACCCATGTACCATGCGGTTTATCGTACAGGATACGGGGATCGGAATGGACGAGGAGTTTATCCCGAAGCTCTTTGAGACCTTCTCTCAGGAGGATGCCACAAATACCAATAAATACGGTGGAAGCGGTCTCGGAATGGCCATCACCAGGAACCTGGTGGAAATGATGGGCGGGGCCATCCATGTGGAAAGTAAGAAGGGCGCCGGATCCAAGTTCACGGTAACGGTACAGCTGGCGGTCTCTGACCGGAAGCCTCATGAGGAACAGGGGATCAGTCTGCCTGCCGGTATCCGTGCAATGGTGGTGGATGATGATGAGATCTCCTGTGAGCACATACGCATAGTCCTGAATAAGATCGGTGTTGAGGCAGAAACCTGTACCGATGCGGAAAAGGCGCTGGCTACGCTCCGTCAGGCCCATGAGAGGAAGGAAGACTATCCGCTGCTGCTTACGGATTACAAGATGCCGAAGATAAACGGACTGGAGCTGTCTTTAGCGGCGCGTGAGCTGGCAGGTGAGAAGATGGGGATCCTCATGCTCACCGGCCATAACTGGGATTTCATCGAAGAAGAGGCGAAGACAGACGGTGTGGATGCCATCCTGTCGAAGCCGCTCTTCGCAGATATTCTCCTGCGGGAGATCCACTCCATCCTGAAGAAGCGGGGGATTCTTGAGGAGGATGATCCTGCTTCCAGTGAGGAAGAACTGAGCGACGACCGGATCGAGGAAGTGCTTGCCGGAAAGCGGATCCTGATGGCGGAAGACGTGGATCAGAATGCGGAGATCCTTGCGGACCTTCTGGATCTGGAGGAAGTCCTGTCCGCACGGGCAAGGAACGGAGAGGATGCAGTCTCCATGTTCCGCCAGAGTGAGCCCGGATTCTATTCGGCGATCCTTATGGATGTCCGGATGCCAGTGATGGACGGGCTGGATGCAACGAGGATGATCCGTTCCATGGATCGTCCGGATGCGAAGACCATTCCCATAGTCGCCATGACGGCAAATGTATTTGATGAGGATGTAGAACGCTCTATGGAAGCGGGAATGAATGCGCATCTCTCAAAACCGGTAGAACCGGACAAACTGTATGTAACGATGGCAAGGCTGATCATAGAACGTGGTTTGGAGGTGGATCCGAGTGAAAGTCAGTAAGAAACTTCAACGTATCATAGCAATACTTCTATGCATGATCATGGTGATCCTTACCGTGCCCTGTTCTGCCATGGCAGATGAGCCGAAGGAGAAGGAAAAGGAAGAGAAGACCGTCCGGGTGGGCTGGTTCGATTCTGCTCTATGCTATTATGATTCCTTCGGAAGACGCTGCGGGATCGATTATGAGTATCAGCAGAAGATATCCGCCTATACCGGCTGGAATTATGAGTATGTGGAGGACAGCTGGCCGAACCTGCTTCAGAAGCTGAAGGAAGGGGAGATCGATCTTCTCAGTGATGTTTCCTATAAACCGGATCGCGAGAAGGATATGTATTTTGCCGCTCTTCCCATGGGAACCGAGGCATACTATATCTTTATCGGAACAGAGAATCGTGAGATCGCTGCAGATGATCTGTCCACTTTTAACGGGAGGAAGATCGGTGTAAATAAGGACAGCATCCAGGAAGGCTTCCTCAGGGAGTGGAAGGAGAAGAACGAACTGAATTTCGAGATCCTTCCGCTGACGGGGGGTGAATCGGAATCCATGGACATGATCACCCGGAATGAAGTGGACGGATACGCATCTGTCTTCTCCTTTGAAACCGATGCGAAGGCGATCCCCGTATGCCGGATCGGCGGATCGGATTATTTCTATGCAGTGAACAAGGATCGTAAGGACCTGCTGGATGAGCTGAATATGGCTCTGGCAGAGATCCAGGATGAGGATCCGTATTTTAACCAGAAGATATCGGAAGAGCGTCTGTATAAGACAAGGACAAATGCGATGATCGCCCCGAAACAGGAAGACTGGGTGAAAGAGCATGGCACCATCCGCATCGGATACAGGGAGAACTACCTTCCCTTCTGCGGAACCGATGAAGAGACAGGGGAAATGACAGGGGCTTTGAAGGATTTTCTCGCCCATGCCGAGAACAACCTGAACAGCTCGAATCTCAGGTTCGAACCGGTTCCTTATGAATCGACGGAAGCTGCGCTGCAGGCGCTTTCTGCCGGGGAGATCGACTGCGCGTTCCCGGTTTGCCTTAGTTCGTATGATGCGGATCAGATGGGTATCCGGCTGACGGATCCCGCCATGAAGACGGAGATGAACGCCATCATGCGTACGTCGGACCATAAGGTGCTTTCCAGCGACAGCACTGCGCGATTTGCGGTAAATGAAGGAATGATCAATATCGATACCTTCATCATGGAACGGTATCCCCAGGTAAAGAGGACAGCCTATGCGGGCCTGGAGAACTGCTACGAAGCGGTTGCGGACGGCAGGGAAGATTGTGCCCTGGTCAGCAATTACAGGATCCCTTCAGAGGAGGATACGCTGAAGAAATACGGCCTCTTCACGGTTCCCACCGGAGAAACGCTTTCCTTCAGCTTTGCGGTGAGGAAGGCCGATCGGGATCTCTATTTCCTTCTCAATAAAATGGTGCTGGTCACAAAGACCGAGGAGATGGATGCGGCGCTTGCATCCTACATGGCCTCCGGACAGAAGGTGGGCTTCATCCGGTTCCTTAAGGAATACTGGTTGATCGTCATCGCCGTGCTCTTCCTTATCTTTTTCGTTATTCTCCTCCTTTTGGGACAGAAGCTGAGAGCGGAGCGTCTGGCAACCCGACAGAGGCGTATGTTGGAGGAGGTTGCCGAGATCGAGGAGCTGAAGCAGACCATTACATCGCTTTTGGATAATATGCCCGGCATGAATTATACCAAGGATGCCAAAACCGGTGAGTATCTGGCCTGCAACCAGGCATTTGCCTCGTATGCACATAAGAAGTCTCCTTCCGAGGTGCTGGGATTAACTGCCGGGGATCTTTTTGATGAAGAGACGGCGAAACGTTTCATAGAGGATGATAAGACGGCACTCTCCATGGATGAACCTCTGATCTTCTACGAAAATATGCCGGATGAGGATGGCAATCCGCGTCAGGTCAAGATGACCAAGTTGAAGTATACCGATGCAAACGGACGGCTCTGTTTGCTGGGTATCTTCCAGGATCTTACGGACAACTTCCGGATCTCCCGGGAAAGGGTCACAAATAAAGAGTCTTATGAAAAGGCCCGTAAAACCGGCATCGTGTTCACCCATATGGCGGAGGCCCTTGCCCGTGGATATATGGATCTTTTCTACGTAGATGTTAATTCGGAGGAGTTCATAGAGTACCGCTCCGATACGGAGGATGGAAGTCTGGCTGAGTCACGCCGTGGCTGGCATTTCTTTGAAGAATGCCGGGACGTGGCTGAAAAGTCTGTATATCCGGAGGATCTGGAAGATGTGCTCCGGGCTGTGGACCGTCAGACTCTGATGAGTGCACTGGAAAAGAACAACACATTTATCATGACCTTCCGGATCATCAGGGAGAACGGGACAGAGCCTGTCTATGTCAGCCTGAAGGTTGCACGTATGCAGGACGAGGAACGGTTTGTCATCTTCAGTCTGACGGATGTGGATGAGCAGATGAAACACAGGCATGCTGCCCAGAGGATGCAGGAGGAGCAGATCGCCTATGACCGTATCAGTGCACTGGCCGGTGAGTTCCTGAAAGTCTATGTTATGGATCCGGAGAACGGATGGTATCGTGAATACAGTGCGGTTTCGGGAGAGGATCATTTTAATATGCCATCTGAAGGTACGAATTTCTTCTCCGACTTCAGGGAGAAGACCATTCAGGCGGTTTATACGGAAGACCAGAACAGATTCTTCACGGCGCTTTCCATGGAAAATGTTATGGAAGAGGTTGAGAATAACGGGATATTCACCCTCAGCTACCGGCTGGTCATGGGGGATGAGCCGAGATATGTGCAGTTGAAAGCAGCCATGGTGGAAGAGCAGGAAGGGCGCCGTCTGGTCATCGGTATCAATGATATCGATGCACAGGTTCGTCAGGAAGAGGAGTATGGCCGACGCCTGGCACAGGCCCGGATCGAGGCCAATATCGATGCCCTGACCGGTGTGAAGAACCGCAATGCATATCGTGTTTATGAGGAACGCATGAATGCCCAGATCGAGATGGACCGGGCTCCGGAATTTGCCATTGTGATCTTGGATGTCAATGATCTGAAGAAGGTAAATGATAATGAAGGGCATAAAGCAGGAGACCAGTATCTCAGGGATGCCTGCAAGATCATCTGCACCACATTTAAGCGCAGTCCCGTATTCCGCGTGGGCGGAGACGAATTCGCCGTGCTTTCCCAGGGGGATGATTATGAGAGGATCGATGAGTTGATCGGTCAGATGCATGCACACAATGAAGATGCCATCAAAAACGGCGGTATCATTATTGCCCTGGGTATGGCAAAACATGCGGGTGAGGAGAAGGTCTCCATGGTATATGAGAAGGCGGACCAGTTGATGTATGAAAATAAGAGCGATCTGAAATCCAGAAAAAAATAAAGGACTAAGAGTATATGTATTATTCTTCGATCGGGATCATTGCAATCTTTATACTGTTCATCGTGAACTGGGATGTTCTGCGCGGGTTCGGAGTTACATTTGAAAAGCCTGCATGGAATGTTTACCGGCGGTTTTTGTATGCAGTTCTGATCTACTATATCACGGATATTCTGTGGGGAATTCTGGAGGATCAGAAGCTGGTGACGGCTCTCTTTGTTGACACGACCATCTACTTTGCGGCAATGGGTGTCGGGATCTCCTTCTGGGCAGAGTATACGGTGGCTTATCTGGAGGATAGGAGTTTCTTCGGACGGTTCCTCATTATCCTCGGACGTATTCTGGCAGGCTTGATCATAGTACTGACCATCATCAACATCTTTAAGCCGATACTCTTTTCGATAGACAGAAGCTGTGTCTATCAGGCACTTCCGATACGATATGTCTTTTTGTGCCTGCAGATCCTGATGCTTCTTCTTATCTCGCTGCATGCGTTGGTGTCCATGTTCCGGCAGAAAAAGAGGGGAGTACAGGGTACACCATTCCGCATACTGGTGGCCTTTGGTGTCATTATGGCCGTATGTCTTCTGGTCCAGCTCTTCTTCCCGCTGCTTCCGGTCTATTCCATCGCCTATATGCTGGGAACCTGTCTGCTTCATGCCTTTGTGGTGAATGATGAAAAGGAAGAGTTCCGAAGGGGATTGGAGGAAGCCCAGAAGATCAACAAACTGACGGATACCATCACTTCCCTTCTGGACAATATGCCGGGGATGACATTTACGAAGGATGCCGGAACCGGTGTATATCTGGCCTGTAACCAGGCATTTGCCGATTATGCGCATAAAGAAACTCCGGAAGATGTGGTGGGACTCACGGATGCGGAGATCTTTGACCCGGAGACGGCGGAGCATTTTGTGAACGCCGACAAGATCGCACTGTCCCTCAGTAAACCCTATATCTTCTTCCAGGATGTGCCGGATGCGGGGGGAACCCAGAAACAGCTCCAGACGACGAAACTCAAGTATACGGATGTCACAGGAAGACTCTGTATTCTCGGTATGTGCGAGGATATTACGGATATCGTACGGATCCGGCAAGAACATGCCCTGACGAAGGATGCATATGAAAGTGCTGTCAGTACGGGACTCATGTATACGCATATAGCGCAGACGCTGGCGCGGGATTATACGGAAATGTACTATGTGGACACGAATACAGAGGCGTTCGTTGAGTACCGGCGGGACGAGGGAAAGAGAACCCTTGACGAGGTGAGACGGGGCTGGCATTTTTTCAGTGACTGCAAGAAGGAACTCTGCGAAGAGGTATATACGGAGGACCGGGATGCCTTTCTTCAGGGCATGCACCGTAAATCTTTGATGAAGGCGCTGGAGCATAAGGATACGTATGTCATGACCTACCGGCGTATGGGCCAGAACGGTCCGGTCTATGTCAATATGAAGGTATCCCGTATGGACCTGGATGATCATCATATCATTGTCGGATTTACAAATGTGGATGCGGAGATGCGGGAGGCCGTGGCCAGAAATGAAGCTCTGGCGGATGCACTTGCTGCCGCAGAGGCGGCGAATACGGCGAAGACCACATTCCTCTCCGGTATGAGTCACGAGATCCGGACGCCAATGAATGCCATCATCGGGCTGGATACGCTGGCACTGAAGAAAAAGGATCTGGATGCCGAGACCAGGGAATATCTGGATAAGATCGGAGAGAGCGCACAGCATTTGCTTTCCATCATCAATGATATCCTGGATATGAGCAGGATCGAATCCGGACGTGTACATTTGAATAATGGGGAATTCTCCTTCAGTTCCATGCTGGAACAGATCAACTCCATGGTGGTTTCCCAGTGCGATGAGAAGGGTCTCATCTATGAGTGCCATATCCTGAATCAGGTGGAGGAGGCCTATATCGGTGATGATGTGAAGCTGAAGGAGGTTTTGGTGAACATCCTTTCCAATGCGATCAAATTCACGGACGCTCCGGGCAGGATCTATATGACCATAGAGAAGACGGCGGATTATGACGGACAGTCCACACTCTGCTTCCGCATAAAGGATACGGGCATCGGTATGGATAAGGAATATATCCCCAGGATCTTCGATGCATTCTCCCAGGAGAATTCCAAACAGCGCACAAAGTACGGAAGCAGCGGTCTGGGTATGGCCATTACAAAACGGATCGTGGAAATGATGAACGGATCCGTCAGCGTCGACTCCGAAAAGGGCAGGGGAACGGAGTTTACCGTATCGATCCCCCTTAGGAACTGTGACACGAGAAACCGGAACCAGCTCAGCGAACTGGATCTTCGGTCGTTGTATGTGCTGGTAGTAGACGATAACCCCATTGAAGCGGAGCATGCCCGGATGGTCATGGAGGAGGTCGGGATCCGTACCGATTCCTGCACCAGCGGTCAGGAAGCACTGAGAAAGATCGAAGTGCAGCATGCGAAACATAAGCCCTACAATGTCATCCTTCTGGACTGGAATATGCCGGGAATGAACGGATCGGAAGCAGCTTCGGAGATCCGGAGGCTGTTTAAGGACGAGTGTGCCATCGTGGCCATGACGGCATACAGCTGGGAGGATATCCAGGAAGAAGCAGACCGGGTGGGTGTAAACGGATTTATCGGAAAGCCGCTTTTTGCCAACCATGTGATAGACAGCTTCAAACGGATCGCACGCAGGACGAATCTGGATATATTCAAGGAGAAGAAGAGGGCGAAGCTTGCAGGACGAAGGCTGCTTCTGGCGGAAGATATGGAACTGAATGCCGAGATCCTGATGGATATCCTGGATATGGAGAATATCAAGGCGGACCATGCAGAGAACGGCAGGGAAGCTGTGGAAATGTTTGACAAGAGCACGGAAGGGATCTATGCGGCGATCCTGATGGATGTACGGATGCCCGAAATGGACGGACTGGAAGCTACGAGAGCCATCCGGTCCATGAAACGAAGTGATGCAAAGAAGATCCCCATTATCGCACTTACGGCGAATGCTTTTGATGAGGATGTCCAGCATTCCATGCAGGCCGGTATGAATGCGCATCTCTCAAAGCCCGTGGAGGCGGATCAGTTGATCCGGATCCTTGGGGAACTGGTTTATCAGGCGGAAAACGGTTGAAACGGGTTGTCACCGGATTGAGATTTAGGAGGAGGAACAATATGAGCAATCGAATAAAAAAAACCATATGGTTCACCCTGCTTCTGGTCGGGACCCTGATCTTCGCATTTCCTTTTCTTACATATGCCGGGAATCAAAGTGGCAAAAACGAAGAGGACACACAGGAAGCTTCAACTGAGTCCGCAGAAAGAGAGATCGGGAGAGAGACCAAGACCGTACGTGTCGGATGGTATGATTCATCCTACAATACCGTGGATGAAAACGGTGTCCGGACGGGATATGCCTATGAGTATCAGTTGAAGCTCTCTGCGTATAATAACTGGACCTATGAATATGTCACCGGCAGCTGGCCGGAACTGTTTCAGAAGCTGGAGAACGGGGAGATCGATCTGATGAGCGACATCTCCTACACGAAGGAGAGAGCGGAGAAGATCCTGTATCCGACGCTTCCCATGGGTACCGAGGATTACTATGTCTTCAAGGCGCCGGGAAATGAGGACATCTCATCCTCCGACCTGACAACACTGAACGGAAAGAAGGTCGGGGTTAACCGGGACAGCCTTCAGGCGACTCTGTATGCCGAATGGGCGAAGGAGAACCATATCAGTTCCGAAGTCCTGCTGATCGAGTGCACGGAGGAGGAATCCCTCCGGAAGATGGAATCCGGGGAACTGGATGCTTATGTGACGGTGGATGCGTTCCTTGATCCGTCACAGGCGGTTCCGGTGGTGAAGGTAGGTTCCTCGGACTTCTACTTTGCGGTGGCGAAGAACCGTCCCGATCTCCTGCAGGATCTGAATTATGCCATGAGCATGATCCAGGATGAAAACCGATATTATAATCAGGAGCTGTATGAGAAGTTCCTCCGCCCCGCCGGGGCAAATGCATTCCTGACATCAGCCGAAACCGAGTGGTTGAAGGGACATGGTAAGATCCGTGTCGGATATCAGGATGATTATATGGCCTTTTGTGCAGTGGATGAAAAGACAGGCGAGCTTACGGGCGTGCTGAAGGATTTCCTGGACCTTGCGTCGGAATGCATGCCGAATGCCAGTATTGATTTTGAAGCCGTGGCATATCCCACAGCGGGAGAAGCCATGAATGCTTTGAAGAACGGAGAAGTGGACTGTGCTTTTCCGGCAAACCTCAGCGGATATGAGGCTGAGCAGGAAGGTCTGTCCATGACACCCTCGATGATGCGTACCGGGATGTATGCGGTGGTACGGGCCTCCGATCCCGCCATATTCTCAAAAGAGAAGGTGACCGTTGCGGTCAATGAGGGGAATCTGAACTATGATGCTTTTCTGGAGAAGCATTACCCGGACTGGGAGAAGATATACTACAGGGGAACGGAGGAGTGCCTGGAGGCCCTTTCCCAGGGGAAGGCGGACTGCGTCATCATCAGTAATTACCGCTATAACAATATTTCCAGGATCTGTGAGAGACTCCATCTGACTACTTTTTCCATCGGGATTGAGATGGATTACTGCTTTGCCGTAAAGAAAGGGGAGCAGGAACTCTATTCCATATTGTCCAAATCCGTCAGTATGATACCGCATTCCTCCATCGAAGCAGCGCTTTCCCACTATATCACGGAAGACGCAAAGCGGACGTTCCATGATTTCCTGATAGATCATATGCCGATCGTTATGCTGGTGATCGGTTTTGTAGTGTTGGTGATCCTTGTGCTTCTGATCATGAACATCAGAGCCGTAAAGAGGGCAAATCGTCTGATCTCCGCAACGGAATCAGATGATCTGACCGGGCTTTATAACCGAAAATACTTTTTCCAGTATGCAAATCGTATGTATCGGGAGAGAGGGGATAAGCAGCTGGACGCTATCGTTCTGAATATTGAGCAGTTCCATTCCATAAATGAACTGCACGGACGGGATATGGGGGATCAGGTTCTTCGGATGCTTGCGGATGAGATCCTGGCGATGACCATGGAAGAAAACGGGATCGCAGGACGTTTTGAGGCGGACCGGTTCGACATCTTCTGCCCTCACAGGGAAGATTACCAGGGCATTTATGAACGGCTGCAGGGAAAACTGGACGAACTGGCACCGGCTGTAATGGCTCTGCTCAGGATGGGTGTGATGCCATGGCATGAGGGACTGGATCCGGTTCAGATGTTTGACCGGGCACGTACCGCATGCAATATGGCACGCGGCAATTTCCAGACCCGTCTGATCATATATGATGAAAGGGTCAGTGCCAGAGAGAAATACGAACAGCACCTTGTAAATGATCTGGCACATTCACTGGAGGCCCATGAGTTTGAGATCTATTTCCAGCCGAAATATGATATCCAGAACGAACCGCCCCGATTCGTGAGTGCAGAGGCTCTGGTTCGCTGGAGACATCCGTCTTTCGGATTGATCTCTCCGGGAGATTTTATCCCCATGTTTGAGAAGAACGGGCAGATCAGCCTGCTGGATAAATATGTGTGGACGGAAACCGCAAAGCAGATCGAGCAGTGGAAGGAGAAATACGGAGTGATGGTATCAGTCTCCGTCAATCTGTCGCGGGTGGATGTCTTTGATCCGAACCTGAAGGAGACGCTGGAGGGCATTTTGTCGGAAAACGGACTGAACCAGAAGGCCTTCAAGCTGGAGGTTACGGAATCCGCCTACACGGAGAATGCGGACCAGGTCATCCGGGTGGTAGACGGCCTTCGGAAAATGGGATATAAGGTCGAAATGGATGATTTCGGAACCGGATATTCCTCTCTGAACATGCTTTCCTCCATGCCCATCGATGTATTGAAGATGGATATGGCGTTCGTCAGAAATATCGATCATAATGAAAAGGACCGTCAGCTGGTCGCTCTCATCATCGGTATCGCAAAGAACCTGAAGGTTCCCGTCATTGCAGAAGGTGTGGAGCGTGAGGCACAGCTGAACTACCTGAAGTCCATGGGTTGTGAGATGGTACAGGGATATTACTTCTCACGTCCGCTTCCCGCAGATGAGTTCGAACAGCGGATCCTGCAGGAGAGTATAGAGGATATAGAAGGGAAGAATGCTGCGGAGAAGGATGCTGCGGAGAAGGATACTGCGGAGAAGGATACTGCGGAGAAGGATGCTGCGGAGAAGGATACTGCGGAGAAGGATACTGCGGAAAAGGACGCTGCAGAAAATGAGGTGTCATTCTGAGGAGCGCAGCGACGAAGAATCTTTCCTCGTTAAGATCCTTCGCGCTGCCGCTTGGTCGATACTCGGCGCACGAACTGCGTGCCACCGGCACGCGTGCGCCCGCTTTGCTCAGGATGACACAATAAAACGACCGGGATCGTTAGGGAAAGAGAACTGACAGGGAAACAGGTAAGAATACGGGCAGGAAGCGGGGTTAGGATATGTATAATGAGAATCTGGTCAATCTGATCAAGGATAAATTTCAGAAATGCCTGAAGGGGGGCGGTGGATTCCGGCCGGTATATTTTCCTCATATTCCGGCCAAACAGGAAGATAAGGCACGTAAGCATTTTGTGGAGCTTCGGGATGAGGATGAGACGATCCTGATGCTTTTTGATACTTCACTTTTCAGTAAGGGCAAGAACGGGCTGGCGCTTACGGACCGGGCGGTGTATTTCAAGGATCTGATGACTGCACCCAGACGCTGTGCCTACTCCGACTGGAGGATCGATGCGGATGATTCCGCAGAACTCCTGGGCATACCGGAGACGAATACATTTCTTATGGCTCCGTTTCTGAATGAACTTCTGAATGAGATCTGTACGATGAAGAAATATGAGGGCCTTTTTGAGGCGGAGGACGCCGCGAAGCGCGAGGAGGCGGAAGCAAAGCGCAGGGAAGACAGCAGGGACGCCGGCGACGCGAAGGAGAACAGCAAGAGCGACAGCGACGGCAGGGACGCCGGCGACACGAAGGAGAACAGCAAGAGTGACGGCGACAGCGGCGACACGAAGGAGAACAGCAAGAGCGACGGCGACGGCAGGGGCGACAGCGATACGAAGGATGGCGGCAAGGAGGATGACGACGATGACGATGATGACGATGATGAAGACTTCGGACTTCTGAATCTCCTGGGTGTTGTGATGAAAGTGACGGAAGATCCTTCCAGGTCTTAGTTCACACAGTACGGGAAGGGGACAGGTATCTATGAAGATGAAAAAGGCGAATGCGGTCATAACCCTTATATCCATGTTTCTTTTTCTGCTGCATATGATATATAATGTGCTCGCTTTTATGATGGGGTTTTACAACCCTGTTCTTTCCAAGATCTTCGGATTTTCACTTCTTTTTCTGATAGCACTTCATGCAGTAATGTCCATAGTGATAGTTGCTGTATTCCATGATTCCAAAACGATCAAATATAAAAAAAAGAATATGCGAACCCTGTTTCAGCGGATCACGGCAGGGATCATGGTGCTGTTGCTTCCGCTCCATATTTTTGAGATCCCCCTGCTTCAGAAAACCCGGGGGATTTTTCTGTTTAGTCTTCTGCAGTCCGTCAAATTCATCTTCTATTCGGCAGTACTGTTCCATGTGGCGCTCTCGCTGACCAATGCATTTGTTACTCTGGGATGGATGGAAGACCGTCGGAAGAAGAACAGGATCGACCGTGCGCTGCTTATCACTGCGGTCATACTCGTAGTTGTATTGGGTGTATTCTTTACCGTGAAATTTACAGGTTTTCTGTCAGATTAGAAAAGGAAGAAAGTATGGAGAAAGTACTTATCATCGGAAGCGGGATCGCAGGACTCTCTGCAGCCATCGAATGCGCGGAGAAGGGAATGGAAGCGATACTGGTATCACCTTTCCCTTCGGAACGTTCGCAGTCGGTGCTGGCTGCGGGCGGTATCAATGCGGTCCTGTATGAGGACGGAGAAGACAGTATCGACAGCCACGTGGAGGATACGCTGAAGGGCGGTCTTTTCATCGCAGGTGAAAATGCAGTACGGGGGCTGTGCGTGGATGCGCCCCGGATCATCCGGTGGCTGGAACGGAAAGGAACCGTATTCACCACGAAGGAGAATGGAAGGATCGACCAGAGAGCCTTCGGAGGCCAGTCCCATAAAAGGACCTGTTACTGTGGATCCGCTACGGGGAAGCAGATCGTCACCGCTCTTGTGATGGAAGCCAGGCGTCTGGAAGGGATGGGACGGATCAAAAGGATCTTCTGGATGGATTTTTACAAAGCCCTGATCCGGGACGGAAAATGCTATGGTGCCATTTTCTACAATGAATCCCATGCGGATCTGGAGATACTTCGGGCGGACTATGTGATCTTTGCCACCGGCGGCCAGAATACCATGTTCGGAAAGACCACCGGCTCCACACTTTGTGACGGATATGCACAGGGGAAACTCTTTATGCAGGGAGTCGAGCTGAAGAATCTGGAGTTTATCCAGTTCCATCCGACGACTCTTGAAACGGCGCAGAAGAGACTGCTGGTATCGGAAGCGGTACGTGGAGAAGGAGGGAGGCTGTATTACCTCGAAAATGGAAAAAGAGTCTATTTCATGGAAGAACTGTACGGTGAGAAGGGAAATCTGATGCCCAGAGACGTGGTTTCAAAGACCATGGATCAGACCGGACAGGAGATCTTCCTGGACATCTCTTTTCTCGGGAAGAAGGAGATCCTGAGGAGGATCCCGGAGGTTTACGAGCTCTGCCTGAAATACAGGGGGATCGACATTTCCGAAGAGAGTATCCCGGTTTCCCCGTCCATTCATTTCTTTATGGGCGGGATCGCAGTTAAGAATAATCATGAGACAAATATCAGCAGGCTGTATGCCATCGGTGAATGCGCCTCCATCTATCATGGTGCAAACCGACTGGGAGGGAACTCCCTGCTGGCGGCGATCCACGGTGCCAGAGTGGTGGCAGCGGATCTGGAAGGAGCCGGAGCTGCCGCGAAGACGGATTCCCTGCCGGATGCGGCATTTGAGAAGGAACTGGAAGAAGAAAGAACTTCCCTGAATCAAAGATGGGCCTCGGAGAGCACATTCCCGGTGAAGTATATCAAGGATATGCTGGCGGAGTCTCTTCGGTCAGACCTCGGGATCCTTCGGGAGGAGGCGAAGCTTCGGAACGGAATGGAGGATGTGTCCTATTTCATGTCCGTGCAGGACAAGATCCGGTATGACAGATCCGAGATGGCATTTCTCGGCTTCTCCGTGCCCTCAATCCTGGCGCTTGCGAAGGCGGTGCTGGTCTGTGCGGATTTTCGTAAGGAGAGCAGAGGTGCACATGTAAGAAGTGACTATCCCGACAGGAAGAAAGAGTGGGAGGCGGCAACGATCATTTCCCATGATCAGGGAGCGTATCGTACAAGACTGGATATGGAGAGAGAATATGAGAGTTAGGATCTTACGTCAGCGGATGCCGGGGGCCGAGCCATACTGGCAGGAGTTTCAGTATGAGCCGAAGGCCGATCAGACCGTGGCCGGTATGCTGGACGAACTGAATTATAAGGATGATCTGAAGGATATCACGGGAGAACCGGCCCCGCGGATCCAATGGGAATGCTCCTGTCTTCAGGGTATGTGCGGAGGCTGTGCCATGATCATAGACCATACACCGGCGCTGGCCTGTGAAACCTTTCTCCGGGATCTTCCGCAGGATATATTGATCCTTGAACCGCTTTCGAAGTTCCCTACGCTCTCTGATCTGGTGGTGGACCGGGGAGTCATTCAGGAGGGGCTGAAGAAGGGAGATGCATATATCGAAGAATATGAAGCCGGGTTCGAGACGGATCATGATCATATGTATGCGGCCGCAAAGTGCCTGAAATGCGGACTCTGCCTGGAGGTCTGCCCGAATTATAAGGACGGAGGCCGCTTTTACGGAGCGGCATTTGCAAATGACTGTTATCTTATTTCAGCCAGAAGCGGGAAGAGAAAAGAAGAGATCCGAAAGGAGTATGCGGAACATTTTGCAAAGGGATGCTCCAAATCCCTTTCCTGTGAGGATGTATGTCCCATGAAGATCCCGACCCTCGCATCCATTTCGAAGATGAACCGGAGCAAAAAACGGTGAAAAACGGTGAAAAACCGTGAAAAACTGTGAAAAAAACAGCGAAAAAAGGCAGCCGATCCCGGGGTTTGTTGCGCTTTTGTTGTATCGTGGGTGCTATTCTTATCAAAATGCAGAGTATCCCTGTAGATTATTCTTGATCAGGAGGACATAAAGAATGCCGAAGAAGAATCTTACGAATCAGAAAAATCAGAAAAACCAGAATGGCCGGAAGCCCGGGGCGTCTCAGAATACACAGCAAAAGCCGAAGGAGCAGAAACCCGCACTGACAGCTGAGCAGAGAAAAGAAAAAGAAAGAAATGATTATATAGCGGAACTGGACCGAATGGCGGAGAAGGCAAAGAATCCTTATTCCGACCTTAAGGCCGTCTATGGCGGAGCAGGAAGGATGCCGGACGGGATGAAGGGGAAAGGGGCCTATGATAAGCTGCAGATCACTACCCCCGAGGGGATGAGTGATCTTTTTCCCATGGCAGTGACCCTCGGGGCAATGATGGATCCTTCCCGTTTGGACCGGCGGATGACAGACTCCGGTTTTATACTGGGAAGCAATACCTATATCGATTTTAACCGGACCTTCTTTCTTGAGAGTATCCCTGCAGGGGATAAAAGACACGGTGAGTTCCCGCAGCTCATGATCACCGCCAGGGAGGAAGCAGTGCAGGCGATGAATGATCTCACCTCAAAAAGGTCGGATGAGCAGGCCTACAACTATCTGAATCAGTTCATTCAGTATGCAGCCGGGAGTGTGACGGATCTTGTCCACTATTCCTCTTCGAATATGTTCAATGAAAAGAATTATATCGGCCCCAAGCTGGCAATCCGGATCGCCGCAGACCTGATCTCCACTGAGCCCTACAGCAGTCATATCACGATCTCGGAATATGACCGGATGAAGATCATGGCCCTGGCGAATCAGGAAAGGGTCAGGGAAGAGATCTACGCTGAGAAATCCAAACTGATGAAGGATCCGCCGGCAGCCGGAAGCACTGAAAGAGAGAATGCCATCGCCGAACTCATGTTTAAGGAATACCTGATCGGTACGCTTACCAATGAAAGAGGCCAAAAGGACAGAGCGGATGAAGCCATCTTTCAGAGCATTATGGACGGTCACGGTGTTGACATGTCCACAAGGGAGTATTCCAAGTTATATGAAACACCTCAGAATGTGTCCGCCATCCGGGCTCCTTTTATGCGGAATTCCGAGAGGAACCGGACTACGGACAGAGAGGTGATCCTGTCCCGGCCGGATGGCATCGAGACCTTTCGCAGGATGTATATGGAATCCATCCGAAATTCCAAGACCTTTAAGGATCTGGTGGCGGCAGAGGGAACCGATCTTCAGGATAAACTGATGGAACTTGACCAGACTGCGTCAAAGGGCTTTGGATCATTTAAAGAGATCAGGACGAATGGCGAGGCTGAACCGTTCCATCAGCAGAAGAAAGAAGAATACGACCGTTCAAATAAGGCAACCTCCGAGCTGATCGGGGAGATGCTGGACAGATATGCCCTGGCGAGATACAGCGTTTGGGAATATGATGCGAAGAATATGGACCGGAATCATGAACGGATAGAAGAGTTATATGATGAGTTCTCGGGGAATGCCACACTGCTTCCGGAGGATAAAACCTTGCAGAGTATCGTAAAGGGCCTGAATGATCTGAAGGATCAGGCCAGATCCATGGCTAAGTCCGGCAAGGCATCCCGGGAGAATCTGTCAGCATATACGGGTACCATTGATAAGATCCAACAGGATATAGACGGATTCCTCCGGGAACACGGGAAATCACCGGAACCGAAGCAGGAGCCGCTGTATCTGAATCTCCGCCGTCTTTCCAGAAATCTGAAGTGGAATAAACGCGGGATCATGGAACCGGAAAGGAGAAAAGAGAGAGACAGGGTCATCCGGCAGAACAGGGATATCTATGAGAAACCTACAAATGCCGGGATCGATGCACTCCTTAGAATACGAAAAGAACAGCTCGAGGACGAGTCAAGAGGAGAAACTGCCGGAAGAAAGGAGCTTCTCGGAAAGGCCTTGACCGCCACCGTGAAACTTGCGGACCTGATCAGGAGCGGGAAGAAACTTGAGAAAAATACAAAGGAAGAGGCACTGGGTTATCTTCGGGATATCCTTGCTGAGCGTGTCTATACAAAAGCGATTCCCGTGATGGGGACCAAAGCGATCCATTTCCCCGAGCGTTATGCCACAGCTGTGGTTGATAAACTGCCCGAGTTTAAGGCACTTTCCGGGAAGCTTACCATGATGGATATCGGACGGATCGCTTTTCAGGGACAGGCCGATCAGATACTGAAAAAATACACCGCGGATCAGATGACAAATCTGTTCGGACGGGAAATGGATCTGGAGTCGAAGGCTGTCTCCGCCCGCATTGCCAGGGAGGGAGAGGGTCGGACGAAAGAAAGACTCAAGCGGGAGGAAAGGGATAATTACCGGAAGGATGCAGAGCTTATAAAGGAAAGCCACATGACCCCGTTCCGGACACTGCACAGGGTTTACGGTTCAAAGCCGGATCTGCATCCGTCCATAAGGCTGCATGATGAATATAATGCTCTTCGGATCGATGATCCTCCGAAGGGTCTGGACGAGAATACGATCACGGCAATCGTTCTTGGTGCCATCATGAAGAAGGAGCGGATGGAACGTCCGATGACGTCTTCTTCCTTCCGTGGGGGCACAAGTACCTATCTTGAATTTAACCGGAATTTCCTGGTCGACAATCTGGCCAAGGATCTGCCGGATGCTGAACGGCAGGGAAATTTTGCCCTGGCTATGGTGGAAGGACGCCGGGAGGCTCTGGAGGCCATTGAGGAGTATAGAAACGGTCATACGGAGAAGGCGACGGCCCTGATCGATGAGTTTATTGATGCTGCTTCCGATGCGGCGTATCAGGCAACACCGCCTTCCAGCAGTAACCTGATGGGGTCCTCCAAGAGCAACACACAGACTGCATTTCAGCAGCTTGGCAGTGAAATGATAGGGAAACCGCCGTTCTTTGCGAAGGGGCACGTGTCAGAAGCAAGAAAGATCCATGTTGCCGCACATGATCAGACACTGAAGGCCATGCACAGGGTCTATGAAACGAAAGCTGACATCCTTACCAGACCGAAGCCTGCCGGAAGTGATGACAGGATCAGGGAGATCGAGGATCTTCTCTTCGATCAATACCTGATGAGTACCTTGAAGAAGGCACACTCCCAGAAGGATGATGCCTCTAAGCCCTGGAA
The DNA here is from genome assembly GCA_902775555.1 of uncultured Lachnospiraceae bacterium. Lineage (GTDB taxonomy): Bacteria > Bacillota > Clostridia > Lachnospirales > Lachnospiraceae > Eubacterium_Q. The sequence continues at coordinate 4,223 of CACYMQ010000036.1, read as the reverse complement.
TGACCGTATGTTTGAAAAGTACGGTCTGGACGAGAACTATGATCCGGATGCCTATTCGGATATGAACGATCACATCGTTGGCGGTGAAGTGGGCACACAGCAGATGTGGAACTATCGTGAAAACCTCGTGACGGATCATGAATGGATGATGTCTACCGGGGAAGGGGTTCAGAAGCTGAAGGAGCTTTATCTGCCTTTGATCCGGAAGACAAAGCTCTATCAGGATCTGATCTCTGCCAAGGGAGATGAATACGAAACACTGCTTCACGATTCGGAGCAGGAAACCTCGAATGGTCTTCAACAATTCAAGGGTGTAAAGCTTCCGGAGGGAGCGAAAGAGATCAATAACAGGCTTCGTCCGGAACTGGATAAGCGCAGCAGGGAACTGGAGGCCCAGCTGGATGAACTGGCAGTGGCTAACGTTCGCGATATGCAGACCTTTAACGGATATGACATGGCCAGCATGCAGAACAACGCACAGCATTTGTCCTATCTCTCGAACCTGATGAAGTGGGATGTCCTCAGTGCCAAGAGTCTTCCGCTTCCCACCAGGACCGTCATCGGGAATATGAGACAGGCTGTCAATACATTTGTTAAGTATGCGAATACACTCAGCAAACGCAAGGATCCCATCAATTCCAGTGATATGCTCCTGTATAATGAATATGCAAAGAAGATCACAACACTGGCGGATGGATTTGTTGCAGGAAGTCCGGTGCCCGGCGATGAACTGGAGAAGTCGGTATATCTCGCAATCAGGCGTGTGGGCTTCATGGCAAAGGTGAATGCGGATTTGGTTACATATCCGGCAAAGGTCGAGGATCGTAAATACAGCATGCAAAACAGCATGTCCGACCGTGATCCGGAGCGGGTTGCTGCATATACCGCGAAGCATCCGAAGCCAAATGTGCGGTCAGCGGATTATCGGTATGCGGTTCTTTCCGACAAAGCTCTGAAGGATCTGAATCATGCCATGCAGGAGACTTTAACTGATTCCATGCGGGGAGCAAGGTCTTCAAGAAGGAAAATGATCCGGAGGTCCAAGGAAGCAACACTGGCGCTGACCAGGATGATCAAAGCCGGTGAGGATCACATTTCCCAAAATCAGGATAAGGCAAGGGAGTTACTTAAGGATATTTTTGCCGAGCGTATTATGGCGAAGTTTGACCGGAATAAGGTCACGGTCCAGGAAGGCGAAAAAACCCTGGGACAGGTTGGCATGGAGATCCCCGAGTTTCAGAAGGGGACCGAGACGATCACCATCGGGACCATAGGGGTGTTTCTCTTCGAGAACAGAAGCGATAAGATCCTTGAGAAGTATACACAACAGGAGCTTAACAAACGGCAGGAAATCATAGCGAACAGGAAGCGCAATGAGGATCTCAAAAAGATCCAGGAGATGGAGGCTGCGGCTGAGAAGAAAAAGAAGGAGAAGAAGGATGAGATCATAGATGATCCGGAGGAAAAGAATGAGATCATCGACCATTCGGAGGAAAAGAATGAGATCATCGACCGTTCGGAGAAGAAGGATGAGATCATAGATGATCCGGAGAACAGGAATGAGATCAGGCTGGATCCCGAGGATGAGATGACGAAGGATTCCGTACGGGATCACAAAATGAAAAAGCAGGTGCCGGATGCACCGGATGCTCCGCCGGTTCCCGGAAAGAAAAAGGGTAAGAAGGGTACACCGGCACGCGGGCTCGATGACGTGGAGCCGAAGAAGGAAGAGCCGAAGGTAGAGGAACCGAAGAAAGAGGAACCGAAGAAAGAGGAGCCGAAGAAAGAGGAGCCGAAGGAAGAATATGATAGTATAAAAGCCTTCTCCGACCTCATTTATAAGGAACCTCCGAAGGAAGAACCTCCGAAGCCTGTGATCCCGCCGAAGAATGAGGAGAAGCCGAAGGACGAGGAGAAGCCAAAGGATGAAGTAAAGCCGAAGGACGAAGCGAAGCCGAAGGATGAAGTAAAGCCGAAGATCGAGGAAGATCAGAACAGCGTTTCCAGTAGTGAGAGCGGGTTCTCTCAACTGAAGGAACAGTATGGGATCAGCAAAAAGGGCAGAAGACAAAATCATGAGAAGAATATCATTAATCTGATCAATGATGACAGTCTGCTGGGTGAGAAAGAATTCCTGCCGGATCGGAAACTGAACCTGAAGCAGGATCTGAAGTCGGCCGAAAAAGGACCGAACCGGGCAGATGCGGAAGTATTTATTAAGGATGTAAGCCTTTTCAGTGAGACGCGTCAACTTGTTGTTAAGGCAATCCAGGCGGATCAGTTGAGAATTAACAATCTTCGCGCATCATCGAATACAAGAAGCTTCATCACTGCCATGGATAACTGCCTCACTATGCTGGTCGGCAATGCTCGTTATGATGCCATGACGAATACGCCGGCAAGAATGTGGGATGCAGTGTATCAGCTTGCCGGATTGGCGCAGCATTTGAAACCGGATATGGCTTTGCGGTATAAGGTAATGGCGTCGATACTCGGAGAGGCGGTCAAACCGCTTTCATCCCTTAAACAGAACTTCCCGCCCCTTAAAACAAAGAACGGTGCGGACGTATCGATGAATAAACTCCTTCTTGCAACGGCAGAGGCGGAGGATACATATCATGTCATTCCGCCGAAGGCAGGAGTCACCAGAAATGAATACAGATCGTTAGAAGCAAAGGCGAAGGCAAAATACATCCTTCAGAGCAAACTGGCAAAAGCCAGCGGACTTGAGATCAATCATTCACCTGTAAATCATGACCCGGATGAAGGGATCATCGAGCTGCATCATCCGCAAAATGTACACGAAGCCGCAAAAAGATGCGTGACCAAGTTCTTTTTGGCTACAGCCGAAAAGCCGGATGCGGACATGACTACGCTGAACGGTCTGATCGCAGTGGTAGATAATAATGGCTACAAGGCACAGATTGAGGAGCTGGAGAAGAATCCGGTATTTCGTAAGGTAGTGGAAAGACACCCGAACCATTATTACAGTAACTGGCAGAAGATCGTGGATCGTGCTGCGCTCAATAAGCAAAGGGCAGTATCGGATATCGACCAGATGACGAATGAAGGCGGATTGAACGGACTGGCAGGATATGTTGCCTTCGGAAATCATGGAGATAACCGCCTGATCATGAATAATGGTCGGGAAGAGCAGAATAAGCAAAAGGTAAGACTGGCACAGGTTCTCTCTGCAAAGCTGCTTGCTGACGGTACTATGACCACGCTTCGTCAGGCGATAGGAACGGGAATGATCAAACAGCAGGACGTTGCCATGGAGACGCTGGCGTACATTGAAAGGAAGAACATCCGTATCCTTGATAATAACGGAAGGATCAACCAAAACTTCCGTCAGAAACTGTTGAACGGAAGTTTCCAGAAGGATATGATCAAGACGCAGGCGAAATTCCTGGAGCAGGTTAGAAAACGTGATCCGGAACAGAAGCGGGTACTTCAGAATAAACTGAATACCGTGAAAAGACCGGCACCCCAATTTCGGGTGTAACTACAGACAATGTGAATAAAGAATAACGTAAACTGTTGCGTGACAGCAGGCTGCAATTTGATGCAGCCTGCTTTTTTTTATTTTTTTTTAAAATATTCTGATATTTGCAAAGCTTTTGCAAAGAATGGGTTGTTATATTGATATCAGAAACAGGGAAACACCCATGGAATCAACAGATCAATATAGAAACACAAAAGAAAGGAAGGTAAGGATTATGAAGAAGATGAACAGTATAAAAGTTACAAAGAAGGCAAGAATCGGTATCGCAGCACTGGCAGCGATCATGACCATGACCGTCGCAGCTCCCCTTACTGCGAGCGCGGCAACATTGAAGGGAAATGAGAAAGGAACAGCCGCAGTCGCAGCGGACAACAATTCCGATACCAGCGGCAACTACGATTTCGGCATCGACACAAAAGATGTTGCCAAGTGGACCTACTCCATCATCAAGGATGATGACAAGATGAAGACTCTCCTCCAGATGTCGGAGAAAGCCGTACAGGGTATCGTAAAAAAGTTCCCCGAGATCGGATATATCGCAGGCCCGATGATGGAAATGATCAATCTTCTTTACAACAGCGAGAATCCGGAAACCACCCTCGGAACCATCTCAAAGCAGCTGGAAGAGATCCAGGGACAGATCGAAGACGCTAAGGCTGACATTATCGAAGCCATGGGAACCATGTCCGATATGGAGAAGTTCATCGATCAGTACAAT
>CACYMQ010000035.1 GCA_902775555.1 uncultured Lachnospiraceae bacterium | reverse complement strand
TAGATCAGGTAGAGGCATTAGGCTAGTGCCATTAAAGGACCGGGGCAGAAAAGCTTCGGGAATTTACAAATATCAACCACGAGTTGGTAAATAGCCATCATGATTTGAAAGTGAGGTTAGAATATGTCTGAAGAAAAGAAGAGCAGAAGCATCACGGACAGGATCAAGGATCGGGAGTATGACCGCGAGGAGGACGATTACTCCGACATCGAAAACGATGAGCTTGCGCCCATCGTTGCCACGGATATCAAGGTCCCCATGTCGACCTACGGCATCGGTCCGGTCTTCGGTCTGATCGCCATAGTCCTCACCATAGCCGGCATCCTTCTTCGAAAGAAATGGATCTTTGAATCCGGCATCCCCGACAGTGCGTTCCTGAAATATTCCTATCTGGGACTCGGTGTGATCCTGATCCTCATAGGGCTCTTCATTTACTGGAAAGCCGTCTTCGGTATCCGGATCGATGATTACCTGAATGCCGGAAAACTCTGTACCGGCGGGATCTACGCATGGACGAGGAATCCGATCTACGCAGCGATCCTCTTCGTATGCACCGGTGCCCTCTTCATCTCGGGAAATGTCTATATGTATGTCATTCCCATTCTGCTCTGGATCCTTCTTACAGTTATGCTGAAGAAAACCGAGGAGAAGGAGCTGTTCAAACGCTTCGGGCAGGAATTTCTGGATTATATGGTAAATGTAAACCGTATCCTCCCTAAACCACCCGCAAAATAGCATATCCTTCGTGTACACATGAGACACAGAAAAAAGGCGTTCCCGGTCCGGGACGCCTTTTTCAATCTCCGCCATCCGTTCAAAACGGTCTTCCCGTCCTCACGTCAGCGGTCCAGGCTCTGCATCAGCAGTTCGATCTCCCCCGGATTCAGACAGTTTTTGAAATGCGGGTCCTCCAGACGACGGAAAACCTCCTCCGGCTCCATCCACCGGACCTCTTCCACTTCCTCTTCCTGCAGGGTGATCCGGTCGATCTCAACCTCTCCCTGATAGAGATAAACATAACTGATCTGATTATCGGGCCACATCTTTCCGTAGAAGGGCTTCATCGTCTTCCGCCTGGTATGACCGATGTAAGTGAGTTCCCCGGGTTCCGCCCGGATTCCCAGCTCTTCCCGGAGTTCCCGGACAGCTGCATGCAGTCTTTCATCTCCCGCTGCGATATGACCTGCAGAAGAAAGATCCCAGCATCCGGGATTGGAATCCTTGTTCCGGCTCCGTTTCTGCAGGAGGACTTCTCTTTTCCCTGCCTCATTTGTGCGGACCACCCACATATGCACCGTAGCATGAAGGAGTCCCAGCCGGTGAACGGTATCTCTTTCCTGAACCTCTGCCACCGGAAGCTGCAGCACCTTTCCTCCGTTATACGGAAATACGCCCGCGGCAGCACCGGAGCCCTTCCTGTTCCGCAAAGGCTCCGCCTCCGGCATGGCTTCATCCGGCATAGCTGCGTCCGGAACGGTTTCGTCCAGAACATCCAGCAGCTCCAGATCCCTTCCGTCCAGGGCAGCCCTGCACAGTGTCCCTTCCGCATCATAAACCAGCTTCAGTGAGAAGAATGGGCGTTCCTCCTCCAGCAGGCGGAAGAAGAGCTTGTCCCCGGCCCAGAGATTCAGATCATATACCGATTCCTTCGGGATCCATTCCAGCGTCCCTTCATCGCATTCCTTCAGCTCTCCCTTATAGCCTGTCGCCGTATAGAGCGACATATATTCCAGGCACGAGTCCCCGGACACAAAGGTCACGATCCCGCGATACCGGTAATCCGTAAGGGTAAGGCCCGTTTCCTCCCGTACCTCCCGGAGCAGGCATTCCTCCGGACTCTCCGTTCCTTCAAAATGTCCTCCGATGCCGATCCATTTATCCTTATTGATATCATGCTCCTTCTTCACACGATGGAGCATGAGATATCTGTCCTCATTCTCTATGTAACAAAGTGTCGTAAGCTCCGGTTCCAAAAGTATTCATCCTCCCTTCAGCTGCCTCTATGCGAGACAGGGGGCGGCACAAAGATCCGTCCCCTGTTATAATTCCTATGATCCTTGACCGGTCCTTCGGCCCTTGAACTGCTGCTGTCAGATATTACCGTTTCCCGGTCCTCCGTCCGTCATTCCGGCATTGCTGCCGTCCACCGGACGTTCCGTTCCGTAATGCTCCGGCACCTCTCCGGCAGCATAGCCTCCGGAGCCCGCACCCGAATCATAGCCTCCGGCAGATGCTCCGGGATCCACTGTAACAGCTGCCCCTGCAGTCTGCATCATGACCGTCGGATCCTCGATGGCAAGATCCGGATCCTCCTCGGCCTTTACGATCTCGATATCCTCTTCCCGCATATCCTTCTCACGGTTCAGCGCATCATAGATACAGGGAACAACCACCAGCGTAAGCAATGTACCATAGATCAGACCACCCAGGGTTACGATCGCCATGGGCTGTGCCATCTCCGAACCACGTCCCATTCCGACAGCCATGGTGGACATGGAAATGATGGTGGTCAGAGCCGTCATCAGTACCGGACGAAGACGTGTCTTGGAAGACTCAATGATGGCATCCTTCTTGGCCATGCCCTGGCGGCGGAGCTGGTTTACATAATCTACAAGCACGATACCGTTGTTTACGATGATACCGGACAGCATGACGAAGCCGATAAGGGCGATCACGCTGATCTCACTTCCCGTCATCCACAGGGCGAAGAAACCACCCGTAAAAGCAAGCGGGATCGTGAACATGATAATGAATGGTGACAGAAGGCTCTGGAACTGGGCCACCATGATGAGGTAGATCAGGATGACCGCCAGAAGCAGCATCAGGACCAGCTGTCCCATGGCATCGTTAATGGCTTCATTTTCACCGCCGATCTTGATGGAATATCCCTCCGGCACCTCTATGTCCTTGATGACCTTTTCCACATCATTTCCGACAAGACCTACGTTATAACCCTCAGCCACTTTTCCGCTGACCTGGATATAACGTGTCTGGGATTCACGATTGATCACGGACAGTTCTTCCCGCTCTCCGATCTCTGCCACCCGGGTAAGAGGAACCTCTTCCTCATCCCCTGTCTTCTGATCCTTATAGGTAAATGTCATTTTGGACAGATCATCCTTGGTCATGGATGCCTGTTCCGCGGAATTCACGTAAACCTCATAATCCTTGGATGCGGTACTCAGCTTCATGGAAGAAGAGGTCTCCGCCGTCTTCTTATAGATCAGCTGGAATACCTGTGCTACCGTCATACCGTACTTGGCAGCCTTTGCTTTATCTACAGAGATGTAAACCTCCTTCTCCATATTCCGGAGACCGTTGTTTACATCGGTAACACCTTCCACGCTTTCCAGCTTCTCTCCTACCAGGCGGGCAAGCTCCTGCAGCTTCGCAAGGTCACGTCCGCGCACCTGAATGGATACGCCTGAGCCGTAAAGCATGCTCATATCCATCATGGAGGTATTTACTTTTACATTACAGTCCAGTCCTTCAGCGGCATTCAGGATCTTTTCCTTGATCGCTTCATTGGAAATGTCGGACTTCTGATCCAGAAGAATGTACATGGTCACATTTGTGGATGTAGTACCTCCGGAGCCGCCACTGCTTCCGCCACCGATCCCTCCGCCGATACCGGAAAGCAGCGTTCCCGATCCGACCATGGCACCAATGGTCTCGATCTCCTGCACATCCTTCAGCCGTTCCATCAGTGTGTCGGAGTATCCCGTCATTTCCTCAAATTCACGGGTTTCTTCCTCCGGTGCCGAAAGAGTGACCGTCACCTGGGTGGATGTCATCTCCGGCATGAATGCGGTTCCTCTGCTGAGGGACAGATAAACACTGAGCATAAGAAGGCCGATAGCCAGAAGGAATACCAGGATCTTCAGTTTCATCACCTTTCTGAGGAATCGTCCGTAGCCGTTCAGGAACTTTTCATAGATCCCGTGCTTCAGCTCCTTCGGCCGTCTCAGAACGCCCTGTGCCATGGCGGGAACCAGGGTCAGAGCCACAACCAGGCTGGCAGCCAGTGTATAGAGAATGGTAAGACCCATATCCACGAACAGCTGTCTGGTGATACCCTCCGTGAATATGATGGGGGCAAATACGCAGACGGTGGTCAGGGTCGAAGAGGTGATGGCGCCTGCCACCTGGCTGGCACCGTTCACACAGGCTTTCTTTACCGACATGCCTTCCTTGTGCAGTCGGAAGATATTTTCAATAACAACGATGGAGTTATCCACCAGCATACCGATACCCAGTGCAAGACCGGACATGGAAATGATATTCAGCGAGATATTTGAGAAGTACATCAGTACCACCGCAAATACCACGGATAGCGGGATCGCACATGCGATGATCAGGGTCGGCCGGAAATCCCGGAGGAACAGGATCAGCACAAGGATCGCAAGGATCGCTCCGATCCCCATATTCTGCAGGATGGATTTTACGATCATGTCGATGTAGACACCCTGGTTCATCATGGTGGAGAAATGGATCTTCTCCTCCTCTGTCTTCTCAAGACTTTCAAACTTCGCCAGGATCGCATCCGTCACATCACCGGTGGCATATCCCGTCTGCTTCTCAAAAGTAAGCAGGAGGCCGGGCTCACCGTTTACCCGTGCATAGGATCTGTCGGAATTGTCCTTTACCTCCACATCCGCGATATCCGTCAGATAGACCTTTCCGATGCTGTCCATACCCAGATCGATAAGGACCAGCTTCTCCAGATCATCTACGGTCTTAATGGACTCACCTACCTTGATCAGATAGCTTCCTTCTTCTTCATTGATATAACCGGCCGGCATATCGAAGTTCTGTGCCACCAGCAGCTGACGGATCACATCCGCAGAGAGAACGGAGTTGATATCTGCCTTTGCCTCTGCATCCGCCTTGGTGGTGTCCATGGTCTTCTCGGCATTATCCAGGGCAGCCGCACCCGTGATCAACTTGGTCGAAGCGTCGCTGATCTGCAGGGATCCCAGGATCTCGCTCTTATTAAGTGCCGTAAGGGCCTGGTCGATGGTAGCCTTTCCTGCCTCGACCTGTTTCTTCGCTTCCTGGATCGTATTGATACCCACTGCCACCTGGGCCTTGGCTGCCTCCAGTGCCTTGATCGCTTCCGGAAGATCATCCACAGACTTCAGTTTGATCCCATACTGTGACAGATTCATGGACTGGCTCATGGTGGTGATCTGCTGATTTGTGGTATCCAGCTGGGCCTGCAGGGCCTCCTTCTGAGCCTCTGCAGCCGTGATCTTTGCCGCCAGTTCTGCCATCTGCTTGTTATATGCTTCCCGGGTCATGCCCGTTGCCGCGAGCAGTTCCTCATCTGTCATGGCCGCCAGGGGTGTCAGTGACTCCTGCAGCGCCTTCATCTCTTTGATGCCGGCATCCAGCTGGGCGATGCCATCCTTCAGTTTCTTTACACCATCAGCTGCCTGAGTCAGGGATTTGATCCCGTTGTCCAGTCCCTGCTGGCTGGCCTGCAGTTCCACCAACTGCCGGTCCAGATCCGAAGCTGTGGTATAGAGCTGGATCTTCTGCGTATTCAGCTGGGTCTCGCCCTCGCTGATCTTATTTGCAAGTGCCTGTTTCCCGCTCTCCAGCTCGGCCTTGCCGCTTTCGATCTCGTCCTTGCCCTTCTTGATCTCATCCTCGGCTTCCTTGAACTGGCTGCGGACCTCCTCCATGACCTTATCATTCAATTTGTCGATCTTATCCTGATTCAGGGTAACCTGAATGGTCTCCACGATACCGCCGGTAGCGGTTACGGAAGCCACACCCTCGATACTTTCCAGCTGAGGGGTGATATTATTATCCACATACGTGGTGATCTCCGTGGGATCCATATTCTCCACACCGATGGCAGCCACCATGATGGGAAGCATGTCTGGATTGATCTGCATGACCATGGGCGCCTGCACATTTTCCGCAAATGTGGTTTTCACCTGATCCAGCTTCTGTTGCAGTTCGATCATGGTAGAATCCATGTTCGCTGTCTGCTCATACTCCAGGATCACCAGGGACATACTGTTCCTGGACATGGATTGCAGTGTTTTCAGGTTGGAAGTGGTGGCCAGACTGGACTCCAGTTTGGCGGTGATGTCTCCCTCCACCTCCTCCGGGCTGGCACCCGGGTCTACGGTAATGATGATCACATACGGGAAGCTGATGTTCGGCAGGAGATCCGCCGTCATTCTCGTATATGCCACATAACCAAGCACCAAAATCATGACCACGCCCACCAATACGGTATACGGGCGCTTTACACTGAATTTAGATAGCATGATGGTCTCCTTTTATTCTACATTCATAAAACAAAAAACAGTCATTTTCGATAGTATACAATTCCATTCACAAAGTCAAATTAAAAATCCTTTACAATAGGAACCTTTTCGGTACCTCAAGACCCGTAAAAAAAAAAGATCATACAGCATATCTCCCACCTGTATGATCCGTCTCTTACTGCCTGTCAAAATACTTCTTTCCCCCGTTGGGATAGAAAAATGTGCGGATATATCCGTCGGTAGATACGACTACAAATGCATTATCCGCCTCTCTGTAGTACACATCGTCCCCGTCCTCTTTCTCGATTTTATGTAAACTGGAAGGATCGTTTACCACGTCGCTGGCTGCCGCTTCATAAGCATCCGCATCCGTAAATCCCATCTCTTCCCCGTGCTTGGTATAATGCTGATCCTTATATTTCCGGTTTCTGAATCGGAGGGTCTTCTCACCGGCGGGATCTGCCCCCGGATCCGACGCTGCGGCAACCGTCCCGCCGGCCGTTTCCGTGGATACCCCATCCTTCCCGCCGACCGTTTCCGTGGATACTCCATCCTTCCCGCCGGCTGTTTCCGTGGACACTCCATCCTTTCCGCTGACCGCTTCCGTGGTTGCCTCTCCCGCCGCTCCGGTTGTAACGGTCTCCGTCGTCCGGGTCGAGGCCTCCTCCATATCCTTCTTCATACTGTTTACCAGCAGCGCCAGTATTCCAAGCAGCACAAGTGTTCCGACTACCACCCCGATGATCACGTACCATAAGCGGTTGGGGTTCTTCTTCTCATACATATCCGTTTCCTCCGTCCTTCCAGCTCTCATAATCCCGTTCCGGAGAACCTTCATAGAGATCCGTATCTTCGATCACGTAGCCCCTGTATTCCGTCACTGCCTTCCTTCTTCTGGCCCCTCTCACAGCAAGGAACAGGATCAGGAGTAAAAGCAGCGCGGACAGGATATACATGGGGCGTAAAAATGTCATATTGACCGGTAGGGAATAGGAAGTATCCGAAACCATATTCCGAAGCTCTTCCGTATCGCACCTGCCCAGCCTCTTATGATCCGGGAAATCCGCATCACTCTTCAGGAAGTAATCATACAGTTTGCGGGTTCCTCCCCCGTCATCCCAGGTCACATCCAGGTTGTACCATTTCCCGTCCACCCGGACCATATTCCACATGTGGTTCTCCACATCTGCCCCGGAGCCGCCGCTTCCGGTGATGACCCGCGTCTTCACACCGGCAGAATTCAGAAGATAATAAGCCGCCAAACTGTAGCCCGAGCAGACCATCTCCCCGTCCCGGAATCCGTCGATATCCGTATGATTCACCATCGTGGTCTTTCTGTCATATTCAAAGTTATCGATCAGATAATCATGCACATTCTTAACGGTGTCAAATTCGGTTTCCCCGCGAAGCTCCCCCGCCAGCTTCTTCATCTTCTCGAAATGCCGGTCCATATCGTCCTTGGAATGCGGGAATTTGATCATGACCTTGAACTGCGTTCCGTAATAGGACAGATAGACCGTTTCCACATAATAGCAAAGATAGCAGCCGCTCCTTAAGGGATCCGTTTCATCAAAATGTGCCGCCAGCGTATCCAGCTTCATGTTCACCATCCGGTCCCTCAGGCTTTGGTCCTTCACCGTGTAGTACCGGGTCACTTCCCTGGTATAGATCTGATCCAGCATCTCCGCGTACAGCTGATCCATGGACCGAAGCTCCGGATAGGCGGCCTCGGATGCTTTCCCCTGACCTGCCAGGAGACAGGTGATCAGGAAAAACACTGCAGCAAGAATGCGGAAACCACTATGGAGTTTTCGGGACCTCGTTCTCATTTACCGAATCTCTTTTCCACCGGATCCGCTGTACATTCGCAACGGTGCCCGGACTCTTCTATTCTCTCCGTATGTTTTTTACGATAGAACAGCCCACCATAACACCGGGCGGGCTGTTTTCATATTTATCATGCGGTCATTATAACCGTTTTGCCATCTGGACGCAATCAAAAGGTTCCCTGTGGATCAGATGCTTGGAATGGAGGGAATACCCTCTGGCTTCATAGAAATCTGCCAGAATGGCTCTTGCCTCTATGACGATGGTATCATATCCCAGTTCCCTGGCCCAATTCTCGCCTTCCCGGATGACCCGGCTTCCGACACCTCTTCTTTCATATTCCGGAAGCACCACTATCCGCCCCATCATCATATATCCCTGGTCAGCGGGATAGAGCCGGCAGGTGGCTGCCGGAAGGTGTCCGTCCATCAGCAGGATATAGCGGGTATCCTTTGTATCATGCTCATCAAACTCCGTGGAAAGTTCGATCCCGTAGCGTTTGGAATTTGCACGGATCCGGACATAATAAACTCCTGCCAGCTGCCACAGCTCCGAAGCACGGATCACCGTCATCGCGCCTGCCGGATCCAGCTCGGCCGGTTCCGGAGCACGCACGGATCTTTGCACATCCGGACTGCAGGCCCCCAGCTCTCTGTAATTCTTCTTTGCAACCTTCAGGCTGACATTGTTTGCACCGAATGCGATATTCGGGGTCTCCACCGCTTTGGGATCATCCTCCCAAAAGCATACGGGACAGATCTCATACCTGCCATTTGGTTCTTCCAAAGTATAACATCCGCAGCATGGACATTTATATTTCATAGATCCTTCTTTCCCGTTTTGAAACGCTGATACGGTCTATAATATCTTCTCCCGGATGGAGTCATAATAAGGATCCACAAGCCCGAAATCCTTCCCTCTGTAATTCCAGAGCGCACGACCGATCCGGTACTTTTCAAAGACTCCGTGTATATCATGGAACCAGCGAAGCGCACTGTCCATGGGCGCCAGTTCGATGACTCCGTACTCTCCGCAGTAAAGCGGAACTCCGAAGGATTCCGCAGCCTCGACCGCCGGAGTAAAAAGATCCTCGAAGAATTCCGGTCCGATACTGGTCACGGCCCTGTCATACAGCGCTCCCACCAGATCACGGGCATATTTCTGGCTCTCCTCACGGTACTTCTCCAGACTGTCGGGATAACCGATCCGGAAATCAGAGGGCATGCCATCAACCCAGTAAGCTCCCTGATGGGTAAAGATGATCGGCTCGTAGCAGTGGAAATTATAAACGATCCTGTCATCCTTCGGAGGATCCAGAAGCTTCACACTGGTTATGGCATTGTAGCAGACACCGCCTACCACGATCCAGGAGCGGGGTGCGTCCTTACGGATCACATCGATCACCTTGGAAACCACCACATTCCAGGCGTCCGCCACTCCCATCAGTACCACTTCATTCAGGAGTTCCAGCGCCACCGTGTCGGGATCATCCCCGAACGCTTTCGCCAGGCGGGACCATAAGGCAAAGAATCTCTCCTGAAGTTCCTCATCATAGAAGAATTTCTCCCGGTCCATTTCCTTCTTCAGCGGATCAAAGGAATAACCATATACCTCATGCATATCTATGATCATTTTCAGGCCATAGGTATGGCACCATTCTTGTGCCTTCTTCAGGATCTCTATACCGAGAGGATTCTCTTCTCCCTCATCATTTTCCAGAAGCGGATAATCCACCGGGATCCGCACATGATCAAATCCCAGCCGCTTTATCTCCGGAAAATCCGCTTCCGTGATAAAACTCCGAAAATGCTCTTCGTCATACTTTGCATACTGAGAGATCCAGCCTCCCAGATTCACACCCTTCGTGTAGCCTTCCCATACCTTCATACCTTCTCTCCTTCCGGCCTTTATCTATCATCTGTAGGTTTGAAATATCCCTGATAGGGATCATCATAGGTGCTTCCATAGTCTGAGCGGCCATGATCCGAATGTGCCGAATCCGCGGATCCCCCATCCCCGAAACCGGCAGAGATGGATCCGCCCTTTGACGGCTCCGGTGAAAACGGCGCTGCGCCTCCGTACTGTGCTCCTCCCTGGTAGGATGACCCGTCATTATACTGCGCTCCGCCCTGGTAGGATGATCCGCCATTATACTGCGCTCCGCCCTGGTAGGATGACCCGCCGTTATACTGCGCTCCGCCCTGGTAGGATGATCCGCCATTATACTGCGCTCCTCCCTGATAAGGTGCCGCGCCTCCGTACTGTGCTCCCCCCCGGTAAGCTGCCGCAGCCCCGTACTGCGCTCCTCCCTGATAAGGTGCCGCGCCGTAAGGAGTTCCTCCCTGCTGAGGGTAAGGCACTCCACCCTGTACCGGATTATTAAACGGTGCATAGGGATTCGCATTATAGGCAGGCACTCCCCGGACTGCAGGTCTCTGCCCGTTCCCATAGATCCCTTCCTTCTTGGCACGGATATTCAGATGCAGTCCCACCGTCAGAAATGCCAGGAAATAAATGGCCAGCAGGGTAATGGTCTGCCCGGAAGACTGGCTGCCTGATCCGCTGATGGACAGATATTCCGACAGATCCGCCTTCACGGCCAGAACGGGGATCAACATAAGGACAAGAGAAAGGATATACATGACCGGCGCTGTCAGCCATTTATTCCCGAGCTGGTTTCCTTCCTCATACCGCTTTGAAGTGAGTCCCGAATGGATATAGGTCGCGCATTGCAGTCCGATCCCGCTGAAGATCAGGATGACCCGCCAGTCAAATACAACCTGAAAACTGTACCTGCCTGCCGACGAAAGAAGCAGGATCACGAACAACCCGTACTCCACTGCCATACCTGCCCCGACCACGATCGCCATCCATCCATACCTGGTCATATCCCCCATGCACAGGAACACGATAGCACCCAGGATTGCAAGAACGATCAGGGTATCAACGATCAGACAGACCCAAAAGAGCAATGCGGTCTTCCCCGGGATGGCGCTTGCATATCTGATGTTTTTGTACACATTTACAAGTGCGATCGCCCGAAAGACCAAGATCACCGCAAAGAGAAATGCAGCTGCAAAATTCATACCGGTCTGTTTTGTATTCGGCATATGCTCCCCCCATTCAAAACTCTGTTTCATCCCGTATCTCCGTCACCGGATGGTCCGGTTCACGCGCTACGGAAATATTTTATCATGATTTTCTCATATACACCACATTTTTCCGCTACCGCTCAGAAAAAAACGGCCGCCCAAAGGATCAGCGCCTGCAGCGGATAAAAGAAATAGAAAAACCATTTATGAAATGCCGCCCCGCTTCCTTTCTTCCCATTATAAAGGAACAGCACCGGGATAAAAAGGAACAGCCCCGCTTCCCATAACTGTCCGTACCAGTTCTTACCGGACGCGATACAGAACATGACATACATTGCCAGGGCACCCAGGGTAATGATCACGAACCACTTCAGCCGTTCCCTGCGGTTTTCTCTGTAAATATGAAATGCCAGAACATACAGGGGTGCAACGAGTCCCCAGTCACAGAACATGGTGGCACCCAGCAGAAGTCCCATCAGGATGCAGCGTCGGTTGAAGCCCGGCACCATATCATAGACATAAAGGATCAGGAAGGAGAAAAGGAACGTAAAGAGCACATTGAAATCCGGATGCAGAAATGCCTTCCATATGGTGCTCCCCGCAGTCTCCCCCGGAGGGATGGACGCCCCGTAATTCATAAGGGCATACGCCGGCTGGGATAAAACCGCAAAGATCAGCAGCCTCAGGATATACTTCTTCCGGGAGGTTGTATACTCATACCCCTCTGCAAGAAAGAAGCACATGGTAGGAGCCGTGAACCTCCCTATGATCCGGCAGAGAAGCCCCGGAAATGTCGTGATCGGAAAAAACAGCATCCCGACATGATCGATCACCATCGTAAATGCTGCTATATATTTTATGACAGTTCTGCTCAGTCCGTGTTCCATAAATCCTCTGACAGGTCCCTTCCCCAGCGTCTTCCTTAACTCTATCATATCCTAAATTCAGGGGCAAGAAAAAAGAAGCGGCAGCGAAGAGCCCGCTGCCGTTTCCAACCGTATCCTTTCCTGTCATTCTTCGGTACCGGGTTTCATACCCCGTCCGCCTTTTCCTCCACGCTGAAACATGCCGCCGTTCATATCACCGCCTTTTCCTTCCGGCATGCTACCGTCTGTTCCTTCCGGTCTTTCCGGCATGGTACCGTCCGCTCCGCCCTGCATATCGCCGCCGCGCATACCGCCGCCGTGCATGCCGCCGCCCATCATCTGGTTTGTCAGGGTATTGGTCTCTGTGCCGTTCTCGATCACGGTTCCTCCATTTACGGTTCCCGTTCCGTCAAAATCGAAGGTAGACTGTCCGGATACGTCAATGGTCCCGCCGTTCACGATGATATCACCGTTGGAATCCACACCATCCGTATCTCCTGCTCCCATGACGACCTTGGTGTACCCGCCGTTGAACTCCACCTTCGGCGTGTAGGAATCGGATTTCTTTGCTGCATTGATCCCGTCGTCGGAAGCGGAGATGGACAGCTGTCCGTCATTGATCTGGATGACGGTGGCTTCCAGTCCCTCAGCCGCCGTGATATCATAGGTCCCGCCATTCACCTGGAGGATCGTGGTTGCATGGATCGCATCATCCGATGCCTTGATATTCATGGTCCCGGCAAGAAGTACGATCTGTCCGGTGGAATTGTCATCGTCATTCTCTGCATGAAGACCGTCCACGCAGGAGGTGATATTCAGGGTACCGTCTGCCACGGAAATGGAATCCTTCGCTTCCAGCGCACTGTGGCTGCAGCTGATATTATAGGTTCCGCCTGTAACCTTCAGATCGTTCTTGCAGCTGATGGCATTGTCCGTAGAACTGATATTCAGAGTTCCCTGTCCGTTCAGTACCAGATCATCCTTTGCGAAGATCACTGCGTCCGTATTTGTCTCTCCGTCAGCCACAAAGGTTCCCGTCACGGAAAGGCTACTTTCCGTCCCGGTGGTCGTAACAAAAACCTTGTCCGCGTTCTTTACATAGATGCAGGGCTTCGTTTCATTTGTGATGCTGACTCCGTCAAGAACGAGCTGGACCTTCTCTTCATCCGTCACTTCCACGGATATGGTCACATTGGAAGCACTGCCGCTGATCACATATACGCCTTCCTTCGTAATGCTGATATCCTGCCCGTCACTTACCGTGAGGGTCTCTGCATCCGTCGTATCCGCCGTCTGCTTCAGATCTCTCTCCGAGAAAAGATCGGAGACATCGATCATTCCTCCCGAAGCGGTCACCGCCGTTACCGCCTGGGTCTCTTCCTCTCCCTTTGCGGCTGTGGTTTCGGATCCGGAAGCTTCATCTTTCTTCGTGCTGCTTCCTTCCGTGGTCTCACTTCCTTCCGTGGTCCCGCTCTTTGCCGCAGACGATGCTGCAGCCGACGTGGTTCCGCCGGAGGAACCTGTGTTTTCTGCTGATGCCGTTCCGCAAGCTGCCAGTGCACCTGCCAGAATAAGTGCTACGAATAAGGATGTAAATTTTTTATGCATATCGATGTCCTCCCTTCCCAGGATATTCCCTTTCTTTGCTGCCGGTTTCCGGCTGCTTTTTTCTTTGTATGGCTGTACTATACACAGTCAACCTTAAACAAAACTGAATTTAAAAAAATATTTTCCGGATCAAAAAAACTGCCGCAGATGACAGCAGTTTTTTCTCACAGTATATAATTATATCGCAGCCCGATGGGGATCCCGTCATGCATCGGTCTCCCGGTCTTCCGAAGGTTTTCCGTCATGCATCGATCTCACGATCTTTGAAGAATTCTCTGATCTCCGTATATCCCTCCTGCGTCAGCTGTTCCTTCTGGAACTTCTTATTCTTCTTCATCATGACGATATTGATCTCCTCACCTTCGCTCCGGAGCGCCTTCGCCTTTGCAAGAATGGCAGCCAGCTTGTCCCCCGGCATCCCCTTCTCGATCAGGTAAGCGGTCCGTCCTTTGGTTCCCGGCACCTTGAAATCCCTCTCAAGAAGCAGCATGACGATCCGCTCAAACCCTATGGAAAAACCGCAGGCCGGTGTGGGCTGTCCCGTAAAACGGCCGATCATCTCATCATACCGGCCGCCTCCGCCAACAGATCCGCCATATTCGTCCATGGAGATCTCAAAAATGGGACCGGTATAATAGGACATTCCACGCACAAGCGTCGGATCAAATGCCACACGGAAGTCCGCTTCCTTTGCTCCCTCCACACTGTCCATGATGGTGGAGAGATCCTCCGTGATCCCTGCCGGGAGGATATCTCCCAGTGTGTCACGCAGCATCTTGAGTCCGGCCGTGTCTCCCGAGATCCTTCGGAAGAGTTCCAGATACTTATCGACAACAGCCTCCTCGTATCCGTCCTCCACCAGTTCCCCGCGTACACCGTCCAAACCGATCTTGTCCATTTTATCAAGTGTGATGAATATGCCGTCATAATCTACAGCCTCCGCCCCTGCAGGAGCTGTAAAACCTGCATAGTCCACCATGGCCCGGAGGATCCTCCGGTCATTGATCCGGATGGTGAAATGGCTGAAATCAAGCTTACCCAGCAATGTGGTGGTTGCCAGGATCAGTTCGATCTCTGCCAGTATGGAAGGCTCTCCGAGTATATCGATATCACACTGCATGAACTGGCGATATCTTCCTCTCTGGGGCCGGTCCGCTCTCCATACAGGCCCCATCTGCAATGCCTTGAACGGGCTGGGCAGCTCATTTGCGTTATTGGAATAATAACGGCAGAGAGGCACCGTCAGGTCATAACGAAGCCCTCCGTCCACCAGATCCGACTCAGAGGATGCCTCCGCAAGCTTCAGCTTCTCTCCCCTTTTCAGGATCTTAAAGATCAGTTTTTCATTTTCTCCGCCCTGTTTAGAGGACAGATTCTCTATATGCTCTACCGCCGGTGTTTCCATGGATGTGAATCCGAATCTCTTGTAGGTCTCCTTGATGAGCCCGATCGCATAATCCCGGATCTCCATCTCCCCGGGAAGGATATCCTTCATGCCGGTTACCGGTTTCTTCTTCATTGCCATAGCTTCGATTCTCCTGTCTGAAAAAATACTGGGTATAACTATACCACCAATCCCCGAAAAAAGAAAGACCTCCGCACAGCAGAGATCTTTCCTATACTCTTATAAAACCGATCCGGTTAATTATGCACGACGTACATCCTCTACAAGTACTTCGTGACGTCCGCCGTTGCCCTCGGAGGCTTCACGGCTGTCGGCAGTCTCCATAACCTTATCCAGGAACTCGAGGAACCGGTCGATATTTCCGGCCTCCATTCCCTGCAGGGATTCCTTCAGCTGCTCATATACAGGCTTGTCTGCGGTATAACCCTTCTCCTTGATATAGCCGCGTGCCAGGGAGAGCATTCCCTTCTCTTTGATCTTGTGGATACCGACCAGATAAATGAACTGATCCACGATCTCCTGATTGTCCTCGAAGAAACGCGCCAGGGAGTCGATCTCGCCCGTCAGGATCACTACATAATCGTTCACATCGGGTTCCGCATTCTTAATGACCTCAACCAGCTTCTCCGGCTGAACCAGACCTGCGTTCTCGATGATCAGACATCCGCCCTTCAGACCGTCCAGCTTCTCCAGACTGATCTTGTTCAGCTGCTTTGCCCTGATCTTTGCGATCTTATCGGATTTTACCAGCTCCATTGCATAGAAGCTGCGGGCAAAATCCTCACCGACTCTTACGGTACCGAATCCGTTCTTACCCAGGATAACGATATTCTTCGGCATATCCGGATGTCTGAGAATGGAATTGACGGAAAGGATCACATCGTCGGATGTGGATGCGATCTTGCTGTACTTTTTAAGATATGTGGCTCTGGAAGGAAGTGCTCCGAGAGGAACCTCTTCACCTGTTACAGGATCGGTCACACGCCTTACACCCATACCGGCCTGTGCTTCCATCTCTCTTCTGGCGGCTCTCTGTTCGGCTTTCTTCTCCTCCGCTTCACGCTTGGCAGCACGCTCTGCACGACGCTTTGCCTCCGCCGCATAGGCTGCCTGCTCCTTACGCTCGGACTCCCGAACATATGCCTCCATATCCTCTTCCGCAGTCTTTTCGGACTTCTTCTGCGCCGGCTTCTTGGGCTCTGCTTTCGCCTCCTTCTTCGGCTCCGGCTTTGCCTCCTTCTTCGGCTCCTGTTTTGCTTCCTTCTTCGGCTCCGGCTTTGCTTCCTTCTTCGGCTCCGGCTTTGCTTCCTTCTTCGGCTCCTGCTTTTCCTCCTTCTTCGGCTCCGGTTTTGTCTCCTTCTTCGGCTCCGGAGCAGGCTTCGGGGCAGGTTCCGGTGTCGGTTCGGCCTTCGGTCCGGGCTGGTTTTCTACCCCCTGTTCCTCCTTTGAGAATATTTTGGAAAGCAATCTTTTGATCGCTTCATAGGCATTCCTGAATGGTTTCATACACAAACCCCCTCCAATTTACGTAAATGTAGTTCTATTATACTACATTTGTTTTTATTTTTCGATATGGAAATACAACTTTTCTGTCATCTTTTTTTTAATTCCCATATCTTGGGGTCGAACAAAAGCTTACATACCACATAAGCGAACAAAGCCGGGATCTCACCCGTTTTTTTGACAAAAAATCTCTGTTCTTCACCATTTTCATACTATTGAAGGACGGAAGGGATGGTGATATAATGTGTAATGTATATGCTAAAAAACATACGTTGGGATCAAAATGATAAATGGAAAAAAACTAATTGCATTATGTGCGTCAAGGATCTATGATCTGCAGATCTTCAACTATATTCAGTTGTTGAACCGGACTCTGCAGGAGGATTCCTGTGCCCTTATGATCTTCACGATCAATAATGACATTTATTGGGAAGAAGAAATGATCCCGGCGGAAACCTATATCTTCGATCTTCTTCCGTATGAGGATCTGGACTGTATCCTCATCCTGGATGAAAAGATCAAGAGTCATACCATTTCCAATCGCATCATTGACAGGGCAAAAGATGCGGATGTCCCCGTCATCATTGTGGACGGGCACTACGAAGGCACGACCCAGGTCAGTTTCGACTATGCCTCGGGTTTTGAAACCGTTACCCGTCACATCATCGAGCATCATCAGGTAAAGCGCCCGCATATCATGGCCGGTCTGCCGGATAATTTCTTCTCGGATCAGAGGATCGAGATCTTCAAAAAGGTACTGGCCGAAAACGGGATCCCTTTTGATAACAGCATGCTGAGTTACGGACACTTCTGGGCCGATCCCACAAAGGTAGCCATGCAGAAGATCCTGAAGAGGGATGTGATCCCGGATGCGATCATCTGTGCAAATGATATCATGGCCATCAACGTCATCGATTCGCTTCAAAAAGCCGGATACCGGGTTCCCGAAGATGTACTTGTCTCGGGCTTCGACGGCTACGATGAAGTATTCTTCACCACGCCCAAGATCACGACTGCCAGCTGTGTCATTCCCCTGCTTGCGGAGGCATCCGGCAAACTGGCGCTTCGTGCGGCCGCCGGAGAAGAGATACAGGACACTTTCATCGAACCGTTTTTCATCCCGAACGAATCCTGTGGCTGTGAAAGCCACGCATCCTCTACCCAGAGCCTGGTTTCCAGTTTTAACAACAACTTCTATCGACATCAGGACGATATGCGGATCCTGTATGAGATCTCTTCAAATATGGAGACCAGCAGCAGTCTGTGGGAAATGGCATCCCATATCCTCAATTATAAGACCTGGTACTCCCTTACGATCATAAACCGTAACATCTTTGAGCTGAAGGATAATTATTTCATGACTGAGTCTGACCGGGATCACACTCCCGACTTCCATCTGCTCTTCGATTCCGAATACGCGGAGATGAAATATCAGGAAACAGGACGGCAGGATGAAGCTCCGCTGCCAAAGGAACTGTTCTTCGATACGGAAGTAAATACAAAGGAAACCGTTCTGGCAGGGAATTACCGCGACCGGATCATCAAGCTGACAGATTCGAAATATCCTCTGATCTTCAGTGCGCTGGATTACATGAACAAGCCCATCGGATTCGAGTGCTTCTTTTTCCCGGACTTCACCATTACCGATTACTCACGTGCGTCCATTGTGACAAATGCCATCAGCATGGGGATCGGAACCTTCATCAACCTGCAGTATCAGAGACATCTTCTGAAACAGATGGATGATATGTATAAGCATGATGCACTTACCGGATTATATAATCGTCTCGGTTTCCAGAAGGTATTTCAGGAGGTCCGGAACAAAGAGGAGAATCAGGGAAAGCCCTTTACCATGATCATGTCGGACCTTGACGGGCTGAAATATATCAATGATAATTTCGGTCATGCGGAAGGAGACCGTGCCATAGCGGCAGTCGCTTCGGCACTGACGGAATCCTGCCCGAAGGAAGCGCTCTCCGCCCGCTTCGGCGGCGACGAACTGTTCTCCGTCATCATCGGAGAATGTGATGCGGAGGCCATTGCAAAGCAGATCGATTTCCTTCTGGAGGACTTCAACCTTCATTCCGATCTTCCCTATACCATCACCACAAGTACCGGTATCTACACGGCCACACTGGGAGATGACCTGGATATCATGAAGGCTCTGAAGACTGCCGATGATAAGATGTATACAATAAAACGTCTGAAGAAGGAGCAGCCCAAACCGGGCGCTGCCGGATGACCGGGTGGAATATCTTCCCCATGGCGCACATCAGAAAAGAGCGGTCACATCGACCGCTCCTTTTCATGTTCTCCGTTACTGTTCCTGTCCGTTTATGGTCACAACCGAACGTCCATAGGACATCTTTATCTTTTCCTTCGGGGCATTTGTCAATCTCCCCAGATCGGAATGAAGATCGACTACCACATCCACGCTGTTCAGCTCGATCTCCGTATCCTCACCATCGCCTCCGTATACCAGCGCCTGTCTTCCCGCACCTTTATAATTGAAGCCGGCGGAACCGAAACGGATCCTGGTGGCTCCCAGCAGACTGCCGATGCCGGTACTGTGCTCCGAACTGATATCGATGTAAACGGCAAGATCATTCATTTCAATCTCCGCCATGCTTCCGGACAGGGACCCGATGACGGAAACCATCCCTCCGCTGCAGTTAAAGCGGACCAGGGATCTCCATATCTTCACGAAAGCATCCCCTTCCACATTTCCGATATAAGCACCCTTATAGAATTTGGTGGAGATCTTCATATCACAGTCATGGATCTTAATGGGCTGGTTCCCCCTGAGGGATCCGATAGCCACACCCTCGTCTCCGCTCATACGGATCGTGTACTTTCCTTTATGGATCGCCGTATTTCCACCCATACCGGAACCGATGCCTATGGTGGTCTGTCCGTCCGCTTCTATGATCAGTTCACCGTCCTGATAGAATTCCAGATTTCCGTGTCCTCTGTCAGCGGAGTTACCGATAGCATACAGTTCCGACCCTGCCAGAGAGATCTTCAGGCTTCCATCTCCTTCCACCGCAAGCCCGGAATCCTCCGGAACACGGATCCCTCCGCCGGTCATACGATTCTCCCCGTTCAGACACAGGGTCACGTGAGTGTTTTCCGCCATGAGGATACAGGGTCTCATCTTGATATTCGAAAGGCATGCATTTTCCAGAGTGATCCTTCCGTCAAAGCCTTCCATAACCTCGATGTGGATTCCGGCTTCTTCCCCCGGAGTTCCCACGATGGTGATATCCCGGAAGGTTGCATCCTTGTCACCGATCAGGATCGTGGACTTCTTCTCCCTTGCCAGTCTGGAGAGGGAGATCCGGTTGGTACTACCGGCCATATAGGTCTCATCCAGAGAGCCATCCTCTTTCTCCTGATGGAACCGGCTGATCTCCATTCTTACCTGGCTGTTTACCGACTGAAGGACCTCCGGATTCGGTCGTGCGACATAGTATCCCTGGATCAGATCCGCGCCCAGGAGGATCACCGTCCGCAGTTCCTCCTTCGTTTCAACTCCCTCGGCAAGGGCCATGATCTCATTTGAATGACAGAAATCTATGATCTCTCTTACAAAATGCTGCTTCTGAAGGCTGTTCTGTATCTCCGAAAGAAGCGACCGGTCGATCTTCACGTAATCCGGCATATACCGGAGCAGATTGCTGACATTGGAATAGCCGGTCCCGTAATCGTCGACAGCCATCTGCACGCCCAGCTTCTTATACTGGCTTTTCATGAAGCCCAGTTTCTCGTCCGTGAGTTCCGCCTGCTCCGTCAGCTCAACAACCGCATGATCCGCATTTTCCATGAGCTGCTGCTCCACGCCGACAAAATCACTGTACTTCAGTTCGCAGCCCGGAATGCTGTTGATAAAGACCTTTTTCTCTCCGAACCATTTCCTGTGATTGGCATATATATCGAGGACATTCCGGAAGGTCGCCTTCTCCACGTCGGGCAGCCTGTGGAGAAGATCCGCGTAATGCAGGATAGACAGGGGTGAGATCTTCTTCTCCGTGCCGGACCGCATCAGTGCTTCATAGGAATAGATCTCTCCGTCTATGGAATTCACGATGGGCTGGAAATAATAGGTCAGCAGATTCTCGTCCAGGATCCGCTTTACTTCATCCATCTCCTCGATCTCTTCATCTGAAAGACCACTGGTATCCACCGTATCATCACCGGTATTTGCGGAGTAGGTCTTTACCGGATAGACAGCATTCTGTTTCTCCAGATGATGGATGATCAGTTCTCTTCTGAAGGCTTCGATCCCCTGCATCAGTGTATTCAACCAGAGTCTGGTCACTGACTCATATCCTGCGGACTCCTCCGTATATCGAAGGAGTGCATATCCAAAGGATTTCTCCTCAAAGAAGAGGGGCATTACATAGGTGAGCCGTCCCTCCTCTTCCCGGTTCGGAAAGAGAGTCGATGTGGGGAACAAATGATCAAATCCCACCTTGCAGCGGGAGCTGTCCTCCGAATCATAGGAAAGGACACTCACCATCTGCTCCGGATAACCCACGTTCCGGAAGCCCTGCTGTATCAACTGTTCCGCATTCATCCATACCGGATCCAGACAGATATCCAGCCCCCGGATCTCCCGAAGGTAATGAATGGATTCATAGGCTGTGTGGAGCAGTTCTTTGAAAGAGGTAGCCAGCATGAGATCCTCGAGAAGATGATTATGGATCGACTCATGTCCTTCCTCGGAATCCTTGGTCCTCCATCCTGCTCTCCTGGTATTCAGGAAATCCATCTTCGGATGACAGCCACAGCTTTCGCCCACGAAGAGTGCGCCTTCCGCATGGGGCTCTTCCGGCTCCTCTCCCCGAAGCATTTTCATTGCAGTCTCCAGAACATACCCTCCGTAGTAGGGAGCCGGTATATATGTGGAGGTCAGGGAAGTGGGACTTGCCTGTCCTTCTTTGGATGTTCCGTATCCCGCCACCAGGATATCCTTCGGGATCTTCACTCCGTTTTTATCCAGCGCCTCTGCGAGTCCGATCGCCATACAGTCATTGGCACAGACCACAGCTTCCGGGAGTTCGTTTCTGTGTCTCAGCAGTACCTCCGCACAGCCCGTTCCGCTGGTATACCAGAAATCCCCATAGAATATCCTGTCCTTCCGCACGCTGAGACCATGGGCCTCCATGGCATCCTGATAAGCCTGAAGGCGCCGTACGGAATGTACATGATTCTTTCGTCCCGTAAGATAAGCGATATCCTTCTTCCGATGTACCTCGATGAGGTGAGAGACCTCCGCATACACCGAGTCATATCCGTCCGTCCAGAAGCTGTAAAAATACTCGCTGTCCATATCGACACAGATCACCGGGCCGTGAAACTCCCGATGGATCTTCTCCTGCAATTTCCGCTCCACTCCGGGGGTCTGTATCAGATCCGAGAAAAGAACGACGGCATCAAATAATTGATACGGGATCAGATTATAGATATTCGAATCCCCTACCTCACGTTCTTCATTATTCTGATATTTGATATACATGGAGAAGACCGTGATCCGGCAATTGAATTCCTCTGCCTTCTCCATCATTCCCCTGATCAGTTCCTGCTGATAGGGCTCATCCGGCTGCGCCATCAGCACTGCGATCTGTTTCTCTGTCATAGTGTCACCATCTATTATTTCATTAGCATGTCCTTCAGGCTTTTCCTCAGGTATTCATAACGCTGACGTTTCTCTTCCTTCCGGAAATGCTCCTCCCTCGTCTGAAGGGGATTGTCCCGGTAAGAAAGTATCTCATCCCCGAACTGCTCCGAAGTCAGATCGAATACAGCATCACCCACAACGTTGTAGCAATGATAATTACCTCCGGGACGAAGGATCCCATAGACCTCTCCTCCGAAGATATCCTGTACAAGAAATGCGGTTATGGAGCACTGACCGAGGGTCTGATTCTCCATGCTCCATTCCTCCCGGAGCCGGGGCGCACATGTATACTCACACCATACGGAGCATAGTGCGTCATAGAGACCGCGCGGAGTCAGGATCCCGGGGTATTCCGCACTGACTGCAGGAACCGTCGCCTGCTGCCATCCGTAAAACCGATATTCCATTTTATCCTCCCAACCGGCGGGAATGCCGGTCTTCTATTCGTAACTTCCGGAGTCCAGCCGGCTTTCAAACTCTTCCACCGGTAACGGCCTGTCGAAATGCCACGTGCCGGAACATTACATTTGTGATACTGCTTGACTGGTCATCATCCTGGGGTACGAAACACTTGTCGATCTTCAGTACGTCCCAGGGGATCTCACGTATCAGGTTCAGGGAGGAATAGCCTATACCGAAGTCATCCACTGCCATGGATATCCCCTGTTCCTGCAGACCGCTGACAACCCTCTTCAGATCACGGAATCTCACGTCCGTTGTGGTCTCGGTAAGTTCGATCTCGATAAACTGATGCGGTATGTCATACCGGTCGATAATGCTCATGATATGTTCCTGAAGATCCACATCCACCAGGTGTTTTCTTGAAAGATTCACGGAGATCCGGACCACATGCCTTCCTTCGTCCAGCCGTCTTCGTATATCCCTGCAGACATGATCCAGCATATAGAAATCCAGATCGCAGATATCCGTATTCTGCTCCAGGATGGGTATAAAATCCAGGGGCGGGATCAGCTGATCCTTATGGAACCAGCGGCACAGAGCCTCGGCTCCCACGATCTCTTTGGTATGGATATTCACCTTCGGCTGATAGTAAACCCGGAATTCTTCCGCTTCCAGAGCCCTTCGGAACTTGCTCTGCACCCAGTGCATATGTCCCCTCATGGCCTTCATCTTCTCATCATAGAAAACGACGGCCCCGTCCTCCTGCTTCTTTGCGATCGCACCTGTCATGGCGATCTTGTCCATGACATCCCCATTATTCCGAAGCACAAATCCCTCCGGAATACGAAAGATCCCCACAGCCGCGGACAGGAAGATCCTCCGTTCCTCGAGCCCCGTAAAAGTGACCGGAACTCCTGAAAAGATCTCCAGAACTTTCTCTTCTCTGTTCCTCGGATAGACTCCGATGAACTTATCGCCTCCCAGCCGGCATACGATCCCCTCTTCACCGCAGGCTTCCGCAACCATGCGATGATAGTTCCTCATGACCACATTTCCGTTCTCACGGCCGATCTCTTCATTCACCATGGTGAAATTGTGCAGATCATACTGAAATGCACATTTATCCTTTAAATGGTCTCTATCGTTATGGATCTCAAGATACCGTGCAAAGGCCCGGAAATTCGGATATCCTTCCAGATCCGTAAATCCGAACTGTTCCAGACTGACCAGCAGACGACGCCTGCTTACGAAAGCCAGGATCAGATTCAGAAGCAGCCCGATCCGCAGCTTATCCGTATCACTCACGGTTCCTCTATCCTCGGAAACATAAATGGTTCCCTTGATCACAGCCTGGGTTGCAGATACAACTCTGGTCTGAACCAGGATCCGGTCCGCCTTCCCGTTGTCGAAGTCACAGTAGACGATGCCGTCCTTTTTTTTCTCATATGAAACATTCTTATAGAATTCCACGTCACCCTTTGCCAGATCATAATATACGCAGATCTCCTGCACGAGCCGGACATACTTCTCCCTGTCAAATCCTCCGGCGTCATGTGTCACACTCACCATACGCTCCAGAAAATCATAGAATTTGTCTATGGTATTGCCCATATAACAGCCCCTCTCGGTCCCTTCAAAAAATCCAAATTTCCAATTTAATATTATATCACATTATTCCCTTGAAAACGATAGGAAATTACAAAGAATGTGTGCTTGTATATATCCCTGATCTGGGATAAAATAATACTATCTTTACTATGACCAGGAGGCTGATATGGAATTGCTGAAAGACAAGATCCTGACGGAAGGTCGGGTCTTCCCCGGACAGATACTGAAGGTTGACGGATTCCTGAATCATCAGATCGATGTGACTCTGATGGACCGGATCGGTGAAGAATTCTACGCAGCATACAAGGATCGCGGGATCACCAGGATCCTGACTATCGAATCCTCCGGTATAGCCATTGCATGTTCTGTTGCCAGATCCTTCGGAGTCCCCGTGCTCTTTGCAAAGAAATCCCGGAGCCTGAATCTGGGAAATGATCTCTACACGGCAACTGTCACCTCATATACCTACAAAAAGGATTATCAGGTCACGATCTCCAGGGATTACCTGTCTGCAGAGGATCATGTTCTGATCGTAGATGACTTCCTTGCCACGGGAAATGCCATGCTGGGACTGTTACAGTTATGCCGGGATGCAGGAGCCACGGTGGAAGGAGTGGGAATCTGTATCGAGAAAGGATTCCAGGATGGCGGAAAGATCCTCAGAGATCAGGGCATCTCTGTTACCTCTCTTGCCATCATAGATGAAATGACAGACGACGGAAAGATCATTTTCCGCGACTGATACTACGGAGGGGGCCTTATGTCCGGCAGAAAAAAGAGCGGAAATGTGAAAAACATCTATCAGTTGGACGGACGGGTACCTCTCGGTCGTGCGATCCCCTATGGTCTTCAGCACGTTCTTGCCATGTTCGTGGCAAATCTGACCCCCATCACCATCATCGCTTCCTCTGCAAGTCCCGCCATCGCCGGCACGGAGCTGGGACATCTGATCCAGGATGCCATGTTCATCGCCGGTATCGCCACCCTGATCCAGCTCTACCCGATATGGCGGATCGGATCCGGGCTGCCCATCGTAATGGGGATCAGCTTCACCTTTGTATCCGTGCTCTGCACCATTGCCGCGAACTTCGGTTATCCGGTGGTCATCGGATCCGTTCTGGCCGGCGGTCTTATGGAAGGCGTTCTGGGTCTCGGGCTGCGTAAGGTCGTCCGATATATCAAGCCCATCGTTCCTGCCACCGTGGTCTGCGGGATCGGGCTCTCCCTTTTCACCGTGGGTACACGTTCCCTGGGCGGGGGGTATACGGAGGATTACGGTTCGCTGAAGAATCTTCTGGTGGGTTTTGTCACACTGACCATTGCTCTCCTGTGGATGATCTTCGTCAAGGGAGTCTCCCGTTCGCTGGCCTTCCTGGCCGGACTGATCGGCGGATATATCCTCTCTGTCTGTCTGGGAATGGTCGATCTTGCTGACATCTGGAGCGGTGGTTTCTTTACCTTACCGCATTTTCTGATCTATGAACCGGTATTCCGTTTCGGACCGATCCTGTCCCTCTTTGTCATCTATCTTGTTTCCGCCACGGAAACCATCGGCGATACCTCTGCTCTGGCCTCCGGCGGTCTCGGGCGAAATGCCACTGAGAAGGAGCTTTCCGGATCCATAGCGGCAGACGGCTTCATGTCCTCTGTCTCATCCCTTTTCGGCTGTCCCCCCATCACCTCTTTCTCCCAGAATGTCGGTCTGGTCGCCATGACCCATGTCGTAAACCGTTTCACCATCATGACCGGTGCGGCCATCCTGGTGCTGGCAGGATTCTTCCCGCCCATCGGACAGTTCTTTGCATCCGTACCACAGCCTGTGCTGGGGGGTTGCACGATCCTCATGTTCGGACAGATCCTCCTCTCGGGTATGCAGATGATCGCAAAATGCGGCTTCTCCCAAAAGAATATCACCATTGCGGCCCTGTCTCTCGCCCTGGGTGTCGGAATGACAGCCGCAAGCGAGACCGGTATCTGGAAGAACTTTCCCATGATCGTTCAGGACATCTTCAGTACAAATGTTGTAGCGGTGGTCTTTGTGGTCGCTCTGATCCTGTCCTATATCCTCCCGGAGGATCTGGGAGAAGACAAATCCGGAGATCAGCAAAAGAACACCTCAGGGGATCCCTCCTGAGAAATTTCATCCGTGCCTTCCTGTCTCTATTTCATATAGCCCTTCGCATCGAAACGGTATTCCTTACCGTCGATGGTCAGTTCCATGCTCTTTGCATACCAGCCGGCTTTTTCTCCGTACCACCAGCCCTTACTGTTCTTATGCCAGGACGATCTCTTCTTATAGGTCCAGCTTCCGCTCTCATTCAGCCAGTAACCTTTGACGTATTCCGCCGAGGCCATGGAACCGTCTTTTTTGAAGAAATACCAGTTTCCGTCGATCTTCTGCCAGCTGTTCACGGGCTGTTTCCCGCTGCTGTCCTTATAGAACCAGTTCCACTTGATCTTCTCCCATTTGGCCTTCGGCTGATAGGTCCAGCTTCCGTCCGGATTCAGATAATACCCCTGTCTCCATTCATCCTTCGCCATATAACCGGAGCGGTCAAAGAAGTACCACTTTCCGTCAATCTTCTGCCAACGGTTCTTCGGGTACCAGCCGGAGGTATCCTCAAACCACCGGCCCTTGCTGTTCTTCTTCCAGCTTCCCTTATACTTATAGGTCTGTGTTCCGTTCTTTTCATACCAGAGACCATTCACCCACTCGGAGGAATAGGAAACCCCGGGTTCATCCGGCTTATCCGGCTCTTCCGGCTCCTTCTCATAAGTCAGTCCGAAGCCTCTGTCATAAAGCAGTTCACTGCTGTATCCGTCTTTCGCCGCATTCAGCTTCGGGATCTTCACCGGGAGTTTTCCCGTGGGTGCTTCTTCCTTCAGCATAAGATAAAGAGCCGCTGCCATATTGGGCCCGTAGCGCTTCATGGGTTCCGTATCCGTTCTCGGATCCAGATTCATGGACCGGCACCCGTAAGTGATCATGATGGCGTCCGCGTCCTGGAACCTTGCCACATCATAGGGATGATAGACACTCATCACGACGACCTTTCCGCCATGCTCATGGGTCTTTAGGATCACATCATCCAGCATGGAAGCATAACTTCCGGTCAGGAAACTGCTGCTGTACATTTCCGAAATGGCCACGACCACGTCCGCATCCTTCACCCAGTCCAGGACCTCCGGCTTCTTTTCGGCCGTATCCATGCCTCTGCAGCAGTACACCTTATAGGTATTGCCCTCCGGCAGCTTCCCTTCCTGGCGTACCAGGTCCACCGCATATTCCATCGGCAGGGGTTCATCCCCATAGGCTGTCAGGATCACCACCTTCTTATTCTTACCTGTGATAGGAAGTGTATGATCATCATTCTTTACCAGTGTCATGGACGCTTTTGTGATATCCCACTCCGTGCCATGATTGGCCTTCGTGCTGACGATGCGCTTTGCATCGGCGACCCGTGCTTCCACATCGCCGCTTTTATATGTCCACAGCAGACCGTGTTCCTCCTTCAGCTTCAGTATACGAAGTACTGCCGCGTCGATCTTCTCCATCAGCCCGCTGTCCTTCTCCGCCTTCGCCGCCATCAGTTTGATCAGGCCGTCCATACCGTCTCTGGCTTCCTTCGTTGTGAGTTCCACCGGCATCAGTATGATATCCACGCCTGCCCTCATGGCAAGCTCCATGGAATCCTCCGGACTAAAATGATCCCAAATGGCATCCATATTCATCGCATCCGTTACCACTACGCCCTGATAGCCCATATCACCCCGCAGGATATCCGTAATGATCGTCCCGGACAGGGTAGCCGGAAGAGAGATGACCCCTCCGTCCTTCTTGGAGATATAGGTCTCCTTTTCGATCTGCGGATACTGGATATGCGCCGTCATGATCATCTCGGCTCCGCTGTTCACCAGGTTTGAGAAGGGAAGCAGTTCCAGCTTCTTTATCTCATCATAACTCTTATCGATACAGGGGAGACCGGTATGGCTGTCCGTCCCTGTGTCACCATGCCCCGGGAAATGCTTTGCGCATCCGATGATCCCCTCTTTCTCCAGCGCATCCATACTGAGCTTTGCATAAGCACTTACCACCTGGGGATCATCCGAGAAGGAGCGGGCTCCGATGATGGGATTCGCCGCATTGTTGTTTACGTCGGCCACCGGACTGAAATTCATATTGAAACCGAGGGCTGACAGTTCCTGCCCGATGATCTCATTCATCTTCGTTACGTTGTTCGGATCTCCCGTAGCTGAAAGCGCCATATTTCCGGGGCCCTGAACGCATTCATTCAGGCGGGCGATGGTACCTCCCTCCTGATCGATGGAAACGAAATACTGTACGGGTACCTGCGATGCGGTATTCGCGTTTTGGAGGGAATCGATCAGGCGTACCGTCTGTTCGGTACCCTCCGTATTTTCCGAGAAAAGGACAACGCCGGCAAAACTGTGGGTACCCAGATAGTCTTTCAGTTCGTCGGGAAGAACCGTTACATACCCGGACTTCTCCGCACCCTCCGGCCGATAGCGTCGTATACTCGGCATGATCATCTGGCTGACCTTTTCCTCGGTAGACATATCCTTCAGGATCCCCTCCGGTGTGGGATCCGCAGACGCCTCTGCCCTTGCACAGCCCGGTGTAAAAAGACTCAGCGCCATTGCCGCGGCCAGGGTATGACCGATCAAATGTTTCCTCATGTGTTTTCTCATTCGCTACCTCCTGCCTGCCTTTGAATTCTGTATAGTTCGACCTTCCTTTTTTCTCTTCTGACGATCAGGATAAAGGCGGTGATCAGGAAAATGTCGGCAGCGATCCACGCCGCCGGATTCGCCATGCATGCCGCCGGGAAACCGTAGAGACCTACGAATACAAATCCCACCAGAGCCCTGGCGACCATCTCAAATACGCCGGCCGTGATGGCCAGTATGGAATATCCCATCCCCTGGATCATAAACCGCACGATATTTACGATGGCCAGAAGCGCATAAAAGGAAGAATTAAATTTCAGGAACAAATGTGCATTTTCCTCTATAAAGGGATCCGGCTGGTCCATAAACAGCCTGGACAGCGCTCCTCCGAACAGGAATAGGATCACCGCAGCGGCAGCCGCGTAGATAAACCCATACAGAAGGAGTGCCTTTACACCCTTATTGATCCGGTCCGGACGACCGGCGCCGATATTCTGTCCGCCGTAAGTCGCGGCGGTATTTCCCAGTGCTTCGTACGGACAGCAGAAGAAGATGGAGATCTTCTGTCCCGCCGCCATGGCTGCCACGTAGTTGGAGCCCAGATCATTCACGGAACTCTGAAGGATCACGCTTCCGATCGCCGTTATGGAATACTGCAGTCCCATGGGAAGTCCCTGCATCAGGAGCCTTCCGACATGGCGAAAGGAGAGATGTGCTTCTCCCGGCTGCATCCGAAGGATCTTGTATCGCTTCCTCATGTAGATCAGGCACAGTACGCCGGATACACCCTGAGAGATCACCGTAGCCCAGGCCGGGCCGGCGATACCGAACGGCTCCACCAGTGCCAGATCCAGTACGATATTCAGCAGGGATGAAATGATCAGGAAATAAAGCGGCGTCTTGCTGTCCCCCATGGCCCGGACCACGCTGGCGCAGAGATTATACATGATCGTAAGAGGGATGCCCATAAAAAGAATGGAAACATAGGTATAGGCTCCGTCATAGATATCCCCCGGCGTATTCATGGCCTGAAGGATATCATCACACAGGATAAGGACCGTCGTGGTAATGATGACAGACAGACCGATGGATGCCCATGCCGCATTTGCCACATAACGTCTCATCTCGCTGTAATCCCTGGCTCCGAACCGCTGGGATACCGGTATACCGAAGCCTGCGCAGATCCCGAGACAAAGGCCGATGATCATAAAGCAGATCGAACCAGTGGCACCCACAGATGCCAGCGCCGAGGTTCCCAGATTCTGACCGATGATCACGGTGTCCACCATATTATAGAATTGCTGAAACAGATTCCCCAACAGCAACGGAACAGCAAATCGTAAGATGTGCTTCCCCGGTGAGCCGGTCGTCATATCTATGGTTTTTGCCACCGATCTTTGCCTCCCGATCCTGTCTCCCACGGCCTGACAGCCGCACATGTAACGCTTATATTGTAACATTTACGGGTATATTTGTATACCCGTACAACCGCCGATATGACACACCCCTGTCATTCTGAGCGAAGCGAAGAATCTTTATTGATTGCCACACACCATATCGTACACTACACAAGAAAAGCACCGACAGTCAGGAAAGGGGGACTGACTGCCGGTGCATGGTCAAAAGTGTAAAGAGATTATGAGATGTATGCATGAACTGCCTTTCGACAGCTGACGCCTGTTTATAGCTCGTCCATGGATGTGACCGGACGGGAGAGACTGATCTCCAGATTTCCGTTTCCTGCTCTCAACTCGTCCATCATGCTCTTGATGGAAATATCTGGCCTGGTAAACACATGGTAGCTGATCTTATAGAGACTTCCCATATTGACGGTCTTCACTTCCTCTATGGTATAGCGGTCCAGGTACTTATCAAAGACGGAATCGAACTTTCCTTCAAAGTCCAGATTCTCGGGGACCGTGATCTTCAGGATCCTCTCTCCGTTTGAGGAGTCACCGATCCCCGTCAGATTCAGGACCAGCATGATAACGGAGATCAGGACGGTAAATATAGCCGCGATCCCGATATAGCCCATGCCTGTGGCAAGGCCGACTGCCATAGCCTGGAAGATGCAGGCGATCTCCTGGCCACGGCCCGGTGCGGAACGGAAGCGGACCAGACTGAAGGCCCCTGCCACCGCTACGCCGGCACCGAGATTTCCGTTGACCAGCATGATCACCATCTGTACCGCTGCCGGAAGTACCGCCAGGGTAATAAGAAAACTCTTGGAACTGTGATTTCTGATATTATACAGGAGGGCAATGACCAGACCGCAGATCACAGAGCAGCAGGTCGCGATCAGGAAATCAGTTCCACTGAGTGTACTTTCTGTAAAGATCGTATTAAAAAAACCGGATTCAAACATAAGCTACCTCCTTTCTTCCTTCCGACGCCGCAAGGCCGGCCAGTCTGCAGACCTGCGATACCGCCATCTGCCTTTGCGCCATGATCTCATATCCTCTTCCGTATTTGGAAAAGGATACCGGAAAGATACCCAGTTCACTGAATATCCTTGCCAGCTTCATGGGAAAGGCATTTGCGATCTTGACCTCCATCAGCCTCTGTCCCGGCTTCAGAAGATCTTCTCCCTTTGCGCCTTCCCGAAGATCCAGTCTGTCGGTTCTCCAAAGGATCTCCCTGTCAAATGTGATACGTAATTCCGGATCCTCTGTACCCGCCATGGCGATCCTTTTATAGGAAATGGCCATCGCCGGCCGAAGTCCCCTGTATCCGTCAAGGAAAGCATCGATCTCCGTTTTGATCTGGCAATTCTGTTCCAGATCTGACCTTCCGTCCAGATACTCCTTCGCATCGGTATAAGGGGCATCGATCCTGCGCTTATATACAACGCCTTTATATTTCTTCTTGATCTCGATAAAAGATGTGGAATCCTCTGTCGCCGTCCCGTAGCTTCTCAGCCGGAGCTTCTCTTTGTAAACCGGCTTCTCCAAGGACGCCCGGATCAGTTCGAAGCCCGGAGTGTCATAGTAAATGTTCAGGATATCCGTTTCCCCGTACTTATCCACCTCTGCCATCTTACTAAGCCTCTTTCGAAGTTCCGTATATTGCTCTTCGCTGATCAGATACTTTATCTCGGTTCTCTGAAAGATTTCCTGATAATTACTCATGACCACTCCTCCTCTCTCTGTTGATGATGCCATGATAACCCGTGAAACTGAAAGAAACCTTAAAAAACAAAAAAGTTTTTTAAGGTTTCCTGAAACTGTCCTATTATGTTTTTTCATTCCTCTTCCAGCAGTCCCGCAAGGGGCCGGAGACTTCTGTCCAGTATATGATGCATCCGTGCGATGGCTGTCCCGTAGTTGGTAAAGGGAACTCCTTCCCTCTCTGCCCGTTCCATGCGGTTTTGTACCTCCCGATCCGTCAGCATGCATGCTCCGCAGTGTATGATAAGATCGTACGTCCGGATCTGTTCCGGGAACGCATGTCCCCCGGTAAATGTGAATTCCGGTTCGATCCCGGTATATTCCCGGATCCATTTGGGGAGCTTTACGGTTCCGATATCCTCACACTGCCGGTGATGGGTACAGCCCTCACTGATCAGGATCCGTGCCTTATCGGGCAGCCTGTCCAGCACATCCGCGCCGGCCACCGCCTGCTTCAGAAAGCCCTTATATCGGGCCATCAGGATGGAGAAGGATGTAAGTGGAATCTCTTCCGGAAGCAGTTTTGCCACCCGGCCGAAGGCCTGGGAATCCGTGATCACCAGAGCCGGAGGTTTCGTAAGCCCCTTCAGGGCCTGCGGCAGTTCTTCCACGCCGGTCACAAGACTGAGTGCCCCCGCATCCAGTATATCCCGGATCGCCATCTGCTGGGGAAGGATCAGTCTTCCTCTGGGTGCGGAACTATCAATGGGGATCACCAGCACCACCATATCTCCCGGCCGGATCAGATCTGCCACAAAACGGTGTTTCTTTCCCCGGCTCTGCATAATATGGGCCATCCGTTCCTTCAGCTCCCGGATACCTGTTCCATCCTTCGAACTGACAAGGAGGGGAAGATCTTCCGGATTCCTCTCCTCCGGCAGACCTTCAGGATCCCTCTTCTCAGTCAAAACCTCAGGATCCCTCTCTTCCGACAGCTGCTCCCGGGCATCCTTCAGATCCGTTTTGGTCCGGACCCGGATGCAGGGGATCTCCCGTTCCAGGATCAGACGTTCCAGTTCCTTCTCATCCGCATTATATGATTCATGCTCCGTAACAAGAACCGCAAGATCACAGACCGCGATCACCTCTCTGGTCCTCCGGACCCGCATATCCCCAAGACTTCCCTCATCATCGAAGCCCGGTGTATCGATCAGTGTCACAGGCCCAAGCGGAAGCAGCTCCATACTCTTCTTTACCGGATCCGTGGTGGTTCCCTTCACTTCACTTACCAGAGAAACCTCCTGTTCCGTGATCCGGTTGACCAGACTGCTCTTTCCTGCATTTCTGAGACCGAAGAAGCCGATCTGAACCCGCTCCGCTGTCGGTGTATCATTTAAACTCATGGTTTCTCCTCTCTAAAGATCCTTCGCTCCGCTCAGGATGACAAGGGCAACGCTCAGGATGACAAACCGGGATCTCAGAACCGGAAATCCCGGATCCCTTCCTCGATCTTTACGAGGCGTTCCCGGACGATCTCCTGCACCTTCTCCTTGGGTATCGTTCCGATCTCCCGCTGTATCACCTCTTCTCCCAGGCGCTTTGTATCAGGTGTGGCATAATCTATCAGGAATTCCTTAAGAGTCATCAGTGCGTTCGGATGGCAGCAGTTCTGGATCTGGCCGGATTTACAGAGTTCCATAAACCGGTCTCCCGTCCGCCCTTCCCTGTAGCAGGCGGTACAGAAGGAGGGAATATAGCCCGCCTCCATCAGCCAGTGCACCACTTCATCCAGTGTGCGGTTGTCGGACACATCAAACTGCTCCGTATCATGGGGACGTTCCTTCTCTGCATATCCGCCTACGGAGGTTCTGGACCCCCCGCTGATCTGGCTGACACCCAGGCGGATGATCTTCTCTCTTACCTCCGGGGTCTCCCGGGTGGAAATGATCATTCCCGTATAGGGAACCGCGATCCGGACATCTCGTCACTGAGAGAATTATCGAAATCCGAAGGATCGATATCATCTGCCGGCTTCACCCGGGGAACGCTGATGGTATGGGGTCCCACACCATGCACGGCTTCCAGGTGCTCCGCATGCATGAGAAGTCCCGCGAATTCATATCTGTAATTATCCAGGCCGAAGAGGACACCGATCCCCACGTCGTCGATCCCGCCCTCCATGGCCCGGTCCATAGCCTCTGTATGATAGTTATAATCATGCTTAGGCCCTGTAGGATGAAGCACTTCATAATTCTCTTTATTATAGGTTTCCTGAAACAGGATATAGGTCCCGATCCCGGCCTCATGCAGCTTCCTGTAATTCTCCACGGTGGTGGCAGCGATATTCACATTGACACGGCGGATGGCTCCGTTCTTATGCTTAATGGAATAAATGGTATGGATGCAGTCCAGGATATATTCAATGGGATTGTTCACCGGATCCTCACCGGCTTCAATGGCCAGACGCTTATGTCCCATATCCTGCAGGGCGATGACCTCACGGGCTACCTCCTCCTGGGTCAGCTTCTTCCTCGGAATATGTTGGTTCTTCAAATGATACGGGCAGTACAGGCACCCGTTCACACAGTAGTTGGATAGATACAGGGGTGCGAAAAGCACGATCCGGTTCCCGTAGAAATCCTTCTTGATCTGCTCTGCCAGATCATAAATGGCATTTATCCTTTCCGGATCCTCACACGCCAGCAGTACACTGGCCTCCCGGTGACTGAGCCCCTTACGGAGTTTTGCTTTCTCCAATATGGCATCGATCATCTGCAGATCATCCTTATGCTGATCCGCAAAATGAACGGTCTCCCGGATCTCCTCATCATTGATAAACTCCCCTGCCTTCAGG
This sequence comes from uncultured Lachnospiraceae bacterium, assembly GCA_902775555.1. Taxonomy (GTDB): domain Bacteria; phylum Bacillota; class Clostridia; order Lachnospirales; family Lachnospiraceae; genus Eubacterium_Q. Next base: position 25,023 of record CACYMQ010000035.1, on the reverse strand, counting down.
GAATGCATATCATACTTCATTTTTCTTCCTCCTTCTGATGACTCTTTTCTTCCCACAGGGATACATGGTCACCCCGATCGGTCACGATCTCGCAGCCCGTGGTCCGGATGCGCGCCTTCAGGCATTCGATGCACTGGGCCACCTCCTCTCCGGTACAGATCTTATGGTCATACAGCATATATTTCTTTCTGACTCCCACCGGAGACAGATTTGGCATCACAACATTTGCCCCCGCAAGGATCCCGTGTTCACGGCCTTCCGCATCCACCGTCCCCAGTGCCGTGGTTGCCGGCAGCAGCACCCGGGGAAGTGTAAGACGGATCAGGGACAGCAGGAACAGCGTCAGCTCCGCCTGTCCCGCCGGATACTGTGCAAAAGGAGTATCCTGATGCGGGATAAAGGGACCGATCCCCACCATATGCGGCCGGAATTCCCGAAGGAAGCACAGCTCTTCCGCCAGATCCTCCTCCCTCTGTCCGGGGGATCCCACCATGAAGCCGGCCCCCACCTGGTACCCCAGCTCCTTCAGGTCCCTGAGACACCTGAGCCGGTTCCCGTGATCCATTTCCTCCGGATGAAGACTATCATAATGTGCCCTATTGATGGTCTCATGCCTTAGCAGATAACGGTCGGCTCCCGCTTCCTTCCATCGGCGGTAGGTCTCTCTCGTATGTTCTCCCACGGAAAGGGTGACCGCCGTATCCGGATGCCTGCTTTTCAGTTGTCTCACCAGCTGTTCCACAGCCTCAGGAGTCCACACCGGATCCTCCCCGCCCTGAAGGACAAAGGTACGAAATCCCAGTTCATACCCTTCATCTGCACAGGACAGGATCTCCTCCTTAGAAAGCCGGTAGCGCTCCGCATGCACATTTCCGGCACGGATCCCGCAATAATAACAGTTGTTTTTACAGTAATTCGTAAATTCAATGAGACCGCGGATGAAGACCCGGTCCCCGTAATATCTCTGTCGGAGTCGGCAGGCCAGGGCCGCTGCCTCCTCCCGGAGCTCCTGCCGTCCGCGGATCAGTTCCAGGTACTCTGCGGCTTCCAGGTTAGTTCCTTCCCACAGCTTATTCAAAATATCTCTCACTGTGATACCGCCTCCTCCCGGCAGTTTTCGCTCTCCGGAATAAGAAAGGGCCGCGCTGACTGCACGACCCGATCCTGCCCGAGTTGCAGTGATCCCATAGGGCATGGAATATGCTCTACAGTTTCACATCCGACCAATTCTTTTTCGCAAGGAATCCGAACCCGAGCGCATTCGGGCCCGTATGCGCACCGATGGTATTGTTGATACTGCCCAGATTATAGGTCCGGTTTACCGTGATCCCCAGTTCATTCTGGATCCGGTCCGCCAGCTCCAGCGCGGAGGCTTCATTGTGCGTATGTACGACATACATATATCTCTCATCGGGCTCCAGCTCCTTTGCGATACGAAGGAGCTCATTTACAGCCCTCTTTCTCGTCCTTACCTTCTTCAGAGGTACGATCTTCCCTTCTACATTCAGGAACAGGATGGGCTTGATATCCAGCATGGTGCCGAAAGCTCCGCTGAAGGGAGACAGGCGCCCGCCCCTTACAAGATATTTCAGATCATCTACTACAAACATTGCCTTGAAATCCAGTTTCACGGACTCGACATGATCCCGGATCTCCTCCATGGTCTTTCCTTCCTTCTGCATATCCCTTGCGAGATAGAGCATAAGTCCCGCACCTGCGGACTCATTCAGGGAATCTATAACAATGATCTTTCTGCCCGGGTACTCCTTCTCCAGCTCCTGACCTACGGTATAGCAGGTACTGTAGCTTCCGGACAGTCCGGAGGAGCAGATGATGGCCAGGATATCCCTGCCCTTCTTCAGTTCTTCTTCAAATGTCCGGCGTACCCTGTCCGGGTTACAGCCGGTGGATTTGGCAGTCTCTCCCGCCTCCAGTCTCGCATAGAAGGTATCCTCATCCAGAAGGATCTCGTCTCCGTATACAACACCGTCTTCAAAATAATAATACTGCGGAAGGATAATGATCCCTTCCTTTTTTGCATAAGCCGGATGAACATCGGTATTTACATCGGTAAACAGGGTGAACTCACTCATATTTCTGTCTGATTCCTTTATCTTTATTGTTTCATTCTTTTACAGCTGCAGTGCATCTGTGATCGTCGGAAGCATCTGTTTCTTCCTGGATACGACACCCGGCAAGTGAACACATACATGATCCTTGGACGTAACATTAAAGCCCGTCTCAAGAATGATCTCGGCATTTGACCCGGCGAAAAGCACATCGGAGGATTCCTGAAGGATATTGGTGATCATAAAGAACATCAGATCTGTCTGTTCCCTCTCTCTCAGGTCTTCCATTTCAGGCTGCAGCCGGTCCCTGATCAATGCCGCTTCGTTGGAATCCATGGTACTGATCTGTCCGACTGCGACGATCTGCGATCCCACGGTGAACTTCTTGAAGTCCTGATGCAGGATCTGGGAAGGCGACTTATCACCCACATTACTGCCTGCGGTAAACATGGCCTTTGCCAGTTCTTCGGCATCCACCTCCGCGATCTTAGCCAGTGCCTCGCCTGCGACCCGGTCCAGCGCCGTACAGGTCGGCGAACGATACAGCAGTGTATCGGAAATGATGGCCGAAAGCATCAGTCCCGCAATATCCTTCGGGATATCGATGCCCTCATCCCAGAACATCTGGTAAATGATGGTACAGGTGCATCCCACCGGCTGGTTCCGGAAATAAACCGGCCGCGCGGTAGCTATGGTCCCGAGCCTGTGATGATCTATGATCTCCAGCAGCTCTGCAGTCTCCACACCATTGACCGCCTGACTCTTCTCGTTATGATCCACAAGGATCACCTTCTTCTTCGAGGCTCCCAGGAAATTCCTCCGGCTGACCATACCCTTATAATGGCCTGCCGAGTTCACTACAGGGAAATACCTGTGTCTCGTGGAAGCCATGATGGGAAGAACATCCTCGATATAATCATCATTCTTAAAGGTAAGAAGATCCTTATCCTTCATGAAGTAACGGATGGGCATACTCTGAAAGATCAGTCGTGCCACCGTAAATGTACTGTGGGGCGTCGTCACGATCCGGCATCCCTTCTCTCTCGCCAGCCGCCGGATACTTTCCGTCACATGGGATCCGCCGCAGATAATGATACTATCCGCTTCCATCTCGATCGCACAGAGCTGCGATTCATAGCGGTCACCCAGGATCACGATATCATGTGGCGCGATCTGCTTCTCCATGGCATCCGGGGTTCCAGCACCGATCAGGATCTTGCCCTCCGTCTGGATGTCGTCGATATTTCCTTCCAGCATCTCTCCGTCCAGGGTATCCACGATATTCCGGTAACTTGTCTTTGCCGCAGCAAGCGTGTTGGCTTCATAAGAACCCATATAGGATTCCATGATATCACCCGTCGTGATCAGTGCCCTCAGCATCTTTCCCTCTGTGATACAAAGGGTCACAACGCTGTTCTTCTTCATGATCTCCCAGGCTCTCTTCAGAGACAGCTCCTGGCTTACACCGGGGATCTTCCGCATTTCCATGTCGCGGACCTGTGTCCGTACATCACCGATAAACCGGGGCGGAAGAAATCCGAAACGATCCAGAACATACTGGGTCTCGCTGTTCACATTTCCGCAACGGGACGCAACAAAGATCCCGTTATTCGTCTGGGATTTCAAATACTCATAAGCGATCGCAGAAGCTATGGAATCCGTATCCGGATTCTTATGTCCTATGATATAAGTCGGTCGTTCTGCCATACATGGATCCTCCCGGTCAGAAGTCTTTTTCCGTATCAGGTTAAAATAACAATTTATTATATCATAAGAACACCAAACAATCAAAGGAAGAAATAGAAAAGGAAGCCTCTGTCCGGCTCCCTTTTCCTTCTATTATCCTCCGTCTTCTTTCTCCTTATTATCTATAACGAACTTCAGCCAAAGGATATTCTTTCCGTCTTCATACCTGTATCGGTAATCATCCGCAATGGTAAATGTGATAAATCTTCCGAGTCCGCCGATCCTGTGATCATAATCATAATCCTCCAGCTTCTGGACATCATCGGTGGGATCGAAGTGTCTTCCGTGATCCGTAAAGGTCAGTTCCGCAAAGTCTTCCTCACAGAGGATCTTCATTTCCACATCCTCCGGAGCATCATAAGCATAGGAACAGATATTGATGAAGATCTCTTCCGCAGCAAGGTACAGTTTCTTCTGCATATCCTCATCCACGGGAAGCTTCAGGATCTCTTCCTTCACCTGCGGAAGCTGTGAAGCAGCCGCCTTCAGTGTAATGGTCTTCTCCCTCCTGTCCAGAACCTGCATGGAAAGAATGGTGATGTCATCACTTTGCTCTGCGCCGTCCGCATAACTCCTAAGATCCAGAAGGATCTGGGCAGCGTAATTCTTCACCCCTTTCTCCCGGTATTCCATCAGCCTCTTCTCCAGGCGTTCAACGGAATAGAGTTCCCCGCTCTGACTTACGGCCTCATTTACACCATCCGTGTATAAGAAGAGGCGGTCTCCCGGTTTCAGTTTGACCACTGCTTCCTTATAGGTCTCTCCCGGGAAGATCCCTGCTGCCACTCCCCTTGCCTCATCCAGAGGGATCAGGGTATCGGATACCACATACGGAATGTTGTGTCCTCCGTTGGAGTAGGTAAGTTCCATGGTTTTCGGGTCATAGATCGCTACAAAGGTCGTAATGAACAGTCCCCCCGGATTCTGCTGGGAAAGTGTATCATTGTATTCCTTCAGGATGCAGGATGGGGAAATATGCAGTTTGGCATACAGATGGAGCAGCGTAACCGCTCTGGACATAAAGAGCGATGCCGTGATCCCCTTTCCGGATACATCGGCTATGGCAAGAAAGAGTCTGCCGTCATCCAGCACCAGATGATCGTAGAGGTCTCCCCCCACTTCCTTTGCAGGGTACATTCTGGCATCGACCCGGAAATCATCCGTCCGCATCCTCGCCGGCCCCAGAAGTCCCAGCTGGATCTTGCCTGCAATATCCATCTCCGCGTCATGTTTATGCTTCTCCCGGTTCAGGCGTTCGATATTTCCCACGTATTCATGGATATTCTCTGCCATAGTATTGAAGGACCGGGACATTTCGGCGAATTCATCCTCACCCTTAACGGGCAGCTCCGTAAATTCCTTTTCGTAATCCTCAACAAAACTGCTCATTCTCCGGCTTATGGCACGGGCAGGCTTTGATATCTTCTGATACAGAACAAGCATGCAGGCCAGTACGGTAGCGACGGACAATACCAGGAGCAGGATCGTGACGATGGTAAAATTACTTTTCAGTTCATCCATGACACTGGAAAGAGAGATATCCACTCCCACCACGAGGGGTTCGTCGATCACAACAAATTCACCCTTCATATTGTCGTGATACCCGCGTACCGCCCGGTAACCGATGAGGGTTTCCCCGTATTCGTTATTTACATGCTGGACGGTCATCTGTCCTCTGTTGTCCAATGCCTCCAGAAGTTCCGAAGGAAGATCCAGTTTATCCACGTAGCCCGGGCGCAGATCCTTTTTTGCCACCTCCGTTGCCTGCTCTCCAAAGCCTATGGTCAGATATCGTATCGTACTCTTCGACTTATCGACCTCGATGATGTAGATGTACGGAAGATCCAGATGATCACACAGGTTTGTCAGGATGTTCTCCAGGCCTTCGATCTCTTCATCGGATGTATCCGAATCCAGTTTATAATAACTGAGCATCTCATCGACCATTCCACTTGCATTCTCCAGCTGGTTCACGCAGTCGGAATAGCTTCGGTCATACGCCAGTTTATAGGACACAACGACCAGCGCGATGTCGAACAGCAAAACCAGGATAAGGATCAGCCGGGTGGTCCTCCGAAATATGGATCTCTTCATAAAATCAGTCTTTCTCTATATTCAGTTTTGCATCAAAACCGGTAAGCTTAATGATATCCGCAACATTTCTGTTAACATTGCGAAGTACCAGACCTCCCTTTTCCTCCATTTCTCTGTGTGTCGCAACGATCACACGAAGTCCTGCAGACGAGATATAATCCACACCTGCCAGATCCAGGATCATGGAATCACAGTCGTCTACGTAAGCCGCGATGGACTGCTCCAGCTCGACGGCATTTGTCGAATCCACCCATCCCTCAGGAAACAGAATGCAGGTATCCCCGTTCATTGCTACTTCAATCTTCATAGTTACATCCTCCTCATTTCATATTGATTGGCTATTTACCCGGGAAAAACTCCATTTCCACCAGGGTACGAAATGCATTGCTCAGATAATCGCCCGTAATGATCGGCCACTTGAAGCTGAGCCGGTAAAGGGCTTTCGTGGTAAACCGGTTGGTATGGCGGATAAAGCTTCCCACCGTATGCTTTTCCTGCTGTCTGTGGGCGATCAGGGAGACCAGATCCTTCAAAGAAGCAACTTTTTTCGCCTCCTTACAATACGCTTCAAATGCGTCATCGTCCACGACATCGATATCTACATTGACTCTCCTTAAAGCTTCTATCACATCGCCTGTCTGTACCTTATGTCCGTTCGTTGCATGGAACACGGTGAAGTCCTTTGGTGTGGTTGCCAGCTTCACTACCGCCTCGGCAGAGCAGTCCACCGGCGAGAACTCAACGGGTTCATCAAGTGCGGAGACCGGTACCTTTCCCAGAAAAGCGTAGGCTCTGAGAAGCCTGAGATAACTGTTCGCTACGAATTTGATCTGATACTCTCCGTCACTGTAACGGCTCATCAGATTTCCCAGCCGGATGATCTTCGCATCCAGTCCTTTTTCCTCTATGGCTTTGAGCACAGCCTCTTCGGCACTGTACTTGGATCTGACATAACGGCTCTTGACTGTCTGTCCGATATCCAGTTCCTTTTCCGAAAGCTTCTTTTCCGGGGGAAGCGCTCCCTTCTCATTGATCCCCGCTACCGCTGTGGTGGAGACATGGATAAGACGTTTCCCGTTTGCGAGACATGCTTCGATCAGATTCTCCACACCCTTCACATTGGTGAGCTCCGGGTCCTTTCCTTTGGGCGCCTGATCCACATATGCCGCACAGTTAAAGACCGTTTTACACTCATTCCACTGCAGTGCCTTCAGGCTCTCCGGGTCCGTGATATCTCCGGAAATGCAGCGGATCCTGCTGCCGAACAGTTCCCACATGGGTGCGTCAAAATAATACATCAGCATATTCTGCAGGCGTTTTTCCGCCGTATCAGCGCCCGGACGTATCACGCAGTATATATCCTTAAAGGTATGATCCAAAAGGTATTTCAGTACATGGATCCCCAGGAATCCCGTAGACCCGAACAGTATCACATTTCCGATGTCTTCCGGCTCCTTGATCTCATTTACATATTCCGATGAATTATGAGAAAGAATCTTCCATTCTGCCATATCCCCAGCCTCCTGCCATTGAAATATCAAAACCCCATACAGATTTTATTTTAAAGGATGATAACCCTTATGTCTACCGATTATTTTCGTTTTTCACGATGAAAGATGCCCTGACGGTCATTCGGCCGGTTCGGACAAATGGTCTGCAAGACAGAAGGAATCCGGCCATGCCCTGAATATCAGCGTCAGCCCGTACTTTCCTGCCAGACGGACCGCCCTGTCTGTAGGTACCGCCTTACTGACCAGCACCGGGATCCCTGCCGTGACCGTCTTCATTACCATATCCGCAGCAACGCGGCCGGTGGTGAACAGCATGCATTTTCCGGGATCCGCTTCCCGGATGAGCATGGCGCCCACGGCTTTATCCAGTGCATTGTGTCTCCCGATATCTTCAAAAGAAAGGATCTCTCCTTCCGGCAGCCTGATGTAACAGCTGTGGGTTCCTCCCGTACTCCTGTGGAGTTCCCCGTCCTTCCGGAAATGCTCTGCCAGCCGGAAGACCTCCTCCATGTCAGGAGTCATCTCCGTAAGTTTCTCCGGCTCCCTTCGGTCTTCTCTTTCCGTCAGCTGAAGATTCCCGGTACAGCAGGTGGGTTCCGCTCCTCCGTAAGGCCGGAAGACCGGTTCTCCCGAGATCTGCACTTCTCCGATATTTCCTTCCCCGCAGATAAAGAGGTGTTCCACCTCGTCGATACTGCGGATCAGCCCCTCTGTCATAAGCCTGCCGAGCACCAGTTCCTGCAGATGCTCCGGTGTACAGGTCAGCCGGAAGGCGGGACTTCCGTTCACGGAGACCTCCATCTCCTTTTCACAGATGATCTCCTCTTCCCGGACCTCACTCCTTCCGGATGCATCCACTCTATGGAATGTGATACGGTCTTTCGTCTTCAAACCGGTTGCATGATCGTTCCATCTTCTTTCCATACTTCGATTCCTTTTTTACTTAATTCGCCGGGCGATCATTTATAAGATCCTTCGCTTCGCTCAGGATGACAGCCACATCAGTTTTTCCGGATACAGTTCCAATCCGAAGGAACCGGACTCCACTGCATCCTTCACGGTTTCCCAGCTCTTATTATCAACGATCCAGGTAAGCAGCGCATCCGGATCCTCCGACAGATTTCCCTCGACCGTAAAGCAGATCACCACGGAGAAGGTATCATGGATCACCCGTTTGGTCCGACACTGTATACGGACGTCTCCGTCCCTGTTCCCGGTATCGGTATCCTGCTGCCCGGAGCCGGTTCCGCCCGCAAACCCGAAATAATGCGCCCGATACCCCACATAGGTTGCCTCATAGGTTGCCTCATGGGTTGCCACCCGGTTCTCCGGCGGATCTGCCATGTCCTGCTTCGGAAGTGCAATCCCCCAGTCCGCAGCCCAAAGGCCTCCGTCCTTCCCCTTCTCAAGTCTGGAAATATTCTTGCAGCCGGTCAGTCTCGCTGCGGCTACGGTTTGCGGCCGGTCAAAGAATTCCTCCTTCGGTCGAAGCTCCACCACATTTCCGTCATCCATCACTCCGATCCTGGAGCCCAGACGATATGCTTCATTTCTGTCATGGGTCACCAGCACGGAGGGTCCCTGAAAATCTTCCAGGAGGTCCAGTATCTCATGCTCGATTCTGGTCCGAAGGTAATTGTCCAACGCGGAGAAAGGCTCGTCCAGAAGCAGGACCGCCGGCTTCGTAGCGAGCATTCTTGCCAGCGCGGTTCTCTGACTCTGTCCCCCCGACAGCTCCGCAGGGAGCAGCTCAGCTACCTCCGAAAGACAGAAGCGTTCCAGCAGCTCCTCCGCATATGACAGGTCCTTTGCGACGCAGGTCACATTTTGGCGGACCGTCATATTCGGAAAAAGCGCATAGTTCTGAAAGAGGTAACCCACACCGCGTTCCCTTGCCGGAAGATTCACCTTCTTCTCCGAATCAAAAAGCACCCGGTCTCCCAAAGTGATCCTTCCCCGGTCCGGTTTCTCGATCCCCGCAATGCACCGTAGCGTCATGGTCTTCCCACAGCCAGACGCTCCCAGCAGGGCCAGACATTCCCCGTCCACCGTAAAACTGCTTCGCAATCGGAAGGAACCCATTCTTTTTTCTATATCCACGGAAAGCAGCATACTGCCCGTCCTCCATTTTCTCCTGCATCTTCTATCTCAGGGTTCCTCGTCTCAGGACCCACCGTTTCATGGCCCTTCGTTTCAGCATCCTTCGTTTCAGGGTCCCTCGTTTCCGCACCCTTCCATCCCGCTATGCCTTCCGTCTCTTCCGGAACCCGCGTCCTGTCCAGTAATTCATCAGGATCAGGATCGTCAGTGAGAAAGCGACGATGATCAGCACCCATTTCATTGCCAGATCCCTGTTTCCTCCCTGCATGGCAGTATAGACCGCAACGGACATGGTCTGTGTCTTCCCCGGCAGATTGCCGGCGATCATGATCGTGGCACCGAACTCACCGAGGGCCCTCGCGAAAGACAGTACGGTGGCCGCCGCGATCCCCGGCCATGCGGAAGGGAGGATCACGTGGCGCAGGATCCGGAATTCCTTCATTCCCAGAGTCCTCGCCGCATAGATCAGATCCTCATCCACCTGCTCCATGGCACCTCTCACCCCCCGGTACATGACCGGAAAGGATACCACTACCGCCGCGATCACCGCTCCCTGCCAGGTAAAGATCACATTCAGTCCGATGGACGTAAGGAACCGCCCAAATGCGGAATTCTGTCCGAAGAGGATCAGCAGCAAAAAACCCACCACCGTCGGAGGAAGAACCAATGGTATGGACAGGATCCCGTCCACGATATATTTAGCCCTCCGCAGGTACATGACGCCCCAGGCCGCCACGAGTCCCAGTACAAAGGTGACCACCGTAGCGGTAAGCGCGATCTTTAATGATATCCAAAGAGGTGACAGATCCATAGTTTACCTCATATTCCTTCTTGAAATACAATACCGGTTTTCACCGTTTTACTTCACTGCACTTACAAAACCATATTTCTCAAATACCTTCATGGCCTCATCACTCTTCAGGAAGTTCAGGAATTCCTGTGCCGCTTCCTGATTCTTTCCCGCCGCCACCAGGCCTGCGGGATAGATAACGGGATCACAGCTTCCCGCCGGCGCTTCCGCTACGATCTTTACCTTGTCACTGGTATAGGCATCCGTGGCATATACCACGCCGCAGTCCACCGCCGAGGTCTCGACCCAGCCAAGAACAGTCCTTACATCCGTTCCGAAATTCGCCTTCTTCTCAACCACGTCCCACATATTGAGCGACGTGAAGATGGTCTTTGCATACTGACCTGCAGGAACACTTTCCACTTCCCCGAGACCGATCAGTTTTACCTCATCCTTCTTTACATCCTCGAAGGATGTGATCCCCGGTCTGTTCTCAGCCGGAGTCACAAGTACCACCTTGTTCTCCAGAAGATCACAGATGCTGTCTTCTTTCATCAGATCCTTTTCCTTTAACGACTTCATCTGCTTCTCTGCAGCGGAAATGAAAATGTCAGCAGGGGCCCCCTCTTCGATCTGGGTCTGCAATGCTCCGGATCCCGCAAAGGAGAAGGTCAGCGTTACACCCTTATGACTTTCCTCATACATGGTCTTCAGCTCCCCGCAGACATCCGTAAGGGATGCAGCTGCGAGTATGGTGAGTTCTGTTTGTTCTGCTGCCGGAGCCGCGGTCGATGCCGGGGGTTCTGTCCCTTTCCCGTCCTTCCTCTCCGTAGAGGACCCTCCGCTGCCACAGCCTGCCGTCACAGTGAGCATTCCCAGTGTAAGCAGCATGGCCAGAGCCTTCCTGTATCCTCCGGTCCTGATCACCTGCCCGAACATTCGGATCCTTCCGGACTTTCTTTCGTTTATAAGCTTTCTTCCTCTTTCGTTTCTTCTTTCACTCAGGTCATTATTTTTTCGGTTATTCATTTTCTCCTGTTCCTCTTCTTTCCGTCGAACGGATAAAATGCCCGGTGCGTCCCCCGTCCTTCTCCTCCAGACGGATGGCATCCATCACCATGCTCTTATCCACTGCCTTACACATATCATAAATGGTAAGCAGCGCAACGCTGACGGCGGTCAGGGCTTCCATCTCCGCACCTGTCCTGCCGGTCAGACGGACTTCGGAAGTACATCGGATCAGGGATTCCTCCTTCACCACTTCAAAATCAACCTCCACTTTCGTCAGTAACAATGTATGACAAAGCGGGATCAGTTCCGCTGTCTTCTTGGCTGCCATGATGCCTGCGATCCTTGCCGTTCCCAGGATATCACCCTTCTTCAGTTCTTCCTGCTCTCCGGCAAGCGCACGAAGCACCTCTTCGCCCACATGGATCACTCCGGATGCTCTGGCATATCGTAGTGTCTCTTCCTTTGCCGTCACATCCACCATATTTGCTTCACCCTTTTGATTGATATGTGTAAATTCATTCATACGATTTATCCTTTATCAACAACTATTTTCCAAACCCGCAGTTCGGGAAATGACACGTCTCACAGGACAGGCATAATCCGCCTTCCCCATAGCGGCTGAGCTCCTCTCTGCCAAGCCGTTCTCCTGCCAGTACACGAGGCAGTACCAGATCGAAAATGGTCCTCTTCGCATACATGATACAGCCGGGAAGTCCCAGGACCGGAACCGTCCTTCCGTCTCTGTCCCCGGAGGGCCTCGTAAGATATCCCAGAAGGAACATGGCTCCCGGCAGGACCGGCGCTCCGTAGCTTATGATCTTTGCACCGGTATCCCGTATGGCTCCCGGTGTTTTGTCATCCGGATCCACACTCATACCACCGCTGCAAAGAACCAGGTCCGCACCCGCCTCTGCGAAGTTCTGGACCGCCTCCGTGATCTTCTCCCGGTCATCCGGAAGGATCACCTGACCCATGCATTCTGTATCATATTCGGACATTTTCTTTCGGAGCACCGGACCGAAGGCATCCTCGATCCGCCCCGCCGCCACTTCATTCCCCGTAGTTACCAGTCCGTACCTGACATGCCGGAAGGGCAGGATGGACAGGATCGGCTCCTGTCCCGCCACCTCCCGGGCACGCCTCATTTTTTCTTCTTCGATCACAAGAGGGATCACCCTGGTGCCCGCCAGTTTATCTCCTTTTTTCACGGGATAATCTCCATGCACCGTCGCGATCATCATTTCCCCAAGGCTGTTGACTGCCATCAGCTTCTCCCGGTCGATCTTCAGAAGTCCGTCGATGGCCGCCCGGATCTCGATCTTTCCCTCAGCCGGCAGGGAAGCCGTCATGGCCGTTGATCCGCCCATGCAGATCCGGCGAAGGATCTCTGCCGCTTCATCCTCATGCAGCATTCCCTCCGTCTTCTCCCACACATACAGATGCTCCTTCCCCACGGAAAGCAGAACCGGGATATCCTCTTCTGTCACAACGTGCCCCTTTTTGAAGACGGGCCCCTTGCTCTTTCCCGGCAGGATCTGCGTGATATCATGGCAGAGCACGTGCCCCACAGCCTGTGTCGTATCGATCAGTTTCATTATTTTGTCCTCTTTCCCGTAAATTGCAAAGGCTCTTGTCATCCTTGCTTCTCCTATTTCTCCGGATCCAGATGAAAATATGCCTTCACGCATGAAAAAATCCCCTGAACATCATCCACGTCATACACCGGGCATGACACTTCCTCCGGGGATAGAATATCGGTCGATATACAGATCAGGGTATCGGGATCCGCAACACTGTGCGGCACGGCAGAGCGTCTTACGATCTCTACCTTCGGATACCCAGATGATTTAAAGCCTTCCAGCAGGATAACATCCGGCGGAACCGGCAGAAGACATAGTTCCTTGATGAAAGCTTCTGTCTTTGCATCCTTCCCGTTCATTCCGGTCATGGCATCCGCTTTCTCCCGGCTCCCGTCTCCGGCCACAACGCCGGAGGTACATCCCGCGGATCCCGTTTCTTCCGGAAGATCCGCCGTCAGCACGAACTGCGTATCCGAAAAAACCAGCGTGGATACGGCACCCGCCTGTCTATGCCTGAAGGTATCCGTCCCTTCTGCCATGGTGATATGATCCTGTCCGTCATGCTTCAGCACACCAACCGAATATCCATCGGATATAAACTCGTTGATCAGCTTCTCGATCAGCCAGGTCTTCCCGCTGTTCTTATATCCGCTGACGGCAAATACCACCGGCAGGGACAGACGAAGGAACTCATCCTTCGTATTCACATTTCGTACCACCCGCCGGTCAAAATCCGTATGCTCCAGACTGATATACCTGGTCCTCACACGGTTCAGGAGTTCCATCAGTCTGTATTTTCCTTCCCGGATCAGTTCTTCGATCACCGGAAGGATCTTCTTCGAATAAATGGCACAGAGAGGATGTACATGATCCTCATCCGTGATCACATAGCAGTCATGATCCGAGGAAATGTACCCCGCCAGGTACTTTGCGATGTCCATATTGACGAAGGGCATATCCGCTGCGCAGATAAAGATATATTCCTCTCCGGAAGCCTTCACCAGCTGACGGATCCCCTCTATGGGACCGATCTCCTTCTCCTCGTCATAAACCACCTTTATGCCATCCGCCTCATAGAGTCCCCGAACAGACGCGGAAACAAGAACCTCTCCGGAAGCCTTCATTTCCCGGGAGATCCTCTCGATCATCGTCTCATTCCGATATGTCATAAGGGCTTTGTTCTGCCCCATCCGGGTACTTTTTCCGCCGGCAAGAATGCCTACGGAGAAAGCCGGAAGCCGGTTCTGTTTCATGGTCTCATTTCCTTCCGCTTGTCATTCTGAGGGCGCAGCCCGAAGAATCTTTCGGTCCAAGATCCTTCGCTTCGCTCAGGATGACATCCTGAATGTTCCCGCATCACTCATGCTCTGTCCCGGGTGTCACGATCCTGCCGGCGCCCGGCGGATGGCCTTCGGTGTCACGCTCCTGCCGGCGCTCGGCGGATGGTCTTCGATGTCATGACCCGGCCAGTGCCTTATCGATCGCTTTCGATAACTGATCCGCGCAGGATGTACCCCGTCCGTTGCAGTCATTTCCACGCAGCATATCCGCGATCTTCGCCGCATCCATACCTTCCACCAAAAGTCCGATGGCCTTCAGATTTCCGTTGCAGCCTCTGACGAATCTCACATTATGCAGCTTCCCTTCGGAATCCAGATCAAAATCGATCTGTGTGGAACATACGCCGCTGGGTGTGTAGGTCATATGCCGGTTCTGCTCCTTTACAATGATCTCCGGAAAAGCGAGATTCTCGGAGTTGTAGCTTACCTGTAATTTATTCTCTTCCATTTTTTTCCCTCTCTTAAATATAATTGATAAAAAATGTGATAGCCAGGCTGTTGATAAAATCTGCAAACATACTCCCTACAATGGGAACAAGGATGTATGCCTTTACGGAGGGTCTGTATTTCTCGGTAACCGCCTGCATATTCGCCATGGCATTCGGAGTGGCTCCCATACCAAAACCGCAGATCCCCGCAGCAAGCACCGCCGCATCATAATCCTTTCCCATAAGGAAAAATACGATATAACGGGAGAAGATATACATGATGATCACCTGTGATATGAGCAGGATCACCAGGGGCATCGCAAGCTCCGTCAGCTGCCACAGCTTCAGTGTGATCATCGCGATCCCGAGAAAGAGGGAGAGGCCGATGCCCCCCAGATCATTGATCTCTCCGATCTGGATCGTGATCTTATCCGTGTGCTCTCCGATATTCCGCATGATCGCAGCCACGATCATGGCTCCGATATAGACCGGAAATGTCATACCCGTCAGGGACAGCAGCCAGGAGATCAATGTCCCGAGCCCCATGGCGATGGCCAGCTGATACGTAGCGGAAGCATATTTACCGGGCTGATGATGGTGTCTTTGCTCTTCATTGATCAGCAGTGTCGGATCTTCCTCCTTTGTACGGGACAGAAGATCGTATTTTCGGATCAGACGTTCGGCGACGGGGCCTCCCATGAGAGAACCCGCCACCAGTCCGAAGGTCGCTGCCGCAGTACAGACCGTGGTGGCGCCCCGGAAGCCGAAATCCTCCAGGATCGGTCCGAAGGCCCCGGCGGTACCGTGTCCTCCGATCATGGGGATGGAGCCGGTGGCCATTCCCACCCTGGCGTCAGATCCGATAAGCTTTGCTATGGCGATTGCCGCACCATTCTGTACAAATACCAGACCGATCACGATCCCCAGAAATATGAGAAGGCTGACCCCGCCTTCCTTCAGGATCTTCACATTTGCCTGGAACCCTACAGAGGTAAAGAAGAGCACCATACATACATTTTTCAGGGTTTCGTCATAGTTAAATTCGATCCCCCAGACGGCATGAAGGACTGTCATGATCAGCGCATACAGAAGACCGCCCACGACCGGTGCGGGGATACAGAATTTCTGAAGAAGGCCGACCTTCTTTTTGAGGCCTGCTCCGAGCAGCAGCACCACCGTGGCAATGGCGAGGGTCTGGTACATATCAAATGAAAATGTCATTTTGCACCTCCCTCATCCTGACCGCCGAAGACTCCGCTAGCGGTCTTCACGGAAGCCACCTGAACCTCCACTCCCTGTTCCTTCAGATACTCTGCGGCTCCGGGATGGAAAGGGATGGGAACCTTTTCTGCCGCCGCTTCGGGCGTAAGGACATCATCGGTCAGGATCTCCCGGTTCAGTTCTCCGGAACAGGAAAGGATCTTCTCCGTCAGTTTCTTCACCTCGGAGGAGCCCACCGAATTGGAGACCACCAGGACCGCACGGACTCCGACCGTCCGCACCTCTTCGTCCTGTCCCTCGTAGCATCCGGCCGGGATCGTGCATTCCGTATATTCGGGATTCAGGTTCTTAAGGAACCGGATTGCATCCTCCGAAATGGAGATAAGACAGAGCTTCGTATCCTTCGCCAGGTTCTCAACTGCCTTCGTTGGAACTCCCGCCATGACAAAGAAAGCATCCAGTTTGCCTTCCTTGAACAATGCCGCGGAATCCGTAAAGGAGAGGTATCTCAGATCCACGTCACTCTCTTTGATCCCTGCCATGCGAAGGACCTCTTCGGCATTTTTCCGGACTCCCGACTCTTCCTCGCCCAGGGAGACCGTCCGCCCCTTCAGATCCTCCACTTCCCTGATCCCGGAATCCTGCCGGACCACGATCTGAAGCGCCTCGGTATAAAGGCCCGCCACGGCACTGTAGGAGACATTCTCCGCATCCTCCTGACTGTCCCGGGCAAGGATATCGCTCTGTACAATGGATAGATCCAGAAAGTCCTTTTTCATGAGCCGAAGATTTGCCACGGAGCCTGCCGTCGTTTTGATCTGAAGGTCCGGATCCGGTTTCAGAAGCTCTGACATATGCGTCGAATACGTATAATAGGTTCCTCCTTCATCTCCTGTTCCCAGCCGAAGTCCGGAACTCCCGCCTTTACAGGCTGTTAACAGTAATGCGACACAAAGCACGATCGCCGATATGCAGTTTTTCCTTCGGCCTGTCCTTCTTCCTCTCATAGTTCTACCTGCCAGACTCCAAAAAAGGCACCTGATCCCTGCCGGGAACAGGTGCCGCCTCATTTTCATGCCATATCCGGGATTTCAAGCCGGACTAGCATTATGTCAACCCATTTCTTCGATCTACAGTTTTTCGATGTTTACAGCGCAAACCTTATATTCCGGGATCCGGGCAAATTCATCCAGCGCCGCATTTGTCAGTACGTTGACCGGAGAATCCGGGAAATGGAATGGCATCCAGGTCTCGCCTTCAGAAACCTTTCTACCCACTCTTGCTGTCGCTGTAATGCTTCCACGCCGACTGCTGACACGGATCTTCTCTCCGTTCTTAAATCCGAGGCGGTCCGCATCCTTATAGTTTACTTCGATAAAGCCCTCTCCGGCTATCTCCATAAGCCCCGGTGCACGGGATGTCATGGCTGCTGCATTATACTGATACAGGATACGTCCGGTCGTAAGGACAAAGGGATACGCTTCATCCGGAAGCTCCTGTGACGGCTTATATACCGCCGGATACAGAAGCGCTCTTCCACGGGCAGGCTTACCGACATGCATGATCGGTGTACCCAGTGTGGTCTTATCCTTACAGGGCCACTGCAGGCTCTCGCCCGCATCCAGACGTTCGAAGGAGATTCCCGCGAAGCTCGGAGTTACCGACGCGATCTCATCCATGATCTCCGAAGCCGTAAGATGCTTCTGCGGATAACCCATGGCATTCATCAGATCGATCAGGATATCCGTATCCAGACGCATATCCCCTTCAACGGTAACCGCCGTCCGGATCCTCTGAACCCGGCGCTCTGTATTCGTGAAGGTTCCTTCCTTCTCCGCATAGCTGCGTCCGGGAAGGATCACGTCCGCATATTTGGCGGTCTCTGTCATGAAGAGTTCCTGGATCACGAAGAAGTCCAGGCTTTCCAGCGCTTTCCGGATATGTTCGGTATCCGGATCCGTAACGATGGGATCCTCACCGCAGATATAAAGCCCTTTGATCTTTCCTTCGATAGCAGCCGGGAAGACCTCCGTCGCTTTCAATCCGGGATTCGGATTCAACTTCACACCCCAGGCTTTCTCAAATTTCTCACGCACCTCCGGCTTGTCAACCTTCTGGTATCCCGGATAGTCCGTAGGCTGGGCTCCCATGTCACAGGCTCCCTGCACATTGTTCTGGCCACGCAACGGATTCACGCCACAGCCGCTCCGGCCTACCTTACCGCAGAGCAGCGCCATATTGGACATACTCATAACGCCCTCGGTACCGGTGGAATGCTCGGTGACACCCAGACAGTAAATGATCGGAGCCTTATTTGCTTTCGCATACATCCTCGCTGCTTCCACCAGCATATCCGGATCGATGTGGCAGATCTCGCCCACCTTCTCCGGTGTATAATCGGCAACCAGAGCCTTCAGCTTATCGTAATCTTCCGTAAAATTCTCCACATACTCATGATCGATCAGATCTTCCTTGATCATCACATGCATCATGCCGTTGGCAAAGGCCACATTGGTACCGGGTCGCAACTTCAGGTGGATGTCCGCATCTTTGGACAACCCGATGGAACGCGGATCCACTACGATCAGCCGCGTGCCCCGCTGCACCGCCTGACGGATCTGCATACCTACCACCGGATGTGCCTCCTCGGGATTGGAGCCCACCAGCAGGATGCAATCCACATCATGCGTGATATCATAGATCGGATTCGTCATGGCACCGGATCCCAGGGTCTTTGCGAGTCCTGCCACGGTTGCGGAGTGGCAGACACGTGCACAGTTATCCGTATTATTGGTCCCGAAGCAGGTACGTACCATCTTCTGCACCATGTAGATGTCTTCGTTTGCGGAACGGGAGCAGGCAAAACCGGCCAGTGCATCTCCGCCGTACTGTTCCTTCAGTTCCATGAAACGCTTAGCCACATAGGAGATCGCTTCATCCCATGTTGCGGGTTCGAATTCCCCTGTCTCTTTATTCTTGATGAGCGGTGTCTTCAGACGATCCGGTGAATTCACAAAGTCAAAGCTGCCACTCCGGCCCTTGACACAAAGCAGTCCGTGGTTGGACGGTCCGTCGGCCGCTTCCACATTTACGATCTCATTTCCCTTTACCACCAGATAGAACTGGCAGCCTGTAGCGCAGTGCGGACAGGTGGTAAGCACCTTTTTGGTCTCCCATTCCCGATACTTCTTCTGACGCTTCAGGGTAAGGGCACCCGTAGGACAGGCAGCGGCACAATTTCCGCAGGACTCGCAGCCCGTCTGCTTCCAGTCAGGTCCAAAGGGTGTTTCCACCGTATGGAATACACCGGTACGTCCGCTCTGAAGCGTATGATTGACCGCAGCCCGGTTGCAGGCACTGATACAGCGCTGGCAATGAATACATTTACTCGGATCGTAAGAAAGATACGGATTGTCATCCATCTTCGGGAGTTTCTTCTCGATCTTCCGTCTGGAACCCAGATACGGTGTATCCTGAATGTCATACCGGTTACACAGCTCCTGCAGCTGACAGGTCCCGTTCTTCGGGCAGTTCATACAGTCCACACTGTGATTGGAAAGAAGCAGCCGCAGCATCTCCTTCCGGTATTCCGTCAGCCTCTCGGACTGTGTGTTGATCACCATACCGTCTTCCAGCTTGGTGCGGCAGGCGGCAAAAAGCTTGTCATAGCCATCGATCTCCACCATGCAGAGCCGGCAGGAACCCAGATCACTGTAATCCTTCATGTGACAGAGGGTAGGGATCTCGATGCCGACCTCACGACAGAAATTCAGGATCTTCACTCCCCGGTCCGCTTCATATTTCTTTCCGTCGATGGTTACATAAATGGGGTTTCTGTCAGCATTTTCCCCCATACTTGTATTGCTGAACTGCTGTGCCTTCTTCTGTATCTCGATCCTGGCACTATCTGAGGTCTTTGCATGTTCAACCCCTGTGTTCTTCTGATCTACCATGCGCATCTACCTCCTTCCATGGCACCACAACCGAAATGATCGCACCGGAGACATCTGCCTGCCTCACGGGAAGCTTCTTCCGGTGTCATGGGGATCTCCACATGTTCGAAATCCTCTCTTCTTTCGAAGGGATCCCTTTCCTCGATCTCCGCACGTCCCGTAGGGATACAACGGTTCGGCTTGGCAAGCGGTGCCTCGGCTTCACAGATGATCTTGTGATGGTATCCGAGATACTCGTCGATATTATGGGCTGCCACCTGTCCCGCCGCTATGGCGTTGATGGCTGTGGACGGTCCCGTAACACAGTCACCGCCTGAGAATACCCCGTCTACCCCCCGGATGGCGCAGCTTTCATCTGCCAGGATCCGCCCGCGTTCCGTGGGAATGCCTGCCTGATCAAAGGCTTCCACGTCACACCGCTGCCCGACGCCCAGGATCAGATAATCACACTCAACACGATATGGATATGCAGAGGAATGTTCCGTCTTTACCAGACCGAACTCATCGTATTCTCCCACGATCTCCGGCTGCAGCCAGAGTGCGGATACCTTCTCGGGATCCTCCTTATCCTGTTCCAGGTTCAGGAAGGAGACAAGAGTACGGAAGCGAACGCCCTCCTCCGATGCACTTTCGATCTCTGACTGAAGTGCGGTATAGTCATCTCTCTTTCTTGTGAATACCCGTACCGTGGCCGCCTTCAGACGGAGTGCCGTACGCGCGGCGTCCATGGCTACATTTCCGCCTCCGATCAGCGCTACCTTCTTGCCTGAGAGATCGATCTTCTCTCCGCGTGCCACAGCCTGCAGGAAATCTGCGGCAGGGATCACGTTTTTCGCATTTACATTTTCCACCGGCATCCGGTTTCCGAGCTGTGCGCCCAGTCCCAGATAGACCGCATCATACTTATCCCGAAGCTCCTGCACGGAAATATCGCGACCTACCTTGACACCGGTCTTCACCTCAATATCTCCTGCGGAAAGAATGGCACGGATATCCTCATCCAGTCTTGCCTTGGGAAGACGATATTCGGGGATTCCGTATCTCAGCATTCCGCCGAGTTTCTCATGCTCATCATATACCACGCATTTATGTCCCATCAGTGCCAGGAAATACGCGGCGGTAAGGCCTGCGGGTCCGCCTCCCACGATACCGATGGTCTTTCCGGTGGGCACATTTGCCGGCGGAGTCTTCACCTGGTCCGCGGTGATCTGATCCACGGCATATTTCTTCAGCCCTCTGATATTGATGGGCTGGTCTATGATGGATCTGCGGCACTTCTTCTCACAGGGATGTTCACAGACCATGGCACACGCTGTGGGGAAGGGATTCCTGTCCCGAATGATATTGATGGCTCCTGCATAGTCCCCGTTCTTTACCAATGCCACATAGCCCGGAACATCCACATGGGCCGGACAGAGTGTCATACAGGGAACCGTCTGCCGGCTGTCATCCACGCAGCGTTTCTTCTTGATATGGCTTTCATATTCGTCCGCAAATTCCGTGAGGCTGTGCAGCACGGTATTCGCCGCGACCACGCCCACGGCGCAGTCCGAAGATTCGGAGATCATCACGCAGAGCTTCCTCAGCTTCTCCGGTGTATCCTCTGTTGCATCGCCGTTCAGGATGTCCCGAAGCATTCTTTCCGCTTCCACAAGACCATCCCGGCAGGGAACACATTTTCCGCAGGACTGATTCATGGACATCTGCAGGATCGACCGGTACATGACCAGCGGGCACATGCCCGGCGGATATGATGTCATACGTGACCGGAATCTGTTCAGGGCAATATCCATACGATCCAGCATATTACCCCTTTTTGCTAATCTTCTTTCCATTCCGTTACTCCCCTTTGATTCTATATTTCTGCCTTTTCCTTTTGACCGGCCGCCACACGGCAGCAACCGGTATTATTATACCATAACCCCATGGAAAAGTGGAGAACCATTTCCCCTATCCTTCCGGGATCCGTATCTCCGCCTCGGTACCCTGTTCCAGTTTTCGGATGGACAGTTCACCATTACAGAGCAGTTTCAGCCGGGTCCGTACATTTTCCGTTCCCACACTCTTATATGCCTTTTGCGTGGGCAGCCGGGTCTTCTTCCCATGGCCGTCGTCGATCACCTGTATTTTTATATAACCGCCTTCCGTAAAGCTCCGGATTCGGATCCGGTCTCCTTCCTCGCTCATACCGATCCCGTACTGGATCGCATTCTCAACCAGAGGCTGAAGCGTAAGGGGCGGGAGTTTGAAGTCCGTCACCTGAAGATCCTTCTCCACCACAAACTTACGGGAAGGCAGGATATCCGCCAGTTCGATATACATGTCAACGTGCTCCATCTCCTCTTCAAAAGGGATCATGGAGTCTCCGGTCAGGGCCTGGAATTTGCGCCGGAGATATCCGGAGAAATTCAGGATGGCCGGCTTTACCGCCTTCGCATCCTCATCCGAGAGCAGTGCGATCTGCTGCAGGGAATTATAGATAAAATGCGGGTGGATCTGCTCCATCAGAAGGGATACACGCTTCTCCGACAGTTCCGCCTGACTCTGCAGGATCTCCCTGTCCGTCTCCAGCTGATAACTGAAGAATACCACCATATACAGCATTGTAATGCCGAAGCCCACCACGTCGATCTCTTCATAGGTCATTTCCCCTATGGCCGCTCCTATGGGAAAGATCTCACCGATGACGAAACTCATACTGGCCTTGATGCTCTTTGAGGACATGAGCAGCATGACGATCCCTACCACATACTGGAACAGGAAAGCGAGTCCCGTAAAGAAACCAAACTCACCCAGGATCGCCGTGGCCCCCACCAATACGGCGATGAGGAACTGAACCATCAGCCAGAACCTGTGATCCCACTTTTCCCCGGATTCCTGTTCTGTCTCGATGAAATACAGCGTGAACACGGGAGCCACCAGCGCATAACACATCCTTGCGAAGGCGGCATGGATCATGTACCGCTCATCCGAAGTTTCCAGGACCAGCTGGAAGGTCTGTCCGCACATGATAAGGGAGATACCTATGAGGACCCATCCCATCTTCTTCCTGTCCTTTCGCATCTGTATCAGAATGATGAGTATGAGCCCGCAGAGAAACAGTGAGATGAGCGAAAGCGTCAGATTCACCACATCCACGGGATAGTAAATGGAATAGTCTTTTTCGATCTGATCAATCACCCGATCCACCTCCTATTCCCCGATTATAGCGATACATATAATACTCATGGCAGAATCCTCTTATGCTGATACTTAACCATATACAGATGACCAGATAAAAAGCGATCAGCATCGCGGCCCCGAGTTTTATATACAGCTGAACGGAGGGACTCAGATCCGCCACATTAAAGAGGCGCTGGATCAGACTGGCCAGGAAGCCGACTGCGCCACCGAAGACCCAGTACAGACGGAGTTTTCTGGATTGGAGGATCTTCTGACTGCCGGCCTTCATTTCTTTCTGGATCTGAATGACTCCGTTTAGGATGAAGAGCACTCCCAGCATAAGGAAGATCTGCGGCAACACCTCGAGGGTGTACAGGATCACGATCCCCAGAGTCTTGTCATCCATATAATCGAGCAGCCATTCCACAACAACGGTGATCACTTCGGAGAAGAGAAGGCAGAGAAACATCGTTCCGGAGATATCGAACCATACATTAAAACCCGCCATCCGGTATACACAGAAGAACACCCCGATCACCGCCAGATCTTCCAGAAAGAAGAATGACAGCATAAATGCATTCGAACTTTGGAAGATCGACACACCCAACCCTCCGTCGTTTCCCTGGAACAACCACAGCACCAGCTTCAGGACCGTGAAAATAAGGGTTCCGAACAAAACAACGGAAAAGACACGCATGATCCTGTAGTCAAAGTCCTTTGCCATTTTCTACTTTCGTTCCTTTCCCTGCACCTGTCAGGGCTTCATGATCAGCTCACCCAGCGTCATTTCCGCCCATGAATACTGCAGCATATACTCTCCCATAAAGGAATTCACCGCCACACTGTCGCCCTTCAGATAGTTCAGATAATCACAGTCCAGCTGGGAACAGTCTACCCCATAGGCATTCCAGCCCTTCACCAGTACCGCACCCGCACCGACCTGATCCAGATCATCCCTGAGACTGGACAGGAACACCCGGAGCTGTTTCTTGAACTTCCGGTCATCCTCGTCCTCGAAGATTGCACCGCATAACTCTCCCACCGTACAGAGCGCACCTCTCCGGTCCACCATATAAGCCAGGATCTCCTTGCTTCTGCTGCGTTTGAACTTCACTACATTTCCTGTCTTGTCAAATACCTCGAAATTCCCGAAGCACTGTATCCTGAGCAGACCTGTCATCTCTCTCTCCACGGGTTCCCGGAGATTCTCCAGTTCCCTTTTCACATCCTCTATGGAGAAGGGCTTCAGGATGAATCCGCTGGCATGGAGCTTAAAAGACTGATAAGCGAATCGCTCGTGTCCGGTGACGAAGACGATATTCGTCTTCGGAGACAGCTTCTTGATCTCCATGGACAGCTCCAGTCCGGACATACCCGGCATTTCGATATCAAGCCATGCCACATCCGGCTTATTCTTCTTCGCATATTCCAATGCCGGCTTCACCTCGGAGAAAGCCACATGCTCTCCGCCGGGATCCACCTCATCCATCATCTTTGCGGTTTCCTGCGCGGTATTCTCCTGATCATCAACAGATATCGTAATCATCTCAGTACCCTCCATCGTATTACCGGATCTAAGACTGCAAAAAAGCCCGGGGTGCGTCACCCCAGGCTTTATTATATCATTTTGTATTGCAAAACACTATGAAAATGTGTCCTTTCTCCTGTCTTACTTCGGCCTCACGCCGATCACCACATGATGGTGATCACTTTCCCTTGTTTTAATGGTCTGCAGCGTATAAGGTACCTTCTCATCCTTTATCTCCCTGGAGTAGCTCACATGTTTCTGAAGCGGGTGTCAGTTATGTCATATCATGGATCAGACTTTTTTTCCAAAAAAACCAACAGTCTCGACGGTCATTATTTAAGGAGGCAAAACAGTGCTTTTTTCTATTTACTTATTTACAAGAAACATCCCTTCTGTTGACTCGGCAAAACCAAGTCTTTCATATAATGGACGTCCTTCCTCTGTTGCATCCAGACTGATTTCCGTGACTCCTCTTTTCCAAGCCTCGTCT
>CACYMQ010000034.1:54868-59096 GCA_902775555.1 uncultured Lachnospiraceae bacterium | reverse complement strand
TTTTCATAGATCTCATCCGACAGATATCCTTCGTCCATAGCTTTATCAAAAACCTCCGGATCTCCGGCAGAAAAATCATACATACTTCCATCCATGATCCGTATGATCTCTCTGCTGTGAAGAACGATGGCCCCGGAGGAGGCTCTTATTGGCACATTGAATTCTATGATCCTGATAGCAGATATGATCTGTCCAGAATTGAAATGGGTTCGGATCAGCTTCCTAAGGTGGAGATATATAGGTGGGAGGAAGGAGATTCAGATGACGAAAAAATCACACTTACCGAAGGAACGGATTATGAGTTCGCATATATAGCGAATAGTTTTGGGGGATCTTCCATTGGTACATCTGTTCCAAAGAATCCGGGAACCTATGTTGCATACTATAAAGGGATAGCTCCGTACAAGGGAATGAGGGGAATCTCATTTACGGTCTATGATCCGAAAGTGATCGATAACTGGTACGGACGATTTGAAAAGGAATATATGGAATTGGGTGAGCCGCTTCCGAAATCCACCTGGTATCGTGAGACAGAAGGCACCGAAGTTTCATTGGTAGAAGGGACAGATTATCAATTTGATCATCTGGAGATCTATGATAATTCGATAGGGGATTTTGTAGAATACGATGATACACTTCCGAAGAAGCCGGGCTCCTACGAGGTTTACTACAAAGGAAAAGGCCAATACACCGGAACTATGAGTATCCGGCTGTGGGTATATGATCCGTATGATATTGGCGCTTGGATAGACGATGGCCCCGGTGGATCCTATATATGGGATTTAGATTATCAGTCCGAAATCGAACTGGGCTCCGGACAACTTCCGAAACTTAGATTGTCCAGGGAAAAAAATGGAGTAACAGTTACATTGGAAGAGGGAACGGATTTCGTCCTGGATTCTATTCGCGGAGTAGATGAGGAGAACGACGGGGAAACAAGTCTGGATAAGATTGGGAATTATGAAGTTTTCTACAGAGGAATCAATGACTATACCGGCACACGGTCTATTCGGATCCATGTCTATGATCCCAAAGATATTAGCAACTGGTCCGGTTCCATTGGAGGAAGTGTTTATGTCGGCGATACGGAACTTCCGAAGGCGACCATATATCGGTATGACGCGGATGATAACCGGACCGAACTGGTTGAAGGCCGGGACTTCCGGTTAGTGAAAATATACCGCGATGATGGTGAATCCAAAGTGGAGTATGGAACGAGCATTCCGGATAAGGGAGGATATTATTATGCAGAATATGAAGGTATCGAGCCCTATAGTGGAACGAAAAGCATTGAATTTGAAGTGATCGATACCTGTGACTTAAACAACTGGATTGGGTCTTATAATGATTCTTATGTCGAACTCGGTTCCGATAAACTGCCGGCACCAAGGATCTATCGTCGGGATGATGAGGATGGTTTAGCTACAATCCTGCTTGTTGAAGGGACGGACTACGTTCTTGACCGGATCGAAGATGAATCCGGGCAGAATGTCGGTACCGATGTGCCTTCGAAGGTGGGTGAATATAGAGTTATCTACCGTGGAATGGAACCATATTACGGCGAGAAATCCATTTGGATCAATGTGTATAAGTCCAATGATATCGGAAGCAGGGGATGGATCGCATCGTATGCAAACAACACGATCGATCGAACAGACAGCAGTGATGTGAAATTGCCTGCACTTGATCTGAGAAGTGAGGACGGAAGCCTTCGGTTGATAGAAGGAACCGATTATGAATTTGTAGGAATAGACGGTTATGACGGTAAAACGATAAGCCAGTGGGAGGATGGCGGTTACTATGCTGTATATAAAGGTATAGGCAACTATGAAGGCCGTATCGCTATGTGGTTTAGGATCAGTTCATTGTATAGTCTCGCCAGCGCATCGATCGGACTGAAGTCAGATACATTGATCGCTGCCGGGAAAGAAGTAACTCCGGAAGTGGTCGTTTGTGACTGCGATGGGATTGAGCTTGGCTTAGGACAGGATTACGAACTGGTTTATTATGATGAAGATGGTAAGGAACTGTCGAAAGCACCTGCGCAGGCAGGATGGTACAAGGTTGCGGCCAAAGCTAAGAAGGGCGGGAAGTATTCCGGTACAACGGATTCCTATGAATTCCGTGTTTTTGCGGCATCCGGCTCTTCCGTGAAGATGGAAGCAGGTAGATCCCAGTCCGTAACCTTGAAGAGCGGAATGGCATGGACCGGATCCTTTACGGCTGCAAAGGAAGGATTCTACGAATTCAGCAGCACAGGAGATAAGGATTCCTACGGAATGATCTATGAGGATGCAGAGTATCAGAAGCTGATCACGCAGGATGATGACGGTGGAGATGGAAATAACTTTGATATGAAGGTCCGGCTTACTGAAGGCCAGACAGTCTATCTTGCCGCCAGAGCTTATTCCCTTGGTGACGATATTGATATTACTGTTCAGGTGAATTCTCTGAGCGATAAGGATCTCGCCCTCGGGATGCTTCAGGATGTTTCAGAGGAAAGCGGATATGTCGTTACCGGAGATTATGTGATCCCGAAACTGATGGTTTTGGACGGTTCGGAAAAACAGCTTACAGAGAATAAAGATTATACGTTGTCTTACGCTTATTATTCAGGAGATGGATATAAAGCGGTTGACAAGATTGACAAAGCAGGAGAGTACAGGGTATCTGCTGTTGCAAAATCAGGAAGCGGATATACCGGACGGACAGACGAGTTGTATATTCAGGCTGTATCCGTTTACGATATGAGCGGAGCCAGTGTTAAAATTGCCGGACCGGTCTTTGCCGGAGATGATGTAACGAAAGCCATTACCGTAACGGACAGAGCGGGAAAGGTATTGAAGTCCGGTACCGATTATAAGCTGGTGTTCTACCTGGCCGAAAATGGATTGGCTCAACCGATGTCTTCAATCCCGACGGAAACCGGCGAGTATTATGCACGGGCAATAGCTATCGGAGACAAATATACGGGTTCGACATATAACATTCTTCAGATTAAGGACCGGTATGATCTCTCAAAGCGTGCTACGATCCGGTTTACGGATGCTGACGGGGCACCTGTCTACCTGTACACCGGTTCCCAGATCAAGCCTTCGATCGAAGTATACGATCGATCTGGCGATGAGATTGACGCATCCTGCTATACGGTAAGTTATGCAGATAATACGGCTGCGACATCCCGTAAATTTGCATCGGTTACCATCACCGGAAAATCACCCTATACAGGAAGTGTTACCTCTTATTTTGAGATCGTTGATATCAAGGATCTCTCCGCATTAAAGGAAAAACTGCTTATCACCATGGAGGATGGTGAAAGATGGGCGGTTGTCAGAGATACTGTACGTGTTGATCTTGGAGATTGGACAGCTCAGCCGAAGGTAAAGATTGATGGCGGTTCCTTCGTTCAGGGTGTGGATTATATCGTTTCCTATGCAGATGGATCGGGTAAGGCGATTGATAAGCTCCCGAAGAAAACCGGAAGATATCAGCTGATCATTAAGGCCGGCAGCAGTGGGAAACTGAAGGGAACTGTAACCTCCAGACTGATCCTTACCAATCACAATGACGTGGAAGAAGAACCGGATAAGCCGCAGCCTGTCAGCCTTGAGAAGGCAGTTGTTACCCTGGGCGCGACAAGCTACACCTATGACGGAAATGTCAAGGCTCCGGGAGTGAAGTCTGTGAAACTGAACGGAACCACACTGAAGGAAAATGTTGATTACAAGGTTACGGTACCCGCAGGACGACAGAATGCAGGCACTTATACCTACGTTGTGACAGGAATCGGTTCCTACACAGGTACCGCAAAGGCAGGTTTCGTGATCGGTAAGGCGGCATCTTCCATCAGTCTGACAGCGCAGACAAAGTATTACACAGGTTCGGCACTTGCTTATTCCGGTACGGTAACAAAGTACGGATCTACAGGAGCTGTAACATATGCTTACTATTCCGACACCGCATGTACAAAGGCAGTAGCTGCAGCAAATGTAAAAGCGGCAGGAACCTACTATGTACGTGCGACCGTAGCTGCCGATACAAACTACAATGCTGCAACCAGCCTTCCGGTTGAGTTTAAGGTCATCTGCAAGGGATGGCAGCAGATCGGCAAGAAGTGGTATTACTTCAAGGCTGACGGAACCAAGACCACAGGCTGGAAGAAACTCGGAAAATGGTACTATTTCGACAAAGACGGAGCTATGGTGACCGGCTGGAAGAAGCTCGGAAA
>CACYMQ010000034.1:0-54854 GCA_902775555.1 uncultured Lachnospiraceae bacterium | reverse complement strand
GCTCGGAAAGTGGTATTATTTCAAGAAGGACGGCGCTATGGCAGCCAACGAATACTGCAAGGGCTACTGGCTGAATAAGGACGGAGCATGGACTTATCAGGCGAAGGCAGTCTGGAAGAAGGACAGCAAGGGCTGGTACTACATCGACAGTAAGAAGTGGTATGCAAAGAGCTGCAAGCTGACCATCGACGGAAAGAAGTATACCTTCGATTCCAAGGGTTACCTGAAGTAGTATTCAATAAGTACAATTTCAAAAGGTTGTGAGATCCTTACAGCCGGAAGAGGAAGAGCCGCATCCCATGGGTGTGGCTCTTTTCCATTGAAAGTGGTTTACTTTGTTGCAATAAAGTGTTACCATAGTAAAGCGACCGGCGTTTCATTTTGCCGGAATAATGAAATGGGGTAGAGACTATGCCGATTACAGATTTACTGGAGAAGAATGCGAAGATTTATGCAAATGACGTAGCCCTGGTGGAGGTAAACCCGGAGATCAAGGAGGTCCGCCGTGTCACATGGCGTGAATACGAACTGACTGAGCCGAATCCGAAGGCGGCTTACCGGCGGGAGATCACATGGTCGGTCTTTAATGAGAAGGCTAACCGGTTTGCCCATCTGCTGATGTCCAGAGGGATCAAGAAGGATGATAAGGTTGGGATCCTTCTGATGAACTGCCTGGAGTGGCTGCCGATCTATTTTGGTATCCTGAAGACAGGAGCCATTGCGGTGCCTCTTAATTTCCGTTACGATTCGGATGAGATCGAGTACTGCGTGAAGCTGGCGGATGTGGATGTCCTCGTCTTCGGACCGGCATTCATCGGACGTATCGAGGAGATCGCAGAGCGGATCTCCAGGAACCGGCTTCTGTTCTACGTAGGTGAGGGCTGCCCCACATTTGCGGAGGATTATAATGAACTGGTGGCGAACTGCAGCAGTGTGAACCCTGATATCCCGATCATAGATTCCGATAATGCGGCGATTTATTTCTCCTCGGGTACCACGGGTTTCCCGAAAGCGATCCTGCACGAACATAAAGCACTGATGCATTCTGCAAGAGTGGAGCAGGCGCATCACGGGCAGACGAAGGATGATGTATTTCTCTGTATCCCGCCGCTGTACCATACAGGCGCGAAGATGCACTGGTTCGGAAGTCTGATCTCCGGAGGTAAGGCGGTTCTTCTGAAGGGAACGACGCCGGAGGCAATTCTGCAGACGGCCAGCGACGAGGGCTGTACCATAGTGTGGCTGTTGGTGCCCTGGGCACAGGATATCCTGGTGGCACTGGAGAGCGGAAGGCTGAAGCTGGAGGATTATAAGCTGGATCAGTGGAGACTGATGCATATCGGTGCACAGCCGGTACCCGCATCCCTGATCGCCCGTTGGAAGGCGATCTTCCCGAAACATGATTATGATACCAACTACGGACTGTCCGAGTCCATCGGGCCCGGCTGTGTACATCTGGGGATCGAAAATGTTGACCATATCGGAGCCATCGGTGTTCCGGGTTACGGCTGGGAGGCAAATATCGTAGATGAGGAGGGCGTACCGGTGCCGAAGGGTGAGGTAGGCGAGCTCATCGTAAAAGGCCCCGGTGTCATGATCGAGTACTATAAGAATCCCGAAGCTACGGCTGAGAGCATCAAGGACGGATGGCTTTATACCGGAGATATGGCGAAGCTGGATGAGGATGGCTTTATCTGGCTGGTTGACCGGAAGAAGGATGTCATCATCAGCGGTGGTGAGAATATCTATCCGGTACAGATCGAGAGCTTCCTGATGAAGAACTCGAAGATCAATGATGTTGCAGTGATCGGCCTGCCGGATACCCGCCTGGGTGAGATCTCGGCGGCCATCATCGAGTTGAAGCCGGGGGAAGAGGCTACGGAAGAGGAGATCAACAACTTCTGTCTGGAGCTTCCGCGTTATAAGCGCCCCCGCAAGGTCATCTTCGCAGAGGTGCCGAGAAATGCCACCGGTAAGATCGAGAAGCCTGTACTCCGCGAGAGGTACGGAGCGACGAATCTTGTGGCGAAGGAGAATCAGTCATAGGAATCTAAGGGTTTTAGCCCGATTTGTGTACAGGCGGTTGTGCAATCTGACGATTGTAACCGCCTGTATCCTTTTGTTTCTGTGATGTATGTGTACACATTTTGGTAACAATTTACAAAAAATGACAGATGTGCACAAAAAGACTTTCCAATTTTAGATAATAGTGCTATACTACATACAATCGTTGGTTACTTAGTGGGGGTAGTCAATATATGAAAAAGGTCTGTATGATTCGGAGAAGGTGTCATACAGACCTTTTCTCATATACGATGTAATGTTGACCTATGTATAAAGCAGGAATGAGAAAGGAGAAAAGCTTTATGCGAAAGATGAGAAAAAGGGCCATGAGCTTCGTGGTTTCTGTAAGCCTGGTAGTTGGATTGGTCCCGCTGCCTTCCATGGCTGCAACTCCGGAGAGCAAAGAGGAGGATACCTCGGTTGTGTCTGCTGCGGCAGAGGAAGAAACAGATCCGAAAGAGAATGTGTTGATTTCCGGATCGGATGCCTCGGCGAAGGAGGTGCAGGAGACCGGCTCCGGAAAGGGGCAGGATGCTCCGGCGGCCGATGCAGCGGATGACGGGGAAGCAGACGTGGCGGCCGAAGAGGAGGCAGGCACAGAGGACGACAAGGAAGCAGACGCAGTGGACGATCAGGAAGCAGACGCAGCGGGCGATCAGGAAGCAGACGCAGCGGACGATCAGGAAGCAGACGCAGCGGACGATCAGGAAGCAGACGCGGCAGACCATCAGGAAGCGGATGTGGCGGATGAAAAGGCTGTAGAGGCGAACGACACACAGGGAGCATACACTGTGGAGACGCCGGAGCAGGCTGTGGCTGATACACAGGAATCCGGGCAGAAGGATGTGAAGCAGGCAGATGGTGAGCAGTCGGTGCCCCGGCTGGGTCTTGTAAATCAGGCGGACGTTCTTGGAGGCACGGGTTCGGACGAAACTCCCGAGCCTGTCGTGATGCAGGAGGATACTTCCTATGGAGTGACCATAAATGCGGGAAGCTACTGGGTGGGGAGTTTTACTGCGACCAGTACGGGATATTATGAATTCTTCAGTCTTGGAAGCAGCGATACATTTGCAGAACTGTACACTGACCAGGCCTTAACTCACAAGGTGGCTGGGGACGATGATCACGGGGAAGAGAGAAACTTCTCGATACTGCGTTATCTTTCGGCTTCGACAACCGTATATCTTAAAGTGAGGGGATATGATGAAGATAATGATATTTCAACTACGATAGCGGCCAGGGCGGCGGATCTGAAGGATCTGTCCAAATACTGGAGTGGTTCATTCAAGCCGAATAGTCTTTTTGAGGAAGGAACGACAAAACTTTCCTCACCTTATATCTCTCTGACGCTCAGTGGAACTACCCAGGTTTTGAAAGAGGGGCAGGACTTTAAGCTTGTTGATATACTGGAT
The DNA here is from genome assembly GCA_902775555.1 of uncultured Lachnospiraceae bacterium. Classification (GTDB taxonomy): domain Bacteria; phylum Bacillota; class Clostridia; order Lachnospirales; family Lachnospiraceae; genus Eubacterium_Q. Next base: position 51,378 of record CACYMQ010000034.1, on the reverse strand, counting down.
GACAAGGGAGAGTCGATCGGTACGACCATGCCCGTTAGTTTAGGGGCTTACAAGGCTGTTTATGAAGGGATCGATCCATATCACGGGAAAAAGGAGATAAGTTTCCGGGTCACCGGAGCCTATGATATCGAAAGTGGTTTATGGAATGGATCTTTCGTGGGCGGAAATGAGGTGTTATATTATGGTGGAAACTTCGTTCGACCCCGCTTGGTACTCATGCATCGTGATGGGCAAAGACAGCTTACAGAAGGAGAGGACTTTAAGTTCACAGGATACCGGGATGGTGATAACAAAGAAATCACCAATCCGACAAATGGATATTATTCTGCCTGCTATAAGGGCATAGGGGCTTACAAGGGCGAATATGAAGAGTATTTGTATGTCAGAAATATAAAATTCCTTTCCAACTATGATCTGGAAGTAATGAATCAAAGCATTCATTATACAGGGAAAGCAGTTACGCTTATTACTACAGTTACGGATGACAAGGGGAATACCCTGGAGCAGAATAAGGATTATGAACTGGTATACCTGGATGACAACGGCACAGAACTGGCAGGACCGCCGGCGGAGAAGGGAACATACAAAGTATATGCAAAGGCAAAGGCCGGAAGCGGATATGAGGGTTCTACATCAGATACTGTATTCCGGATCATCGAGCCATGGCCGCAGATGACAGCTGTCAGAATGAACCTGAATTCGGCGAATTCTGTCCGTTTGGAGGGGGATGAAAGGTGGCTTGGTGTCTTCACGGCACCTCGGGACGGAGGGTACATATTTGCAAGTGAAGGAGAGGACGACACCTTTGCAGAACTGTACCTGGACGCTGATCTGACCCAGATGGTACGGAGTAATGATGATTCGGAATATGATATGAATTTCAGTATCAGATACGAGCTGAAGGCGAACCAGACCGTATATCTTATGGCACGACCCTATAGCAATGGCGGGGCAGAATTTAAGGCGTCTGTCAAGGAGGTTACAGAGAAAGACCTGTCACTTGCAAACTATGTATATGACACCGGATTTGAGAAGAAGATCCGTGTTGGTGATTTCTATCTTCCGAAGCTGATCATAAAGAGTATTACGGGAAAAGAGCTTGTTGAAGGCGTGGATTATACCATGCAGTATTATAAGAAAAATGGTGAGACCGGGAAATTAGAGCTGATCACCACCTTCAAAGAAATGGGGCCCTGCGTCTTCAAGGCGACAGCAAAGAGTGGAAGTGGATATACGGGTGAACTGAGCGGAACTACATTTGCTTTAAACGCGAATAGTCTGTTATTTGGGAAGATCACCGGTACGAAGAAAATGTTTGCAGTCGGTGAGTCGATAGCAAATAGCTTCACTGTTTATAATGATGCGGGAACGAAGCTGAAAGAGGGAACAGATTATAGGCTTCAGTATTACAAAAAAGACGGGGATTCGAGTGTAACCCTGAGCGATGTACCGACCGAAATCGGTGATTATACTGTAGTAGCAAAGAGCTTAGAGAATAAGGATTCGGAACAGACACAACCCTATGAGTTCTTCATCCGTGACACAAAAGACATTATCACCAGCGCCACGATCACACTGAGTAATCCTGCCTATATGGAAGGAGATATTCCGGTCTATATCTATGGCGGATCAGCGGTGAGACCGCAGGTTATCATCAAGGACTTAAATGGAACAGTCATCTCGAGTGGAAATTATGATGTCACTTATGAGAACAATACGGGAACGATCAGGAACGGAAGACTCGCCAAGGCTACGATCACGGCGAAATCTCCGTATAAAGGAACCTGTGTTCAGTGCTTCAAGATCGTAGCAAAGGTTGATCTGGCCACGATGATCGAGAACAATGGATTTAATGTTATGATCGGTAAGGAGAAAGCAGAGTACTCCGCAGGATTATCGACGATCACCTCTGATGTATATCAGTGGGGCACAGATGTGAAGTTCGTACTGACTACAAAAGGCAGCGTTGTTTTGACTCAGGGAACGGATTACACGATCACCTATACGGATAAGAACGGGAACGCATTGGCAGGCGCTCCGGCAGCTCCCGGCAGATATGGGATCATCATCAAGGCAACCGCTGCAGGAAAGTGTACAGGTGAGTACAGGATCTGTCTTGTTCTGACAGGCGGACAGAGTGATGCCTATTTTGATATGACCAAAGCAGTTGTGACACTTGGAGCAACACGGTATTATTATGACGGAAAGGTGAAGGCCCCCGGAGTAAAGAGTGTTACTTACAACGGAATCCCGCTGACCGCAGGAAAGGATTATGAGGTTGTGGCACCTGCAAACTGTAAGAACGTGGGTACCTATACCTATATCATCTATGGAAAGGGACATTTCCTCGGTTCCCTGAAGGCAAGTTTTGCCATTGTTTATAAGGGCTGGCAGAAGATTGGCTCGAAGTGGTACTACTATACTGCAGAAGGAAAGAAGACCACCGGCTGGGTAAAGGACGGCAGGAAATGGTACTTCATGGACAAGAAGAGCGGTGCCATGAAGACCGGCTGGGTAAAGGACGGCAAGAAATGGTACTTCATGGACAAGAAGAGCGGTGCCATGAAGACCGGCTGGGTAAAGGACGGCAGGAAATGGTACTTCATGGACAAGAAGAGCGGCGCCATGAAGACCGGCTGGGTAAAGGACGGCAGGAAATGGTACTTCATGGATAAGAAGAGTGGCGCCATGAGGACCGGCTGGGTAAAGGATGGCAGGAAATGGTACTTCCTTAAGAGCGACGGTTCCATGGCTTACAGCGAGTGGTGCAAGGGCTACTGGCTGAACAAGGACGGAACCTGCACGTATGCCGGTAAGGCATCCTGGGTGAAGGATAAGACCGGATGGACTTACAGGGATGATAAGGGCTGGATGGCGAAGAGTGCTTCATACACTATCGATGGAAAGAGGTACATCTTCGATGCGAACGGATATCTGAAATAATCCCATATCATCCGGAGAAAGGCTCCATGGATCGATGATCCATGGGGCCTTTTTTGAGGTTAAGTGGCATCTGACATGAATATATGATATAATCGGCTATGGCTATTTTTGATCAAAGGAATTACAGTGTTATGGGTAAGGAAGAGATAAAAGAGAAGAAGCTGTCCCAAAAGGAAGGGGCAGATATAACAGAGAATAAGGTTAAGACAGAAAGATCAGAAGAGAAGGAGGATGCGATCCGGAAGGAACGACGTAAGGTGAAGAGGCTGGCAATTCTATCCATTTCCCTTGGAACCGGAGTGATCATTCTTACGATCCTGCTGATCGTTGTGTATCAGAAGAACCGGATCTATGGAGAGACGGTTGAGGCTTCCACGCTGGAACAAACTATGGATTTTGATGCGCCGGATGATCTGAACGGCCTGATCAAAGAGAACTATGTGGCATATCTGAATAAGGCATATATCCTGTTCGGCACCTATCCGGACTGTCAGTATTTTAAGATCGTTGACAGCGTGAAAAGGGCCGATCTGGATTTTGAAAATGATTTCTACACCAAAGAGGGAACTCCCTACATGAACTACTACCCGGACGGGAAGAAATCCGGACGCGTGGCGGTGGACGTATCCGAGTATCAGGAGACGGTTGACTGGGCCGCAGTGAAGGCCAGCGGAGTTGAGATCGCCATCATCCGGGCCGGATTCCGGGGATATGGGGAAGAAGGGAATATGAAGAAGGATGCCTACTTTGACGCGAACATGCAGGGAGCCATTGCTGCAGGTCTGGAGGTGGGAACCTACTTCTTTACCGAGGCCAGGAACTACGAAGAGGGAGTGGAAGAGGCAAACCTGGTCCTTTCCATGGTAAAGCCATATCAGGTGAAGCAGCCGATCATTATCGATACGGAGTCGATTGACGCGGAGGGTGTCCGGACGGCAGACATTTCCATAGAAGACCGGACGCAGGCCATCCTCGGATTCTGTGAGACCATCGAAGCAGCAGGCTACACACCGATGATCTATGCAAATACCTACTGGTTTGTCTCCCAGCTGGATCTTGAGAAGCTGGGGAAATATGAATTCTGGCTGGCGGCCTATGGTACGCCGCAGTTCCCCTACCATGTGGAGGCCTGGCAGTACGCTTCCGACGGTTCGGTTCCGGGGATCACCGGAAATGTGGATATGAATGTGTGGATGCGGTAGCACGTGTCATCCTGAAAACAGCATGTCATCCTGAAAACAGCATGTCATCCTGAGGAGCGCAGCGACGAAGGATCTTGGCGACGAAGGATCTTAGCGACGAAGGATCTTAGCGACGAAGGATCTTGGCAACGAAGGATCTTAGAGAGAAGCAACTAGGAAACAGAAGAATGGAGGTTTACATAATATGTGGTACGAAGAAAGTGTATTTTATCAGATCTATCCGCTGGGCTTCTGCGGAGCACCCTTTGAAAATGATGGGATCGAAGCTCACAGGATCCTGAAGGTCCTTGACTGGATCCCTCACATGACCAAACTGGGGATCAACGCCATTTACTTCTCACCGGTATTCCGGTCGGATACCCATGGCTATAATACCCGGGACTATACGGTGATCGATAACCGACTCGGCACAAATGAGGATTTCAAAAAGGTTGTGGATGCACTGCATGACGCAGGGATCCGGGTAGTGCTGGACGGCGTGTTCAATCATGTGGGAAGAGGCTTTTGGGCATTTAAGGATGTGCAGGAGAAGAAATGGGATTCCCCCTATAAGGACTGGTTCCACCTGTCCTTTGACGGGAATTCCAATTACAATGACGGCTTCTGGTACGAGGGATGGGAAGGAAATTACGACCTGGTGAAGCTGAACCTCCGAAATGAAGAAGTGATACAGCATATCTTCCAGGCGGTCCGCGGCTGGGTGTCCGAGTTTGATATTGACGGCCTCAGGCTGGATGTGGCCTACTGTCTGGATCATGATTTCCTGCGGCGTCTGCACGGACTGGCACAGGAATTAAAGCCTGAGTTCCTGCTCCTCGGAGAGCTGATGTTCGGTGATTATAATCTTCAGGTGAATCCGGAAATGCTGGACAGCTGCACGAACTATGCCTGCTATAAAGGTCTGTACAGCAGCTTCAACTCCATGAACATGTTTGAGATCATTCATTCCCTGCAGCAGCAGTTCGGTGATGAGAACTGGTGCCGGTATCGCGGTAAGCACCTGATGGCGTTTGTCGACAATCATGATGTGACCAGAGTGGCAAGCATCCTGGAACGCCCGGAGCATCTGCCGCTGATCTATACCCTGGCATTTGGCATGCCGGGCTTCCCCTGCGTGTATTACGGAAGCGAGTGGGGAGCCAAGGCAACGAAGCAGGAGGGTGATCCCGCACTTCGAGCATGCTTTGAAGCTCCGGAGTGGAATGAACTGACAGATCATATCGCCAGACTGGCGGAGATCAAGAAAAACAGCAAGGCCCTGAATTACGGATCTTTCCGCTCAGTGGTCCTGACGAATAAGCAGTGTATCTTCGAACGGAAGACAGAGGATGAAAGGATCCTGATCGCCATCAATGCCGACAGTGAACCTTATACTGCGCACTTTGACGCCGGCTGCGGCCAGGCAGAAGAACTCCTTACCGGAACGATCCATGATTTCGGAGGCGGATCCGAACTTGCCCCCTACAGCTCCGAAGTATGGAGGATGGAACGTTAGATAGTGTGCGGTCGAACGCCGAAGGGCAGCAAATAGCACACGTTCGGGTAGTACCTGCTATCGTTGTTTGTTTGGAATTGACAGACAATTCGGTGCTTGGTACTATAAATGTGTATACATTTTATTTCGCAACGAAAGGAGTACCATATGGCAAAAAAGCAATCCCGAGTTTATCTGCTTTCGGCTGTTCTGGCGGTATTATTCCTCCTGTGGTTTGGAACTGCCGGAGCCTATGCAGAAACACCTGAAGATAATGGTGAAACCTCCGCGCCGAAGACGCAGGCGGTGACAGTACATACACCGAGGCATTTTATATATGATTACAATGATGCAGCTGCGGGAAAAAGGATCCGGGAAGAGGGAACGAATTGTTACTATGCGGATTGGAACAGTCTCTCGATCCTTTTGCCGGGAGATTCCGTAGAGATCATTCCGAAGGTCCCTAGCGCTTCTTCACTGACGAGTCAGGGACAGGCGGTGTCAGGGTACTGCGGCGTGGTTTTCACGAACCCGGAGAGTGCAGGGAACAGAGGACCTGTCAGGGTGACAAAGACCGCCACTTACGGTGGTAAGGACGGGGGGACGGAGAAGACCTTCATCCAGGGCTTTGAGATCATTGGCACGGAACCGGTGATAGTAGCGTGTAATTCCGGCGGCGGATATGCCACGGATAATCAGGTGAGCGGTCCAAACGGAATTACCGGATCACTCTCTTATTACGTTGGTAACCTGGCCTTCAAGTATTATCCGAATTATATAAGGATCGGATATCAATATGTGGATGCTTCCGACGAAACCGTGACATTTGATGCGGATCAGGTCCGGTATTATCGGGGAGAAGGAAAATCGGATCCGGATGCGATCTGGGCAGTTGATGCGATTTACAATTTTGAATCACCCGATGCTGCTGAGAAAGTATCGTATGATGTATTTCAGCCGCATCTGGAAGGCTACGCCGTTGAGAAAGTGATCATTAATAAATCAAGCCAGGGGTATAACAAGCCGGATTATACGGGGTGGTCAGACGGTGTATTCCGGATCACGCCGCGCTGGGGAGACAACAGCCGTAGCGGTCTGGAATACGCTTTGGTAGGAAGCTATGAGGATGATTGGGTTGCGATCCGTTATGAGATGCTCGGAGCAAGGACGCTTACGCTGGATGCCTGCGGCGGTACCATTGACGGATATGCTGACAGGATCTATGAGATGAATAAAACAGAGTATCTGGATGCACTGAAGGAAAGAGAAGAGAGCACAGGATTTATTCCCAAATGGGACGGACACTATTTCGCAGGATGGTATAAGGATCCGGATCATAAGGAACCGGCAGGATCCATTTACGAGACGGTAAGCGGATACTCGAATTCCGGCCAGGCACCTCTGGAGGAACGCAGTTGTCGGTTATATGCGAAGTGGCACGAGTTTGAAACCATAGCTGCAAAAGCACCCACGACGAAGACGGAGGGAAATATCGCCTATCTGAAGTGCAGGGATTGCGGCGGGTACTTTGATAAAGAGACGTATGAGGAAATAAAGGATAAAACATCGGTGATCATTCCGAAGCTGTTCAGTGGATGGAAGACAACCTCCGAAGGAAAGAGGTTCTACGATCCGGATACAGGAAATATGGTGACCGGAATTAAGACCATCGGAAGCAGTAAGTACTATTTCGGGACCGACGGAGTGATGAAGACCGGAATGCAGACCATCGGAAGCGGCAAGTATTATTTCGGGACCGACGGAGTGATGAAGACCGGAATGCAGACCATCGGAAGCGGCAAGTATTATTTCGGGACTGACGGAGTGATGAAGACCGGCTGGGTGCAGGACGGAAAGACATGGTACTTCATGGACAAGAAGAGCGGAGTGATGAAGACCGGCTGGATTCAGGATGGAAAATGGTATTTCATGGATAAGAAGACCGGAGCCATGAAGACCGGCTGGGTACAGGACGGAAAGAAGTGGTATTTCATGGACAAGAAGAGCGGAGCCATGAAGACCGGCTGGGTGCAGGACGGAAAGACATGGTACTTCCTGAAAAAGGACGGATCCATGGCTGCAAATGAGTATTGCGGCGGTTACTGGCTGGACAAGTCCGGAAAGTGGACCTATAAAGCAAAAGCATCCTGGAAGAAGGATAAAGTGGGATGGTATTATATCGACACCAAAGGCTGGTATGCGAAGAATACGACGCTCACCATCGACGGAAAGAAGTATGCATTCGATAAGAGAGGGTACCTGAAGTAGATCGATAAGGGCAATTGCAGGTGCCATCGGTTTAAAAAAATGCATCCCGGATTCTGGATACATATCAGACCGGGATGCATTTTATTGTTCGGATGAGGTTATTTACTGAGCATGTTGATCCCGCCGAGACTGAGAAGTCCGATGATCACGCCCGCCAGGAGGACGCCGCCCATAACGGCAGCGGTGCTTTTCTTAAAATCCATATCCAGGAAGGAAGCGGCCAGCATGCCGGTCCAGGCTCCGGTTCCGGGGATCGGGATCCCTACGAATAGGAGAAGCGCCCAGTAGAGCCCGCGGCCCGCCTTTGCCTTCAGCTTCTCGCCGCCGCGATGTCCCTTCTCGATACAGAAGGTGAAGAACTTTCCGATAAATCGCTTGTCCTTGCCCCATTCCAGGACCTTTCTTGCGAAAAGGTAGATGATCGGTACGGGGAGCATATTTCCGATGATGCTGATGACATAGGCACCAAGAAGGGGAACCGGCGGGTCCAGTACCAGAGTGCCGATGGGGATCGCACCACGCAGCTCCACCAGCGGAACCATGGATATTAAAAAGGTCAGAAAATAGCTTGTAAACATGAAGAATTCTCCTTGGTTTTCTTTTCTGATAGATAAAACGCCATGATTATATCAGAAAGGACGCGTCTTGGCAATGGATTTTGAACCGACAGAGCTTCGAAGGACGAAATGGCAGCTGACGGGAGGACCCGCAAAAAATACTTGACAGACAGACATTTCCTGTGATACTCTATCGGTCGATGAGCTGCCGTAGACAGCAGGTGCCTTCGGGCGTAACGGATCCCTACCTGCCGAGGAAGAGTTCGTAAATGACGAATTTTACTCCTTCTATGCGTATGCGTGGACGGAGTTTTCTTTTTTGAACGTGCAGTCATTAATCTTATAAGGAGGTACGTTTCAGTGGCAAAGATTGAAGAGAAGCAGCCGATCGTTGCAGAGATCAAGGAAGCCCTCGACGGTGCGAAGAGTGTAGTCCTGGTTGATTACCGCGGACTGACCGTTGCACAGGATACAGAGCTTCGTCGCAATGCACGAAAGGAAAATGTGATCTACAAGGTTTACAAGAATACAATGGTAAATCTTGCAATCGAGGACACGGAGTGGAGCAATCTTAAGCAGGACCTGGAAGGCCCCACAGCAGTGGTTATTTCCAAGGAAGATGCAACTGCACCGGCACGTATCGTTGCAGACTTCGCAAAGACTGCAAAGGCACTTGAACTGAAGTCCGGTATCGTAGAGGGAACCTACTACGATAAGGCAGGCATCGAGACCATCGCTACGATCCCGTCCAGAGAGGTTCTTCTTTCAAGACTTCTCGGATCCCTGCAGTCTCCGATCGCAAATCTGGCTCGGGTACTGAATCAGGTTGCAGAGAAGAACGCAGAGGCGTAAGAACAGCTGCCGCATGACCGGCAGGTAGGAAACCGCGTGAAGATCACGCATCGGATTCGTGCAGAGCGCGAAAGTATTAATAAGAATAATGGAGGATCATTAAAATGACGATCGAAGAATTTGTAGCAGAAATTGACAAGCTCTCCGTACTGGAACTGAATGAGCTTGTAAAGGCAATCGAAGAGAAGTATGGCGTATCCGCAGCAGCAGGCGTTGTTATGGCAGCAGCTCCGGGTGCAGGTGCAGCAGCTGAGGAGAAGACAGAGTTCGACGTAGAGCTGACTGAGGCAGGCGCTAACAAGATCAAGGTTATCAAGGTTGTTCGTGATATCACAGGTCTTGGTCTGAAGGAAGCTAAGGATGCAGTTGAGTCTACTCCGAAGGTACTGAAGGAAGGTATCTCCAAGGAAGAGGCTGAGGACATCAAGGCTAAGCTGGAAGCTGAGGGAGCTAAGGTTACTCTTAAGTAATCGGCGATACGGATCATTTTTAAGAAGAGATGCAGACGATCGGGTCTGCGTCTCTTTTTTATCTTTATAAAAAGAGATGATTTTCCTCTTGCATTTCCTTGTCTGTTTTGGTATTATATTAAATTGTCATTATAGGCTAATGTGGATTTCTATGCATATCGCGATTAGCCTTACGGTTTTTGTGCGCAAAAATCGGTGTTCTGCCATTTCGTTCTGCGCGGGAACCGGTTCCATGACAAATATCAACAAGGAGTGAAACACGTCAATGAAAAAATTCAGAATGCGTCCGATCAAATCCGGAAAATGCACACGAATGAGTTACTCCAACAAGAGAGAGGTACTGGACATGCCGAACCTGATCGGCGTGCAGGTAAACTCCTACAAGTGGTTTCTGACAGAAGGTCTGACGGAAGCCTTTCGTGACATTTCTCCGATCGTGGATTTCTCCGGCAAGCTGAGTCTGGAATTCGTATCCCATCAGCTTTGCGAGGATGATATCAAGTACACGATCGAAGAGTGCAAGGAGAGAGATGCAACCTATGCGGCTCCCCTTAAAGTAAATGTGCGGCTTCGCAACAACGAAACCGGTGAGATCAATCAGCATGAGATCTTCATGGGAGATCTTCCGCTTATGACACGTACCGGTACCTTCGTGATCAATGGTGCGGAGCGTGTAATCGTAAGCCAGTTGGTTCGTTCTCCGGGCATCTACTATGCCATGGAGCATGATAAGACAGGCCGCCCGCTGTATTCCTGCACCGTGATCCCCAACCGTGGTGCGTGGCTGGAATATGAAACGGATGCAAATGACGTGTTCTGGGTGCGGGTTGACCGCAATAGAAAGGTTCCGATCACGGTATTCCTTCGTTCCCTGGGCCTCGGCTCCAACGAAGAGATCCTGGAGAAGTTCGGGGATGAACCGAAGCTGACTACCAGCTTTGAGAAGGATCCTTCCCGTTCCTATGAGGAAGGTCTTCTGGAACTGTATAAGAAAATGAGACCGGGCGAGCCTCTTGCGGTTGAGAGCGCTGAGAGCCTGGTACATGGCATGTTCTTCGATGCAAGACGTTATGATCTTGCAAAGGTAGGACGTTACAAATTCAATAAGAAGCTTGCTTTCCGGAACCGTGTCCGCGGTTTCATCCTTGCCGAGGATGTGATCGATCCGGTGACCGGAGAGGTTATGTATGCACAGGGTGAGATCCTTTCCCGCCATGCAGGAAAGCGGATCCAGGATGCTGCCGTACCGTATGTAATGGTTCAGACAGAGGAGAGGAACGTGAAGATCCTTTCCAATATGATGGTAGACATCAAGCCCTGGATCAAGGACCGTCTCGGAGATGTCGATCCCGAAGAACTGGGTATCACGGAAGACGTATACTATCCGGTACTGAAGGAGCTCCTCGAGAAGTACGAAGAGGATGAGGAGCTGAAGGAGGCTATCAAGGCAAGTGCCGGGGATCTGATCCCGAAGCATATTACCGTTGATGATATCTTCGCTTCCATTAATTACAATATGCATCTGGAGTATGGTATCGGCAATTCCGATGATATCGATCACCTGGGTAACCGTCGTATCCGTTCCGTAGGTGAGCTGCTGCAGAACCAGTACCGTATCGGTCTGTCCCGTCTGGAGAGAGTGGTACGTGAGCGTATGCAGACACAGGATATCGAGACCATCACTCCCCAGTCACTGGTAAATATCAAGCCCGTGACATCGGCAGTGAAGGAGTTCTTCGGATCCTCCCAGCTGTCACAGTTCATGGATCAGAACAACCCGCTGTCCGAGCTGACACATAAGCGTCGTCTGTCCGCTCTCGGTCCCGGCGGTCTGTCCCGTGACCGTGCAGGTCTGGAGGTTCGAGATGTACACTACACCCATTATGGACGTATGTGCCCCATCGAGACCCCTGAAGGACCGAACATCGGTCTGATCAACTCCCTTGCTACCTATGCAAGGATCAATGAATACGGCTTCGTAGAGGCTCCTTACCGTAAGGTGGACAAGTCGGATCCGGAGAATCCGGTGGTTACCGACGAAGTTGTCTACATGACAGCCGATGAAGAAGATAATTATATCGTGGCCCAGGCTTCCGAAGCACTGGATGAGGAAGGTCATTTCGAGAGAAACAACGTAGCAGGACGTTACAGGGACCAGACCTCTGAGTTCCCGAAGAATACCGTGGATTACATGGACGTGTCTCCGCGAATGGTATTCTCCGTAGCTACATCCATGGTTCCCTTCCTGCAGAACGACGATACCACCCGTGCGCTGATGGGATCCAACATGCAGCGTCAGGCAGTTCCGCTTCTTAAGACGGATTCCCCGGTTGTAGGTACCGGCATGGAGTCCAAGACCGCAGAGGATTCGGGTGTATGTATCCTTTGTGAGCGGGACGGTGTGGTAGAGCTGTCCTCCAGTGAACTGATCCAGGTCCGTACCGATGACGGAGAGCTGGATGAGTATCATGTGATCAAATTCGCAAGAAGCAACCAGGGTAACTGCATGAACCAGCGCCCCATCGTAAAGCGCGGCGACAGAGTACGGGCCGGCGAGGTGATCGCTGACGGTGCTTCCACCTGTGACGGTGAGCTGGCACTCGGTAAGAACCCGCTCATCGGATTCATGACCTGGGAAGGCTATAACTACGAGGATGCGGTCCTTCTTTCCGAGAGACTGGTGAAGGAGGATGTCTATACATCCGTTCATATCGAAGAGTATGAGGCAGAGTCCAGAGATACCAAGCTGGGACCCGAAGAGATCACCCGTGATCTGGCAGGCCTCGGAGCAGATGCACTGAAGGATCTGGATGAGAACGGTATCATCCGTATCGGTGCGGAGGTTCGTGCCGGTGACATCCTGGTAGGTAAGGTTACTCCGAAGGGAGAGACCGAGCTGACAGCCGAGGAGAGACTGCTTCGTGCCATCTTCGGTGAGAAGGCAAGAGAAGTAAGAGACACTTCCCTGCGTGTTCCTCACGGCGCTTACGGCGTTGTTATGGACACAAAGGTATTTACAAGAGAGAACGGCGATGAGCTTCCTCCGGGAGTCAATATGTCCGTTCGCGTATATATCGCTCAGAAGCGTAAGATCTCCGTCGGTGATAAGATGGCAGGTCGTCACGGAAATAAGGGTGTCGTATCCCGTATCCTTCCGGTAGAAGATATGCCGTTCCTTCCGAACGGGCGTCCGCTGGATATCGTGCTGAACCCCCTGGGCGTTCCGTCCCGTATGAATATCGGGCAGGTGCTTGAGCTTCATCTGGGTCTGGCAGCACAGGCTCTCGGCTTCAAGATCTCCACGCCGATCTTCGACGGTGCAAATGAGAAGGATATCACGGCAACTCTGGAGCTGGCAAATGACTATGTCAATACAGAGTGGGAAGAGTTTGAAGCAAAATACAAGGATCAGCTTGATCCGGAAGTCATGAAATACCTGTATGACAACCGTGATCACAGAGAAGAGTGGAAGGGCGTTCCCATCGACATCTGAAGCTGCATCACCTTGTTGATGATAAGATCCATGCACGTTCCACCGGTCCGTACTCCCTTGTAACCCAGCAGCCTCTGGGTGGTAAGGCACAGTTTGGCGGTCAGCGTTTCGGAGAGATGGAAGTTTGGGCTCTGGAGGCATACGGTGCATCCTACACGCTGCAGGAGATCCTGACCGTCAAGTCCGATGATGTATCCGGACGTGTGAAGACCTACGAAGCCATCATCAAGGGCGAGAATATCCCCGAACCCGGTATTCCGGAATCCTTCAAGGTACTTCTTAAGGAATTCCAGTCTCTGGGTCTGGATGTCCGCGTACAGGATGAGGACGGAAATGAGGTTGACCTGGGTGAGTCCGTTGATTATGACCGCGATCTTCGCAGTGCACTGGAAGGAGACCGGAAGTATACCGGTGATCTGGAAGAACACGGCTTCAGCGGTGTGGATGAACAGGGTGAACTGACAGAACTGGATCAGCAGGATGAGTTCTATGAGGAAGACGAATCCTATGATGATTCCGACTATGATGAATAATTGAGAGGAGAAGATAAGATGCCTAACTTTTCAAATGCTGAGCAGGAACAGCCGATCAATTTTGACGCGATCCGAATCGGACTTGCTTCTCCCGATAAGATCAGGGAATGGTCCTATGGTGAGGTTAAGAAGCCTGAGACCATTAACTACAGAACCCTGAAGCCTGAGCGCGAGGGTCTGTACTGTGAGAAGATCTTCGGTCCTACCAAGGACTGGGAGTGCCACTGCGGTAAGTATAAGAAGATCCGTTTCAAGGGGATCGTCTGCGACCGCTGTGGAGTAGAGGTGACCAAGGCCAGTGTACGTCGTGAGCGTATGGGCCATATCGAGCTGGCTGCGCCGGTTTCCCATATCTGGTATTTCAAGGGGATCCCGAGCCGCATGGGACTTCTTCTGGATATTTCTCCGCGTATCCTGGAGCGTGTGCTGTACTTTGCAGCATACATCGTACTGGATCCGGGTGAGACCGATCTTCATCTGAAGGATGTGCTGACCGAGACCGAGTACCGCGCCAAACTGGAGGAATATGGTGATGTGTTCCGCGTAGGTATGGGTGCTGAGGCGATCCAGGAGCTGCTTCGCAACATTGACCTGGATGAGGAGGCAGAGGTTCTCAAGGAAGAACTGGAATCCGCAACCGGTCAGAAGAAGGCCAAGATCATCAAGAAGCTGGAGGTTGTTGAGGCCTTCCGTAATTCCAACAATAAGCCGGAGTGGATGGTAATGAATGTCATTCCCGTAATCCCGCCGGATCTTCGTCCTATGGTACAACTGGACGGCGGACGTTTTGCAACTTCCGATCTGAACGACCTGTACCGCAGGATCATTAACAGAAATAACCGTCTCCGCAGACTGCAGGAGCTCTCCGCTCCGGACATCATCGTTCGGAATGAGAAGCGTATGCTGCAGGAGGCAGTCGATGCACTGATCGATAACGGCCGTCACGGACGTGCAGTTACCGGCCCCGGTAACCGTGCGCTGAAGTCTCTGTCCGACATGTTGAAGGGTAAGCAGGGACGTTTCCGTCAGAACCTTCTGGGTAAGCGTGTTGACTATTCCGGTCGTTCGGTTATCGTCGTAGGACCGGAGCTGAAGATCTATCAGTGCGGTCTTCCCAAGGAGATGGCCATCGAGCTCTTCAAGCCCTTCGTTATGAAGGAGCTGACTGCCCGTGGGATCGCAAATAATATCAAAGCCGCAAAGAAGAAGGTAGAGCGTCTGGATCCCCAGGTTTGGGATATCCTCGAGGATGTGATCAAGGAGCATCCGGTCATGCTGAACCGTGCACCTACCCTTCACCGTCTGGGTATTCAGGCGTTTGAGCCCATCCTGGTAGAAGGTAAGGCGATCAAGCTTCATCCGCTGGTATGTACCGCGTTCAACGCCGACTTCGACGGTGACCAGATGGCTGTGCACCTTCCGCTGTCCGTTGAGGCACAGGCGGAGTGTCGTTTCCTTCTGCTTTCACCGAACAACCTGCTGAAGCCTTCGGACGGTGGTGTAGTATCCGTTCCTTCGCAGGATATGGTACTTGGTATCTATTATCTGACCAATGACCGCTATCGTGAGGTTCCCTATACGGAGGATGAGATCGTAAAGACCTATTCCCTGGAAGATGAGCATGAAAATGTGGAAGCGATCATTAAGGATGCCGAATCCGGCGCCGTACAGCTTTCCGATAAGATCCGGATCAAGGTCATCAAGAAACAGTCCAAGAAGAGCGGTGTCACCTATTTCAAGGACATCGTAAGTACGGTCCATGATATGGTGGGTCGGAAGTATAAGAGCCTGAACCGTGCGATCCTCGCTTATGAGAACCAGGAGATCACGCTTCAGCAGAAGATCTATGTAGAGAGAACAGCCACAACGACGAACGGAGAGACCGTGACCGGTATGGTGGCGACCACTCTGGGCAAGCTGCTCTTCAATGAGGTGATCCCCCAGGATCTGGGATTTGTGGATCGTTCCGACGTGAAGACGGTCCTTGAGCCGGAGGTAAACTTCCATGTAGGTAAGAAGTGGCTGAAGAAGATCCTGGACAAGTGTATCAATATCCATGGTGCTACCAAGACGGCAGAAGTGCTGGATGATGTAAAGGCCATCGGATACAAGTATTCTACGCTGAGCGGTATCACCGTATCCGTTGCGGACATGACCGTGCCGGCCAACAAGCAGGATATCCTGGAAAAGGCACAGCAGGTTGTGGATCAGATCACAGAGTACTTCAATATGGGCTTCCTGACCGATGAGGAGCGTTACAGATCCGTTATCAAGGTTTGGGAGAAAGCGGATACAGACCTGACAAATGCACTTCTGGACGGTCTGGACCGTTACAATAACATTTACATGATGGCTGATTCCGGAGCCCGTGGTTCCGATCAGCAGATCAAGCAGCTGACCGGTATGCGTGGACTTATGGCGGATACGACCGGTAAGACCATCGAACTTCCGATCAAGTCCAACTTCCGTGAAGGTCTGGACGTACTGGAGTATTTCATTTCCGCACACGGAGCCCGTAAGGGTCTGTCCGATACTGCGCTCCGTACCGCCGATTCCGGTTATCTGACCCGTCGTCTGGTAGACGTATCACAGGATCTGATCATCCGTGAGACGGACTGCTGCGAGGATCAGGATGAGAAGCCGGGTATCTATGTATCCACCTTCTGTGAAGGAGATGAGATCATTGAGGAGTTCCGGGAGCGTATCACGGGACGTTATGCGGCAGTCAGCGTATTTGATAAAGACGGAAATATGCTGGTAAAGAAGAATCACATGATCACACCGAAGCGTGCCGAGAGCATCATGAATTACGGTGTGGATGAGGAAGGCGTACCCTTCACCGATCCGGAAACGGGTATGGCACGGAGAGACGCGAAGCTGAAGATCCGTTCCATCCTGACATGTAAGTGTCATCTGGGTGTCTGCGCGAAGTGCTACGGTGCGAACATGGCAACCGGCCAGGCAGTACAGGTAGGTGAGGCAGTCGGTATCATAGCCGCACAGTCCATCGGTGAGCCCGGTACACAGCTGACCATGAGAACCTTCCATACCGGTGGTGTGGCCGGCGGCGATATCACACAGGGTCTTCCCCGTGTCGAGGAGCTGTTCGAGGCACGTAAGCCGAAGGGCCTTGCGATCATTTCCGAGATCCCGGGTAAGATCTCCATCATCGATGCAAAGGATTCTGCAAAGAAGATCCGTGAGGTGGTAGTTACCGCTGACGACGGTGAGGTTAAGAGCTATGGTATCCCCTATGGTTCACGTATCAAGGTGACGGAGGGACAGCAGATCGAGGCCGGAGACGAGCTGACAGAGGGTTCCGTAAATCCGCATGATATCCTGAAGATCAAGGGTGTCGAGGCGGTTCAGAATTACATGATCCGCGAGGTTCAGCGTGTATATCGTCTGCAGGGTGTTGAGATCAACGATAAGCATATCGAGATCATCGTCCGTCAGATGCTGAAGAAGGCCAAGATCGAGGATTCCGGAAATTCCGATTATCTGCCGGGCACCTACGTGGATGTGCTGGATGTGGAAGAGATCAATGAGATCCTGGAAGAGGATGGCCTGAAGCCGGCAGTTGCCACACAGATCCTTCTGGGTATCACCAAGGCATCTCTGGCTACCAACAGCTTCCTGTCTGCGGCATCCTTCCAGGAGACCACAAGAGTCCTGACAGATGCTGCCATCAAGGGCAAGGTGGATGATCTGATCGGTCTGAAGGAAAATGTTCTGATCGGTAAGCTGATCCCGGCCGGTACCGGTATGAAGCGTTATCGTTCCGTTAAGCTGGATTCCGAATATCTGGATCAGATCGACGGGATCGAGGATGCGGAAGGACTTGCGGATACGGAGTTCTACGACGATGACAGCACATTTGCCGATGATGCGGAGGCTCCAGCAGGAGACGACGGAGTTGAGGAAGAAGCAGCTGTAACCGAAGCAGAAGAAGGATCCGAGGAGTAGAGAAGTTGTCTGTTGCAATGAAAACTTCTTGACATCGCATTTTCATATGTATATAATGGTAGGGCATGTCGATAGTGACATGCCCTATTTCTGTGCAGTGAAAGGGGCTGGCCCTGCTGCGCAAGATCATGAAAAGAAGGAGGTGAAATCATGCCTACATTTAACCAGTTAGTAAGAAAAGGAAGAGAGACTGCTGTAAAGAAGTCTACAGCTCCGGCTCTGCAGAGAAGCTTCAACTCTCTGAAGAAGAAGCCCATCAACCAGAGCTCCCCTCAGAAGAGAGGTGTATGTACAGCTGTTAAGACTGCAACTCCGAAGAAGCCGAACTCAGCTCTTCGTAAGATCGCCAGAGTACGTCTGTCCAACGGGATCGAAGTAACAAGCTACATTCCGGGCGAGGGACACAATCTGCAGGAGCACTCTGTTGTTCTGATCCGTGGAGGAAGAGTAAAGGACTTACCCGGTACCAGATATCACATCATCCGTGGTACGCTTGATACTGCAGGTGTTGCAAAGAGACGTCAGGCACGTTCCAAGTATGGTGCTAAGCGTCCGAAGGATGCTAAGTAATCCATATTGACACAAGTCTTTCAAAAGTAGTGCTGGTTATGGCATGATTTTCATATCATACAGCACGTACACATGAACCCGGACGATGTCAGGGGATCAGACCCGGATCTGTCGGGGGGACTATGTGAGTACCGAAGAATTAATCATTATTAAGGAGGGAAGAACCGTGCCACGTAAAGGTAATATCGTAAAGCGGGATGTGCTTGCAGACCCGATTTACAATAACAAAGTGGTTACACGTCTTATCAACAGCATCATGCTGGATGGTAAGAAGGGTGTAGCACAGAAGATCGTATACGGTGCATTTGACCGTATCAAAGAGCAGACCGGCAAGGACCCCATCGAGGTTTTTGAGGCGGCTATGGGTAATGTTATGCCCCAGCTCGAGGTTAAGGCACGTCGTATCGGTGGTGCAACATACCAGGTACCGATCGATGTACGCCCGGATCGTAGACAGGCACTCGGTCTCCGCTGGATCACAGATTTCTCACGTAAGAGAACTGAGAAGACCATGGCTGAGAGACTTGCTGCAGAGCTGATCGATGCTTCTAACAATACCGGCGCATCTGTTAAGAGAAAAGAAGAGATGCATCGTATGGCAGAGGCAAATAAGGCATTTGCACATTACAGATTCTAGTCAGAAACTCATTTTACCAAGATAAGGAGGAAAAAGCCTTGGCTGCAAACGCAGGAAGAGAATATCCGTTAGAGCGTACAAGAAATATCGGTATCATGGCTCACATCGATGCCGGTAAGACGACACTGACGGAACGAATTCTTTATTATACCGGTGTAAATTACAAGATCGGTGAGACCTACGAAGGAACTGCCACTATGGACTGGATGGAGCAGGAACAGGAACGTGGTATCACTATTACATCCGCTGCCACGACCTGCCACTGGACAGTGCAGGAGCAGACAAAGCCGAAGAAGGGCGCACTTGAGCATCGTATCAATATCATCGATACTCCGGGCCACGTTGACTTCACCGTAGAGGTTGAGCGTAGTCTTCGTGTTCTTGACGGTGCTGTCGGTGTGTTCGATGCAAAGGGCGGTGTTGAGCCGCAGTCTGAGAACGTATGGCGTCAGGCGGATACCTATCATGTACCGAGAATGGCATTTGTAAACAAGATGGACATCCTTGGTGCGAACTTCTATAACACCGTAGAAGAGATCAAGACACGTCTCGGCAAGAAGCCGGTCGTTGTAAATATCCCCATCGGAAAGGAAGATTATTTCCAGGGAATCGTAGACCTTTTTGAAATGAAGGCTTATATCTACAATGATTCCAAGGGAGAGGATATTTCCGTTACCGATATTCCTGAGGATATGCAGGAGATCGCTGAGAAGTATCATACCGAACTGGTAGAGGCTTGCTGCGACTCCGATGAAGAACTGATGATGATGTATCTGGAAGGCGAGGAGCCGACCGTCGAGCAGCTGAAGGTAGCGCTTCGTAAGGCTACCTGTGCCGATATCGATACACCTGCAGGAGAGAAGGAGCGTGTTGTTCCGGTTCTCTGCGGTTCCGCTCATCAGAACAAGGGTATCCAGAAGCTTCTGGATGCTGTAGTAGAATTTATGCCCGCTCCTACCGATATCCCCGATATCAAGGGTACGGATATGCAGGGCAATGAGATCACAAAGAAGTCTGCCGATGAAGAGCCTTTCTCTGCACTTGCATTCAAGATCGCAGCAGATCCCTTCGTTGGTAAGCTGGCATTCATCCGTGTATACTCCGGTAAGCTGAACTCCGGTTCCTATGTATTGAACGCTACAAAGGGACATAAGGAGCGTGTCGGACGTATCCTGCAGATGCATGCAAATAAGAGACAGGAGATCCCCACCGTATTCTGTGGTGATATCGCAGCGGTTGTAGGTCTGAAGAATACTACGACAGGTGATACGATCTGTGATGATCAGCATCCGGTAATCCTGGAGTCCATGGAGTTCCCGGATCCGGTTATCGAGCTTGCGATCGAGCCTAAGACAAAAGACGGACAGGACAAGCTGGTTGATGCTCTGCAGAAGCTGGCTGAAGAGGATCCGACCTTCAAGACACATACAAATACCGAGACCGGACAGACCATCATTGCAGGTATGGGCGAGCTCCATCTGGAGATCATCGTAGACCGTCTGCTTCGTGAGTTCAAGGTTGAGGCAAATGTAGGTGCTCCTCAGGTTTCCTACAAGGAGACCTTCACCAAGGCTGTTGATGTAGATTCCAAGTACGTTAAGCAGTCCGGTGGTCGTGGTCAGTACGGCCATTGTAAGGTGAAATTCGAGCCCATGGATCCGAATGCGGAAGAGACCTTCAAGTTCGAGTCCACCGTTGTCGGCGGTAATATTCCGAAGGAGTATATCCCGGCAATCGGAGAGGGTATCGAGGAAGCATCTCAGGCAGGTGTCCTTGGCGGTTATCCGGTGCTTGGTGTATCCGCAAATGTATACGATGGTTCCTACCATGAGGTCGACTCTTCCGAGATGGCCTTCCATATCGCAGGTTCCATGGCATTCAAGGAAGCTATGCAGAAGGGCAATCCGGTACTCCTTGAGCCCATCATGAAGGTTGAGGTTACCATGCCCGCTGATTATATGGGTGATGTCATCGGTGACCTGAACTCCCGTCGTGGTCGTGTAGAGGGTATGGAGGATGTAGGTAACGGCAAGCTTGTTAAGGCTTACGTTCCGCTGGCAGAGATGTTCGGCTATTCTACAGACCTTCGTTCCAAGACACAGGGACGTGGTAACTACTCTATGTTCTTTGAGCGTTATGAGCAGTGCCCGAAGTCCGTTCAGGAGAAAGTCCTCTCAAATAAGGGAGATAAGTAAGTTTAAAAGAGGGGCCATTCCGGCACCATAAGAAATAGTGAAAAATACTTGAAATCAAAGGCGTTTTTTACTATAATTGCAGTTAGGTTGCAAAACGACCCTTGGTGTGAAACAGGGGAGAAATTCTAAGGAGGAATTTTAGAAATGGCAAAGGCTAAATTCGAAAGAAACAAACCGCATGTAAACATCGGAACCATCGGTCACGTAGACCATGGTAAAACAACTCTGACAGCTGCTATCACAAAGGTACTTTCCGAGCGTGTTGCAGGTAATGCTGCAGTTGATTTCGCAAACATCGATAAGGCTCCGGAAGAGAGAGAGCGTGGTATCACCATCTCCACCGCACACGTTGAGTATGAGACAGAGGCTCGTCACTATGCTCACGTTGACTGCCCGGGCCATGCTGACTATGTAAAGAACATGATCACCGGTGCTGCTCAGATGGATGGTGCTATCCTCGTAGTAGCTGCTACTGACGGCGTTATGGCTCAGACAAGAGAGCACATCCTTCTGGCTCGTCAGGTTAACGTTCCTTACATCATCGTATTCCTGAACAAGTGTGATATGGTTGATGATCCGGAACTCATCGAGCTGGTTGAGATGGAAGTAACAGAGGCTCTTGAGGAGTATGGATTCGAGGGATGCCCGATCATCCAGGGTTCCGCACTGAAGGCACTTGAAGAGCCCAATGGCGAGTGGGGCGACAAGATCATGGAGCTCATGAAGACGGTTGATGAGTACATCCCGACTCCGGAGCGTGATACAGACAAGCCGTTCCTGATGCCTGTAGAGGACGTATTCACCATCACAGGTCGTGGTACCGTTGCTACCGGCCGTGTAGAGCGTGGTACACTTCACCTGAATGATCCGCTTGAGATCCTTGGTATCAAGGATGAGAAGAAAAATACCGTTGTAACCGGTATCGAGATGTTCCGTAAGCTGCTTGACGAGGCACAGGCTGGTGATAACATCGGTGCTCTGCTTCGTGGTATCAACCGTGATGAGGTTGAAAAGGGACAGGTTCTGGCTAAGCCCGGTACCGTAACCTGCCACAAGAAGTTTACTGCTCAGGTATACGTACTGACCAAGGACGAGGGTGGTCGTCATACACCGTTCTTCAACAACTATCGTCCGCAGTTCTATTTCCGTACAACAGACGTAACAGGTGTCTGCAACCTGCCCGCTGGTACTGAGATGTGCATGCCTGGTGATAACGTAGAGATGTCCATCGAGCTGATCCATCCGGTAGCTATGGAGCAGGGTCTTCGTTTCGCTATCCGTGAGGGTGGTAGAACCGTAGGTTCCGGATCCGTAGTATCCATCGTGGAATAGTCGCGAAGTATAAAGCGAGAAGTTAAAATAAAAGGAGCGCCATCCAAGTTTACTTGAGATGGTGCTCCTTTTATTTTGACGTCGCGGCGGCTGCCGCGCATTCGGGCACGAAGTGCCCGAATGTCGCTTTATGCTTGCAGCGCAGTCCAAGCTTGCTTGAGACTGCGCCGGGTTTTATATGATCGAGCGGCGACTGCCGCGCACCGGAATGTATCCTGCGCTTTTTGCAGGATACATTCCGGTGTCCGCCTTATCCTTCGCCCGCCACTCCCTACTTGCCGATATCCCTCCCTCCATGCTATAATTCACAACATAATGATACAAACGGAGGGTGCAGCATTGGCCTACGAATTAAAACCAAATGATGAATACAATGAAATAAAGAAACGGGAAGAGGTTGCCAGAAGAGAGCAGGAAGAAGCCACAGCCAATCCGGTCAAGGATCTGCCGGTCTATAAGGATATGGGCGCGGTAAAGAGCGCTTCCGCAGCTGTAAATAATAATAACAGAAAGATCATTTATCGGATCGTAGGAGCTCTCATAGCACTGGCTCTGATCGCAGGGATCATATTTGGTGTCCGATATATGCTTTCGTCCTCCGGAACGGATATATCCGATGATCTGGCACTTCCGGAAAGCGCACTGGCCGATAAACTGGGTATCGAATTCAAGGATATGAATGAGAGAGCGTCGTACATCCAGCAGTACTCCGGAGGAACGGTAACGGTACGGGCTTCCGATGATCTGGAAGTGATCTATATCGACGGAAAGCAGGTCGGTGTTGCGACAGACGGTAGGAAATATCGTTTCTACGGCGTTGGGATCAATGACCCGGAAGGAACGGCTCTTGAGGAAATGACCTTCCCGAAGAACGATTCCTTCGTCATTCTGAATGATCTGAGAGGCGGAAACTCCACCAGCTATTATTACTGTGATAAGCCCGGAAACCGCTGCATGGTGCTTACAGTCAGTGAAAGGACCCACAGGATCGTTTATATGACGTATTACACGGATCTTGCACTGATCACCAAAGAACTCGTTCTTTCGGGTGAATAACAAGTAAAGCGCCGTGACATCCGCCCCTCCACAGAATAGGGGAGGCCGGCTGAGATGGGATAAAAAAAGAAGAAGCTGCAAACTGCGGCTTCTTCTTTTCCGATTTGGAATCAATTAATCTACATTGTCTACCGTATCAACGATGATCCGGCCACGACCATGTGTCTTGCCGTAATACATCGCCTTATCGGAACGATCCAGGGTCAGCTGCGGATCCTGTACTGTGGTGGGGTAGTTTGCCACACCGAGACTGGTGTTGATGTTGATCTCGTAATCCTCGAAGTAGATCGTAGTGGTACGGATCTTCTCATGAAGCTCGGCTGCGATCTCCCTGGCTTTCTCCAGAGGCGTATTCTGGAGGATCAGGAGGAATTCTTCTCCACCGAACCGGACTGCCATGCCGCCGTGCTTCTTTGCCACTTCCCAATCGGAACGTGCCACGGAACGGATGGCCTCATCACCTGCCAGATGTCCGTAGGTATCATTTACATTCTTGAAATGGTCGATATCCAGCATGAGTACGGAGATCGTACCGCCATTCTCCTGGGCTTCCTTCAGCATATCCGGATAAACCTGATTGAAGTAGATACGATTGTAGATCTTGGTCAGACCATCCTTCTTTGCCATGTCCTCGGTGGTAAGATACAACCGGTCCTTGATCATCGCAGTAGTAAAATCTCCGATGGTGGTCTTATAGAAGTCATATCCTCCGTAGAAGAAGTCATACCGTTCACCGGCGATCACCATGACACCGTAGAGGGTATCCTGTTCATAAGCGGGGAGAGCGGTGATGCAGCAGCCCCTTCGCTCGAAATAAGGAAGGTACTGGTCATAATTATCACAGATCACCAGGGGATCCCTGGATCCGCTCTTTTTAAACTCCTCGAAGATCTGCACGGTTTCCTTCTTCAGACGCTCGCGGCCATAATTCTTATCCGTGTAAGACTCGAAGATGATCTCTTCGTTCAGGCAGACATTCTTATCGATCAGGAAGCAGCAGATGTTGGCATCCTTCAGATCCACCAGCTTCTGGATCATGAATTCCAAACTCTCCACAAGATCAAAGGTGGATGTAAAATGAGAAGTGACCTCGATCAGCGCATGGGTTTCTGCGCTGCGTTTCTTCAGATCGGAAAGTGCATCATTTAACTGAACTCTCTGGTAATTGATGGTCTCATTTACTTCCTCGAGACGATTCTGCATTTCCACCAGACCGGAATTCTCTTCCTCGACATCCAGGTTCTTGAAGAAAATGTTGGTGTACTGGCGATCCATGTACATCATACTCTGGATGGTGATCTGACGCAGCAGGTGGACTACCATGAACAGGAAGACGCCTGCAAGGAGGATCAGGATGGCAATGGCCTTATCAAACATACCGCGGAAGGGCAGGATCATGGCCAGAGCCAGCATGGTCGTCAGGAAGAAATAATCTCTGTAGGTCAGCATGATGTCGTAAACATCATTCAGAAGTACGCTTTCACAGATCATCAGTATCGCATAGATGATGAACATAGCCAGAACTGGGATGGGCAGTACTCCGAGGAAGCACCCGCCGATCAGACCGCCCAGGTAGATGAATACCTTATATACATAGATGCCCGAGTAGTACTCCGCGCGCTGGCTGTAACGATTGTAGAACAGATCGAATGCAAAGCAGCCGATCACGAGGACCAAATAGAAGATCATGGTCTTAAGGTCTGTTCCTTCGTCAAAAAGATAGGAGAATACAACGGAGGCCGCGAGGATCGCAAGTATGATCCTGTGAAACTTCCGTGAAGACTCAAGATAAGCATTTTTCAGAATAGTCAACATAGTTTTTTGCTCCTTTGAAACCGATTGCACCCCTGATTTGGTTACAAGTTCACATTTATATTTTATCAAAAAAGGTCGTTCTGTTCAATTCCTTTATTGATAAAATTCAGTTTTCCTATTATGATAAAAAGAGTTTTAAAAGACCCCGGAGAATGGGAAAGGAGAGGGAGAAAATGCAGATCGGGAATAAGGAATTCAAGACAGCGGACAGGCATGTATATGTGATGGGGATCCTGAATCTGACACCCGATTCCTTTTCTGACGGAGGGAAGTATAATGAAAAGGACCGCGCGCTGTTCCGGGCGGAGGAGATGATACGTGAGGGTGCGGATATACTGGATCTCGGGGCGGAGAGCACCCGGCCGGGAGCACAGCTTGTCACGGCGGAGGAAGAGATGGAACGTCTGATCCCTTTGGTGGAAATGTTCCGCGAACGATTTGACATACCGGTCTCGATCGATACCTATAAGGCGGCGGTGATGGACGCGGCATTTTCGGCGGGAGCGGATCTTGCCAATGATATCTGGGGGTTCCGGTATGAGGAACTCCATCCGGAGTGCCGTGAAGGCCAGAAGGAAACCATGGCAGAGGTGGTGGCGCGGTATGGCAGACCGGTGGTTCTGATGCATAATGATCTGATGGACAGGACGGCCGTGAACCGGACGGAAGAGCAGTGGGAACGGTCCGGTGTGTCGCCGGAAGGAAGAACGGATATCGTGACACGTGTAAAAGAAGGCTGGAGGCGCTCTTTGGAGATCGCGGAAAAAGCAGGTATAGGAAAAGAAAGGATCCTGCTGGACCCCGGTGTAGGGTTCGCCAAGACGGGAGAAGAGAACCGAAGATGCCTTACACAGCTGTCGGCCTTTCGCAGTGAGGATTGCGGTTTGCTGCTGGGGGCATCCAGAAAGTCGGTCCTGGGAGATCTGCTTAAGCTTCCGCCGGAGGAGCGGGACGAAGCGACAGCCGGAACTTCCGTGCTTGCGGCACAGGCAGGCTGCGCATTTGTCCGCGTGCATAATGTGAAAATGAACCGCAGGATCCTTGATTTTTGGGAAAAGATCCATGAAGAGACTCCGGAGACCCCGTAAATACGGGCATTTTATGTAACCTATGACCGAAGAATCCCGTAAAATCGGCAAAATTTAGTGTTTTTTTAAGAAAAATGCCCCAATATCTTGCGGAAAGGTATTGAAATCTATCGGAAAGCCATGTATAATAGGCTCTGTAAAAAAACAAAATCCTATTTACGAAAGGAAGCAGAGAACTATGAACAAGACAGAACTTGTTGCAGCTATCGCTGCAGAAGCAGAAATCTCCAAGAAGGATGCAGAGGCAGCAGTAAAGGCATTTGTAGAGGTTGTATCCGATGAACTTCAGAAGGGCGGAAAGGTACAGCTGATCGGCTTCGGTACATTCGAGGTTGGCGCAAGAGCAGCTCGTACAGGACGTAATCCCCAGACAGGCGAGACCATCAAGATCAAGGCAGCTAAGCAGCCGAAGTTCAAGGCTGGTGCAGCTCTGAAGGAGAAGGTTAACAGCAAGCCTGCTAAGAAAGCAAAGAAGAAATAAGTTTTTTGCGACTCTCGCCCCGGTCTCAGGACCGGGGTTTTTTTGCGGACGCCTGTCCATGCGGGGATATTTTCTGCTTGCTTCTTTTGTGGTTTTAAAATATAATATTCCTTTAGACTAAAGAAAATGTGAGGGCGGATCTCACAGATCTGCAGTGGAGAGGACAATGGGAGGCACGGAAAGATATTTTTACGGGAATTATACTCCGGTCGGTGACATTCTGGTCATAGCGACCTGTTTTTTGTTCCTTCTTCTCATGCGTATCGCCTTCATCACGCGGACCCGGACCTATGTACTGTTCCGGCTGCTGATCATGTTCCTGATCATTGCAGCCTCTTCCAGTGTGGGATTTCATTTCTTTCTCAGCAGAGCCAACGAGCATCAGGAGCTGCTGATCACCATGCTGCGGGCATCGTATCACAGCGCACTCTATATCAGCCTGTTTATCTATATCGCCTATATCAGGGAACAGATGCATCTCGACAAAAGAGTCACCATGACAGCAATCCTTCCGATGGCGGTCATCACCCTGGGGCTTTGCGTCTTTGAGTTCCTTTCCGCCGTTTTCAAATGGGGCTTCCGAGTAGTCGGAAATGATCAGGCGCTGGAAACCATCAATCTCTTCCCGTTTGCGTATGTCGCATTCTGCCTGGTGATCGTGGCACTGCTGGTCCGTTTCAGAAAACGGCTGTTCAAGCAGGTCATGACGGGCGTGTTCGGTGCAAGTGTCCTGGCATTTATCACGCTGTATATCCAGGAACGTTTCGAGCAGAGTTCCTATACGGTAGCAACTTTCGTACTCCCGGCATATGCGGTCCTGTATATGATGCATTCCCATCCGTACAATCTCGAGATGGGCGCTGTGGATGTGTCGGCTTTCAGTGATCTGGTACGTTACAGCAGAAAACGGAAGAAGGAACTGCTGCTGATGAGCCTGCAGCTGGTGAATCTGGAGGAAGAAGGAAAGCAGTACCCGGAGAAGGTCAAAGAAACCGTAAGGCGTTTTGCGTCGGAGTATTTCCGTGATGCAACGCTTTTCCAGGTTACCAACGGTACCCTGTTTCTGGCGGTGGATAAAGGGAAGAATCCCGATCATGAGAATATCGTCAATAAAATGCTGAACGCCTTCGATGAGGAATATCCGAGCTATCGTCTGCCCTTCAAGATAGTGATCATGGATTTCGATGAGGGGCTCAGTGAGTCAAATGATTACGCGGGATTCGTTCGTTATGTGGAATCCGTGATGGGGAATAATGAGGTCCATTTTGTGACCAGGGCGGATATCAATGAATATCAGAGACATAAATATGTGCTCTCGGAACTTCAGGATATCTGTAAGAAGGGGGATCTGGATGATCCCAGGGTACATGTGTACTGCCAGCCGGTGCTGAATATCCAGACCAAGAAATATGATACCGCGGAGGCACTGATGCGGATCGTGCTTCCGGAAACCGGTATGGTATATCCGGATGTCTTTATCCCCATAGCCGAAGAGAACGGGATCATCCATCCCCTCAGTCTGATCATCCTGCATAAGACCTGTGAGCAGATCCGGATCATGCTGGAGCAGGGTTACGAGATCGTCAGGATCTCGGTCAATATTTCCACTGTGGAGCTTCACGATGACAGCTTCTGCCTGGATATCAGCTCCGTGATCCGCAAGTCAGGGATCCCCTTCGAGAAGATCGCCATAGAGCTTACGGAGAGCAGGAGCGAGGGAGATTTCGTGATCATGAAATCCAAGATCGATGAGCTGCGTGAGAGCGGAGTGACCTTCTATCTGGATGATTTCGGTACCGGATATTCGAATTTTGAACGTATCATGGAGCTTCCGTTTGATATCATCAAGTTTGACAGATCCATGCTGATGGCTGCAGGCACGGATATGAATTCGGAGAAGATGGTCACCCATCTGGCGGAAATGTTCATCGATATGGATTATGCAGTCCTGTATGAAGGAGTTGAGACAACGGATGATGAGGAACGCTGCGTCAGGATGGATGCCAGGTACCTTCAGGGATACAAATATTCCAAGCCGATACCCATCGAGCAGCTGACGGAATACTTCAGTAAAAAAGCATGAGGATGTCTGCATAGCGGCCGGACGTCGGATGAGAGGCGGAGCCAAAGGAGCTCCGCCTCTTTACTTTCCCGCGTAAAATTGGTAAAATACTGCCTAGGTGCGTGCACCGGATAATGAATGCAAAGAAAGGCGATCGCTGCGGCGAAGGGTAGAATTCTATGTGTGGATTTGCAGGCTTTTTTGGGACAGGTGATTATGACCGTGAACAGGTCGTACGGGCCATGAGTGAGAAGATCGCTCACCGGGGACCGGACGGAGAGGGCATCTATGTAGATGATCATGTGGCATTGGGACATCGCAGACTGAGTATCATCGATCTGCAGAACGGGGATCAGCCGATGTACAGTGCTGACGGACGGTATGTCATAGTATTTAACGGAGAGATCTATAACTTTAAGGATGTCCGCAGGAAACTGATCCGGGAGCATGGCGTGACATTTAAGACCAACTGTGACACGGAGGCGATCCTCCAGCTCTATCAGATCTATAAGGAAAGGACGGCGTCACTGCTTCGCGGCATGTTTGCCTTTGTGATCTATGATATACAGGAGCATACCATATACGGAGCAAGGGATGCCTTCGGTATCAAACCGTTTTATTATGCCAAGATGAAGGATACACTGCTCTTCGGATCGGAGATCAAGGCGTTCCTGCCGCATCCGGCCTTCAAAAAGGAGGTCAATAAGGAAGCACTGAAGATGTATCTGATCTTCCAGTACTCTCCGATGGAGGAAACGATCTTCAGAAATGTATATAAGCTGGAGCCGGGATATTACTTCACCTATGACGGAGATCATTTCCTTACCGAACAGTATTTCAACGCTTCCTTCCGTCCGAAGGAGCGTACGGAGGAGGAGACGGCGGAGGATATCCGGAAAGAGGTTGAGAACTCCGTAAAGTATCATCTGATCGCGGATGTTGAGGTCGGTTCCTTCCTGTCCGGCGGTGTGGATTCCAGCTTTATCGCAACGCTTGCCCGCCCGGACAAGACCTATTCCGTCGGCTTTGCCACGGACGGATTTGATGAGAGTACGGATGCCAAGGCACTGTGCGATATCCTGAAGATCAAGAACCGGAGACGGGAGATCACGGCCGATGAGTTCTTCGAGGCGCTTCCCGCCGTACAGTATCAGTCGGATGAACCGCATGCCAACCTGTCGGCCGTTCCGCTGTATTTCCTTTCCGAAATGGCGGCTGAGGATCTGAAGGTTGTACTCTCCGGCGAGGGTGCGGATGAGTTCTTCGGAGGATATGAGACCTATCATTCCAGTAAATCCGGTACGATCTATAAGAAGATCGTTCCCTGGAGACTTCGTAAGAAGATCGGAAGCTGGATCGGAGAGAAGGAACACAGAGGCCTGAATTTCTTCAAGAGGAATGCGCTCAATCTGGAGGATTCCTATATCGGTCAGGCATTTATCATGGATAATGAGCAGGCAAATCAGCTCCTTACCGACAGGTATAAGAGCGATCTCACCTATCAGGATGTGACGAAACCTTACTTTGACAGAGTGAGAGGGATGGATGAGCTTCATAAGAAGATGTATCTGGATATGCATCTCTGGCTCCCCAATGACATCCTGCTGAAGGCGGATAAAATGACCATGGCCCACAGCCTGGAGCTTCGGGTTCCCTATCTGGACCGCAAGGTCTGGAAGTATGCAAGGACCATTCCCTCATATCTGCTGTTAAATGATACACAGACCAAGACCGTCTTCCGCAAGAGTTCCGAGAAGGTTCTTCCGGAGGAATGGGTCAAGAGAAAGAAGAAGGGCTTCCCTGTACCGATCCGTCAGTGGCTCTGGGAGGAGAAGTACGCTTCCAGGTTCCGTGAAATGTTCAGCCAGCCCTATGCGGCGGAATTCTTTGATACGGACATCCTTATGAAGTGGCTGCAGGATCATCAGGAGAAGAAGGCAAATAACCAGCGGAAGCTGTATACCGTATATGCGTTCCTTCTCTGGTACAAGGCATATTTTGTAGATGCGGAGTGACAGCCGGGGGAGGGACGCGGCCCCGTAAACGGACAGGAGGTAAGAGGAATGACCGACAGAGTGACAGACACCATCCGGTATATCGGAGTGGACGACAGAGACCTGGATCTTTTTGAGAGCCAGTATGAAGTACCGAACGGAATGGCATACAATTCCTATCTCATCCTGGATGAGAAGATCGCCATTTTGGATACGGTTGACGAGAGAGGACAGGATGCGTGGATCGCGAATCTGACCAAAGCACTGGAGGGACGAAAGCCCGATTATGTGGTGATCCAGCATATGGAACCGGATCATACGGGATCCCTTAAGAAGCTGGTGGAATTGTATCCCGATATTCAAATGGTGGGAAATGCCAAAACCTTCCAGATGCTTCCCCGGTTCTATCCCGTGGATACGGAAGGACATACCGTGGTGGTAAAGGAGGGAGATACGCTGTCCCTCGGAAGTCATACCCTGCAGTTCCTGCTGGCGCCCATGGTTCACTGGCCGGAGGTAATGATGACCTACGAGCAGTCGGAGAAGGTATTCTTCTCCGCGGATGCATTCGGGAAATTCGGAACGCTGGATACAGCGGAGGACTGGGCATGTGAAGCGCGCAGATACTATTTCAATATCGTAGGAAAATACGGGGCTCCGGTACAGACTCTTTTAAAGAAGGTATCTACATTGGATATCCGGGTGATCGCGCCGCTGCACGGTCCCATACTGGGAGAAGGCTGTATGATCCCGGATGAAGAGAAGGGAGAAGTACCCACAGAACCTCTTTCCTATTACCTGGGGCTTTATGATACCTGGAGCAGTTACAGGGCAGAGACCAAGGGCGTATTTATCGCAGTGGCATCGATCCACGGAAATACGCTGAAGGCGGCTGAGAAGCTGAAAGAGCTGCTGCTGGCAAAAGGGGAAGAAAGGGTTGTGGTGAGTGAGATCTCCCGTGAGGATATGGCGGAGATCGTGGAGGATGCGTTCCGGCATGACCGGATCGTTCTGGCAGCATCCAGCTATGACGGAGGAGTCTTCCTGCCGATGCATGATCTGCTGACACACCTCAGCTACAAAGGCTTCCGGAACAGAAAGGTGGGGATCCTGGAGAACGGATCCTGGGCACCTACGGCTGCACGTACCATAAAGGGACTTCTGGAGCCGATGAACGGAGTGGAGATACTGGAACCGGTGGTGACCATTCGTTCCGCGCTGCAGGATGAAGATCTGCCGAAGCTGGAAGAGCTTGCGGATCGTCTGATCGCTGCGGGTGAGTAGAGCGAAGACACAGAGCGAAAGTGCAGAACTAAGTGCAGAGAGTAAACCGAGAGAAAAATGTACCGACGACCGACCGGCAGTGACTCCGTCATGAAAGTGGGTTGCGGGATAACGATCGGTGTGATAGAATTGATCTGGTTTTGAAAACCATGTCATAAAGAGATAGAGGAGTATATGAAATGGCAGACTATATCGTCAGTTGTGAATCGGCAGCGGATCTTTCTCCGGAATGGATGGAGAAAAGAGATCTGAAGTATATCTGCTTCACATTCAGTCTGAATGGAGTAGAGTATAAGGATGACCTGTGGAAATCCATGAAACCGGATGAACTGTACCGGCGGATGCTGGCAGGTGAAGAGGCCAAAACGGCACAGGTGGCGCTTACCGAGTATGCAGGCCATTTCCGGAAGTATCTGGAACAGGGAAAGGATGTGCTTCACTGTACACTTTCCACGGGGATCTCCGGAACCTATAATGCGGCCGTACTGGCAGCAAGTCAGCTGAGAGAGGATTTCCCGGATCGTAAGATCTATATCATTGATTCCCTGGCAGCGTCCTCCGGTTACGGACTGCTGATGGAGGGTGTGGCCGATAAGAGGGATGAGGGCCTTCCGGTGGAAGAACTGGCAAAATGGATCGAGGACCACAAGCTGAACCTCGTTCACTGGTTCTTCTCCACGGATCTTACCTTTTATATCAGGGGCGGCCGTGTATCCAAGACGGCAGGCTTCGTAGGACAGGTTCTTTCCATCTGCCCGTTGCTGAATGTGGATTTCAAGGGGCGTCTGATCCCGAGGGAGAAGATCCGTACGAAGAAGAAGGTGCTTCGGCGTCAGCTTGAGAAAATGATAGAGCTTGCGGATGACGGAGTGAATTATTCCGGAAAATGCTTTATCTCCCAGTCGGATGTGGAGACAGGAGAAGAAATGAAAAAACTGGTGGAGGAGACCTTCCCGAATATTCAGGGAGGCGTGCAGGTGTTCCCCATCGGAGCGACGATCGGTTCCCATACGGGACCGGGGACGGTAGCTTTGTTCTTCTGGGGAAAGAAGAGAGAAGATTAGTTCCATACATATAAAGGAAATGACCCGGCGCGGCTGCACCGGGTCATTTTTATCGCTTCTGTTCAGTTCGGTTCTGTTCTTTACTATCCTTTACTTTCCTGAGCTTCGTCTGCCAGATGCTGTTCCACCCAGTCTTTGATATATGCGTAGACATCCGCACGGTCTGTTTCATTCAGGATCTCATGCCGGTCATTTTCAAACAGCTTGCAGCTGACATCGGTGATCCCGGCTTTTACATATTTTTCATAAACCTTTTTCACGCCCTTACCCATGGCGCCGACGGGATCCTCCTCGCCGGAGACCAGAAGGATCGGAAGCTCCGTGGGGATCGCTGCGATATTTCTCTTCTGGTTGGTGAAAAGAACCGTGGAGAGCAGTGCTTCGAATGCGTTCAGAGTGAAGAGGAAGGTGCAGAGAGGATTCTCATAATACTTCTTTACAATCTCTTCATCCTTGGTGAGCCAGCTGTTGGACAGGTCCTCACCGGTCAGGTCATATTTTTTGTAGTTGGAATTATAGGTAAGGTTCAGGACCTTTACACTTCGATATTCCCAGCCGTGTGTCTTGGCAAGAGAATGGATCAGGACCAGTCCTGCCGTAGTGGCGGCATCCGGTTCCTGGCCGGTTCCCATGATGATGGCGCCGGCAAGCCCGTCTCCCTGCGTGGCCAGATAACGGCGCAGAAGATAGGAGCCCATACTGTGTCCCAGCATGAAGTAGGGAAGTCCTTCATATTTTGTCTCCATACAGAGCCGCAGACGATGAATGTCCTGTACCAGGACCCGCCCCGGATTATCCGCAGCGATATATCCCAGCTTTTCCTCGTCCGTGACGGACTGGCCATGTCCCAGATGATCATGTCCGACTACGGCGAAACCCTGAGATACCAGATAATTGGCAAAATCATCATACCGGTCGATGAACTCCACCATACCATGGATCAGCTGTATGACAGCCTTCGGCTTCCGGGATTCATCATCCCAGAGGATTCCGTGGATCCGTGTGATGCGATCGGTAGAAGGAAATGTAAAATGCTTCTTCATACAAAAACTCCTATTTGTTGTTAAATCTTGCCTGCTGACTACTGATCAGTTCTTCGTCTTCAAAATAATTGATCCGCATGGCGGCCTTCACCTCTGCGAGAGTAGCGTTGGCGGCCTTTATGGCAGCATCGGTACCGTCCTTCAGGATCTGATATACGGCGGGGATATCCTTCTCGAGCTCCGCACGTCTTGCACGGATCGGATCCAGCTCCTGATTCAGGACATTGATCAGGAGTTTCTTGACCTTCACATCGCCAAGACCGCCCCTGCGATAGTGGTCCTTCATTTCATCCAGATTCTTATATTCCGGACAGAATTTCTCGAAATCGGCATCCGTACAGAAGGCGTCCAGATAGGTGAATACGGCGTTGCCTTCTACCTGACCGGGATCGCTGATCTGTATATGATTCGGATCCGTATACATGCTCATGACCTTCTTCTTTACATCCTCGGCGGAGTCGGAGAGGTAGATGCAGTTTCCGAGGGATTTGCTCATCTTGGCCTTGCCGTCGGTACCCGGAAGCCGGGAACATACGGAGTTCTTCGGGATGAGAGCCTCAGGCTCTACCAGGGTCTCGCCGTAAAGAGAGTTGAACTTCCGTACGATCTCTCTTGCCTGCTCCAGCATGGGAAGCTGATCCTCGCCTACGGGAACCGTAGTTGCCTTGAAGGCAGTGATATCCGAAGTCTGGCTGACGGGATACGTGAAGAAACCGGCAGGGATGCTGGTCTCGAAATTCCGCATCTGGATCTCGGCCTTAACGGTCGGATTCCGTTCCAGACGGGATACGGTAACCAGATTCATATAGTAGAAGGTAAGCTCGGTCAGAGCTGTGAGCTGGGACTGGATAAAGATATGAACCTTGGATGGGTCCAGTCCGGCGGACAGATAATCCAGAGCTACTTCGATGATGTTGTCACGGATCTTGTCGGGATTGTCGAAATTGTCAGTAAGCGCCTGTGCGTCGGCGATCATGATAAAGATATCATCATATTCGCCGGAATTCTGCAGCTCCACGCGACGCTTCAGGGATCCGACATAATGTCCGAGATGAAGCTTGCCGGTGGGCCGGTCGCCTGTAAGAATGATCTTCTTCATAAGAAACCTCTTTAATGAAATATTCACGTTTCGGCCTGATTTTTAAGGGCGTCGGAACATGCCGAGGCCATATTTATCTCAGCCGGAATCGTATTCCTATCATAATGATTTCATGGAAAAAAGTCAAGACAGCGGAGATTTCATTTGCATTTCCCGCATGAAGTGATTAGAATAGATGAGACAGAAATGAGAAGGAGGCCTCTATGATCTATACGGAAATGACAAAAAGGGCGATACGCTTTGCATTTCGTGCACATGAAGGGCAGCAGGACCGGGCCGGTCTTCCGTATGTACTTCATCCGGTGCATCTGGCCGAACAGATGACGGATGAGGACACCTGTGTTGTGGCCCTGCTTCATGATGTTCTGGAGGATACGGAAGCCACAGTGGAGGATCTTAGAAACGAAGGCTTTACCGAAGTACAGATCCGGGCGGTGCAGCTGCTTACCAGAGAAAAGAACGGGGATTATCTGGAATATGTAAGGAATCTGAAGGATGACCCCATCGCGCGCACCGTGAAGATGAAAGATCTCGAACACAATCTGGACCATACCCGTCTGGATGAAGTGACGGAACGGGACGAGATACGCTTCCGTCGCTACCGGGATGCGGTGAAACTGCTGGCAGACGGATAAAAAGAAATGAGGAAGGAACCTTGGCTTATATAACATGTAAGGACCTGGTACTGGGATATGATGGCAGGATCGTTACGGAAGGGGTCAACTTCTCCGTGGGAGAAGGGGATTATCTCTGTATCGTCGGCGAGAATGGTGCCGGCAAGTCCACACTTATGAAAACAATCCTGAAACTGAACAGTCCGATGAGCGGAACCGTGGAATACGGAGAAGGGATCACCAGGAGAGAACTGGGATATCTTCCGCAGCAGACCATCGTGCAGCGGGATTTTCCGGCTTCCGTTCATGAGATCGTCATGTCCGGGAATCTCTCTCATCTGGGCTTTCGGCCATTTTATGGAAGAGAGGACAAAAAGAGAACAGAGGCATCCATGAAGAGACTCGGGATATGGGAGCTTCGGAATCGCTGCTACCGGGATCTCTCCGGCGGACAGCAGCAGAGAGTGCTCCTGTCCAGGGCGCTTGTCGCAACCGAGAAGCTGCTTCTTCTGGATGAGCCGGTCAGCGGTCTGGATCCGAAGGTGACGGCGGAAATGTATGAGCTGATCCGGAGACTGAACAGGGAAGGCGTGACGGTCATCATGATCTCTCACGATATCGGAATGGCGACAAGATATGCAACACACATTCTTCACCTGGGCGGACATCAGATGTTCTTCGGTACGACGGAGGAATATCTGAAGTCGGATGCGTGGAAAGTATTCGGGAAGGCCCTTGAGGGTGAAGATGTGACCTCCGGAAGTACAGGGGCCGTTCAGAATCCGTACTGGAAGGAGGGGGAGAAATGATCACGACAGATATGGGTGTATTTGAAAAACTGGAATACTACCTGCAGTTCCCCTTTGTCCGATACGCGCTGATCGTCGGATGTCTGGTAGCACTGTGTTCCTCCCTTCTCGGTGTCACGCTGGTGCTGAAACGGTATTCCTTCATCGGTGACGGATTATCACATGTGGCCTTCGGTGTCATGGCGGTTGCCACGGTGCTGAAGCTTACGAATAATATGATCCTGGTCATGCCGCTTACCATAATTGCAGCGGTGCTTCTTCTGCAGACGGGAGAAAAGGCAAGGGTGAAGGGAGACGCGGCCATCGCCATGGTTTCCGTCAGCTCTCTGGCCATGGGTTACATGATCATGAATCTTTTCCCGCCAAACTCCTCCAATATCTCGGGGGATGTATGTACGACCCTTTTTGGATCCACATCCATACTGACACTTTCAGACTCGGATGTGATCCTCAGTATCGTCCTGTCATCGGTGGTGATCCTGCTTTTCGTTTATCTGTATAACAGGATCTTTGCCGTTACATTTGATGAGAATTTTGTAAGAGCCACCGGAAAACCGGCGAAGATCTACAATCTGATCATTGCAGTGATCATAGCGGTGATCATCGTTTTGGGAATGAACCTGGTGGGTTCGCTGTTGATCTCCGCGCTGGTGATCTTCCCCGCGCTGTCGGCCATGCGGCTCATGCATACGTTCCGGAATGTTGTGATCCTGTCGGCGGCGATCTCCGTTTCCGCAGCCCTGCTCGGAATGCTGATCTCCATCCTGTCCTCGACACCGGTAGGAGCCACCATAGTAGCCGTGGACCTTGTGATCTACATCATTTGCTTATTACTTGGAAGGTTGTTAAGGAGGTGATCGGATGATGAAAATAAAAAACAGGAAAGCGCTGGCGGTTGTGACCGCACTGCTTCTGGCAGGATTGACCGGATGCGGAGAGAGCGGCGGAAACAAAGGCGTTCAGTCGAAGAATGCGGTAGAAGGCGCCATGGAGAGCCAGATCGCAAAGGAAGAGAATAAAACGGCGGCACCGACGGAGACGAAGACCGAAGCGAAGACGGAAGCAAAGACGGAGGCTAAAACGGAAGCCGGGACATCGGAAGCTCAGGTGACGACGGCCGGGAAAGCGGAGGCATCTACGGAAGCAGCTTCCGGACAGTCTGCGGAAGGGGATACGGAAGTGACCTATATCTCCACACCGGACGCGTCCGTGGATATCGATCTCACTGCCATGAGCAGTGACATGGTCTATTCCACCGTATACCGCATGGTCCTGGTAGATTCCGAGGATTACGTGGGTAAGAAGGTGAAAATGAAGGGACTCTACACTACGGCAGGTTCCTCGAAGACGGATCTTACCTATCACTATGTACTGATCAAGGATGCCCTGGCCTGCTGTCAGCAGGGAATCGAATTCCAGTGGGATGACGGAAGCCATGCTGCGGATGAATATCCGGAGCTCGGGAGTGAGGTGGAAGTGATCGGAGTGTTTGAGACCTACGTGGAGGATGAGGATCCGGATTATGTATATACCCGCCTGAAGGATGCCAGTATGACGGTTTTAAAAGGACCGGAAGTTTCTTCAAAAAATTAAATAAAATACTTGACAACAGCCCTTCATATGAATATACTTTCATATGAAGGGCTGTTCATATGAAGGCGGCCCTGAAGTGGAATATCATATGAACCGGAAAGAATCGAAGATCCTGACGGGGATACCGAAAGAGAAGGGAGTTCGGGATGGAGAAGAATCTGCAGGAAGGAACAAAGGAGTATATAGCGGCTCATGAAGAGATCGTTGAGAGAGTAAAGGCGAACCAGCCGGAGGACGAGTACCTCTATGATCTGTCGGAACTGTTTAAGATATTCGGGGATTCTACCAGGATCAAGATCCTGTATTCGCTGTTTGACACGGAGCTCTGTGTCAGCGATATGGCAACGATCCTGAATCTCAGTCAGTCCTCAGTCAGTCATCAGCTGAGGATCCTGAAGGATGCCAAGCTGGTAAAGTTCCGAAGAGAAGGAAAAGCAATCTTCTATGCTTTGGATGATGAACATGTACGCATGATCCTCAGCCTGGGTATGGAGCATGTAGAAGAGTAGGAATGTATCGGACGATACAAATGGAATAAAGACAAAACGGAGGATAGGGACATGAAGAAGACATATAAGGTTGAAGTGGACTGTGCGGCGTGTGCGGAGAAGATGCAGGATGCGATCCGTGCGACCGAGGGTGTGAAAGATGCTGCTCTCAGCTTTATGACACTGAAGGTTAAGGTGGAATTCGAGGAAGGAGCCGATCCGGAGGCGGTTATGCAGGCAGCAAGGAAGAATGTCAAGAAGATCGAAGATGATATGGAGATCTTTTTATGACGGCAAAACAGCGGAAGAATCTGATCCGGATCCTGATTGCATTTGTCCTGACAGCGGGTCTTACCGTGGTGTATCACCTGTGGGAAGCACCTGTATGGGCTCTGATCCTGTCGTATCTGATCCCGTATCTGGTGGTAGGCTATGATGTACTTCTCAAGGCGTTGAAGGGGATAAAAAACCGACAGGTCTTCGATGAGAATTTCCTTATGGCAGTTGCCACCATCGGCGCATTCTGTCTGGGAGAATGCCTGGAGGGAGTTGCAGTCATGCTGTTCTACCAGGTGGGAGAACTGTTCCAGAGTGTTGCGGTGGGGAAGAGCAGAAAGAACATAGCGGCACTGATGGATATACGACCGGATTACGCAAACCTGATGTCGGAGGATGGAAGGGTTGAAAAAACAGACCCGGATGAAGTAGAGATCGGGTCCACCATAGTGGTAAATCCGGGAGAGAAGGTTCCCATTGACGGAATTGTCACGGCAGGCTCCTCTTCCCTGGATACGGCAGCACTGACAGGAGAGTCGGTTCCGAGACGTGTCCATACAGGGGAGGAAGTGATCAGTGGCTGCATCGCGCTGGACGGCCAGCTGCATATAGAGACCACAAAGGAATTCGGGGAGTCCACGGTATCAAAGATCCTGGACCTGGTAGAGAATTCCAGCATGAAGAAGGCAAAGGCGGAGAATTTTATCTCCAAATTCGCAAGAGTCTATACCCCCATTGTCTGCTACAGTGCCCTGGCACTGGCATTGCTTCCGCCGCTCATCCGGATGCTGTTCGGAGCTTCTCCGGACTGGATCGACTGGGTGGCAAGAGCCCTCACCTTCCTGGTCATCAGCTGCCCCTGTGCAGTGGTGATCTCCGTTCCGCTCAGCTTCTTCGGCGGGATCGGCTGTGCAAGTTCAAGAGGGATCCTGGTAAAGGGATCCAATTATCTGGAAGCACTTGCAGGCTACGGAGTCACTGCAAAGGCAGAAGGACATCGGATAGCGGTGGGGAATCTTCGCCTCATGGAGAAGGAGGGAGCCGCAGCGGCGATGGATGCACCTTCGGGAACGGTATGCCACGTGGCAGTAGACGGAAGGTATGCCGGACATATCATTATCTCCGATGTGGTCCGCACGACATCGAAGGATGCCATGAAGAGCCTGAAGGATCAGGGGATCCGGACGGTGATGCTGACCGGGGATACAACAGCGGTGGCAGAGCGGGTGGCGAAGGAACTGGGGATCGCAGAGGTGCGTGCGGAGCTTCTTCCTCAGGATAAGGTTTCGGAAGTGGAGAAGCTTCTGGAAAAGAAGAAACCCGGTGAATGTCTGGCATTTGTGGGAGACGGGATCAATGATGCCCCGGTCCTCTCCAGGGCGGATATCGGTATTGCCATGGGAGCCATGGGATCCGATGCGGCCATCGAGGCTGCGGATATCGTACTGATGGATGATGATCCGGCGAAGCTGTCCCTTGCCCTCAGGATCTCGGGAAAGACCCTTCGGATCGTGCGCCAGAATATCATTTTTGCCATCGGAGTCAAGGTGCTTTGTCTGATACTTGGGGCGTTGGGGATCGCAAATATGTGGATCGCCATTTTCGCGGATGTGGGGGTCATGGTGCTTGCAGTTCTGAATGCGGTACGGGCACTGAAGATCCGGTGAAATGGAAAACCGAAGATCCGGTGAAAAGAAAAAACGGAGGCTCCGGAGTAAAGAATAAGGATGTGTGAACGGAGAGGAAAGGATCGGGCCTGCCCTGTGTGGCGGGCCCTTTTTCTGTCCAGATCACGCAATCTGTGGGTTCTTTCGGAGGTTGTTCTGTGTTATAATAAACTTGAGTTGCCCGGTCATGGAGATCCGGACAGATGGGGAGAAAACAGCATGTGACAATGAGGAGGGGTGACAGTGAAAAAGAGAAGGATCAGAAAATGGCTGGGAGGCATCCTGGCTGCAACGATCGCGGTTTCATCTTTCGGCGCGGCTCCGGCAACGGCCAGTGAGGCGGCGGAAGGGAGATTGGGCTGGTGCCAGGAGACCGGCGGTGTGAGCTATTATGATGAGACAGGCGCACGTACCACCGGCTGGAAGAAGATCTCCGGGAAATGGTATACATTCAGTAAGATCGGGTTCCTTCAGTACGGCTGGGTGAAGACCGGAAAGAACTGGAGTTTTTCCGCTTCGGACGGATCTGCCCTAACCGGAAAATGGAAGAAATGGAAGGGCAAATGGTATTATCTCAAGCCGAATGCTTATATGGCAGTCGGGTGGAAGAAGATCTCAGGGAAGTATTATTATTTCCAGAGTGACGGGAGCATGGCATCCGGTGAGTACATCGGAGGCTACTGGATAAAGAAGGACGGTACCTGGGACGGGAGAAATGCGGGCGGTGCCTGGCATAAGGATAAAAAGGGCTGGTGGTACAGCGAGAAGAAGACCGGGTGGTATCCGAAATCCCGGTGGCTGTGGATCGACGGAGCCTGCTACTATTTTGATGCAAAGGGCTATCTTGCCACCGGCACCACGATACAGGGATCTGCCGTAGATAAGAGCGGCGCGTGGGTGAAGGCCGGGAAGAAGGAAAACCGGCTCGGCGCGGCCAAAACAGGATCGCTTGTAACGGGTCTCGGATCCGTGAATACGGATTATACCTATACCATTACTCCGATGCTGGCACCATTTAACAGTTATTTCTTCATCGCGACAGACAATCCGGATCCGGACAGCTTCAGCTTTGTAGATAAGGATTCGGTTTACAGCACCTCAGGCGGTTCGATCACTCCGGATACCACGAAGTATGAGGATGTGAAGTATGAAAATGCAAAGACTCTGCGTGTGAAGGGCGGCTATATCGCAAGAGGCTCAGGTACGGACGGAGGAGAACTGTATCTGGTTGAGAGGAAGGCAACCTCTACGACTCCTGTATACAATCTTACAACGGGAGAGACCGAATACCGGACGAATTATGAGACGAAGGAGACCGCCAGGAAGGTGAAGGTTGCCGCGGTGGTGGATGATGTGGATTACCTCATCAATACCTACACGAAGGGGAAGACAACCTTCTTTGATAAAATGAGTGCGGTACAGACCGGACTCGGCGGGATCTGTCTCTACAGCGGGGTTTATATCCTGGGTGAACTGAAGATGAGCGCCACGACCCCGTATTATGGTATCTCCACATCTCCGCATGTGGATCAGAGATATTATATTCAGGATCCCTATTACAGACAGGATTCCAGATCCATGCTGATCTCGGCTCTGTATCCGTATCGCCTGGATTCCCTCGGCTTCCCCGGGAAACTCTCCGCGGTTGCGAAGAGACTGGATCCACGGGTGACCACCGCAAGGAATTCGTCGAGTCACTATATGGTGGACATTACGCTGAACGGCACCACAAAGAGTTATGGAGGACAGGGCAACGGCGGAGGACAGGGCATCAACCGGAGCCAGATCCTGTACACCTTTACCTTTGATAAGTCGGCGAAGGATGCGTCGACGAAAGTGAATATGAAGGACCTGGAGAGCAGGATCCGGGAGTACGGGGCGCTGAAGGTGGATCAAAATGAAGGAAAGACCGTGACACCTCTTACCTGGGCAAAGGTCCGTAAGGATGTGGGAGACGGTTCCTACGTAAGACTGGTACTTCTTACCTCCGTGTTCGGCGGTCAGTCGGATGGATATACCTATCTCTATGACGACGGTTCCACCACGGAAGGCATTTCCTACATGGGTAATATCGGATATATGTACAACTGCTGGTTTGAGGGCAGATATTATAACAGGTGGGAGTACTATTATCCCGGCGCGACACTGGAGAAGACAGTGGAGGATGAACAGCCGTCGCTGGTCTTTAAGGATGCAACGATCCGTCTGCCGAAGGGAAAACAGTATTACTGCTATATGTCCAAGAAAGAGAACGGAAAAATGACCACCAGGGAAAGGACCGTTGAAGAATACGGGTATGATCCGGCTACAGGCAAATGGCCGGGATACCTGAGGTATACCTATGACAAGGAGAGCGGAAGCTGGACGGCAACATCCCTTACCTCAACGTATAGCGGTATCTATTACAAGGAGGGAAATACGAAGATCAGCGTACAGGGCGAGGAATTCCTGGACGATATCACCATCACCATGGAGGAAGCAAAGGAGATGCAGCTGGACAAAAATACAAATGTGGCACCTTCGGAATTCCTGATCTATGACATGAAGAGTGCACCGGGGACCAGGGGAACGAACTAAGCCGGAGCAAAAGGACTTGGCTCTTGATTTTTCAAAGCAAATCATTTATCCTATATGGGTGCTTTCCGAAGGGGAGGCACCCATTTTCTTTGTAAAGTAGAGGAGGAGATCTTCCATGGAAATGAAACCTGTTAAAGAAGGAAAAGTCCGCGAGATTTATGATAACGGCGACAGTCTGATCATGGTAGCTACCGACAGGATCAGCTGTTATGATGTGATCCTGAAGAATCAGATCGTGAAGAAGGGAACGGTGCTGACCCAGATGTCAAGGTTCTGGTTCGACATGACACAGGATATCCTTCCGAATCATATGATCACTACCGATGTAAATGAGATGCCGGAGTTCTTCCGTCAGCCGCAGTTTGACGGGAATTCCATGATGTGCAGAAAACTGACCATGCTCCCTGTGGAGTGCATCGTCCGTGGATATATCACAGGGTCCGGATGGGCCAGCTATCAGAAGAACGGTACCGTATGCGGGATCACGCTTCCAGAGGGACTTGTGGAGTCCGACAAACTGCCGGAGCCCATCTATACACCGTCCACCAAGGCTGAGATCGGGGATCATGATGAGAATATCTCCTTTGAACAGTCCGTGGATGTGCTGGAGAAGGAATTTCCGGGCAAGGGACGTGAG
Organism: uncultured Lachnospiraceae bacterium; assembly: GCA_902775555.1. Lineage (GTDB taxonomy): Bacteria > Bacillota > Clostridia > Lachnospirales > Lachnospiraceae > Eubacterium_Q. The sequence continues at coordinate 7,239 of CACYMQ010000034.1, read as the reverse complement.
TATGCGGAGAAACTCCGTGATTACACCATCGCCCTGTATAGGAAATGTGCGGATTATGCACTGACAAAGGGGATCATCATAGCCGATACCAAGTTTGAGTTCGGACTGGATGAGAATGGCGAGATCGTACTCGGTGATGAGATGCTGACTCCGGATTCTTCCCGGTTCTGGCCGGCAGAGGGTTACGAGCCCGGTCATGGTCAGCCTTCCTTCGATAAGCAGTTTGCAAGAGACTGGCTGAAGTCCGATGAGAACAAGGAGAAGCCGGAGAACTGGTTCCTGCCTCAGGAGATCGTGGATAAGACCATCGAGAAGTATCTCCAGGCCTATGAAATGATCACGGGACAGCCTTTGGCATAACGGACAGATACAGTAACGGACAGATACAGCAGGACATGAAAAGTCCCTGCGGCACGATCGATGTGCCACAGGGACTTTTTTTCTGCCGGTTCTTCAATTGTGATCAACGGTCAGCCTTCATACTTTTCCATGATCTCGGCATTGGCTTTCTCAGCAGCCTCACGCATCTTCTCACGTTCCTTCCAAAGCTTTTCTCTTAGCTCCGGTGACTGATTTGCCATGATCTGAAGGGCCAGCCATGCCGCATTCTTGCTTCCGTTGATGGCAACGGTGGCAACCGGGATCCCGGGAGGCATCTGAACGATGGAATAAAGCGCATCCTGTCCGTCCAGAACGGAGCCGGAAAGAGGTACGCCGATGACGGGGAGCACGGTCTGGGCAGCTACGACTCCGGGAAGTGCGGCGGCCATACCTGCGGCCGTGATCACGACCTGAGTCCCGTCTTCGTTGATGCTGCGGATATACTCTGACAGCTGTGCGGATGCCCGGTGCGCGGAAAGGCAGCGGACGGAGACCTGTACATCAAAACTCTTCAGGATCTCGATTGCGGGCTCCACCTTGGCCAGATCGCTGGTGGATCCCATGATGATACTTGCTTTCATAGGAATGTCTCCTTTTCTTAGATACTTGACATTCTATCATCTGCAAAAGGCGGTTGCAAGAGGCATATCATGTGTTTTGATCTGAGATGGAAAATAGAAAGGGAAGGAGAGGGATGGATACTATGGGAACTTACGTTATGGCACTGGACGCCGGGACAACCAGCAACCGGGCGATCATTTTCGATAAAAGAGGACAGATCATTTCCGTGGCGCAGAAGGAATTTACACAGATCTTTCCGCAGCCCGGCTGGGTGGAGCATAATGCAAATGAGATCTGGTCCACCATGCTCGGCGTAGCGGTAGAGGCTCTGACCAAGGCGGGCGCAACCTATCAGGATATCTCGGGTATCGGGATCACAAATCAGCGTGAGACCACCATCGTATGGGACAGGACCACGGGGGAACCGGTCTATAATGCCATCGTATGGCAGTGCAGGAGAACGTCGAAGTACTGTGATGAATTAAAGGATGCGGGTCTTACGGATTTCTTCCGGATGAAGACGGGGCTTGTGATCGATGCATATTTTTCTGCGACCAAGCTGCGCTGGATCCTTGAAAATGTACCGGGGGTCAGGGAACGGGCAGAGAAGGGTGAGCTGCTCTTCGGTACCGTGGATTCCTGGCTGCTCTGGAAGCTGACACGTGGAAGAGTCCATGTGACCGATTATTCCAATGCTTCCCGTACCATGATGTATAATATCTCGGAACTGAAATGGGATGAGGAGATCCTGGAGAAGCTTCAGATACCGGCCTGTATGCTGCCGGAGGTGCGGCCCTCCAGCGAGATCTACGGGGAAACGGATCCGGCCTTCTTCGGCGGGCCCATACCCGTGGCCGGGATCGCCGGAGACCAGCAGGCGGCTCTGTTCGGCCAGACCTGCTTCAATGAAGGCGATGCAAAGAATACCTATGGTACCGGCTGCTTCCTTCTTATGAATACGGGCAACAAGCCGGTATTCTCCCGGAACGGCCTGGTAACCACCATCGCCTGGGGGATCGACGGAAAGGTGAAGTATGCACTTGAGGGTTCCATCTTTATCGCGGGTGCATCCGTACAGTGGCTCCGGGATGAGATGCATCTCATCGATTCCGCCGAGGATTCCGAATATATGGCGAAGAAGGTTCCGGATACCAACGGATGCTATGTGGTTCCGGCATTTACCGGACTGGGTGCGCCCTATTGGAATCAGTATGCCCGGGGTACCATCGTCGGGATCACCCGGGGTGTCAATAAGTATCATATCATCCGTGCAACACTGGAATCCATTGCCTTCGAAGCCAGCGATGTTCTGGCGGCGATGGAAGCGGATTCCGGGATCGTTCTCAGTAATCTTCGGGTGGACGGAGGCGCATCCGCAAATGATTTCCTTATGCAGGTTCAGGCGGATGTGATCGGTGCCACCGTGGTGCGCCCGGTCTGCGTGGAGACCACGGCCCTTGGAGCTGCCTACTTTGCAGGACTTGCCACGGGCTACTGGAAGGACAAGAATGAGATTAAGGTGAATTCGGATATCGATAAGATCTTCAAGCCGAAGATCACAGCGGAGGAGCGGGCAGTGAAACTGGCCGGATGGAAGAAGGCCGTTGAACGGTCATTTGACTGGGCGGAGGAATGAGACATGAAGCAGACAGTGATAAAAATCGGAAGAAATATGGGAAGGTGTATGAAAGGAGCTTTGCTGTGCTGCATGTTTCTCTCGTTGTGTCTTCTCTGCGGATGCGGGGGCAAAAAGACCGATGCAGGCGGCAATGCCGTGATCCAGTCTGAATGGGAATTTGCGGAAAGTACCATAAACGGAAGTACCCTCAACGTGGAGGATGATTCTGCAGCGATGAAAGAGTTTACGGCGGATGTGACGCCGACATTTGAATGCTCGGACGATATGCATTGTGTGTTCACGCTGAACGGAAAATACCATGACGGAACGGTTACGGAGGAAGGTACAGGCAGATACCGGATCGATTTTTACGATAAATACAAATCATTTCTGGTTGAGATCGTCGGAGAACGTATGACATTTCGGAATGAAAAGGGGAATGTTTCCCTTGTGTTCAAGATAAAGCAGGACTGAAACGGGAGCCCTCTGCATACGTCCGTGTTTAAAAAATTAAGATTTTCGGCGGGGAATGGCGCATTTTGGGCTTGAAAAGCTTCAAGGTGCGCTATTTTATTTAAGAAAATCAAGTATAACGGAAATTAGTGTAAAAAATATAAAAAAATATGATAAAAACTTAATTTTCTTATTTACAGACGGGCTCGTTTCATGTATAATTTTTTCAGTTTTGCAGAAATGGGACGATAATTTCTGCGGAAAAATATCTTATATAAAGGAGAAACAGCTATGTCATACGTTGATGAGGTTCTGGAGCTTGTCCAGAAGAGAGACAAAGATCAGCCGGAGTTTATCCAGGCAGTAACCGAGGTTCTTTCCACCCTTCGCCCGGTGATCGAGCAGGATGAGGAGAAGTACCGTAAACTCGCGATCCTGGAGCGTATCACAGAGCCGGATCGTCAGATCATGTTCCGTGTACCCTGGGTTGATGATAACGGACAGGTTCAGGTAAACCGTGGTTTCCGTGTTCAGTTCAACAATGCCATCGGCCCCTACAAGGGAGGTCTTCGTCTTCATCCGTCCGTAAACCTTGGTATCATTAAGTTCCTCGGTTTCGAGCAGATCTTCAAGAATTCTCTGACAACCCTGCCCATCGGTGGTGGAAAGGGTGGTTCCGACTTCGACCCGAAGGGCAAGTCCGACAATGAGATCATGAAGTTCTGCCAGAGCTTTATGACAGAGCTGTCCAAGTATATCGGCGCTGACGAGGATGTACCGGCAGGTGATATCGGAACAGGCGCACGTGAGATCGGCTTCATGTTCGGTCAGTACAAGAGGATCAAGGGCCTGTATGAGGGCGTTCTGACCGGTAAGGGTCTTACCTACGGCGGTTCCCTGGCTCGTACAGAGGCTACAGGTTACGGTCTGCTTTACCTGACAGAAGAGATGGTTAAGTGCCATGGCGATAAGATGGAAGGAAAGACAGTAGCGATCTCCGGTTCCGGAAATGTAGCGATCTACGCTACAGAGAAGGCTCAGCAGCTGGGTGCAAAGGTTGTTACCGTTTCCGATTCCACAGGATGGATCTATGATTCGGAAGGAATCGATGTAGCACTTCTTAAGGAAGTAAAGGAAGTCAAGCGTGCACGTCTGACAGAGTATGCTGCAGCACGTTCTTCCGCAGAGTATCATGAGAAGAAGAATGGTGAGCACGGTGTATGGCAGTACAAGGTTGATATCGCTCTTCCCTGCGCTACACAGAACGAGCTGGATATCGAGGATGCAAAGATGCTGGTTGCCAACGGCGTTCAGTATGTGGCAGAGGGCGCGAATATGCCGACCACCATCGAGGCTACAGAGTACTTCCAGGCTAATCATGTACCGTTCGTAGGCGGTAAGGCTGCAAATGCAGGTGGTGTTGCTACCTCCGCACTTGAGATGAGCCAGAATTCCGAGAGACTCTCCTGGAGCTTCGAGGAGGTTGATTCCAAGCTGAAGGGCATCATGGTTGGTATCTATCACAATATCGATGATGCTGCTAAGGAATACGGTATGGAAGGCAACTATGTTGCAGGCGCAAATATCGCCGGCTTCAAAAAGGTTGTGGAAGCTATGATCGCTCAGGGCGTTTGCTAAGGATCATACAGATACATACAGATAGAAAATAAATGAGGAACAGAGGCTGATCCGGTTTGAATGGGCAGCCACTGTTCCTTTTTTATGGTAGAAACTACGTCAAAAACAATCTCACTGTAATTTTTCACAAATTTTTTAAAAAAAAATGAATGAAACATAGAAAAATAACAAAATACATGGTATAATCAGTTAGATTTATTATCAGAAAGGAGTAACTGCGATGACAATCAAAAAAGAACAGAACGGTCAGGAGCTTTGTGTTTCCCTGGAGGGAAGGCTTGATACTACAACATCTCCGGAACTTGAGCAGGAACTGAAAAATTCCCTTGACGGAATCACAAGTCTTATTGTGGATATAGCTGCTTTGGATTACATATCATCCGCCGGCCTTCGTGTACTTCTCTCTGCACAGAAGACAATGAACAAGCAGGGAAGTATGGTTGTTAAGAACGTAAGTGAAGAGATCATGGAAGTGTTTGAGGTGACAGGTTTCTCAGATATTCTTACCATCGAGTAATTGTCACCAGCTGAAGAGAACCTGCAGAAATGCAGGTTCTTTGCTTAAGAAACATACGGAGTGAGGTGAACTGCCATGAGTGAAATGGTGATCGAGGCCAAAACGGAAAACCTCCATAAGGTGCTTCAGTTTGTAGATGAGCAGCTGGAGTCGTTGGATTGTCCCATGAAGGTGCAGATGCAGGTGGATATCGCTGTGGAAGAGATCTTCGTAAATATAGCACACTATGCGTATAAACCGGGAGTGGGGTCTGCAACGATACGTACAGAGGTGCATGAAGATCCGCTTAGCATTGAACTGATATTTATCGATGGTGGTGTTCCGTATGATCCGTTGGCTAAGGAAGATCCGGATGTGTCGCTCCCCGCTGACCAAAGACAGATCGGCGGTCTTGGGATCTTTATGGTGAAGAAGAGTATGGATTCGGTTGAATATGAGTACAAGGACGGACACAATATCCTGCGGATCAAAAAGAATTTTCAATAAGTAAGTGTTAATATGACCGGGTGTGTTACGCCCGGTCTTTTTACAGGGATCCGATGGTTGAAAGACCACGGATCTCCCGGAATGGAGACCTGACTGATCATGACTTTGAAAGAACTACAGGCAGGATACTCGGCAAGGATCATATCCGTCGGCGGGGAAGGTGAGCTGAGGCAGCATTTCCTGGATATGGGTGTGATACCCGGTGCCGAGGTCGCTCTTGTGAAATATGCCCCAATGGGGGATCCCATGGAACTTAAGATCCACGGGTATGAGCTGACGCTTCGGCTGGCAGATGCGGGAAGGATCGGTATCGATGAGAATTCGGTCCGTGAGTCCACCGGAACGACGGGGATCCTGGCCGCGGAAGATGAGGGTTCGGACAAAAAGAAGAAAGGATCCAGGAAGAAAAAGGAGCATCCCGGGCTCGGAGAGGGAGGGATCTATCATGATCCGTCCACAGAGCAGCCACTGCCGGAGGGGACGCTTCTCACTTTTGCGTTGGCAGGAAACCAGAACAGCGGAAAGACCACCCTGTTTAACCAGCTGACCGGCTCAAACCAGCATGTGGGGAATTTTCCGGGAGTTACGGTAGACAGGAAGGCCGGACCGATCAAGGGACAGTCCCTCACGGAGGTGGTGGATCTTCCGGGTATTTATTCGCTGTCCCCGTATACGGATGAGGAGATCGTTTCCAGACAGTATATCCTCGGAGAGAAGCCCCGGGGGATCATCAATATCGTGGATGCCACGAATATCGAACGAAATCTGTATCTGACCATGCAGCTGATCGAACTGGATGTTCCCATCGTCCTTGCGCTGAATATGATGGATGAGATGCGGGGGAACGGAGGCTCTGTCCGCATCAATGAGATGGAAGAACTGCTGGGGATCCCGGTGGTTCCCATATCTGCCGCAAAGAATGAAGGTGTCGATGAGCTGATACAGCATGCCGTTCATGTGGCAAAGTATCAGGAGAGTCCGGGGAAGAAGGATTTCTGTGATGAATCCGATCATAATGGTGCGGTGCACCGGTGCATTCACGGGATCATGCATCTCATAGAGGATCATGCAAGACGCGCAGAGATCCCCGTGCGCTTTGCGGCGACGAAGGTGATAGAGGGAGATGACAGAGTGATGAGGGCTCTGGAACTCTCGGAAAATGAAAAGGAAATGGTGGAGCATATCATCCTTCAGATGGAAGAGGAACGGGGGATGGACCGCTCCGCTGCCATAGCCGACATGCGTTTTTCCTTTATCGAAAAACTGGTGCGGCGTACCGTGGTCAAACCTGTGGAGAGTAAGGAACGGGAGAGAAGTGAACGGATCGACCGGATCCTTACGGGGCGTTTTACCGCCATTCCGGCGCTCATCCTTATCATGGCGCTGATCTTCCTGCTGACATTTAATACCATGGGAGCCTGGATGCAGGAGATGCTGGGGCATGGAGTTGATTTTCTTGGTAAAAAGATCGATGATCTGATGACCACCATGCAGGTAAATGATTTCCTGCATTCTCTGGTTGTGGACGGGATCCTGCAGGGAGTCGGAGCCGTGCTGTCGTTCCTTCCCATCATTCTGCTGCTGT
>CACYMQ010000033.1 GCA_902775555.1 uncultured Lachnospiraceae bacterium | reverse complement strand
GGTTGTGTAAAAAACAATACGGTCACAGAATGATAGGTTATTGTATGAAGTTATGACTTCTTTCAGTTCTGACATATACGTGGCCTCCAAGAGAACAGGCGTTCGATAATTCGATTATACCGAACAGATGTTCTCCTGTCAACTACGAAATAGAAAATAGCCATATATCATTAACTTAATAGTTGGCAAAACCGGGGAAACCCGGCGGAGCAAAACTAAAAGGGCCTGTAAAATGGCAGCCAGTTGCAAAAAGATGTGTGCACCAAGGAGGTCTTCAGGAGGCTGACCAAGGAACGATTGGGGACGGTTCTGGAACGATTGGGGACGGTTCTGAGCGTTCCAGAACCGTCCCCAATCGTTCCAGAAAAAATCCGCCCAGCCACATAGTGCTGAGCGGTTTGAGTCAATTCTTGATATGCTGAACCAGACTAAATGAAAAACCTGATGGAGAATACATACCAATAGACTTTGAAGAAGAATCCGTGACAATCCCTGCCGGCGAAGGCTTGAAGCCATGGCTCTCAAGCATTTCCCGTGCCTCATCAAAATCATCGACATTCATGCGGATTGTTATCATATCCTGTTTTGCATTCTCACTTTTAACGATGTCTACATAAAAGCCGTTTGCGTCTTTCATACGAATTCCAACTATGTCTTCACGACCATCCAGATCATCTTTTGTATGACGCTTCTCAAAGCCGAGTTCTTCAAACAGTTTTATGGTCTTCTCAGGATCGGTCGTAACAATAAGCGGATTGAATGATGTGATTTTCATTATGTTTTCCTCCTTGTTTTTTCAAGATATACCAATTCTATCAGATGAATGAAATTAGTGTCAAACGGTAAATCATTTACATCTGAATCCGACCACAGCCTTCAGCTGATACATAAAACGATCATGCTTGAAGATAAAACCGTGGATCAGGCGATATGCCCAGCAGAAGGGATACAGAAGCGGAGCTTTCTTCAGAACCGGGAACTTGTCCTGCATCATATCATACGGCAGAGTCATGCGGGATCTGAAATAACCCCACCGGCCTTTCTTACGTAGCTGGTTCCGCACATTGTTCTTTATGGTTCCGTAGGTTCCGGAAGACAGAATATAATGCAGCATCCGTCGGTCTTCCTCCGTCAACTTCTCACCGCCAAAGAGATGAAACGAAAGCGACCTCTGCTCTGTTTCAAACTCCCGGATGTGCATCTTCTCCAGTTCCTGCTCCACATATGCCATATCCAGTTCATGCTTATTCAGATAGACATAGGTGTCCAGCAGGGAACGAAGCCCGGTTCCGCCGCCGGAATAGTGCTTGTATTCGTGAGCGATCAGGTAGATGTAGAAATCCTCCGGCGAGAAATGCTTCGCGCACCCTTCTCCCAGCAGACGATCTTCCATATGGCTGTAGTATTCATACATGCTGTTCTCGTGTGTTTTCCCAAACAGTGCCGTATGCATCTCGAAATTGAGAACCGGTGGTTTGAAATACACATCATGGTTTCCTTCTCCGAAATGCTCAGTGGTAAAGCCGCAGCTCTCCATGATGTCCCTCACGTCCCCTGCCCGATCCGCATCAAAGAGGATGTCATGATCCGCCATCTGACGCATACCGTACTTCGGATAATCGTCCTTGATCACCGTGCCCTTCAGGGGCATATACCAGATGCCTGCCGCGGTCATCTTTGCGAAGATCACGGACATTTCCGCATCCATCAATGCAACCTTCCGTATGGCCTTCGCCTTTGCTTCCGTAAATGCGTGATCGTGGATACCTGCTGATTCCAGGGCATAGGCTACAGCTGCGGTAAGGAGGTGCTGCTCTGCCGCCTGGTAGACCAGGGAGAAATCCATCCCCGACAGCTTCTCTTCCAGTTTCTTGCGATTCGGCGTCTTATTCCGCACCGCACAGGATGCGAGATAGATCACGGCGGATATGGCGGTTTTGTATTCCTGAGTCATATTTTTTCCTGTCCTTTCAGGATTCTTCGCTTCGCTCAGAATGACATAGATCTGTCATCCTGAGGAGCGTTAGCGACAAAGGATCCCATCACTCGTATCGATTATCCCATTCTCTGTGGATCCCGTCACTCATATCAACGATACCACTTTCCGTGAATTCCAGCACTCTGTCGCAGATTGACAGCACCGCCGGACGGTGTGTCACAGTGATCACGGTCCGGTCCGTCAGCTCCCTCAGATTCGAAAGAAGCCTCTTCTCCGTATCCTCATCCAACGCACTGGTCACTTCGTCGAGAAGCAGAACCGGCGAGCCCGAATAGATGGCCCTGGCGATGGACAGACGCTGCATCTGCCCTTCGGAGAGACCGGTTCCCCGCTCTCCCAAAAGTGTATCCACGCCGCTGTCCAGTTCCTTCACAAACTCTTCTGCACAGGCGATCCGGAGAGCCTGCCACATGCGGTCCTCCTTCTTCGATCCTGCATTCACCTTGCTATCTGTACCTTGAGATGCTGTCTCATCCGCACATTTCGCTGTACCGTCATAATCGGGATCCGCAAAGCATACCACCTCCCGGACGCTGCCGTTCATCAATGCATTTCCCTGAGGAACATACGCAAAGAGCCTTCGATAGTCTGATGTGAGCGGTGCCTGCGATCCCTCCGGATCCTGATAATACCTTTCTCCGTGATCCGCTTCATACACACACATCAGCAGCTTCAGCGCGGTAGACTTCCCGCATCCGCTCTGGCCGGTGAAGGCCACATATTCTCCCTTCCGGATTTCCAGAGAAATGTCCATAAGAGCCGCCGGCATATCCTTCTTCTTTTTACGCCCTGTCACATCCGGAGTCTCCGCCGGATCGGTAATCTGCCCCAGCGCTCCTGACGGAGGATAGTAACTAAAATCCGCATTTTTAAGGCCGAAACAGGACAGCCTCTCCCGATAGAAGGATACTGCCCCGGAAAGCGGCAGCGCATCAACCATTTCCGCTTCAAGCTGCTCTGCTTCCATGAGGCGCTCCGCACTGGCCTGCATGGCGAAATACCGTGGCAGATACCCGGTGATATTGGCAAAGGGCGTCTGGATCTGCGCGATCAGCTGTGTGATCGCAGTCAGAGTTCCGAAGGTAACCGTTCCCATCAGAATCCCGTATCCGCACCAGCCCACGCCCAGAATGTACATCCCGCTCATGGCAGCGCCGAAGCCGATGTTGCAAAGATTGGAGAAATGATTCTTTTGCATCCTTGCCTTCTTGTGGTCGTCCAGCTTCTCTCCCGTCTCCTCCATCGTCCGCTGCTCCGCCGCAAAGGAATGGATCATCATCATATTTCCGATCCTCTCCTGCAGGAAGATCCGGGCGCGTCCGTCCGCTTCCTGCACATTTTTATGCATTCGCTTCAGCGCCTTGCGAAAGAGCCAGGTAAAAAGGACGAAAAGCAGGCTGCAGGGGATCAGAACAGCCGCGAAGAGCGGCTCCAGGATAATGACCATCACCAAAGCGCTGATCAGCTTCACCACCATACCTGCCAGGCCGGGGAAGATCTCCACATAAGCATTTGCAACCACCATTGTGTCATTGGTCAGACGGTTCAGCCATTCGCCGGAATGTACCGCGCTGATCCTGAGGAAATCCTTCCTGAGCAGCGTTCCCATCAGCCGCTCTTTAAAAAGATTCTCAAATGTAGCTTTGGACAGTTCCGTAAGCCATCGGCTGACGGCACTGAGTGTTAACTGCGCCGCCACCAGCAAAATGATACAGATCATTCCCCACCAGAAGCCTGCGCTGTCGTGTGACACTGCCGCATCAACGATATTCCGCAGAAAAAGAGCGTACAGAACCCCGGACGCTCCATAGAGAGACTGAACGATGATCAGCCACAGAATATACAGTTTTTTCTTTCCCGGGACGGCAAAGAGCCATCTCGTGCTGCCGGTATTCTTCATCATGCTCCAATCCCAAATAGATAAGCAAAGGCTCGGCCCCCGCTCTATCCGGCAGTGGCTCGAACCTATATTCCGGATAGCAGATTTGCGTAAGATGTCAATTCGGTTTCAACGTTTTATGACCTTACGAAGCACCTTCTTTATCACAGCCTTCCCCCGCAGAATGGTCGCCCGAAGCGGAAACAACCTGCACCAGAAAAACAGATACAGCCCATACCGAAAACCGGAAAGGGGACGTTCCCTGCCATCCCGAATGATCGAGGTCAGAACACCGACGATCTGCCGGTCCGTGATCCCGTACTCCCGATTCCAGCGGTTATCTCCGCAGATCACATAGTCCTGCTCCCGCACCTTTAGGATACGGTGGAGTACATACCGCCTGCTTCCTTCCCTTTGGTACAGCGGGATGTCAAACCGTTTCAGCCGGCCGTCCGGTCTCTCGATCACAAGAAGATCCCGTCCCTGCCGGATCAGTGGTTCCATGCTGTCTCCCACATTGGAGTAGATGATCCGCCCATTCTCCTCAAGTTCTTCCCGAATGCTCGATTTTATGATCTGCTCACTCTTCAATCGCCCCGATCCTCCGAAGCTCCGCGATTGCTTTCTTCACATCCGCTTTGATCACATCCTCCGGTGCATCATATCGCTTGCACATCTCAGAAACGATCTCCTTTTCCGTTCGCTCTTTCTTCAATAATTCCAGGATCGTTCCCAGTGTTTTATTTCCCTTAACCAGACCTGCGAAATTCGCATTTCCCGTGGGAACCAGCAGACTTTCCGCTCCGGTATCATGGACGATGAATTCTTTTTTTAATTTCATAACCACCCTCATTTCTCATATCCGTTTTCAGGATCCTTCGTCGCATGGCTCCTCAGGATGACATATCAGTTATCAGGATCCTTCGTCGCATAGCTCCTCAGGATGACATGAATGGTTCAGGATGAAGCAACAGACATGACACGCCATGCCATCTCTGCGGCGCTGATATCCATGTTGCAGCCCATGCGATATAACAGGGCGTCCCTGCTCAGCCGGTCGATCAGCTCCATGGTCTTCACCATGGCCGACGGATCTGCCGGGCGATAAGTCTGCTGCACCAGCATGGGCAGCACTTCTTCCTTCGTTATCCTGCGGATGACATTTTCCTCTGCGCGTTCCAGAATACACAGACCTTTGAGAGGAACTGACGTATTCGAACTCAATCTGTGCTTTCCGTCCCACGGAGTCCCGTAAACCACCGCTCTTCCGGAATTGCCGCCGAGACTCTCTGCACGGATCAGCGGTTTATCGTCATTCACCATCACAGCCCGATCACCAAAAAGCTGTCTCCACAGCCTTGTATGGGTACTTTTCCCTGTTCCGCTCTTTGCCGTAAAGAGATATCCTTCACCGTCTACCGCAATGCACGAACCATGAAAAAGGATCGTATCCTGCGTCGGCATCCACTCAGCGATCTTCCGGTACACCGCCAGTGTCTCCAGGTAATCATCCGGAAACTCGCGAACCGGAATCCCCTCCGCTGCATCCTCCCGTGCGGATCTCTGCCGTTCAAAATCGATATCCGCCTGTTCCATACTCACATAAAGATCCGGTACTGCTTCCACCCGATAATCTTTACACATTTCATGAATCAATGGATGGATCGATCGAACAGCTATTACCGTATCTGCAATTCGATACACCGCATCCACAAGTGAATACCTCCCAATCTTTTTTTGCCTTAGCGGATATCAATCCGACAAAGACGCTACATATTCCTGCGTTGTTCTGAAATACTCATAATAAGCCGTCATGGCCAGCTTCTGGGCATCGTTAAATGAATCGCTGCTCAGGATCGCATACACATATGACAGCGCCGACACCTGGATCGTTGCCATTCCTGAGCTCGTGGTCACGGTGATCGTCTTTGTATCTCCAAGATGATCCGCGGCTATTTTGTCCGTGTCATATTGATAGTAGGTCTTTCCGTCGATCACACAGCTGCCTTTCGCCGTAGCATTCACGGATGAAATGGTCACGTCCCCTTCCGGCGCAACGTAAATATTGATAACCGTCTTTTCGTTCAGTCTCAGAGAATACTTTACATCCGCGATTCCCGAGTCCGCCAGCGTCCTGATGATCTGATATCCGCCGGCACCCGTTTTGGCGGATTCCACCTTCTCCGCGCCAAGTACCGTCGCCGCTTCGATCGATGTGTGCGTCAGGTTATCCGTCCATCCGGAATTTTGCAGGTAATAACCATAATCCTGAATCGCATTCACCAGGGCAATCAGCTTTTCCTCATTCGGCCAGGTAGCTTTTATCGTATTGATATATGTCAGAGCAGAATAAGTTCCTTCGATCTCCCCGTCCGCTGCGTAATGATAGGTCGCCGTTATGGTATCGGCCAGCTCCAGAGCATTGATATAGCAGGTAAACCAGTAAGCATTCTGACCTTCGATCTTTGAAGCCTTTGTAATCTCCATGCTCTCCGTCTTCCCGTCCGATACAGAGAAATCCATCCTGCTTCCGGTGACGTCAAAGTCCTCCGGAACCGTCACCTTAAACTGGACGCCGATCTCACTGGAAAGAAGAAGGGTGTGGCCGTTGATGACCGGTTCTGTTATTATTGGACCAAACGTTGCGGTCACAGTAACGTCATAATCCGGCATAGTGAATGTCCGGGAACTTCCTGTACCGCTTACAGATACTGCATTATCCGCGTCACCTGTTTTTACTGCTGTAATCGAATACAGCTGATAGCCTTCATCAGGTGTCACGGTCAAGGTTACGGTTTCACCTTCAAACTCCTTTTCGTTAGCGTTTGTGGTAATGGTTCCGTTTTCAGAGGACGCTACCGTAATACTATGGGCGTTTGCAGGAGTAAGCTTAACATCACTGAGATAGTACAGCGTATCAGAAGGTGTATTAGAATCAAATGTATTCGTTCCGTCTGTAAAGACCATACCGTCAGCAACGCTTACATTCGCCTGTGATGATAATCTATATCCTGCGTAAATGAAGTCAGTAGGTTTTGAGTAGCCCAAAGAAATTGTATCATTTGAAGTATTTAACCTTATTACCGGGTCTTTGTTAGAATCACTCAGATAAACCTGACCACCATTGATGCTGCATTTGCCTTCCCTTATATCAATTGAACTATTAAAGCCACCAACATTGATATTTCCACCATTGATCGTAAGACAGTCCTTATCAGAACTCGTTCCTTCTATACTTATTCCGTCAGAAGTCCAAGTTCCGCCGTTGATAGTAAGTGAACCGTTAATTGCTATGGAATCCCAGGATGGACCTCTGGATAAAGAAAACCATCAGATCAAGGGGCTGGTACCCCTTTATCCGACGGTTATTCATCTCGATCATATTCAGTTTCGGATATCGAAAAAAAGGCGCAGTTATGCCCTGCTTGCCTGCTTGCTTGAGCATAGTAAAAATCTGCATACCTGTGAAACCCTTTCTTTATACTTCCCGGAATGATTTCATCATCAGAATGTAATTCCGTATCAACGTACATTTTCCCTGTTACAATATAGCAAAAAACACGTTGGATTACAACGGATTTCTTAAAGAAGTCACAGGTGCCGCTTACTCTTAAATTGCCTTTACAGAAAATGACTTCGTTGTTGCGGCAAAAAAAGGAACGCGGTACAATAGCTACGGGATACCGACGCGAAGCGGCGACGCGAATGCCGAAGGCATTCGGGCATGGCAGGCAGGAAAAAGGAGAAGGGGAAGCGTATGAGGATACCTGTAGTCATACAAATGCAACCGGGCGAAAATGGCGCAGCGGCGCTGAGCATGATGCTTGGTTTCTATAAAAGAAATGTTCCAATGGAGGAACTCCGGGAGAAGTGCGTAACTTCCAGAAATGGTTCCAGTCCGGAGCAGATCATCGCTGCCGCAGCATCCTTCGGTCTGGATGGAAGGGTGGAAAAAGTCGAAGCCGGAGAACTCGAAGGCAGGACATTTCCGCTGCTTGCGCTGTGGAAGCGGAGATACTATGTCATTATCAAATCCATTAAGAAGGATCTGGTTTCGGTAGTTGATCCGGCCAAAGGAGAATATAAGCTCCAAAAGGATCGGTTTCTGGAGCTGTACTCGGGGAAGATCATCGCGCTTTCCCCAAACAGCGAATTCAAGCCGGGCGGAAAGAGAGAATCCCTGCTTCAGCTGATCGGAGACCGCATTCATTTTCTTAAGAAAACGATGATCATACTTAGTTTTCTTACGATCGTTGCCGTGCTGCTGAATCTGCTCATGGCCAGGCTCCAGAAGAATACCATCGATACCTTCCTTTCCCCCGGCGGAAACGGATCTGCTAAGGAGATCACCTGGCAGCTGATGCTTGGTCTCTATCTTTTTATTCTTGCTCTCCATACTTTTGCGGGAA
Source organism: uncultured Lachnospiraceae bacterium (assembly GCA_902775555.1). Lineage (GTDB taxonomy): Bacteria > Bacillota > Clostridia > Lachnospirales > Lachnospiraceae > Eubacterium_Q. The sequence goes on along the minus strand of CACYMQ010000033.1, from coordinate 39,373 downwards.
TGCTGAAAACACGGCTGATCAGCAAGTCCAGCCGAGATCTGTCCGCCCATTCGGGCAGCCGGCTTTTCAAAAAAATGTTCCGCCAGCCGCTTACATTCTTCGAACAGTACAGCACAGGGGAGCTGCTGTCCCGGCTGGATAACAATGTCAGGCTTGATAATTCCATTATCAAAACTCTTGTTCCCCGGGTGATCGATGCGGTTATGACCTTCATCTACATCTTTTTCATGATGAGCTACAATTCGATATTAGCGTCCATCTGTCTTCTGATCGTCGTGATTAATATCGTGATCACAGTGAAGTTTCAGCAGAAAAATGCGATTGCCGCCAAGAGCATGACTACGAATACGGGATCATTAAATACCTCTGTTCTGAACGGCCTTAATATGATCGATACCATAAAGACCACAGGGGCAGAGAGGGATTTTTACAACATCTGGTTTGATTCGCAGCTGCAGGTGTGCGACAACAGGCTGACCAGCGCCAGGATCACCGGATGGACCTCCTTTGCTTCCAATCTGAATAATTACCTTCTGCAGGCTGTACAGCTGTTTCTGGGGGCTTATTTTATCGTTCACGGAAGCTTCACCCTTGGCATGATGTCACTGTTCCAGACGGTGCTGAACAGTATGGTATCTTCCTTGAATAATTGTCTGAACACTGTGGGTTCCCTGCAGAAAATGCGGACAAATATCGAACGGGTAAATGATATTAACCGGCGCGGGGAGAAAAAGCAGATCCCGCTTCCGGATGTTGAGGATGCTGCATTGAACAAGCTGGAAGGAAGTCTTCTTGCCAGAAATATCTGTTACCGGTATTTCCAGGGAGACGATCTGGCGGTAAATGATGTGAGTATTTCGGTAGAACCCGGCCAGATGGTGGCGATCGTCGGTCCCACCGGCTGCGGCAAGAGTACTCTTCTGAAGATCCTGGCAGATCTATATTCTGCAGAATCCGGCGAGATCCTCTATTCCGGAAAGCACCGGAACGAGATTCCGGATGTGGTGTTCCATTCATCTATAACCACCGTGGATCAGGAAACCGTCATGTTTGATGATTCAATCTACAACAATATCCGGATGTGGGATAATACCATAGAGGATTACGAGGTGATCCTGGCTGCCCGGGATGCACAGATCCAAAAGCGGATCGAAAAGGAACCGCAGGATTTCGGAGCAAGGATGCTGGAGAACGGAAAGAATTTCTCCGGTGGCGAGCTTCAACGGCTGGAGCTGGCCCGCGCGCTGGCGCATGAACCAAGTCTGCTGTTCCTGGATGAATTCACCTCTGCCTTGGATGCCCTGACGGAAGATAAAGTGATCCGGTCCATCCGGGATAAAGGAACCACCTGTATCATCGTGGCTCACCGGTTATCGACCATTGTGGATTGCGACCGTATCTATGTTATGGATCACGGCCGGGTCGTTCAGGAAGGAACCCATGACGAACTATATGCCGAGGAAGGCCTGTACAGAAACCTGATCGGTGCACAATAACGAGGGATACTATGGGACTTTATTCGAAAGCCATTAGAAAAAAAGAAGAAGACAATCGAAAATACGAGCAGTATGCAGACGAATCCCTGGTGAATGACAAGGCGATGATCAAGCTGGAGGAAGGCGTTGACGATGCCCAGACAACCGTGCTTTACATTCTGAGTAAATTCGGGATTCAGATGGACAGGCTGTACGGGCTTCGAAATGTGGATGAAATGCTGGAAATGATGCTGGATCCGCTGGGCATGATGTACGATTACGAGGAATCCGTGGAGACCTTCTCGGGAGCCCGGACAGAATATATCCTTGCCTTCCGCGAAGACGGCAAGGCTGTCGCCCTGACCCCGACGCTGGTGGGCTACCGTTATTTCTGCCCGCATGATGCCAGCGGCGGATACGCATCCAAAAAATACTGCAGAAGTCTGAAGAAGGGGTGCTATATCTTTCAGCGGCCGTTGGAGGAGCGGGAAGGCGTCCACGCCACATTTCGCCGGAACGTTCTGAAATCCCTGACCTTCTCGGACATCTTCCGGCTTCTGCTGGCGGCAGCACTGGTTGCCGGCCTCGGACTGTTCCTCCCGATCATCAGCCGATGGGTGTATAAGGCCTATATCCCGATGGGTGAGAGCAAAGTGTCCCTCCTCCTTACGATGATGCTGGTCTTTCTTCTGGTCAGCATTATCCGGGGTTTCCTGTCCATGGTCAAAACGCTTTTTCTCTCAGAAACGAAGATCCGGATATCCAGGAAGATGCAGTCTGCCGTCATGGCCAGAGTTCTTCATCTGGACAGGGATTTCTTCGGGAAAACCTCCTCCGGCAAGCTGTCGAAGCGGATCAACAGCTGCGGAAGGCTCTCGGACATGATCCTCAGCTTTTATATGGATGTACTGCTGGATGTGCTTTTCTCCGTGGTCTACCTGTTCCAGATGAACAGAATGGCACCGGCGCTCTTTCTTCCGGCACTGATCTTCCTGCTTCTGAAGATCATCGCTTCCATCATCAGTGCGGTTAACAACATGGCGAACGAAAAGGAACTGCTGGAAGTGGACATGGAAAACAGCGGCTTCATGTATGCGGCTATCCGTGGGATCCAGCGGATCAAGGGCATGGGATGTGAAAATGCAGTTTATGCCAAATGGGCCGGCATGTACAGAAAGATCCTGGCGCGCACCTATCAGCAGCCCTTCTTCCTGAAATACAATGCGGAGATCATCGCGGCGATCTCCACGGCTGCGACCATCGCCCTGCTTGGTACATCCATCTACGAGGGCCTGTCCTCCGAGGATTACCTGTCCTTTGTCGCTTCCTATTCGCTCGTCATCTCGGCGGTGGCAAGTCTTACGGATATGCTGGAGAATGCATTTCTGATGAAAACACTGTATGAAAATGCTTCGCCGATCTTCCATGCGTCCACGGAACAGCAGGGCACAAAGGAATATGTGCGCAAGCTCACCGGAGCCATCGATCTGGAGAATGTAAAGTTCAGCTACGAAAATGATCCGAAGGGATGTCTTCGGGGCATTTCCCTTAAGATTCACAGAGGCGAGAAGCTTGCGATCGTCGGAGAAAGCGGCTGCGGCAAAAGCACGATGCTTAAGCTTATGCTGGGAATGGAAACTCCACAGGAGGGAACGATCAGCTACGATGGAAAACCGATACAGACTCTGAATCTTAAGTCCCTCAGGAAGAGGATCGGTTCCGTATTTCAGTTCAGCAAGGTATTTCCCGGAACCATTGCCTCGAATGTTGTCTTCGGCGCCGGGCGCAAGGTGTCGGATGAAGAGATCTGGGACGCAGTGGACAAGGCTGCCATCGGAGATTACATCCGCACGCTTCCCATGAAGCTGGATACGGAGATTTCGGAGTCAAACTCCAGTGGCTTTTCCGGTGGTCAGAGACAGCGGCTCCTCATCGCGCGGGCGCTGATCAAAAAACCCAGGGTGCTGATCCTGGATGAGGCAACCTCCGCTTTAGACAATCTGACACAGGCGCAGGTTCTGGAGAGCATCAGCCATCTGAACTGCACGATCATCATGGTTGCGCACAGATTGTCAACAGTAACGGGCTTTGACCGGATCGTTATGCTGGAGGATGGGGTGATCGCTGAAGAGGGCTCCTACTCCGAACTGATGGAGAAAAATGGAAGGTTTGCCCGTCTGGTAAGCAAACAACAGGTGAAAAGGAAATAAAAAAATGATCTTCGCGGAAATGAAACTGAAATGCTGGAAGGAAGCTTTCCTGACCAGGAAGACAGATGCGCTGGACAGTGATCCTGAAGAGATGCGGTTCATGTCGGATTACCTTATGTCCGATCGATTTGATCAGGACCTGGACCGGCTTGCAAAGGGTGATTTCTTCTTTGATATTCCAACATTGATCTTCCTCAGGAAGGGGCAATCAAACAGAAGAAGGAAGGTATATCGTTTCACACCTGAAAACAAGGCGATCCTTAAGTATCTGACTTATATGATGATGGAAAAAAATGATGCCCGTTTTCCGGACAGTCTTTATTCCTTTCGGCGAAACCGCTCTATCCGGCAGCTTTACTCACAGATCCGGGAAACAGATCCGGATCGGGAAATGTATGTTGTCAAGGCCGACATCCACAGCTTCGGCGAATCCATAGATCCGGCGTTGCTTGATGAGATACTCCAAAAATGGCTTTCAGACGAGCCGGAGCTATATTCCTTTATCATGTGGTTGATCACAAGAAACCGGTATATCCGGAACGGAAAAGAGGAAGAGGGATTTACCTCCGTGCTTCCCGGAAATCCTCTGGTGACATTTCTTCAGAATATCTTTCTTCAGGATGTGGATCGTTTTATGCAGGAGAACTCCGTTATTTGCAGCAGGTATTCAGATGACATCTGCATGATCTGCAAAGACAGGGAGACTGCGGAAAGAAATATGGTGAAGCTTATGGAACTGATCCATAGTCTCAGACTGGAAGCAAATGAAGAAAAGACGGAGATCATTCCCCCCGGGAAGGACTTTGATCTTCTTGGGATAAAATACGCCCCCGGATTCCAGGATATTTCAGATAACACCTATATCAAAGCGTCCACAAGGATCAAACACCGGGCGGACCGGCTCCTTCGCAAAACCAGGGAAGGCGTTCTTTCCAAAGATGAAGCCGTGAGCAGGATGGCGTTTTTTGTGAACAGATATTTTTATGGAATACCGGAGGAGCATGGACTAAGCTTCAGCGAACATTTTTTCCCCTATATTACATCTGTGGAAAGATTGAAAAAACTGGATCATCTGTCACAGGATTGCTTTCGTGTACTGGCAACCGGAAGGCATACCAACGCCAAGTATCGCTTCCGTTATTCGGATATCCGTAAGCTGGGGTATGTTCCGCTTGTTCATGCATACTATTCAAGATTTTCACGGGGTGCTAAATAGTTGCAAATATGATATACTGATTTCATTATAATGGCTTTACGGACAGCCGGGGGTGAGGATCATTTTTGAACCTTGTGGTCTTCAAGACTTTCCCCCGATCTTTTTTATGGTAAGCGGCAAATACAATCGGGCTACACCTATTTTTTCCGCACCAAAACGACAAAAAATTCCAACACAGCAAAAACAGAACAGAGAGCTACCGGCGCCCATCTGATCCAATAAAGGTACTGAATCGGCTCCGAGTTAAACTTCTTTCCGGTAAGGAAATAATAAGCACCCACAACGGTACCGCCTGCGATAAGAAAAACCAGGAAAAAATGCCCGGGATAATCTTCTCCCTCTTCCAGGATAAGGGGTAAAAGGGCCATCACGCCAAAGACGGCCGGCCCGAACATTACCCAGGATCCATAATCAGGAATCGCCTGGACTTCAGACGCTTCAATCATGCCGTAAACCGCACATAACAATGCAGACATCCACAATCCGGTTCGAAGATAAATCGAAACGCCGTACATGCTTTCTCTGATCAATCTGTTGAAAACCAGTTTTACAACTGCCCCTGAGACAAGCATAACAATTGCCGGAATCATATACCGGATGGCGCTGAACATTGGTACGATCAGCATCCCAGCTACAATGAGAGCCATCACAATTACCCCGAAGTCTCCGGAACCTTTAACGGTAGAAGCTCTGGTTCTATACGACGTATACCCGGTTCCTGACAGATTCGGAATTGTTGTTGTTCTGTCTCCATCCGGATGTACCGTCGCGAACCCACCTCTCCCATTAGAATAGGTTCTTGACCGACTCCCATCCGAATGTACTGTATCGAAGCCACCACTCGAATCAGGATCGGATACTGACCGATTACCATTCTGATCGTACGTAGTGTATCCGCCCTCAAAGTTACGGCTTGTGTGTAATCTGCTTCCGTCCGATCCATATGAAGTGTAACTACCATCCAGATTTTGGATAGTATCTCCGTCAAATCCTTTCGATTTGCCCATAACCATCCTCCCGTTTCTTTCGCTTTCCTTTGATATCGACAGTTCCAAAAGAATAAATGTGAGCTCAACCTATAACGATCCCATATTGTTCCGGAAGATCGCCGGATCCGGCTTCGCCAGCTTCTCCAATGCGGAAATGATGTACCCGTCCGCCTCAGGCAGGAAGCGGAATTTCGGCCAGTGCGTCTCGGAAAGCTCCTTCGGGTAGTTGGAAAGAATGTAGGCGCCGTAGCCTGCCGACTTCACTGCCCGGATCAGCGTAGCCGAATACTCCTGCTCTCTCACCAGATCCTCGGTATTCTTCCGGAAGATTTCCACCTCTTTGCTGTACTGAGGCATTTTCCCGGATAAATGGTATCCATTCCGCTATCTTCCTGTATACCGCCAGCGTCTCCAGGTACTCATCTGAGAATCCGCGAACCGGAATCCCCTCTGCCTCGTCTTCAAGTGCGGATTTCTCCCGTTCAAAGACAATATCTTCATCTTTCATCTGAATCAGAAAGTCTTCATTCGAGAATGAATCAATATAATCCTTGCAGAATTCTTCAAGATACGTGTGGATATTCTCTATTCTGATATTCCGATCAGCAACCCGAATTGTTATCATCTATTCCTTTTCCAATATACAACCCCAAAAATACCGAGACCCACAACAACCACAATTGATATGATGATCAACGGACCAATGCCTGATGAGGTCTCTTTCTCTTCAGCATTGTTATCTGAAGTCATCTCCGTCGTTGCATCCGACTTTTTCTCAGATGAAGCCGGATCAACCGCCGTATCCTCCGTAACCGATTCCTTTTTTACTTCAGTTCCCTGTTTTGTGATCTCTCGTTTATCTATCTCATTTTCCGTATGTTTATTATCGACCAGACCATGCTCATTGGTATTACCCGATTCTTTGGAAGTATTTTTCTTCTCACCGGAAATGGATGATGGTTCTGCCTGTTCTTGTGTTGATGAAGTTACTTCCGTAGTTCCGCTGTCCTTTTCTATCGTTTCCGTTGTTTGTGTTTTACTCTCAGATGTATTCTCCGTAACTATCTTCTCATTTTCCCGCTCTGTATTCTGCTTATCTTCTAATACCCGTGGTTCAGTGGTGGATTCCGTTGTAGTTTTAGTAGATGCACCATCCGGAATAAACGGAAGCTCATCAGCGGTCGAAACAAAGCCCGAACAATTTATAATCCACCCCACACCTAACACCATTAATGCATATCGTATTAGTCTTCCGAAACGTCTCATTACATTATCCTCACAACAACGAAGAAGGCGCAAGGGCATCGTATGCCCCTCGCCTTCCATTCATACATGCCATTCATATATCTCTTTTTCATCCATAAACTCATTTGCCTCCCATAGTATACTTACTCTTCGGACTATATTTTATCATATATCCATCAAAATAACCATTTGTCATTTAGTTACCAAAATATGCCACTGCCTTTTGATTATAGACAAACAATGCGCGAATCAGATCTTTCAGTTCCTCTGTCCTCGTTGCGGTAGTTTCTCTGGATAATACATTATAACAGTAATTCATCGGTGAACACTTCATGGAAAATCCATCATCACCTCCGTCAACAAGCACCTTAACCACAATATCATCACTCAGATCCTGGGCAACAATATCACTGATAACAACCTGTGTTAAATCTCCCACCTTCTTGGTTTTAAGTTGCCTTCCATCCGCCGTTTCAAATGTGAGATTCAGATTGTTCGTATTCTCAAAATAAAGATTCAATATCGTTTCTGATTCAAGTTCCAAATCTGAACCCATAAACCGGACTCCCTCCGGAAGTGACTCTTCAGATGCATCGTAAGGATGATTGATCATAGCCGCATCCACTGCACTAATCTCAGCAGTCTGTTCTTCTGTCAGCGAGTCTGCATTTGCAAGTTCAGTTATATTCTCACCAAAGTATACCTGTGAATAAGAACCCAAATTCAGCATGGAGCATACGAGATCATATGCCTTTTGATACTGTGTATTACCATCCAAGTGTTCCTCCATATAGTCAGCATAATCCTTAACTTCATATGTATGTGCCTTGCCGCTCCGTCCGTCTCCGCGAATCATTTGAGCCGTAACGGATTCCGTCATTTCTTTCGCAGCAACCTGACACTGGAACATATACAGTGTCTTCCCCGGATCAGAGGTTGTATCTTTTTCAGCAACACTCACATTCGGATCAGTCTGCGGATTCACATATACATCATGCGTAGAACCATCAGGAAGGGTGAATCTTACATAGGCTCCTTCATCAGCAAGGATCTCATCGGATAATTCGAAGAAGAAATTAATCCCTACATTTCCTTCAAGGCTAATTGAATGACCTGCCAATGATTCACCGACATTTATTACTATAGTCTCCGTTTTCTTGGCCTGACATGTCTGACAGGTATACTCAATCTCTCCGTCTTCCGTCTCCGTGGCCACTTTGGTTACAACCCCATCATCCCAATTATGTCCGGGTGCCGGAACTTCCTGTTGTGCCACCAAAACCTCATGGCATACGGAGCAATGACTTCCTGCCGTCAATCCCGGTTCTGTGCATGTGGCAGGAACAGCCGGATCAGTCACCTCCGTATGACCGGAAGCAGGGATTTCTGTTTGCGCAGTCAAAACGGTTCCACAAACCTCGCAGTGGCTACCTGCAGTCAATCCGGTTTCGGTACATGTCGGAGCCTTTTCCGAATCAGTAACTACTGTATGATCCACAACTGCGATTGTGTCTCCTGCTTTCAGTAAATCTCCACAGATCGTACAATAGGTATCCCCTGTATATCCGGTTGCTGTGCAGGTTGCTTCTTTGGCATTCCGGATTTCAGTAGATCCATGACTCGTTGCGGGGAAGACAACTTCAAACGAACAACTCTTCTTCTGGTTATTCGCACTAATCGTTTTCCCATTAAGGGTCATCGTAAAGTCATTCGCAAAGCGATACCCGTCTTCCGGTTCAAACGATACAACCATGGAATACACTGTATTACATGATGCGGCACCCTCAACCTCGGTCGAACTGGGATCATAATACTTAACCTGTATCGATTCGGTATTAATACCTACAGTCTCCGTGTTTACATCTTTCGGCAGATTACCCCCTGGAGCAGGAACTGATTCAAGGGTGAAATCCGCACTGCTTATCATCGTTACATCATAAGGGATAAAGCTTATGTTCTTTGCATCAGCGTATGTTTCAACTATGCTGTCCGCTTTTCCATAGAAAACCGGCACACTTGCTGTCTGGAATGAATTATCGCCAATGGTTTCAATCGCATTTCCAAACCAAACCGATTTCAGGTTCTCACATGTATCTGAAGAAATTGAATAGGATGATAGATCAACCACTCCATCTGCAAATACAACCGTATACTCTCCTTCTGTGTTTTGATTAGCGCGAACCTCCAGGGCTGCAAGTCTAAGAGAATTAGAAAAGACGCCTGTGGATCCTTTGGTATATTTTATGTTTTTTATGGAAGCACAATTCTCAAAAGCCAATGCTCCGCATTTAACATCAACTGGAATCTCAACTTCTTCCAAAGAAGTGCATCCTGAAAACGCCGCAGTTCCAATAGCTGCGAAGCCATCCGAAATAACAACCTTCTTTAGTCCGGAGCATTCTATGAATGCACAAGAATCCAATCCGGTCGCATCCTCACTAATACAAACCGTCTCCAATTTTCTACACGTTCCAAAAGCGCGATTGCCAATACTCGTCACATGTGATAAATCTGTGTTGAATTCTGCGTTCTCGCAACCGTCAAATGCACTGGCGCCAATAACTGAAACCGTATTTGAAATGGAAAAGCTTTCCAATGTCGAACAACCACTAAACACATAATCGCCGATCACGGTAATCCCATCTTTAATCACTTATTCCCGTTTTGCCCGGTGTATATGTGATCTTCTTTACATTGGCGCATCCAGCAAACGTGCAATTCCCAATCGACGACGTCGTAGGTGCTGTTCCAACATTCTGTTCTGTACTTCCCAGACCCATGTATTCTACATCGGCAGGAATGGTCACCTCTTCTAATCCAGTGCACTCGTAAAATGCAAGCACACCGATTGTCGTTACACTATCCGGAATTACAAGTGTTGTAAGTCCTGAACAATACGCAAAAACATATTCCGGGAGTTCCGTGACTGTTTCATTGATAACCAAATCGTCCAGTTGACAACACATAGCAAATGCATATGCCCCAAATTCAGTAACATGAGAAAGGTCACTCGTAAACTCTGCTTTTAAGCGTCCGCTGAATGCTTCATTCCCTATTCTCGTTACGCTTTCCGGTAAAGTTACACTCGTCAGCGTTTCAACTTCAGGTATACCCATCGATGCAAATGTACTATCTCCGAATCTTTAATCACTACCGTTTCAAGATTTGTAGCCTGCTTTGCAAGAGAACGATTATTCCATCTTAAATCAGGCAGTATTCCCGTTTTGCCCGGTGTATAAGTAATCTTTGTAACACCTGTACATCCTTCAAAAGAACCATTTCCGGGTGAATACGTAGTAGAAGCTGTTCCGACATTCTGCTCCGTACTTCCCAGCCCCATGTAATCTACATCGGCCGGCAAACTGATCTCTGTTATTCCTGAGCAATTCATGAACGCGCTACTTCCAATTTTCTGAATCGAATCAGGAATTACTACCGACTCAATATCTGCTCTATCACGGAATGCATCATCCTCAATTCGCGTTACTTCTTTCCCATCAATGACGTTAGGAATAATAACGGCTGTTTCGGTCCCGTTATAACCCGTAATAACGATCTCCCCCTCTTCCTCAACATATGAGAATCCACTACTAAATTGAGGATTAATCGTTTCCTGAGGCACAAGTATCTCCCCACACACCGAACAATGACTTCCTTCGGTATATCCCGGGTTCACACCTGATACAGGAACTGCAGGATCCACAACAACCGTATGCCCCTTTGCTTCTATTTCAATTTGAGGGACAAGTATCTCTCCACAAACAGAACAATGACTTCCTTCCGTGATCCCAGCAGTTGTACATGTTGCGTCAACACCGGCATCTGTAACCGAAGTATGTCCATTTGGTTCCACATCTTCCTGTGCCACAAGTATTTCTCCACAGATCGAACAGTGTTTTCCCTCTGTCAATCCGGACTGGGTACATGTCGGAGCAACCGCTGTGTCTGTTACAATTGTATGGCCATTGGGATCAATTTTCTCTCCGCTTGCCAAAACAGCTCCACATAGTGAACAGCAAGAATCTCCTGTATACCCTGCTTCCGTACAGGTTGAGGCCTTAGCATTCTTCGTTTCAACGCTTCCATGCCCCGTTTTATCATATGTGTATTCAAAGACATATCCTGTCTCAGTCTTAACTACATTTACAGCATTCGAATTAAACGAAAGAGTATAATCCTCCGCCATTCTGTATCCATGTTCAAATGCAAATGATACTTTTATCGAGTACTGAGTATTGCACAATGCCTTTCCATCGGCAGCGGTTTCACCAATATAGTACTCCACTCCTATTGAATCAGTATCTATTCCTGCCGTTTCTGCCTCTATATCTTCCGCCAAGTCTACCCCGGCTGTCGGAACAGCATCCATTGAAAACTGCACTTCATCTAAATAATCAACATCATATGCGATAAACTTGATCTGCTTCTGATTCGCATATGTCTCAACAAAAGAATCTGCCTTGCCATAGAAAGTAGCGCTTATCCGGTCTGGGTACGAAGTCGATCCGATTGTTTCGACATCTTTACCAAACTTAACCGATTCAAGATTCGTGCAAACTGTCTCAGGAGAGTTATAATTTGCTAGATTCTTAATTCCATCAGCAAATTCAACAGTATATTTCTTCGGCTTCACGGTTCCTTCTTCATTATAGTTTCCACAAACCTCCAGCCCAAGCTTCCACAGGCTATCTGATGCCACTCCTGTACTTCCCTTTGTGTATTTGATGGTGGAGATGCTATTACATCCATAAAAGGAATCGTAATTCGTAGAATATTCCCCAACATAACTAATGTCAACAGGAATGGTAACCTCTGTGATTCCTGAACAACCGTAACCCTCGAGTCCTGAACAATTAGCGAATACCGCCACAGGCAATTCCGTAACTTGATCATTTATGACCAATGCATTCATACTGGAGCATCTGCTAAACGCATTATCTCCATATTCTACCACATTCGACATGTCATTTGAGAATACCGCATATCTTCTATAACTAAATGCCCAAGCCCCTATACTTGTAACACTATCCGGCAAAGTGACGCTGGTCAATTTTTCATTTTCCGAATAAGCCTGAAATGCATACGCTCCAATACGCGTAATACCATCTTCAATGATGACCTCCTCAAGATTTACTGCAACCGACTCAAGTGCGTCTGGAATGTATTGTGTTCTTCTATCGGGAGGTAATCTTCTTCACGCCTGTACATCCCGAAAAGGAACCGGTTGATGAACCTGATGATGAACCTGATCCGGCAGTAGAACTTTGAGTCGTTCTTCCCGATCCTACATAATCTATATCGGCCGGCAGGGTTATCTCTGTAATTCCCAAACAGCCGTTGAATGCCTTTTCATCAACACTAACGACGGAATCAGGTATTTCCAACGTCAGGATTTCAGTATGTCCTTTAAAAGCTTCGGATGCTATAGAAGTAACCGGATAATCATGTATCTCTCCAGGAATAGAAACATCATCGGATGACCCATTATACGATATGATCCTTACCTCCTCATTGGAAATAGAGTATGTATAATCATCATCAATCGCGGCTTTAGCGGCGATATCTTGGAAAACCAGCAACACCCCCAACAACAAAATACAATATAGTATTGACTTGATCCTTTTTCCCATAATTCACCTCACAAAAAACCGGACACCCATGGAAGGATGTCCGGAACATCTTTATGTGCAGCTGGCTGCCATTTTACAGGCCCTCGTAGCTTTGCGACACCACGTTTCCATGATTGTGCTATTGTACTATTATAGCGGAAACTGTCAGATTTACGTCGTATTAATGACAACCTCCCTCTGACATATACCTTTTTTCATATTCCATTTTATTATACCACATCGTTGCAGATGTTAATAGTGAAAAGAATGTGTCGTCACTGGCTCCCCATTAGCATTCCCGTCACCTTAATTCCGTAGAATTTTCTATAACAACGTATTGCCCCCTGACAACAACTATCCTTACCAAAACATATCACATGCTCAATCTGAATCGGTTGGCAAACTGCTCACTCCCAACCTTCCTACTTCCCTCAGCATTGGACAAATGATGTAAATGGCCTCCAAAAGCACCTTAAGTGATCCTGGAGGCCATTACATAGCATTAATTAATTACCTAACCAGCACATGAATTTACTTAACTTCCCTCACATACCTCCCCCACTTCATTTTCCGCATTTAACCCGGGTTCTGACTACAGTATATCCGGTAACACTGACTTAAGTCGATATCGGGTTAGCCACGTTTTTCTTTTTTTGTGGAAAATACACACTTTTATTTTAAGAATACCTCTATTCTGTGTTATACTTATGAAGATCCCAAAATATGAAAGGAGTAACGACATGCCGGAAGAAAGCGTATACCGTAGTATCAGAAAAAAACAACCCGAAAAACTCAGTATCGATGATGTATCTTCTAAAACAGGGATTCCTAAAGACACACTTGGAGATATCGAACGTGGGTCTAAAATGCCATCTGTAAGTGATCTGGTCGAATTGTCAAAGGCGTATAACAGTAAACGTCTCTGCCGATGGTTCTGCTCAAACGAATGTCCCGTTGGCACATATATTGATCTTAATAAAGTCGATGGACTAGGAGAAGAACAGCTCGGCCTCATCATTCTCTCAGTAATGGACAGTCTAAACAAACTAAAGCAGATTGACCTTGCTCGATTAGTAGAGATCTCGATGGATGGCATTATCGATTCATCAGAAAAAGAAGACTTCCTAGAATTGAAACGCAATCTCAACAGTATATCAAAAGCTTACGGCGCCTTACTCCGTTGGGAGGAGGATGGGAATACCATTGGTATCGATCTATCCGGTTCATCGAATAGCTGACCTTCATTTCCAGGTTTCTCCTCCAGCCCTTCTTCCAGCTTCTCTCGGAACCTCCTCTCTCATAAATTCTTCAATTTCAAAAAAAAGTGTTTTTCCCATTTTTTGACAAAAAACATGGATATTTCATTCTCGATTTATGGCAGCACCGTGGCATATAATACATACAACAAGCAAACGGAACACCCGGAACATTCGAATCCGGATGCAGTTTAAGAGAGAGGAGAAAAGGATATGGATAATAATCGTGAAGATGACAGATTTGAGAACAAGTCAGAAATGTCGAATGAAACTCAACAAAACCAGGAGTCTTTAACAGATAATTCGGAGAAGACCGAGCATAATAAATCTTGGTTTAGAAGACACAAGAAAAAACTGATTATCATCGGTTCCATTGCTACCTTTGCTGCCACAGCGGCCACTATATTGATAAAGGCATTAGCTAATAGTGGAGATCAGTCTGATAATCCAAATGAGCGCAACGATGATGAAGAGGATACTCCCTTTGATGATTACAATAGCAGCTTCGCTGATTATTCTGATGATTATTCTTCATTATCTAGGAACGATGCTGAGGAAAATGATGATGACTATGATTATGATGAAATGAATAACAGAAGTGATGATGATGATTTAGAGAACCAGGGCGAACCTGATGATGTCCGCATACTTCACACCACTCAGGAATGGTCTGGATACGGCAAACAAAACTATTACTACAACCAGTATCGACTTAAAGATAATACCGTTTATCGTTTTAAATGCAATCGATTTAAGCATTTTGATGGGAAAGAAAATGAATGGGTTAATGACGAAAGACTTGATGCAAAATGGGACATCGATGATCCGAATATGCCCGAATGGCTAAAAAATAAAATAGGATAATCCATACCCTCCCTTCTGAGGCTCCAGTTATACAACCGGAGCCTCAATCTTTACTCATAGAACTCCAACGGATCCACCGGTTTACCATTTACATGAGCACCATTGTGTGTTTACAAGCCCAGTAAAATAGGCATTTTTAGACAAAAAAAGGTCTATCGTAAACAACGATAAACCTTTTTGCCATTATATGCGGGAGATGGGGCTTTCACCATACTTCCTTTATTTACAAGGGCTGCGGGAGATTTACAACTTAATGTACAACACCCGAAAAAATGCATTTCTATATTCTTCCAGTCCGGCATTTATAATACTCATGATCACCTCAAAGCACTACATTCATCTTCTCATATATATTTTTTTCATTGATTCCATGATTACCTATCACAAGGGGCGTCGCAAGGGGAACACATTTTTCCAGCGGGCTCAGATTATCCAACTTAAACAATTCTTCAAGATGGTAGTATTCAATAATGCAGTATAAAAGGACTTTTGTTTCATCACTCATCCTTCCAATATCCATACTCTGAATCTCATCTTTCTTTCTATCATAATGAAGAATAAGCCTGTGAAGATATCTATGCAATCCATAATATTCATCAGACGTCCAACCGGTCTGATTCATGTAATAAGGTTTCGTATCTATCACCCTATCTGCCCTCCTTCGATTTTTCAATGTTCTTCTCTTTTCCTTGAGAATCTTCCAATCATTCCACACACACATTTTCTTCTGTAAATATAGCATATCAGGAAAATGTCGACGATCAAAAACTATATCATGTTACTGTCACTTTCTCTCTCATTGTCCAGATGAACCTCGTCAACATGCTCCATGTCAGTACCTAAGTTAGTACCTATGTTAGTACCTATGTTTCTCATTAACAATTCCATATAACCTTACGCATTCTTCACATCCTCCAGTAATTCTTCCTTAGAATCAAATTGAAAAATGGATACACCATTCTCTCCCAAAAAACGGATGAAATCCCCTTTGGACATATCCGCGATCATCGCACAATACCCAAGGGATACCCCTGCCTTGGTATAATAACGAAGCGCAACTGCCTTTTTCACAAAATCCATTCTCAATTTCTACCGCAACACCTTTTATACTTTTTTCCCGAACCACACGGACAAGGGTCATTCGGATAAGTCTTTTTTTCTGTTTTTATCACTCTTTGCGATTCATTTAGGAAATCATATTCTTCCTTCAGCCTTTCCATCATCTCATATACAACAGGACATATCTTCGTCATTTCGATGATCGTGAACAAACTTCCAAGCCGATCATTTCTTTTCGTGTACGGATAATCTTTGCAATCCACCGGTCTGCAATCGCCAAGAACACATTGCCCATTTTCTCCCAGAAAATCACACGGAACATTTTTGCTTTCAAATTTCTGTTCCTCATCAGAGTATTCCAGATATTGTTTACAAAACTCTTCCTTTGAGATCTCGAGTTCTTTAGCCGCAGCATACAGTTCTTCATCCGCAAACGAACTGTGATAACTACTACAACAATTCCGACATTTACTGCAATCATAATCGGCAAATAATTGCTCATGCAGATTTCGAAAGCGTTTATCCAGATCAGCAGGATCTGCAGATCGTTTCAAAAACGCCCGAAAAGCATAATTTTCATCTTCCTTTTTCTTTCCCCAATATTCAACTTCCTTCGGTGTAAGCATTATAACAAAACCTCCAGATATTTTTTATTCAGTTTACCTCCACGCTAC
The DNA here is from genome assembly GCA_902775555.1 of uncultured Lachnospiraceae bacterium. Lineage (GTDB taxonomy): Bacteria > Bacillota > Clostridia > Lachnospirales > Lachnospiraceae > Eubacterium_Q. The sequence goes on along the minus strand of CACYMQ010000033.1, from coordinate 22,776 downwards.
ATATTATATCATAGTGTAGCGTGAAACAGAAAGTGCCGCTTTATTTTTCGGTCAACTGTTATTTTTATTTTTTCACCGAAAGATTTAGCAAATCGATAAGCGTTGCAACGCACATGTGTAAAACAAGGATAAATCCGGGAAGACGGGAAGGCAAAAAAGATCCGCCACACAATGTGACGGATCTCTACAAAACTATGCTGCGGGAGATGGGACTTGAACCCACACGACGTTACCATCACTAGATCCTTAGTCTAGCCTGTCTGCCAATTCCAGCACTCCCGCTTGTTTGACGCAAGTGATATAGTACCACAACGCATCAAATATGTCAATTTATTTTTGACTCCGACAAGTATCATTTTTTGCCTTCCCGGCGAAGCGGTTATGATCCTTCGCTTCGCCCGGAATGACAATTATGATCTGCTTCTCGGATTTCTGCTTTCAGTGTAAGGAAAGCTTATGCCAATGCCTGCTTTGCAGCCTCAGCGAGCTTTGCGAATCCTTCCGCATCACTTACTGCAAGCTCTGCAAGCATCTTGCGGTTCATATCGATCCCTGCTGTCTTCAGACCATGCATCAGCTGGCTGTAGGAGATATCGTTCATACGAGCTGCTGCATTGATACGTGCGATCCACAGCTTGCGGAAATCTCTCTTTCTCTCACGACGTCCTGCGAAAGCAGAAGCCTCTGCACGCATTACGGACTGCTTAGCTACACGATACTGCTTGGAACGTGCGCCTACATATCCCTTTGCAGCCTTTAATGTCTTATTATGCTTTTTCTTGGCGTTAGCGCCACCCTTGATTCTTGCCATTTCTTTGTCCTCCTAACAAATGTTCTGCCTTAGATATACGGCAGGATCTTCTTCATAACCTTGCTGTTGGTCTTGTCCATCATGGTTGCCTTACGCAGGTTTCTCTTTCTCTTGGTGCTCTTCTTTGTAAGGATATGGCTCTTGTAAGCTTTATTTCTCTTAAGCTTTCCTGTTCCTGTCTTTGTGAAGCGCTTTGCAGCCGCTCTCTTCGTCTTTAACTTCGGCATTTTAGTATCCTCCTTTTTGTGGCTCGATGTTATTTCTTCTCAGCAAGAAACATGATCATGCTTCTTCCCTCGAATTTCGCCGGCTTATCCACAACCGAAATATCGGACAGCTTCTCGGCGAACTCATCCAAGATTCTTTTGCTCTGGTTTACGTAGGCAAGCTCACGCCCGCGGAAACGCAGAGTTACCTTGACACGGTTTCCTTTCTCCAGGAACTTACGTGCCATACCTACCTTTGTGTTCAGATCATTGTCCTCGATATTCGGGGACAGGCGAACCTCTTTGATCTCAACGATCCTCTGCTTCTTCTTCGCATCCTTTTCCTTACGGGACATCTCATAACGGAACTTTCCGTAATCAATGATCTTGCATACAGGGGGCTTGGCATTCGGAGAAACCCGCACGAGATCCAGCCCTGCTTCCTCGGCAATCTGCATGGCCTCCTTCACACTCATTACGCCCAACTGACCACCCTCGGCCCCGATGACGCGAACCTCTTTGTCTCTGATCTGTTCGTTAATTAAATAGTCGATTGTTGTACCCTCCAAACATTAAAAAACAGTGGACCAAAGAGATATCCACTGCATCGCACACACAACAAAAGCAAACCACAGTCTGCTTCCTGCTGCATTTACAATATCAAACCCGGCCGCCTATGTCGCAACCCAAGGTGAGAGCGGATACTCTTCTTTTTTTACACAAAAGGTAGATTAGCACATCCCCCCCCGCGGTGTCAAGAGGAAAATGTGCCAAGTACCGTCATATCTTCCGTTTCATAACGGATCTCTCCCAGGGCCTTCATCACATTTCTGTCCGTGAGTTTCCCTTCAAATCCCACGTAAAAGCTGTATTCCCACTTCTTCTTCAATGACGGGCGGGATTCGATCCTGGTCATATTGATGGAATTCCTGTTTATGATCCCCATGATCTGGTAGAGGGATCCTACTCTGTGAGGCGCAGTAAAACAGATGATCACCGCATCTGAACCTGTAAGAACCTCCTTCTCCCCGGAAATGATGACAAAACGTGTCGCATTGTCCCGTGTGAAATTGATCCTCTTCGCAAGGACCTTCAGGTTATAGAGCTCTGCTGCACGTTCACTGGCGATTGCGGCATAGGTTACATCCTTTTTCTCCATCACCTTTTTGGCAGCGACCGCAGTGTTGCTGGTGGCTTCCGTATGAAAATGATGTGCCTCGATGTATTCCTTGCACTGCATCAGTCCCTGATTATGAGAGTAAACCTTTCTGATATCCGAAAGCATGGAATTCGGAAGTCCCAGCAGTGCATGCTCGATATCCAGCACCACTTCATCCACAATGGTCACTCCTGCCCCGCGGATGATATCGTAATTGCCGCTGACGAATCCTGCGGAGCTGTTTTCCACGGGCAGCACACCATAATCAGCCTCCCCGTCCGCGACGGCGGAGACCACATCATCGAAGGTTTTAACATTCATAAGATCCGCATTTTCCCCGAAATACTTCATGGCCGCAGCTTCCGCATAAGCTCCGGGAACACCCGCATAGCAGATCTTCTTTCCGTCCTTATCAAGATCCTCTTCAAACCGGTATTCGGACGCATCAAATGCCGGTACCTCCGGTTCCTTCTTCCTCAGATCTTCAAGGAGCTCACTGATATTTTTCTTTAACAGCGGATGGACCGCATAGGGTGCGATCTCTGCCAGAGGCTCCAGGACAAATGCGCGGTGTTCCATTTCCACATGCGGGATATAGAGATCCGCCTCCCGTATCACCTCATCATCATACATAAGGATATCCAGATCCAGCGTCCGGGGACCCCAGTGCACGATCCTCTTCCTTCCCGCTTCCTGCTCGATGTCATGAAGGACGGACAGCAATTCGGACGGAGAATACAAGGTCTCCAGCTCTATGGCTCCATTCAGGAAATCCGGCTGTTCCACCGGCCCGTAGGGTTCGGTCTCAATATAGGAAGATACCCTGACCACGCGGATATACGGATCCTTCCCCAGCTGTTCCACTGCCTGATCCAGGTAAGCCTTCCGGTCTCCCAGGTTGGAACCGATGCCCAGATATGCCGTATGTCTTCCTCTCTCCAGGGTAACGGAAACGGTGTCAAATGCGAGACCGATAGGGGCATCGGGTTTATCCACTCTTACCCGGAGCTTTCTGACCCTGCCGTATGTAAGAAGGATCTCTGATGCTACCGATTCCGCTACAGCCTCGATAAGATTCCATTTTTCTTCCGTGACTACCTTCTCGATCAAATGTGCCACATCATCATAGCTCACGGTCTCCCTAAGGTCATCTGACATGGAAGAGGACCTGAGATCGAGAAAAAGCTCCGCAGAGATAAGAAAGAACTGCCCTTCCTCCTTCTCCTCATCAAATACTCCATGATAGGCATAGATCTTCAGGTTTTTGATCTCAATCTTATCCATTACACAACCTCATTTCCCGGAATGTCCTGCTCCCGTTATCCCGGAGGCGGCCATTTCCCCGGATCCGACCATTCTCCCGGAGGCGGCCATTCCCCCGGATCCTATCATTCTCCGGATCCGGCCATCCCCCCGGAGACCACCGGTTCAGCATACGATAGTATGATTCTTTCTTTCCTCCGACCAGTAACACTCTTCCCTTGCATCGCAGAGGAAGCAGTTTCTTGACAGTTTATCTGCTCTGTAGAGCACACTGTCCAGCGTGTCCCTCCGGTCTCCCGGATCCTTATGCTCCCGGATCGCATTGCACATCAGATCCGTTTCCTCTTTGGTATATCCCGCCTTTTCAAGCACTCCACGTGCATACAGGGCGCCCGCCGCGTGGTGGGACATTTCCTTCTCCTCCGGAGTATATCTTCCGGCATCATGCAGAAGCGCAGCCCCGTAGATCACATCCTTCCGAAGGCGGAGTCCCTCTTCCATCGCCAGGATGTATGCGATCCTTGCAACGGACACCGCATGCCCGAAGCCATGGCGGCAGAATATTCTGTCATATTCCGACTCGTAGATCTTCTTGATCTGTTTTTTATAAAATGTATCCTGGAGGATCCGTTCTACACGGTCCATCTCCAGACGGGATCTCTGTTTCAGTAATTCTCCCATAAATGTAAGAGACCCGCAGGCCACGATCACATCCGTTTCATCTGCTTCCCGTAAAGCTTTTCGGGCCGCCTCTGTCGGAGACGGGAGAACCTCCGCATCCCCTCCGGCTTCCCGGATCCTTTCCGCCAGTGCTTTGCCGGAAAGCGCCCTGGGACTGTCAGGTGTAAAGACATATACTTTCTTTGCCGTCGGCAGCAGGGTGTCCAGAAGTACATCCACTTCTTTATCTGCCAGAACACCCATCACATAGATCCGCTTCTTCAGTCCGAAGAACCGTTCCAGTGTGCCTGCCAGTCTGCCCCACGCATCCCGGTTGTGCGCACCGTCCACGATCATCTTCGGTTTCGTATCAAATACCGTGAATCGTCCCTGCCAGCTTGTCTTCTCCAGCCCTGCCGTGATCTCCTCCTCCGTCACGCGCCACAGTCCGAAGTCCTCCGCACGTTCATTGAAGATCTCTAAAGCCGTGAGCGCCGTAATGGCATTATCCACCGCTACATCACCCACCATACAGATATGATATGGCTTCTCACGATAACGGAATCTCGTACCGGACAGAGTCTCCTCCGTAAGTACCAGGCTGTCCCGGTCCGCTTCTCTCCAGCTAAGCAGTTCTCCGTAACCGCCGGGTTTCTGACTATCCTGCACACGGTAAGTCTTCATCAGGCTCCGAAGTTCCTCGTCCAGAGGTGCCGTCACCAGCGGATCCCCCGGCTTAACGATCCCCAGTTTTTCCTGAAGGATCTTCTCCCTGCTGTTACCCAGAAACTGCATGTGGTCCATGCTGACAGATACCAGGATATCCAGCACCTTCCGCGGTATGACATTTGTGGCATCTAGCCGGCCTCCCATTCCGCATTCGATCAGCATCACATCACAATGATGATCCCGGAACAGGACAAAAGCCACAGCTGTCTCCAGCTCAAAGCTGGTAGGACTGTTCGGAAGTGCCTCTGCGACCGCCCGCACCTTCTCCACCGCTTCGGCCACCTCTTCTTCCGAAGGCATGTGACCGTTGATCTTCCATTTCTCCCTGGGATCCACAACAGCCGGTGACAGATATCTTCCTACACGGTAGCCTGCGGCAAGCAGGACCTGCTCGATGTAGGCCATGACCGTTCCTTTTCCGTTTGTCCCGGCGATATGGACGGCCGGGACCTCCTGTTCCGGATGCCCGAGTCCCTCCATCAGTGCTAAAATCACATCCAGCCCCGGGACGATCCCGAGGCTGTTTTTACTCTCTATATACGATACAGCTTCTGTATATTTCATGGTTTCCCCATTTTTCTGCGGCCTGTTGCAGCAGATATTCCTGATATCCTGCGGTTGAATCCTGCGTTATTCCTGCGGTTGAAGATCCTTCGCTTCGCTCAGGATGACATGTGCTCCGGATGACATGTTCTCCGGATGACATGCGAAACCCTATGTCATTCTGAGCGAAGCGAAGAATCTTTTATTTCCTGTGCTTCGACCTAAGTCCTATTCCGCCGGATCTGCCTACTCTTCTTCATCGTATCCATCCTCATCCGACCTGTCCGACTCGTCTGACCCTTCCGTTCCATCTGACCCATCTGATCCATCTGATCCATCTGATCCATCATATCCTTCCGACCCTTCCGACTCTTCTGCTTCCTGATTCTTCCGGGCGATCTCTTCCGAGGCCTTCTCCAGCTTCTCTCTCTCGATAGAGGCTTTCTCCAGCTGTTTCTTCTCCTCTTCCAGCTCGTCGTTCTTCTCTGTTTCCGTCTTTCTGTGATGAACCGGCGTGGTGGAACTGTCTATGGGCAGGAAGACATAGCCTTCCTCCCGAAGTGTCCGGATCAGACCGGGAAGTGCATCGATCGTCTCCGGGCACGGAGTGAAATCATGCATCAGGACCACAGATGCTCCCGTATTATTTCTTACATAACGGAGTACATTTTCCGTCAGCTGGTCTGCGGTATAACCACTACCTGAAGAATCACCGTTGGAAGCATTCCAATCAAAGTAGGTATAACCTGCTTCCTCCAGGTAGGCAATGCAATCCTCGATGGGTACATCCGATACCCGGTTGCTGCTGCCTCCCGGGAACCGGTACAGCTTCACATCCTGACCGGTCATTTCATACAGCAGGTCATGAACCGTCTGTACGTCCTGACGGAAGCTGTCCAGATCCGCGTAGATCTCCGTGTAAACATGACTTGCGGAGTGGATCCCAAGGGTGTGGCCTTCTGCAGCCATTCTACGGATCACCTGCCGGTCACATTTATCATTTAAAACCATGAAAAATGTGGCTTTGACATTTTCTTCCTTTAAAACATCAAGAAGTCGTCCCGTGTTGTCCGACGGGCCGTCGTCAAAGGTCAGATAGATCTTTTTGGATTCCTCGACCTGCGACGGATCAACCTCTTCCGTCACTGTCTCCTTTCCATCTTCCTGCTCCTCACCGTTCTGCTTACCTGTCAGCTGAAGCGCAGTGGAACCCGCCCGGTTCTTCTCCATTTTGGCCAGTGCCTCTTTATCCAGAGCCGCCTCCATCCTGTTGTCCTTAACATTTTCCTTTGCAAGGACCTCCTGCTGCATCCGTTCTTTTTTGCTCAGCACATCCTGGCGCAGCTGCTCCATCTCTTTCTCCAGACTATGCATATGGAAGAACAGGATCAGACACAGGATCAGCGGGATCAGAAAGAGAACGACGATCCCTGCAAGGATCAGCTTCTTCATACGGTTGACATTTTCACGGTCAAAGGATTCCTCTTCCTCTTCTTCATCCGGATCCCAGTCATCCTCCTCGGAAGAACGGGGCGCATAGAAGGAATGCTCCTTCATCACATCCTGCATCGGATCAGCATACGCATATTCCTCCGTTCCCGGCTCTTCCCGTTCCGTGAGCCCCGGCTGATAGAGGGTTGCTTCCGGTGTCTCGTCTATATCATCCGCTTCCTCTGCATACCCGGAAGTCTGATAGGCTTCCGTATCCTGCGTGTCCTGATCCGCCACGGATCCTGACACCGGTTCCTGTATCTCAGCCGAAGCCGTCGCTCCGGCAGATGTCAGAGTCTGCTCATCGGATACAGATGCCGATTCTGTCTGCTCACCGGATGCCGATTCCACTGCTGCCTGCTCACCGGACGCTGCCTTCTGCTGACCATTCCGATTGCTTCCGTTGTTTCGGTTCGGATTCTGCTTTTGATTATTCGATTTTCTCCTCTTCTTACTCACGATTAAAATCTCCATCAAAAGAACCCCATATCTTGCGGTCACATTTTCGGCGACCACTATGGGTGAAAAAATGCGAAAGAGCGCCCGCACCCGGACGCTACCTTCTCTCTTTCACTGATTATAATTGGACTCCGCCTTCTGTGTCAACCCTTCTTCATGGAGAAATACGGGGTGATTTTGTTCCTCATTTCGTCATATTGCTGATACATCCGCTGCACACTGTTTTCCAACAGATAATAATGCATGCAATAAGGTACCAGCAGGACAAAAAGAAGAAGGATGAGAGGCAGAAGCATTACGGCCGAAGAAAGCACAAAAGCCAGGATGCACATGACGGTGCAGACTGCCACCAGGATAAATACCAGAAGATGCACCAGACGTTCATGCATAAAGAAACCGATCTGGTCCAGATGAAGCTTAATCTCCTTCTCCCAGTCTCTTTCCTCATCACTTTCCAGGAGCCCGTCTATATAGGCCAGATATGCAAGAATCCTTTTCTTCATGATCCACTTTGTCCTTTCGTGTATATGACGATCCTTTTTCCCTTATTATCTATCTTTTATCTGTCTTTTGTCTGTCTTTAGTCCGATCGGTCTGTCACTGATCTGTCAAATGATCCAAGCGAAGCACCCTTCACTCCGCATCGCCGGAACCGTACATCTGCTTTCGCACGGTCAGCCCCATATCCGGTTTGTCGGTGATCACGCCGTCCACCTTTCTTTTGATCAGCTTTTTAACAAGCCCCGGCGTATTTACGGTCCATACATACACCGGATATCCCTTCCTGTGCATCTTACGGACGAACAGCCGCGTGCTGAAGACCCAGAAGGGAGCTACGAAATCACACTCTGCCTGTCGAAGGCGGCGAAGCGGACAAAACTCCTTTATCCTTCCGATGAATCCGGGATGGTCCTTCCCCAACAGCAGACCTGTGGTGATCTTCGGATCGATCCGCTTCACCCGGAATACCACGGGGTCGAAGAAGGATTTTACGGAATACTGTTCGTAGGTACAGTATTTATGCAGGATATGGATCAGTTCCTTTTCGTACCCGGTATCCTTCACCTCGATATCCATGAAGATCCTTCCCGCACAGAGGCGGACCACCTCTTCAAAGGTCGGGATGTGAAACCCCTGCTCCTCCGCATGCCGGTTCAGCTGTGCAAAGGTCTGGTAGGATATCGGCATATCATTAAATGTGCTGTCATGAAACACCACAAGCTTCCTGTCACTTGTGCAGCGTACATCAAATTCCACCATGTCCGCGGCGATACGGATCGCCAGCTGAAAGGACTCGATCGTATTCTCGCGCTTTGCCAGATAGGAAGCCCCTCTATGTGCAATAATCTTAGTCATACAGATCCCTTTCTTCCCCCCGACGCATTGTACCACACAGCTTTTCCGATTTCAACTTGCTTTGCATTTCCTTACCTGCTCTGTTATAATCATTACGCAACCTTTTGTCAGAACAGAAAGGAAAAATCATGTCCGATCCGAAAGATCCGAAAGATTCAAATGATAACAAGGATGAGTTTGAGAAATACTGTTATATGTGCCGGCGTCCCGAAAGTGAGACCGGCAAGCTGGTAAGCTTTGTCAACGGAGTCTACATCTGTCCGGACTGTCTGAACAAAGCCTTTGAGTCCATCTCCCACAGCCCCATCCGTTTCTTTGACATGTCAAATATGCCGGGCTTCGACAACATGAACGAATTCATGCCGAACGATGATATCCCGGATTCCCAGAAGGTCAAGAAGAGGAAGGTCTCTCCGGATGCAAAGAAGGAGAAGAAGGAGGACGAACCGAAGGTCCTCAGCCTGAAGGATATCCCTGCGCCTCATGAGATCAAGGCCCGCCTGGATCAGCATGTTGTCGGTCAGGAGCATGCCAAGAAGCTGATCTCCGTGGCAGTCTATAACCATTATAAGCGGATCCTCTCCGACCCGGAGGAAGACGGGATCGAGATCGAGAAGTCAAATATCCTGATGATCGGCCCCACCGGTTCCGGAAAAACCTATACGGTAAAGACCATCGCCAAGCTCCTGGATGTACCGCTTGCCATCACCGACGCCACATCCCTTACGGAAGCCGGATACATCGGCGACGATGTGGAAAGTGTTCTGTCCAAGCTTCTTACGGCTGCCGGAAATGATGTGGAACGCGCCGAGAAAGGCATCGTCTTTATCGACGAGATCGACAAGATCGCAAAGAAACAGGAGACCCGTTCCCGGGATGTCAGCGGTGAAGCTGTACAGCAGGGACTTTTAAAACTCCTGGAGGGCTCCGTTGTGGAGGTGCCCGTGGGCTCCGGCAGTAAGAATGCCATGACCCCGGTGACCAGAATGGATACGACAAATATCCTCTTTATCTGCGGCGGCGCATTTCCGGATCTTGAGAAGATCGTCACGGCAAGACTGACCGCACAGTCCTCCATCGGTTTCGGTGCGGAGCTCAGGGATACGTATACAAATGATCCCAAGCTGCTGACGCATGTGACCATGGAAGATCTGCGAGAGTTCGGTATGATCCCCGAATTCCTCGGACGTCTTCCCATCCTCTGTCCTCTGGATCAGCTGGATCAGGAAATGTATGTTAAGATCCTCCGTGAGCCTCAGAATGCCATCATCAAACAGTACCAAAAGCTGCTGCGTCTCGACGAGGTGGATCTGCAGTTTGATGATTCCGCATACGAAGCGATCGCGGAAGAAGCTGCAAAAAGAAAGACCGGTGCAAGAGCACTCCGGTCCATTATCGAAGAATTCATGCTGGATATCATGTACCAGATCCCAAGGGATAAGGCCATCGGCCGCGTGATCATCACCGGTGATTACGTACGAAAGAAGGGATCACCGAAGATCGTGCTTCGGGGAGTAGGAAGCGACGAATCCTATTGATTGGAAGATCCTTCGCTACGCTCAGGATGACATGCGCTTAGGATGACATGAAAAGAAAGGAGAAGCAATTTCGCTTCTCCTCTTCTTTTCTGCGGATATCCTCCGGATGCTTTGCATCCCGTAATGACATTCACAGGTTCTATATACCTGCTTTTCGGTAAAGCTTACAGATTGAAGCTTCCCTCATCGCCATCAGCAGTAAAGTATACGATGTTGTTCTCCGGCTGATAGTATACGTTCAGAGCCTTAACAGTCTTCTTACCGGATACTTCCTTAGCCTTAGCTACCAGGTCTTCAACCTTCTGGCTTCCACCCTGATACTCAACGAAGAGCTCAACCTTTGTCTCAACCTTCTTAGCGGGAGCTGCCTTCTTAGCAGGTGCTGCTGCCTTCTTAGCGGGAGCCTTAGCTGCTTCCTTCTTAGCCGGAGCTGCTGCCTTCTTTGCTGCTTCCTTCTTAGCAGGTGCTGCTGCCTTCTTAGCGGGAGCCTTAGCTGTTTCCTTCTTAGCCGGAGCTGCTGCCTTCTTTGCAGGTGCCTTTGCTGCTTCTTTCTTTACCTCAGCCTTAACTTCTGTCTTTACAGCCTCAGCCTTTGCAGGGGTCTTAGCTGCTTCTTTCTTTACAGCAGCTGCCTTCTCTGCAAGATCCTTAACGCTTGCTTTCTTAACTGTCATTTTGTTTCCCTCCATGAGATAAAATAATTTCACTCAACTAGCAACAAACTATGTCTTTCATTTGCTCATGTAAGAGATTTTAGAACGAAAGTAATATTTTTGCAACAATTTTGTATAATTTCTCTTTATTGCCTATGTTTTCACTTGAATCATCAATATTTCAAAACAGTTTGCACAATAAAAATCACAGTATTTCTATACTTCCGGGCGTTTGGTCACGATCACATTTCCCGTCTTCACGATACTTGATTCCGGGATGTAACCGCGAATGGGAGAAAGGGGATAGATATTTGTATAACGTCCGATCACGCTTCCGGGATTGAGCACGCTGTTGCATCCCACCTCCACATGATCTCCCAGCATGGCACCGAATTTCTTAAGTCCCGTTTCGATCTCAATGTCGCCATACTCTCCGCTTCCCTTTACTACGACCAGTGTCTTGTCCGATTTCACATTTGATGTGATGGATCCCGCGCCCATATGGGAGTAATAACCAAGGACCGAATCGCCGACATAATTATAATGCGGAACCTGCACGTGATCGAAGAGGATCACATTCTTCAGTTCGGTGGAATTGCCTACAACACAGTCCGCACCTACCAGTGCATTTCCACGGATGAAAGCACACTGTCGAACCTCCGTATTCGGTCCGATGATCGCAGGTCCGTGAAGATAAGCACTGTCGAATACCACCGCACTTTCGTGTACCCATACATCCTCTCCCCGCTTCTTATACTCCGGTCCGAGTGTAGGTCCCAGCTGGCGGATAAAGTCCCCAAGCTTCGGCAACACCTCCCATGGATAGGTAACTGACGAGAGCAGGGGCTCCGCCATGGTATGGGTAAGATCATACATGTTCTTCACTTCCAGCAACTGTTCGTTCATCTTTCTTCCTCCGTGTCCTGCTAGCTTTTGCATTTTTATAATATGGTTTTGTTCTGTCGAAGACCTGCGTGATCTGATCCTGATTACGCAGCTTCTTCACGTAGTCCGTATACTTCGTTACATAATCGGACATTTTTGTCATGTACTCATCCGCCGTGATGCTTCCGTCGGCGACACCTGCAAGCCCCTTCTCCCAGCTGGCCGTCAGGTCCGCGCGAAGCAGTCCGCGGATCGAATACAGTACACAGTCATAAATGATCTCTCCCAAAAATGTGGGAGTGATGATCTGTGTTTTCTGATTCAATGCGATATACTGATTCTTCACCAGCTTGCTGATGATGGAGTCCCGTGTGGCAGAGGTGCCGATCCCCGCTCCCTTGATCTGCTCCCGAAGCTCTTCATCCTCGATCAGCTGACCTGCATTTTCCATGGCAAGGATCAGGGTTCCCGATGCGTAACGTTTCGGCGGAGAGGTTTCTCCCTCCTTGATCACGAAGCCGTTGCAGGAAAGCACACTGCCCTTCCGAAGCCCTTCCACGAGACGTGCGGCTTCCTCCGGATCCAGCATCTTCTCACTGCTGTCTCCCGCCTTCTCTCTGCCCTCTGCGCCTTCCTTCTCCTTCGTCTTCTTCCCGTAATTTCTGTCGGCGATCATCAGATAACCGGGCTTCAAAAGGCTCTTGAAATTTGCAAAAAAATGTTCCTCGTGACGGACCAGTTCGATTGCCACCTTCTGGTACTCCGCGGGCGGATAGAAGATCGAGAGGAATCTTCTAACGATCAGATCGTAGACTCCCGCCTTCACCGGCGGAAGGGAGGCTCCCTGGCCCACGTTCTGCCCCGTGGGAATGATGGCATAGTGATCCGTGATCTGCTTATCATTGACGTAACGGGATTTTGCGATCCCCTTATGACCACCCTGTTTCATCACATAATCCGCATATCCTCCCAGCGACGGATAGGCGGTCAGTCCCCTCAGATTCTTGTCGATCTCTTTCGCGACTGCAGTCGACAGGACTCTGGCATCCGTTCTCGGATAAGTGACCATTTTCTTCTCATACAGTTCCTGTACGATCTCCAGCGTCTGGGACGGATTGATCTTGTAGATCCTGGAGCAGTCATTCTGCAGTTCCGCAAGATTGTAGAGGAGCGGAGGATTCTTCTTCTCCGTCTTCTTCGTCAGCTTCTCCACCTTCAGAGTCACCGGAAGCGGCTCATCCAGATAAGCGGTCAGTTCCTTTGCCTTCTCCTCCTTACGGAATCCGTTTTCCTTATAGAGCTCCGGACTGCCGGCATAACGGCTGCCCTGGACCGCTCTCCATTCAGCTTCAAAAAGCGTGGTATTATCTGCTTCCTCCGGCTTCTTTCCGACCTGGGCAAGCACGCGGTAGAAGGGAGTCGGTACAAAGGAACGTATGCTTCTTTCACGTTCAACGATCATTCCCAGGACGCAGGTCATGACACGTCCCACTGCGATGACACAGCGGTCCAGCCCCAGGTAATCCCTGACCTTCCATGCATATTTCAGGGAAAGGACCCTGGAGAAATTAATTCCCATCAGATAGTCTTCCTTTGCACGAAGATATGCCGCATCCGAAAGCGCATCATACTCCGACAGCGGCTTCGCCTCACGGATCCCCCGCAGGATCTCCTCGTCCGTCTGGGAATCGATCCATACCCTGTATTTCTTCTTGGTGTCAGGAACCTCCGCCATCTGATCCACAAGACGATAGATATACTCTCCCTCCCGTCCGGAGTCGGTGCAGACATAGATCGACTCCACATCCTCCCGGTTCAGAAGCTTCTTTACCGTATTAAACTGCTGTGATACCGACGGGATGATCTCATACCGGAAATCGTCCGGTATAAAAGGTATGGTCTCCATGCTCCATTTCTTCAGGGCCGGATCATAAACCTCCGGATAACTCATGGTGACCAGATGCCCCACACACCAGGTCACGATGGTATCCCCATCCTCGATATATCCGTTCTGTCTGGCACCGCGAACACCCAGTGCTGTGGCAAACTGCTGCGCAACACTGGGTTTCTCGGCAATAAATATGCGCTTCAAATACTATGATCTCCTAATCTCTTTCTTCAGTCTCTTTATCCTTTGATCATTCTTCCGCGGGCTCAACATAGGTAAGAAGATCCGATACTTCCTTCCGCGGAACCGGATCCGGCATGAACTTGGGATAGCCGAATGCCAGAAGGCAGGACACGCTCTGTCCTTCCGGTAGTCCGATGATCTCTGCGATCTTCTTCTCATCAAAAATGCCCATCATAACACTCCCCACTCCCAGAGAGTGTGCTGCCAGCGAAAAGGTCTGTGCAGCGATCCCTGCATCAAACATCTCCCAGCGGTCTTCCTTCGAGGTTGTAAAGGAACCGTCTCTCTCATATCCGCAGCGTTTATTCACGGTAGCAAGGACCAGAAGCTGCTTCGCCTTTGCAAGCGTCTTCTGATTTCCCTCAAAGCCCATAACACCCTCTTCGCAGATCCTTGCGATCTTATCAGCATCCTCGATCACATAGTATCTGGATGTCTGGGTGTTCTTCCAGGACGGTGCAAATCTTGCCAGTTCGATGATCTTCTCTATGGTGGCATGATCTACGGGTTCCTCGGTAAAACGCCGTACACTTCTTCTCTCTCTGATACAGGTCTCAAGTTCCATAAGCTTCTCCTTTCTTTTTCACTGGAAGTTTTTCTCCATCTATGATACACTACAACCTGTCGAGCAGGACAGGTGATCGCGGCCGGTGTCTCGAACACCGGGTGAGGAAAGTCCGGGCTTCACAGGGCAGGATGCCGGATAACGTCCGGCGGAGGCGACTCCCGGGAAAGTGCAACAGAAAGATACCGCCGGTTTCGGCCGGTAAGGGTGAAATGGCGAGGTAAGAGCTCACCGCTGGTCTGGTAACAGAACAGGCTCTGTAAACCCCATCCGAAGCAAGACCAAGACGTGACCATACGGCTGCCCGCCGTGTCACAGGTAGGTTGCTTGAGCCATGCGGCAACGTATGGCCTAGATAGATGATCACCCACGACATAACCCGGCTTATCGTTCTGCTCGGCTCTTTTTATATCTCGAAGCACCCTCCTCCGATAAACTCTCTCAGCAGGGAATTCGTCGGTACCGTACTGAAATCGATCCCCAGGAAATAATCCAGGAACTTCAGCAGCCGTTTGGCCTCGTAATACTCCTCCCTATCCCGGCCGACCATAAAGAGCAACGGCTCAGCTATGATCTTGATGGCGGGAAGTTCATAGATCAGGGCGGAGTTAAACAGTGCATCCGCCTCACCCTGAAACGGGAAGATATTCTTCTCTTCGCCTCTTCTTACGGATTCCCACATGGCAATGGTATTTGCCGCATCATTTCCCCTGGTGCGGGCATCCCGCACGATCCGCCGCAACAGACGGGTATCCGATGTTGAGATCCGGTTATGCTCATCCAGATTCAACTGTGTCAGTGCACTGATATAGATCTTATAACTCGAATCACCCGGAAGCGCGTAGGTCGACGCAGGATTCAGTGCATGGATCCCCTCTACGACCAATACATCCTCGGGCTGCAGCTTCAGCGTTCTTCCGTCATACTTCTTTTCACCCAGGGTGAAATCGAATTTCGGCATCCTTGCCTCTTCGCCCTTCAGAAGCTTTTCCATGGTAGTATTGAACAGCTCCAGATCCATGGCATCAATGCATTCAAAATCATATTTTCCGTTTTCATCCTTCGGCGTTTCCAAACGCTCCTTGAAGAAATTGTCCATGGCAATGGGATGCGGACGGAGGCCGTGCGCACGAAGCTGTATCGCAAGCCGGTTGGAAAATGTGGTCTTGCCGGATGAAGACGGTCCTGCGATCAGAACCAGTTTTCTTTTCTTCGCATGGATGTCTTCCGCAATGTCTGCGATTTTCTTCTCCATGACCGCTTCCTGCATCAGGATCAGCTCATTCAGATGCCCTCTGCAAATCTCCGTATTTAACTGTCCTACACCGGACAGCTCCAGCTGATTTCCCCATTCCTCCGCTTCCCGGAGTGCCGTGTAAAGAGACTCCGGTGCACGATGGACTCTTCCCACCTGCAGACTGTTTCTTCTCGGAACCGCCAGAATAAAACCATCATCAAACGGGATCAGGTTGAATCTGGACAGCCCCTCCGTGGAAGGCAGCATATAACCATAGAAATAATCCATGTAACCATCCAGCTCATACAGATTCACTCTGGAAGCTCTTCTGTAGCGGAACAGTTCCGCCTTCTGCGTCATCCCGTGTTCCCGGAACAGTTTCACCGCCTCCGAGGTCTTCAGCACCTTCTTTTCGATGGGTTTCTTCTCCTCCACGAGGCGGCGCATGATATTCTTCACCTGTTTCAGTTCATCCCTCGTAGGTTCCTGCAGTTTGTTATCCGTGTCATATATCGTGCAGAAGAATCCCTGGCCAAGGGAATAATTCACCCGAACCCTCTTCTCCGGAAATGCCTCATGAAATGCCCTCACCATCAAAAGGGTCAGGCTTCTTTTATACATTTCCGAACCGATGGCATCCTCTGTCGTAACAAATTCCACCTCCGAAGGTTTGAAGATCCTGTATCCCAGTTCCACCAGGCGCTTATTCACCTTGGCACCTACGACCATCTTCCCATCGGACGGATTCTGGTCCACCAGGTCGAGCAGCTGGATCCCGCTTTCCACATTCAGGTCTCTGGTTTCCGTTCCTTCCAGGATCTTAATCGTGATCTCCTTCATATACCCCTCTCCTTATATCTCACCGACGCAGAAGCACTACTCCCCGATAGCTTCCCGAAGTCTTTTGTTCATTTCCAGTTGCTTCTCCAGACTTCCCTTCCGGGCTCTGGCAGCCGGTGTCCTCTGCCTCGCAAGATCCTTGATCAGTACCTCAAAGCCCCTGGCTTCCCAATCCAGAAATTCCCTGAATTCCGCTGTGGGATGCTCCGGCAGATATGCTCCGTAATCCATATTCTGCTTTGCCACCTCATCCGGCACCCCGAGAGGAAGGCTCATTCCCACGGTACAGTTCAGGATAAAATACCATTTTCCTCCCTCGGAAAGGCATTTTTCGGAATCGATAAAAATGTTCTGCTTCCGAAGGGAATACCTGACCAGTCTCAGATCCGACTGGGGTGAAAGCACCAGCCGCATCCCGGGCTTCAGTTTATCCGCACCGTCCCGCAGGATATCGGTGATCAGATGACCACCCATACCCGCGATCACGATGGTATCCACTTCCCCCGGTTCCAGCGCTTCAAGTCCGTTGGACAAACGGGTCTCCACCTTCTTCTCCAGACGTTCTCCGTAAATATTCTCCTCAGCGATCTTCAGCGGTCCCTCATTGATGTCCATGGCGATCACGGTGCAGTTCTTCTTCTCTGCCAGTTCCATACTTACATAAGCATGGTCACACCCCACATCGGCCACCTTCCGGTCCGGCTCTACATAGTCTACGATCGCCTGTAAACGTGTCCCCAATTCTCTCATAGTCATCACTCCAGGAATTCCTTTAATTTTCTGCTTCTGGAAGGATGGCGCAGCTTCCGAAGCGCCTTGGCCTCTATCTGACGGATACGCTCACGGGTAACATTAAACTCCTTACCCACTTCCTCCAGAGTACGTGCTCTTCCGTCATCCAGTCCGAACCTGAGACGGAGCACCTTCTGCTCACGGTCCGTCAGTGTTCCCAGCACATCCACCAGCTGCTCCTTCAGCAGGGTGAATGCTGCCGCCTCTGCGGGCACCGGAACATTTTCATCCTGTATGAAGTCACCCAGGTGGCTGTCTTCCTCTTCACCGATGGGGGTTTCCAGAGATACCGGTTCCTGAGAGATCTTCAGGATCTCACGGACTCTCTCCACGGAAATATCCATCTCCTCCGCGATCTCCTCCGGAATGGGCTCACGTCCCAGCTCCTGAAGCAGCTGACGGGAAACACGGATCAGTTTATTGATGGTCTCGACCATATGCACAGGGATACGGATGGTCCTTGCCTGATCGGCTATGGCACGGGTGATCGCCTGACGGATCCACCATGTCGCATAGGTGGAGAACTTATAGCCCTTTCGGTAATCGAACTTCTCCACTGCCTTGATCAGTCCGAGATTTCCTTCCTGGATCAGATCAAGGAACAACATACCACGTCCCACATAACGCTTTGCGATGCTGACTACCAGCCGGAGATTGGCTTCCGCCAGTTTCTTCTTTGCCGCCTCATCTCCATTCTCCATACGCTTGGCCAGATCGATCTCATCCTCTGCGGAAAGAAGCGGAACCTTACCGATCTCCTTCAGATACATACGAACAGGATCTTCTATGCTGACGCCCTCCGGAACGGAAAGATCCACCTGCTCCAGATCGATCTGCTCGAGTTCCTCTTCATCCGAGATCGGGAAATCAAGATCATCCTCTGTGATATCATCATCGTCCTCGGTGATGGTGAGGACATCCACGCCGTTATTTTCAAAATACTCCAGGATGGCGCCGAAGCTGTCCGGTGTCAGAAGATGACTCTTATCCTTGAATGCACCTATGATCTCCGCATCTTCGATCACATTCTTCTCTTTTCTGGCTTTGGCAAGAAGCTCTTCCAGATGTTTCTTATATTCCGGATTGCTGACCAGCTGTTCCACCGACATGCCGGATTCCCGTTCTCTGGAATCAAAGCCCATATCATCCAATGCGGTAAGCGCATCTCTCTCCGACTGGTTCAATTCATCCATCTCAACGCGGTTCGCCATTTCGTCTTCGGCCAGAAGGCGGTCTGCCTCAGCTTCAAGATCTTCCGGAGAAAGTGCGGCAGCCTCCTCTTTTTTAGCGCTTTTCTTCGGCTTTGCCGCCTTTGCGGCTGTCTTCTTCGGCTCTGCCTTTTCTTCCTTCCCGGCTTTCTCTGCCTTCGGGGATGCCTTCTCCTTCTCGGCTTTCTCTGCCTTCGGGGATGCCTTCTCCTTCTCGGCTTTCTCTGCCTTTGAAGACGCCTTCTTTGTCTCCGCCTTCTCGTCCTTTTCAGCCTTCTCGGTCTTCTCGGTCTTCTCCGCCGCCTTCTTCGTTGCTGACTTTGCCGCAGTCTTCTTTACTGCCTTTTCAACAACCTCTTCCGTAGTCTCCGTTTTCTTCTTCGTTGCCATAGATCCAACCTTTCTTTCTAAATGCATCTTTGCAAATGTATCTCTGCAAATGACTTTCTACAGATGTATCTCCAATTTCTGTATGTCCTTTTTCTTCTTCGCAAGTTCAAATGCGCTTCCCTCGCCGCCGCGAAGCTTTCTGTCCACCTCACGGAGCTTCAGCTTCTTCACCATTTCGGTAAGCGCCTTTTCCTCGGCCTCCTTCTCTATTTCAAAAGGCTCATCCCTGGAAAGGATCCCTGCGATCTCCCTTTGCTCTCCGGACTCCTCAAACCGGTTGAGCAGAGCTGCCGGATTCACCTGACCGGTGTCCCGGTATTGTCGAAACAGCTGTGTTGCAACCTCCTTTACCTTACCGGAGAAATCCTCCTCGCTGATATAGTTCTTCAGTTTACCGAACAGTTCCGGCCGGTTCACCATATGGGTAAGAAGATGCGCCTCCGTTTCATCCGGGCGCTCTCCCTTCTTCTCATCCGGTCTTCCGGTATCCTTCATATAAACAGCGCCTGCATGCACTCTTCTTTCGGTCTCCGGATTCACGAAAGCTTCTGCATCTTCCGTCCCGGACATACCCTCCTTCTCTGCAAGCCCCATCATTCCGATCCGGGTCACCTCCTGCTTCAACAACCCGGCATCCAGCATCAGCTCCTCCGCAACCGTTTCTATATAACTGGCCCGTTCCGCAGGATCCTGGCTTTCCGCGATCTGCCCGGCAACATCCCGGATCATGGCCGCTTTCTCCTCCGGATCATTTTTCCTGTATCCCGCGGCCGCCTGACGGATCAGGAACAGCCTTCCCGGAATGGCATCCCGTATCCGTTCCTCATACGCTTCCGCACCTTCCGCTGCCAGAAATTCATCCGGATCCTTATGCGGAGACAGATCGATCACACGTTGACTCATCCCCTGGGATCTTAGGACACGGATCGCTTTTTTTGCCGCCATAGTTCCCGCATTATCACTGTCGTACGCCAGATAAACCTCATTTGTAAATCTCTTGATCAGCGATGCCTGACCCGGCGTAAATGCGGTTCCAAGCGAAGCAAGCGCATTGTCAAAGCCTGCCTGGTGCTGGCTGATGACATCCATATAGCCCTCACAGAGTATCACGCCCCGCCTTCGGCTTCTCCTGGCCAGATAGAATGCAAACAACGTCCGGCTCTTATCAAAGAGTTCCGTCTCCTTTGTATTCATGTATTTCGGTTTCCCGTCTCCGAGTACCCGTCCGCCGAAGGCAATGCATTTTCCGTTCTGATCCAGGATCGGAACCATCACCCGGTTCCAGAACTTATCATGCGGTCCCCTTTTTTCATCAAATTCCACCAGGCCGGCATCCCGCATCACCTCATCACCGAAGCCCTTGGACTTCAGGTACTTATACAGATCATCGGCATAGATATCCGAAAATCCCAGTCCGAACCTTCCTATGGTCTCATCCGTAAACCCGCGTTTCTCCCTGAAATACTGATATCCGAGTTTTCCCCGCTCCGTCTTGGTAAGCAGGTAGTGAAAATATGCCGCCGCAGCCGTATTCACATCCCGCAGCTTCTGTCTTCGGTCCGCCCTTCGCTTATCATCCTCTGATGGCTCCACCTCCGGCAATGCATATCCTACCCGGGCCGCCAGACTTTTTACCGCCTCCTGGAAGGTGAAATGCTCGTACTTCATAACGAAGCTGAATACATTTCCGCCCTCATGACAGCCGAAGCAGTAAAACATCTGCTTTTGTTTACTGACCGAGAAGGAAGGGGTCTTCTCATTATGGAACGGACAGCAGCAGGTATAATTGCTGCCCGCACGTTTTAATCCCACATACGAAGAGATCACATCCACGATATCATTTCGCGACCGCACCTCTTCGATCACCTCTTCGGGATAATACATATCATTCCTCTTTTCTCTGTCATCACATCTTCTGCCAGGAATGCGGCAGGAAGATCTCCTGAAATTTCATGACCGCATAATTGTCCGTCATACCGGCGATATAGTCACAGACGACCGTGCTCCTCTCTTCCCCCTCATCCATCATGGTAAGGTATTCCTTCGGCATTTCTTCCGGATGCTCCAGATAATGTCCGTAAAGCATCCCCACGATCTCTTCCGCTTTCCCTTCCTCCCCTTTTGCCATAGGGTTCCGGTACAGCTCTTCAAACATGAAGGCCCGAAGTCGGAACAGCGCGGTCTCTACCGGTTCCGACATGGCTACCCTCGGCTTCCCAAGGGTATTCTCCACGGTATCCAGTATAAATGTATTGATCCGGTCCCGGGTCTTGTGCCCGAGGACCTCCGTACATTCCCTCGGCAGCAGTTCCTCCCGCAGAAGGCCCGCACGGATCCCGTCATCGATATCATGATTGATATAGGCGATCTTATCCGAAACACGTACGATATCGCCCTCCAGAGTGGCAGGCTTGGCGCTGGTCCTGTGATTCCGGATACCGTCCCTTACCTCCCAGGTAAGATTCAGCCCCTTTCCGTCCTTCTCCAGCCGTTCCACCACCCGGACACTCTGCTCACTGTGAAGGAATGGCCGTCCGCCGGCTTTGGAAAGAGCCCGTTCTCCGGCATGCCCGAAGGGGGTATGTCCGAGATCGTGTCCGAGAGCGATGGCCTCCGTCAGATCCTCATTTGCCCTGACTGCCTTTGCGATGGTCCTTGCGATCTGGGACACCTCAAGGGTGTGGGTCAGACGGGTTCTGTAATGATCCCCGTAGGGAGACAGAAAGACCTGCGTCTTATGCTTCAGACGCCGGAAGGATTTACAATGGATGATCCGGTCCCGGTCTCTCTGATATACCGTACGGATATCACTCTCCTCTTCCTTTCTGTCACGTCCTTTGGAACTGTCACTGAAGGAAGCAAATGTGCTCAGCCGTTCATGTTCCTCCCGCTCAAACTGTTCGCGTATGGTCATACCCTGCCTCCCATCTCATTCACCGAGAATGTCGAACACAAAATAGCCTACATCATTATTATACTTCCTAAGTCTGAAAAGTACTTTTTTCCTGGTATCAAATCTGCAGAGAAAAGAAAAAAGCCTGTCGAAGCAGATTGCTTCACACAGGTTTTCCTCATATAGACACGGCGATCCGGGGAGGCTATTTCCTGCCGCCGTTTCCTTTCTTCCCGCTGTTTCCCTGATTGCCGTTATTCTTATTCCCGTTGGGATTCCCGGATTTCGGTCTGTTCCCACCGGACTTGTTCCCGCCGGATTTATTTCCGCCGGACTTGTTCCCGCCGGATTTATTTCCGCCGGATCTGTTCCCGCCGGATTTATTTCCGCCGGATTTATTTCCGCCGGACTTACGCTCTGCCTGACCAGCATCGGACGGATCTTCACTTTTCCCGGATCCCCCCGTCTTTCCATCTTCTTCGGAAGGCTCTTCCTTTCGGGTTTCCCCGTCAGCCTCATTCTCCGCAGTGATACGCTCAGCCTGTTTCTGCCTTGCTTCTTCCAAAGCCGCACGGCCCTCTTCCTTCTGCTGCTCGATGGCTTCTTTCTTCTTCTCTTCCTCGGCCGCCTCTTCCTCTGTCTGTTTCAGAGCCTCTTCATTCTGCTTAAACACATTCCGAATGGTATAGGACGTTCCGTAGATGATGGCTCCGAACAGGATCAGAAGCCACAGGTACCAGGTATGAAGGAAAATGATGGGATAAATGATCGACAGTGCGATCGGAGCTACCCATGCAACGATGATCTTCACCCAACTCCAGAAATAGCCGACGGAAAGAAGTACCGCATTCTTGACCGCCTGCTTCACCGTTGTATGATAACGAGCGATCAGCGGATACAGATAGGCATAGATCAGCGCTACAAAAAGAAGCTCCAGGTAGAATACGATGGTATAGAAGACGGAGAT
>CACYMQ010000032.1 GCA_902775555.1 uncultured Lachnospiraceae bacterium | reverse complement strand
CAGGAATCCATCGTAAAAAGAAGCAGCCTGACTTCCGCAGCATTTGGCGGAGAGGGACTCTTTAACCTCTGTCTGTCAGGACAGGGATACTGTGTTCTGGAAAGCCCGGTACCGAGGGAAGAGCTTTTTGAGTTCAACCTGCAGGATGATGTACTGAAGATCGACGGAAATATGGCGATCGCCTGGTCTTCGACGCTGGAATTCAGTGTGGAGAAGGCTACGAAGTCCCTTCTTGGTTCCGCAGTGGCTAAGGAAGGCTTTGTAAATGTATATCGTGGAACCGGTAAGGTGCTGATGGCTCCGACGATTCCCGGAACCGGCATGAGCAACTGGAACGGACCGGAACAGACAAGCGCAACCAAGTAGAAGGACCTATGGATCATTTAGAAGCACAATCCTATATCATGCCTTTTATCGAGGGCAAGCTGCCGGAATCAAAGCAGCTTGAATTCGTTATGCATATGAAGAACTGCAATTCCTGTCATGATGAGCTGGAGATCTACTATACTCTCATGACAGGGATGCAGATCCTTTCCGACGGGACATCTCCCTCCGGAAATTTCCGTAAGGATCTGGAAGTCAGACTGAACAAGATCGAGCATAAGGCGAAGGGGAGAAGAAGTATCCGTGTATCTGCATTTACGATGATCACGGTTTCGATTGCGCTTGTTATGATCCTTTTTTATGGTCAATGTCTCAGTTGGGTGTATGCATTTGAGCAATCCACGAAACAGTCGGTTCAGGGGGATTATTATTTTGCCAGAAGTCTCGGTCCGAGCATCATGGAGATCGACGACAGAGTGAAACAGTCCATGGAAATAGACGAAGAACGCAGTGAATCCGGGGAACGGACGGAAATGTACGAACGGATCCGCGGATACCGGGAACTGGAGGAGTACGCTAAGGATCTGCTCCTGCTCGGAGGAAGGATAACGCATGAACAAACTACTGCTGATTGACGGCAACAGTATCATGAACCGGGGCTTCTATGCACTTCCGGTGGATCTGACAAACCAGAAGGGACAGCATACCAATGCCCTTCTGGGTTTTTTGAATATATTCTTCCGTATCTATGAGGAGGAACGCCCTACGCATATCTGCGTGGCATTTGATGTACATGCTCCTACCTTCCGGCATGAACAGTATGCGGAATATAAGGGAAAACGAAATCCCATGCCGGATGAACTCCGGGAACAGATGCCCATGATCAAGGAGCTTCTTCATACCATGAAGATCCCTACCATGGAAGCGGCAGGCTATGAAGCGGATGATCTGATCGGAACCATGTCACGAAAGGGAATGGATGCCGGTATGGAGGTGACGGTCCTTTCGGGAGACCGGGATCTGCTTCAGCTGGCGACTGACACCGTCATGATCCGGATCCCTAAGACCAGGGGCGGAAAAACGACGGTAGAGGATTATCATGCTGCCGAGGTGGAATCCACCTATGGAGTGACGCCCACCGAGTTTATCGAAATGAAGGGACTTATGGGCGATACTTCCGATAATATCCCGGGAGTTCCCGGTATCGGTCCCAAAACCGCCGAAAAACTGATCCGGAACTATCATACGGTTGAATCCGTTCTGGATCATATCCCGGAGATGCCTCAGAATAAAATGCGGGCTGCCCTGGAAGAGAACCGGGAGATGGCCGTTTTTTCACGGGATCTGTCCAGGATCCTCCTTACCGCACCCTTGCCGGTGGATCTTTCCGACACAAAGGTGACAAAGGATGATATCCTTTCGGATGCGGTAAGAGACGCTTATATGGATCTGGAACTGAAGAGTCTGATGAAGCATTTCGCTGCCACAGGAGAGGAGAAGAAGGCATTTCAGCCGGATTTCCGGGACGGGAAGCTGTCGGAGGTGAAGGCATTTGCGGAGCCCGGAGGAGTGGTAGGCTTCTATCCGGTCTTTTCGGGAGGGGTTCTTCTCGGAACTGCATTTTCCGTAAAAGGAACCGTGTTTCTGACAGCTACGGATGCACTGGCTTCCGTATATGAACTGCTTGCCTGGTTCCTGAAGCAGGGGACCGTGATCTCATGCATGGGCCTGAAGGATCTGATCCGGCCGTTCCGCATCACACCGGATGAAAACTGGTTTGATGTAGAAGTTGCAGCGTACCTGCTGGATCCGCTGAAGGGAGAGTATCCCTATCACAGCCTTCTGGAACAGTATGAGGGGATCGAAGTGAAGAGCGAGAAGGAACTGATCGGAAAGCAGGAACTCAGCATCTTCTCATTTTCGATGGAGGAACCCAGGGAAGTTTTCGCGATGAAGGCTTATACGGCTGAATGCCTTTATCCCGTATTAAAGGCCGGGCTGGAAGAAAAGCAGATGTGGAAACTGTACAGCGAGATGGAACATCCTGCGACCTTTGTGCTCAGTGACATGGAGTACTACGGAATCCGTGTGGACCGGGAAGGCCTGGAGGCGTACGGCGCCCGGCTGGACGGACGGATCGCCGAACTGAACACAGCCATCTATAAAGCGGCGGGAGAAACATTTAATATCAATTCCACAAAACAGCTGGGACAGATCCTGTTCGAGAAATTGAAACTCCCCAGCGGAAAGAAGACCAAGAGCGGGTATTCCACAAATGTGGATGTTCTTATGAAGATCCGGGATATGCATCCCATCATCCCGGCGATCCTGGAATACCGCCAGCTTACCAAGCTCAGGTCGACCTATGTGGACGGACTGCTTTCTGCGGTCTCACAGGACGGCAGGATCCACAGCCGTTTTCATCAGACGGTAACGGCTACCGGACGGATCAGCTCCTCGGAACCGAATCTGCAGAACATACCCATGCGGACCGAACTGGGACGGGAGCTGCGTAAGGTCTTTATACCCGAAGAGGGCTTCCTTTTTGTCGATGCGGATTATTCCCAGATCGAGCTTCGTGTCATGGCTGCCATGTCCGGGGATGAGCATCTGATCGAAGCCTTCCGGCAGGCGAAGGACATCCATGCCTCCACGGCTTCCAGGGTCTTTGGTGTGCCTCTGGAACAGGTGGACAGCGGACTCCGGCGTAAAGCAAAGGCGGTAAACTTCGGTATCATTTACGGGATCAGTTCCTTCGGGCTTGGACAGGATCTGGATATATCCAGAAAGGAAGCACAGGAATACATCGACCAGTATTTTGACACCTATCGTGGTGTGAAGGCCTTTCTTGACCGGCTGGTGGAAGAGGGAAAGACCATCGGACAGGTTTCGACGCTGTATAACCGCATACGTCCCATTCCGGAACTGAAGTCTTCAAATTTCATGACACGTCAGTTCGGAGAACGGGTGGCGATGAACAGTCCGATACAGGGGACTGCCGCCGATATCATCAAGATCGCAATGATCCACGTGAGAGAAACGTTGAAGGAACGGGGACTCAGATCCAGACTGATCCTTCAGATCCATGACGAACTGCTGATCGAGACGGCTGTGGATGAATTGTCCGAGGTTCAGAAGATCCTGGAGGAAGAAATGGTGCATGCGGCCGAATTGGCTGTCCCGCTCTATGTGGATATGCATACCGGAGAAAATCTATATGATACAAAATAAACTGAAGGTGCTGGGGATCACCGGGGGGATCGGATCCGGCAAAAGCGAGGTCCTGCATCTGCTGGAAGAGGCGGATGGTGTAAAGGTCCTGGAAGCGGACCGCCTGGCCCATGAACTGATGAAACCCGGAAGATCCTGTCACCGCAGGATCACGGAATGTTTCGGTGAAGCCATACTGGATGAGGACGGTTCGATCCATCGTGGGAAACTGGGACAGATCGTGTTCCGTGATCAGGCAAAACTGGAACAGTTGAACCGGATCGTTCATCCGGCCGTGAAGAAGAGCATCCGGGACAGGATCCGCAGAGCAAAAGAGACGGAGCTTCGGATCTATGTGATCGAAGCGGCTCTTCTCATCCAGGACGGTTACAGCAGGATCTGTGATGAGATCTGGTATATCCATACGGAGAGAGAGATCCGGCTCTCACGGCTTCTTTCTTCCCGCGGAGGGAACCGGGAGAAATGGGAAGCGGTGTTGAACAGTCAGCCGTCGGATGCTTATTTTATCGAACACTGTGACCGGGTAATAGAAAACAGCGGTTCGAGAGATGAATTAAGGAACAGACTGGAGCAGATGCTGAGACTCCTGTTGAACTCATAATTGAAACATGCTATAATATCATAGGTTATTTTTTGCCTGTGTGGGGAAGAGTATAGTATGCCGGAAGAGTATAAGCTCAATTACATGAAACGATATTTTAAGCTGCATAGAATATTCTATGTGGTTCTTTTGAGTATTGTTATCATCTGTAAAGTGTTAAATCTTTCTCCGGAACCTACGACACTTGCCTATTACATCATCTCCATCGTTCTCTGCGGTGTGATGGATGAGTATTTTCTTTGGAGGCAGTTTGCCGTTCCAAAGGCGTTCTTCAGTGTGCGGGCATTTCTGGGGATCCTGCTTCTATCGGCAGGTTCGATCTTCGGTCCGCCGCATCCGGTCGAGTATTTTCCGTTCCTGTTATTCTGTCTGTTAATGGTATTTGAAGATATGATCCTGAACGATGTATTTGACGATTTCGGGATCTTTGTTCGACGTGTCCTTTACCTCCTGTTTATTGAGATCAGCCTGGTATTCTGCCTCAGAAATATCTTTACAGGCGTCTGGATGATAATGGATATCCTTCTGGGAGCTGTCATAGTGGGCGTCGTATACTGTATGTTCCACGGTTTTGTCGACGGGATCCGTCTTTATGAGAATAAAGCGACCCGCATTCAATTTGATTATCTCAATCTGGAGGAGGAGCGGAACAAGCTGCTCGTATATCAGGACAGAGTGGAGCAGGTCAACAGTGAGATCAATTACCAGAAGATCAATCTGGTGAAGGCAAACCGGGATCTGGAGAATAAGAATGAAGAAGTACGTGCGCTGATCGACGTCATGAAATACTTCACGACGAATTTTGATGTGCCCAGGAATGCCGCGCATATGCTGGAGAATATCATGGATCTGAAGGATCCGGCAGCCTGCGGGATCTATCTGGCGGAGGATGTGTATCTGAATCCGGATCCGTATTGCGAGATCTATACATCGCATGACAGTTATCGTGCTTCTCTGGTCCGGGATATGTTCTCCATCTATGAGAAGGTTCGTATCAGAAACAGTCTGGAACCCCTGGTGCTCTGTGATAACAACGATTTCAAGGAGGGCGTCCTCAGCGATACAAATGCCAGCAATGCGGTTGCATTTCCGGTATTTGAAAATGAAAAGATCATCGGTGTTATGGTGGTTGTATCCGGAAACTATGATTTCTTTGAATCCGGATATTCCTTCTATGAATCCTGTCTGGTGGATTTCATTGCCGCAGTGCAGAGTGCAAAGCTGTATCTCCAGATGAAGGATATGGCAACGAAGGACGGTCTTACGGGCGTTTTCAACCGGGCTTACTTCAACGAGATCTATCCGAGTATCTGTGCGAACTGTATCGTAAATGAGAAGAGTCTTTCCGTTGCGCTTATGGATATCGATAAATTTAAAAGCATCAATGACACCTACGGACATCTTGCGGGTGATGAAGTCATCCGTATGGTTGCGTCCGTGGATCAGAAATATGCAAAGAAATATGACGGGTATGCCGTAAGATACGGAGGGGAGGAGTTCCTTCTGATCCTGCAGGGGAAAACGGTGGAGGAATTCCGATCCATACTGGAAGAGGTGCATAAGGACATTGTTGAGAATATCGTCAGCTTTGAAGGCGAAGAGATCCATGTAAATGCAAGTATCGGTATGTCAAACTATCCCGAGATCGCGGATGAGATCGTGGATGTTCTGGATCAGTCCGATAAGGCCATGTATTTCAGTAAGGAACACGGACGCGGCATGATCGTCGTTTACGGAAAAGAAGAGGAAAGCCTGAAAAAAAACAAGGGAAAGGGCGGAACCGACAAAAAGAAGGAGTTCATAAAGAATTCCGAAAAGACACAAAAAAAAACTCCCGGAGGACAAACAGCATGAAGATTTTAGTGATCAACGCAGGTTCGACTACATTAAAATATCAATTGATCGACTCAGAAACGGAACAGGTTCTGGCGAAAGGACTCTGTGAAAGGATCTTTCTGGACGGTCAGATCAAATTCGATCATCCCCGGACAGGGGAGAAGATCCTGATCAAGGAGGATATGCCGGATCACGGAACGGCACTTAAGATCGTTATCCGTGAACTCCTGGATCCCGAGCATGGCTCCCTTTCCTCCCTGGATGAGATCGACGCGGTGGGTCACCGGGTGGTCCACGGAGGAGAGACCTTCTCCGGCTCGGTCCTGGTCACGGAGGAGGTACTGAAGCAGATCGAGGAAGTAAGCGGTCTGGCACCTCTGCACAATCCTGCAAATCTTCTCGGTATCCGCGCCTGCATGGAGCTGATGCCCGGCGTTCCGAATGTTGCGGTATTTGATACGGCATTTCATCAGACCATGCCGAAGAAAGCATATATCTACGGAATCCCCTATCGTTATTATGAGGAGTATAAGATCCGGAAGTACGGCTTCCACGGAACCAGTCACAGTTATGTGTCCAAGGAAGCGGCGAAGCTTCTGGATAAACCCATCGAGGATACGAAGATCATTGTGTGCCATCTGGGCGGAGGCGCCAGTGTTACAGCCGTAAAGGGCGGTAAGTCCGTTGATACATCCATGGGCCTTACACCTCTGGAGGGCCTGATCATGGGAACAAGGAGCGGCAGCCTGGATCCGGCAGTCATTCAGTTTATGGCAGACAAGGACGGACTCAGCGTGGATGAAGTACTGAATGTGCTGAACAAGAAGTCCGGTCTCTATGGTCTCTCCGGTCTGTCCAGTGATATGCGGGATATCGATGCCGGAGTGGAAGAGGGAAATGAGAAAGCAACCCTTGCTTTCCATGCTTTCTGTTATCACATCATCAAGACCATCGGCGCATATGCAGCTGCCATGAACGGAGTGGATCTTATCGCATTTACCGCCGGTATCGGTGAATGGGACGGTGCGGTACGTAAGGAGATCGTTGACAGTCTTTCCTACCTGGGTGTCACCCTTGACGAAGAGGCAAATAAGAAGAGCGGTACCTTCACGCTGATCTCCACGCCGGATTCCCGTGTGAAATGTGCCATCGTACCGACGAACGAGGAACTTGCCATTGCAAGAGAAACGCTGAAGTACGCATTTCAAAAAAATTGAAATTAAGTGTTGACAATCAGGGTACACATAAGTATAATAACAAAAGTGTGATTTTTGGTAAGGAGGTGTAATCGGTATGTCGATCTGCCCGAAGGGAAAAATATCAAAAGCAAGAAGAGATAAAAGAAGAGCAAACTGGAAGATGTCTGCTCCGAACCTGGTTAAGTGCAGCAAGTGCGGCTCTCTTATGATGCCTCATCGCGTATGCAAGAACTGCGGTTCCTACAACCAGAAGGAAATCGTATCTGTTGATTGATCATAAAGAAAGGCTCTGCCGGATGGCGGAGCTTTTTTTTGTGCTTTCTTTCGGCTGCAGGGGTGCCCTTTTTGCTTGCAAATACTCTGTATATGGGATAAAATACATAGGATAATGCCCAAACGAAGCTTGGGAGAAAGAGGACACGAAATGGGAGCGAAGATCGTAATCGACACACTGGGAGGAGACAACGGAGCAAAGGTCTGTGTGGCCGGCGCTGTAGAAGGATTAAAGGAAAATCCGGATGTCAAGTTGTTCCTCACAGGGAAGAAAAGCAAACTGGAGAAACTGCTGAGCGAGTACAGCTATGACAGGAAGCGGCTCGAGATCGTGGATTGCAGTGAGGAGATCACCTGTCACGACGCACCCGTGGAGGCTGTCCGGAAGAAGAAGGACTCTTCTCTGGTCGTTGGTCTGAATCTTATAAAGGAAGGGAAGGCGGACGCATTTATCTCCGCCGGAAGCTCCGGAGCCGTACTGGCCGGGGGACAGTTTGTGGTCGGACGTGCCAAGGGTGTGAAAAGGACGCCCCTTGCTCCGCTGATCCCGACGACGGAGGGTTCCTCCCTTTTGATCGACTGCGGCGCAAATGTGGACGCAAAGCCTGAGGTATTGGTTCAGTTTGCAAAAATGGGTTCGATCTATATGGAGAATATCCTGGGGATCAAAAAGCCGCGTGTGGCCATCGTCAATATCGGCATGGAGGAAGAAAAGGGAAATGCCCTTGTGAAGGCAACCTATCCGCTTCTTAAGGCCTGTGAGTCCATAAACTTCATCGGAAGCATCGAAGCCAGGGAGATCCCCTTCGGCGGAGCGGATGTGATCCTCACGGAAGCCTTCGTCGGAAATGTGATCCTGAAGCTTTATGAAGGATTGTCCAAAATGATCCTGAAAGAGATGAAGAGGGCAATGACTTCCACTTTCAAAAGCAAGATCGGTGCACTTATGATCAAGAAGTCCATCAAGAAGACACTGAGTACATTCAATGCCAGCAATAAAGGCGGGGCTCCGCTGCTGGGACTGAAGGGACTTGTTGTGAAGGTTCACGGTAATTCCAAGAAGGAAGAATTCATATCCGCCATTCAGCAGTGTAAGACATTTGTGGAAACGGATGTCAGCGGCAAGATCATAGCCGGACTTACGGAAGAAGGGACAGTAACAGAGTAATATGAATTTCGAATCATGTGATTTCAAAGATCTGGAAGAAAGGATCGGATATCGTTTCAGGGATCCGAAACTGCTTCGAACGGCACTCACCCATTCCTCCTTTGCAAATGAATATCATTTACATGAGATCCCCAATTATGAACGGCAGGAATTTCTGGGAGATGCCATACTGGAATATATCACCAGTGAGGTTCTGTACGAACGTTACACCTCTCTGTCTGAGGGAGAACTGACGAAGAGAAGAGCCAGTCTGGTATGCGAATATACGCTTTCGGAAATCTCACGCCAGCTCGGATACGGGGATTATGTATTCCTGAGCAGGGGAGAGAAAATGACCGGAGGAATGAACCGGTCCTCCATCCTCTGCGACCTGTTCGAAAGTGTCCTGGGCGGTATCTACCTGGACGGGGGGATCGAGGCAGCGAAGGCGTATGTAAACCGTCATCTGCTCACGGATCTGGAACATAAAACGCTTTTTACGGATGCCAAGACCATTTTACAGGAATATGCCCAGAAGGCTTCGGAAACCGTAAGCTATGATCTGCTGGATCAAAGCGGTCCGGATCATTTGAAGGAGTATCATGTGCAGGTACGGCTGGGAGACCGGTCCCTCGCCGAGGGAAGGGGACATTCCATCAAGGGCGCACAGATGGAAGCTGCCCATAAGGCCATAAAAGAACTTGGTCTTTGCGAATAAATCGGAAACGGAATTATAAGAATATGTATCTGAAGAGTATAGAAGTAAACGGATTTAAGTCCTTTGCAAATCGTATCACATTTAAGTTTAATGAAGGGATCACGGCCATCGTAGGTCCCAACGGTTCGGGAAAGAGTAATATCGGCGATGCTGTCCGGTGGGTATTGGGAGAACAGAGTGCACTGAAACTTCGTGGTTCCAAGATGGAGGATGTCATTTTCTCCGGTACGGAGCTTCGTAAGCCGCAGAGCTTCGCATATGTAGCAATAACGCTGGACAATTCGGATCACAGCCTTCCGGTGGATTATACCGAGGTGACCGTTGCCCGGCGTGTCTATCGTTCGGGCGAGAGCGAGTATCTGATCAACGGCTCCGTCACACGTCTTAAGGATGTGGCAGCCATGTTCTTTGATACCGGTATCGGTAAGGAAGGATATTCCATTATCGGACAGGGACAGATCGAGAAGATCCTGTCCGGAAAGCCGGATGACCGCCGGGATCTGTTCGATGAAGCTGCGGGTATCGTAAAATATAAGAAGAACAAGCTTGCAACGGAAAAAGCCCTGGAACAGGAACACAATAACCTGAACCGTGTAAATGATATCCTGAGCGGACTGGAGGAACGTGTCGGACCTTTGGAGAAACAGTCCGAGAAGGCGAAGCAGTATCTGAAGCTGAAGGAGGATCAGAAGCGTCTGGATGTGAACCTCTTTACCCTGGAGGTGGACCGGATCGAGGACAAGATCCGTGAGAATCAGGAGAAGCTGGATGTTACCATAGAGGACCAGAAGAGACTGCAGGCGGAATTCGATCATACGAAGGAAGAGTATGAGCGTTTGGAAGCCGAACTGGAATCCATCAATGAAAATATACAGAAACTGACAGAGGATGCGCACCGTATCTCGCTTGAAAATGAGCATACGGAGGGTGAGATCCGGGTACTTCAGGAGAAGATCCTCGCCGCAAGGAATTCGGAGAAGGAACTCCTGATCCAGCTGGAGCATGTAGATGGTGAGATCCGCCGGCTGCAGGAGGAGAAGGCCAGGGTGGAAGGCAACCGTTCCGGTCTCTCCGGCGAACTGAAAGAGAAGACGGCGGCCGTCGGTAAACTGGAAAAGGCTTTGGAGAAGAGCACCGGTGAACAGCAGGAGATCTCGGCAAAGATCAATGAAGCAAAGGGTGCCATCATCGATTATATGAATCTGGGAGGTGCCGTAAAGGAAAAGGTGGCCCGGTATGATACCATGCTGGAGAATATCACCCTCAGAAGAACGGAACTGAAACAGAAATACCTTTCGGAGAAAAGTGACGAACAGAAGTATACGGAGGAATACAGGGTCCTGGAGGGACAGGCAGCCACCGTATCCGACAACCTGGTTGAGAATCAGAAGAAGCTGGACCGTCTGGAAGCAGATCTTCGCAGCAAGACGGATCGAAGCGGTACGGTACGTTCGGACATGAACCGTTACAGCCAGGAGCTGATCCGCCTGAAATCCAGACATGAAAGCCTTCGAAATCTGACGGAACGCTATGAAGGATACGGGATCAGTATCAAAAAGGTAATGGAGCAGAAGGCGGGGAATCCGAAGATCATCGGTGTGGTAGCCGATATCATCGAAGTGGAATCTTCTTATGAGACGGCCATCGAGACTGCTCTTGGCGGTTCGATCCAGAATATCGTAACGGAAGATGAAGAAACTGCGAAATCCATGATCGCATATCTGAGACAGGGAAAGCTCGGACGCGCTACATTTCTTCCTATTTCATCCGTAACTCCCAGGGGATCCGTGAATCCGGACGCACTGTCGGAGGACGGCGTGATCGGGATCGCATCTGCCCTTGTTAAAACAGACCGCAAGTACCGGACGGTGATCGACAGTCTTCTGGGACGGACCATCGTCGCGAAGGATATTGATGCGGCGATCCGTATTGCCAGAAAATATAAGCAGACGCTCCGGCTGGTCACTCCTTCCGGAGAACTGGTAAGCCCCGGCGGATCCATGACCGGTGGCGCATTCCGGAACAACAGCAATCTTCTTGGGCGAAAGAGGGAGCTGGATGAACTGTCCTCTGAGATCGCGGAGATGACAAAGAAATACTCCGAGGCTAAGAAGGAGGACGCGGAGCTTTCCATGCAGAGGGATTCCCTGAAGGAACAGAGGAATCAGTATCAGTCCGTGATCCAGAAGCTTACACTGGAGAAGAATTCCGTTTCCATCAATCTGGAACAGGCGAAGGAACGCCTGGAGGGACTGAAGAATTCATTTGCTTCCATTAAGAAGGAAAATGATGAGCTGGACCAGCAGGTTGAAAGCATCCAGGCGAATAAGGATGAGCTCTTCGATACGGAAAAGCAGCAGAAGGATGCGATCCGTAACCATGAGGATGCGATCCGTGCCCTGGAAGAGAAAAGGGAAGCATGTGATACGGAGCATAAGCACCTTGAGGAGCAGCTGGCCGAAGCCCAGCTATCACTGGGAACCGTAAAACAGAGAGATGAGTTCTATCAGAATGATCTCCGCAGGCTTTCGGCAGATATAGGAAGAGAAGAGGAAGAGAAGGCTTCCATCCTTACACGGTCGGGAGACCGCACAAAGGAAGCAGAGGAGCTGTCCGGCTCTATCGAAGACGGGAAGAAGGGGATCGCCCGGAACCTGAAACGTCTGGAAGAGATCGGAAAAGAACAGGATCAGTATAAGACGAAGAAGGAAGAGATCAACCGGACCCACAAGGCCTTCTTCGGTAAACGTGAGAAACTGACGGAGGATATCTCCGGCCTGGACAAGGAATGCTTCAAGTTGCGCTCCACCCTGGAGAAACTGGAGGAGAGCAAGGAGTCTCTTACCAGTTATATGTGGGAGGAGTATGAGCTGACCTACAGTGAGACGGAGAAGCTCCGGGATGAGGAGCTGCAGAGCCCGGCGGAGATGAAGAAGGAGATTGCATCCGTCAAGCAGAAGATCAAGGCACTGGGCGAGGTCAATGTCGGCGCGATCGAGGAATATAAAGAAGTATTTGAACGGTATACCTTCCTGAAGACACAGCATGATGATATCATCAAGGCCGAGGAGAACCTTCGCGGTGTGATCGCGGAACTGGATAAGGCGATGAAGGAAACCTTTACGGAGAAGTTCAAGGAGATCCGGGTTATGTTTGCGAAGGTCTTCAAAGAGCTCTTCGGTGGCGGTAAAGCCGATCTGGAGCTGGTAGATGAAGAGAATCTGCTGGAGACCGGTATCGTGATCAATGCTCAGCCACCCGGAAAGAAGCTTCAGAACATGATGCAGCTGTCCGGTGGAGAGAAGAGTCTGACAGCCATATCCCTGCTGTTTGCCATCCAGAGTCTGAAGCCTTCCCCGTTCTGTCTTCTTGACGAGATCGAGGCTGCGCTCGATGATTCAAATGTAACGCGTTTTGCAAAATATCTGAAGAAGCTGACAAAGGATACGCAGTTCATCGTGATCACTCACAGAAAGGGTACCATGGAATGCGCGGATATCCTGTACGGTATCACCATGCAGGAGAAGGGTGTATCCACACTGGTATCCGTAAACCTGATCGAAGACAAGCTGGATGCCTGACAGGGGCGGGATCCGCATCATCAACCGGAATGCCGATCCGCGCCGGAACATCACAGCGCGTGGGAATGCCGATCCGCGCCGGAATGTCATCCTGAGCGAAGCGAAGGATCTTAAAAGGAGGAAAAACAATGGGATTTTTTCAACGGTTAAAGGAAGGGCTGAAGAAGACCAGTGCCAGTATCGCAAATGTATTTAAAGCAACGGAGATCACCGACGAGTTCTATGATGAACTCGAAGAAACACTGATCGAGGCCGATATGGGGTACGAGACCACGGAACGCGTGATCGAGGACCTGAAAAAGCAGGTGAAGGAACAGCACCTGAAGAGTGCCGAGATGACCAAGGATCTTGTTATGAACAATCTCCGTGACCAGATGTCCGTGGATCAGAATGCCTATGACTTTGAAAAGAAGAAGTCGGTTGTATTTGTGATCGGTGTAAACGGAGTCGGTAAGACCACATCCATCGGTAAGCTGGCTGCCAAATATCATGCACAGGGGAAAAAGGTACTGATCGCAGCTGCCGACACCTTCCGTGCGGGAGCCGTGGAACAGGTCCGGACCTGGGCAGGCAGGGCCGGTGTGGAGCTCATCGCCCAGGGCGAAGGAGGAGATCCTTCTGCCGTGGTCTATGATGCGGTTTCTGCAGCAAAGGCAAGAGGAACCGACATCCTGCTGGTGGATACCGCAGGTCGTCTTCATAACAAGAAGAATCTGATGGATGAACTGGGGAAGATGCGCCGCATCATTTCCAGAGAATATCCGGAAGCCTGTGTGGAATCCCTGATCGTTCTTGACGGTTCCACCGGACAGAACGCCCTGGAACAGGCACGTCAGTTCTCAAATGTTACCGAACTGAACGGCATCATCCTTACCAAGCTTGACGGTACCGCAAAGGGTGGTATCGCGGTTGCCATCGAAGCAGAGCTCTCCGTACCGGTGAAGTATATCGGCGTGGGTGAGAAGGTTGAGGATATGGAGCGGTTTGATCCGGATCAGTACATCACCGCCCTGTTCTCCGGCTTCAGTATGCCCTCCGATGTGGACCGGATCGTAAACAGCGGTATGGAAGAGCAGGAACCGGACGATAATGCTTTTGATATTGACGGAATGTAATCTTAAGTTCCCGGGTATCTGTGCGGATGTCCCTATGCGGATGCCCCTATGCGGATGTCTCCGGTGACGAAGGGAAAGTGAGATAGAAAATGGATAAGATCACAAGAGAAAAATGTGAACAGGCATATGAGATCGTGTCGAAGGTGGTACGGCCCACAAACCTGATCGAAAGCGAGTTTTTAAGCAAGACCACCGGCAATAAGGTATATCTGAAGCCGGAGAATATGCAGGTGACCGGAGCCTATAAGATCCGCGGTGCCTACTATAAGATCAGTCAGCTGTCGGAGGAAGAGCGTGCAAAGGGGCTGATCACCGCGTCGGCGGGAAACCATGCACAGGGTGTGGCATATGCGGCACAGGCATACGGAGTAAAGGCCACCATTGTGATGCCCACATCGACTCCACTGATCAAGGTAAACCGCACCAAGTCCTACGGGGCTGAAGTCATCCTGTACGGAGATGTATATGATGATTCCTGTGCCTACGCACTGGAGCTTGCTGAGGAGAAGGGATATACATTTATCCATCCCTTTGACGATCTTGAGGTTGCTACCGGTCAGAGCACCGTGGCCATGGAGATCCTGAAGGAGCTTCCCTTCGTGGATATCATTCTGGTTCCCATCGGAGGCGGCGGACTTGCGACCGGCGTATCCACCCTGGCCAAGATGCTGAACAAGGATATCAAGGTGATCGGCGTAGAGCCGGCAGGGGCTAACTGTATGCAGGAATCCCTTAAACTGGGGGCGGTTACGACACTTCCGGGTGTAAATACCATCGCAGACGGTACAGCCGTAAGAACTCCCGGCGAGAAGATCTTCCCTTATATCAGGGAGAATCTGGATGGCATTATTACGGTAGAGGACAGTGAACTGATCGTCAGTTTCCTGGATATGATCGAGAATCATAAGATGATCGTGGAGAACAGCGGACTGCTGACCGTTGCGGCATTGAAGCATCTTCCGGCAGAAGGAAAGAAGGTAGTCAGTATCCTCTCCGGCGGTAATATGGATGTGATCACTCTGTCTTCCGTGGTTCAGCATGGTCTGATCGCGCGGAGTCGTATCTTCACGGTATCCGTTCTGCTTCCGGACAAACCGGGTGAGCTGATGGCGGTTTCCAGGATCATTGCCGAGCTTCAGGGGAATATCATCAAGCTGGAGCATAACCAGTTTGTATCCCTGAACCGGAATGCTGCCGTGGAGCTTGTGATCACCCTTGAGGCCTTCGGTCCTGAGCATAAAGAGAAGATCATGGAGGTTCTGAAGGAGAAGGGTTACCGCCCGCTGGATAAGAGTCCGAAGGCTGTTTTCTAAATAAGGAGATAACGGGAAGAATGGAGAGTTATCTTGCAGCAATCGATCTCGGAACCACTTCGGTGGAAATATCACTTCTCAGACCGGATGGGACAGTTGCGGCCAAACACGGGTTTCTGAACCCATGGAGAAAATACGGGTCGGATGTGATCTCAAGGATCACCTGGCAGGAAAAACACCCGGAGCAAAGACAGGTGCCTGCGGATGAAATGAAGCGGGCGATCCTCCCTGTGCTGGACAGGATGCTTTCCTGGCAGGAAGGGAGGACACTGAGCAGTCTGAGAAGGATCTGCATTACGGGAAATGCGGCAATGACCGCTATGTTTCTCGGACTGGATGCATCCTGTCTTGGGAAAGCACCCTTTTCCCTTCCCTTTGAAAAACTAAAGGAACTTACAATTTCAGGGATCCCCTGCATGGTCCCCGCATCTGCATCCGCATTTCTGGGAAGTGATTCCGTGGGCGGAGCATGGTCGCTCCCTCTGGGAGAGGACGAAATACTTATGGATCTGGGAACAAACGGTGAGATGCTGCTCTGTCATAGTGGTGAGATCTACGGAGCATCCGCAGCCTGCGGTCCTGCATTTGAGAACTGCACCAGATCCCAGGGGATCTATGGTTCCACAACCATATCAGCCATAGCGGGGCTGATCCGAAGAGGCGGGATCGCAGCAGACGGTACACTTTCGGAGGATATGGTCAGGAACGGGATCCTTTCGAACGGGATCCGTATCACTGCGGATATCCTGCATCAGATCCAGCTGGCTGTGGGGGCTTTATATGCTACATTTTCCATGCTCGTGCAAAGAGCAGGCATGGAGATAAAGGAATTGAAACGAATCCATCTGGCGGGTGGATTCGGCTTCCATATGTCCATCCGGGATGCGGTGGAGATCGGTCTGATCCCGTATCAACAGAGGGACCGGATCCGTGTCGCAGGGAATACCTCCCTGCTCGCGGCGGAACGGCTGGTGACTATGGATGATGAAGGAACGGCACTCTATGATGTGTTTCGTAAGAGGATCCGGGTATTTCAATTTGCCGGGGATCCGGAATATGAAAAGGTGTTCTATGAATCCATGAAACCCGGGAAACGCTGACAGAAGCGGATCCGGGTCCGAAACTGTCGGTTATTCCGTGGATCAGACGGAACAGGTGATCGGAAAGGAGTCTGTATATGAGAATGAGGAGAAGATTTGCACCGGTTCTTCTGGCATTTGCCATCGCTCTTGGTTCCGTGGGAGGCAGTACCATGGTATCCGCCGAAACGGCGCAGGATCCGGTAAAAGAAGAGTACTCGGTCTCCGGACAAAACTATGTTCCCGGAGAAGCGATCGTCTGTTATAAAGCAGGCGCGGAGGAGTATTCCGATCAGGAAGAGGAGAAGATCAAAGCGGAAACCGAAGACAGTCTGCAGGAAGAAAAAGGTGTGGATTCGGCGGAGGCACTTCTTCTGGTGGAGGATGCCGGCGCTGTGAACGAAGGATCGGAAGACTTGGCCGGTCCCGAAGATGCCTCGGAGAAAGTCCCTTTCGACGGAACAACCACAGATGAAGGAGAGACCGAACCCGGGGTGATCACTCTGGTAAGATCGGACCATCTGACAACAGACGAGCTGATCAAAGAACTGAGTGCCAGAGAGGATGTTCTTTTTGTACAGCCGAATTATATATACAGTTCCCAGTCTACGGATTTTTCGGACCAGCAGTGGGGGCCCGCCACAACCTATGGGATCGGTGATGACGGTTGGAATACCTATGACGGCGGTAAACCGACACCGGCAGTGGATACATCCAAACAGGTGGTAGCCATTATGGATTCCGGAGTGGACTATAACCATGAGGATCTGAAGGATCATATGTGGGACGAGGGTCTCAAATATCCGGCGCTGACAGCCATGGGCGGTGGAAAATACGGCTATAACGGCGCTTTCTGCAATTCCATGGAACAACCCTATGACACAAAGGATCCCATGGACGATAACGGTCACGGGACTCATTGTGCGGGGATCGTTGCAGCAACGTGGAACGGGTTCGGGGTAAGCGGTGTCGCATCCGGAGCCAGGATCATGGCCGTAAAGGTGGCAAATGAAAAAGGTGATTTTCCGACAGATTCCGTTATTCGTGGTTATCAGTATGTGATCGCCGCAAAAAAAGCAGGAGTAAATGTCACGGTAACCAGCAATTCCTATAGCGGCTCCATCGATGATATGATAAATGCAGCCATCATCAAAGAGGTTGAAAAATACGGGATCGTTTGCGTATACGCCGCGGGAAATGACAGTAAGGATCTTAATACATATAACTCCACATCACTGTTCAATACGCATTCGGACAATGCGATCATGGTGGGTGCAAATGATATAACGGGTAACTGTGCCGACTTCAGTAATTTCGGAACCAGAGATGTAGATGTATTTGCGCCCGGTGTGGATATCTGGTCCACGGTTCCCATGAAGAAGGGGGCACCTACCGTAAGTACAGAGGTATTAAAGCTGGACGGACAGGCGATGGAAGCGGATTACGGAAATATGACCGCTCTTTCGGATACCCCCCTGGGATTTGATCTGTCCGGGCTAAAGAGTTCGCTGCAGAAGGCACAGGATGGAAAAAACGTTATTCATATGCAGCCGATGGATGAAGATGAACCGGATATAGATTTTTATACCGGGACCTTTACGGATCTGTCCTCCTGTAAGGGGTTCTATCTGGAATGCTTTTCCGGGCAGGCCGCGGATCTTACACTGACGGTTTCGGAGGTGGACGAAGACGGAGAGGAATCCGCCATCAAGATATTGGAAAAGGGCATGAAAAAGGGCTTCAATTCCTATGGTATCGTGTATCCGGATGATCCGTACATTTTTAAAAAGAAAAATATAAAGATCAAATTCTCCTTTGGCATTTCCGGGAAAGAAACGGAGGGTATGGTCCGTGAACTTGATCTGCGGTGCATACGCTTTACTGCTGATACCGAAAACTATGAAAAATGGGACGGAACATCCATGGCGACTCCCATGGTGGCCGGTGGTGTTGCGGTTCTTGCGGCGGCATTTCCCAAGGACAGTGCGGCAAAACTTGCTGCAAGAGTAAGGGGAAGTGTTCTTCCCGCGGATCCACTGAAGGATAAATGCCTGTCCGGCGGGATCTTCCGTCTGGATAAGGCCCTTGCGGGGAATACGGTCCCGGTTCCGCAAAGCGCTGAGGTTGAAGGTGAACTGGTAGTGGTTCACGGGTATTTCTTCGGAGCAACCGGTACCATGACCGTTAATGGATCGAAGGCTGAGATCAGGAGCTGGACGGACGAGAAGATCGTAGCAAAGCTTCCGGCAGATTATAAGGCCGGAGAGAACCGGGTGGAGGTCACATCCTCCAAGGGCTCCGGACATGTATACCTGAAACTCGGAAATTCTTCCGGGATGTATGAGAGACTTGCACTTCCGGGAAGCACCATCGATGCAAGCGGGGACTACAGGATCAGTGACGCAGCCCTGGAAAAATATGCGGATTTCTATCAGGGGACCATACAGTCCATGACGGTGGTTGACGGCGCGATCTATGTGGTGGTGGCAAGACTGAATGAAGGAACGGCGATCTATAAGTATCTGTATAAGAAGAACAGCTGGGAGGAAGTCTATACGGACAGCTCCTATACACCGGATGCAGGCGCTGCAGCATGGAACGGAAATCTGATCATTCACGGATCCGATCCGAAGGGGAACAAAACGGCCATCGGATTATTCGATCCCGTGAAAAAAGAACTCCGGTGGACTATGTACAGGGACTTTACTTCCGAAACCGGGGTGAAGATGGTGAACAACGGTTACGGGATCTTTCTTGTGGGAGGCTCTGAGTCGATCTACGGCAATCCCAAAAACAGTGCGCATATCACTGCCATAAGAAAACTGGATCCGGTAACCATGAAGGTAACGGAGATCGATGCGGAGGGTGCCTCATTGGATGGAATGAATCCGTTCATCTCATCGGATGAAAACGGAACACTCTACTCCGTAACAGGTAAGAAGATCGCAGGCAGCGGCGAGATGTTCCTGAATATCCTGACCTTTAACGGAGACAGGTTCGTTAAACTGGATTCCCTGGAAGGGGGCGAGGTTTTCGAAGGAATAGACGAAGGAGTTTATTCCGAGTGTAACGGAGTGGCAACAAAGAACGGTATCCTTATGTTCGGTCCTTTTATCACAGATGAAAAAGGAGCTGTAATAACGGATTCGTATCTGCTTTCCTATGACGGATCAAAGCTTACGAAACAGAATAAGATCCTGAGCTTCCGCCCCGTATACAATATTGTGACCGTGGGCTGTGACGGTATCTGCTTTGTACTCGGAGCAACCATGGCGGAAAGGAACAATCTGGTATTCTCCGCGATTCCCGCCGATGCCAAGAGTCAGTTCGGAGACAAAAAGTTTTCAAATGAGTGGTCTGACGGGATCTGGTACGGAAAGAACGGATTCCGCAGTCTGACCCATCCGAATAAGGCCGGATGGAAGAAGAACAAGACCGGCTGGTGGTATGAAGATACCTCCGGATGGTATCCGAAGAACTGCTGGCAGAAGATCGACGGCAAATGGTATTACTTTGATTCAAAGGGATATATGGAAAGTGATGCATATCGTGGCGGTTATTACGTGGCGAAGAGCGGAGCTTATGATGACAAGGGCAAAGCCCAGTGGAAGAAAGACAAAAAGGGCTGGTGGTATCAGCTTCCGGACGGTAAGTATCTGAAAAACTGCTGGAAGAAGATCAATGGA
The DNA here is from genome assembly GCA_902775555.1 of uncultured Lachnospiraceae bacterium. GTDB lineage: Bacteria > Bacillota > Clostridia > Lachnospirales > Lachnospiraceae > Eubacterium_Q. Next base: position 6,996 of record CACYMQ010000032.1, on the reverse strand, counting down.
AAATGGTACTACTTTAAGTCAAACGGATATGCCGCAGCCAATGAATGGGTCAGGGGATACTACTGGCTGAATAAGGACTGTGCATGGAGCTATCAGCCAAAGGGCAAGTGGAAAAAGGACAAAAAGGGATGGTGGTTCGGTGACACCTCCGGCTGGTATGCAAAGAAGGGCACCTATACCATAAACGGCAAGGCTTATCAGTTTGATAAACAGGGTTACTGCATAAATCCCTGACCTAAATACAGGATATGTGAGTCAGCAGATATGAAGATCATGAATCTCGTCAGCGGAAGCAGTGGGAACGGCACCTTTGTGGGAACCGAAAAGGTGTCGGTCCTCTGTGACGTTGGCGTCAGTATGAAAAAAATTGAAGAATGCCTGAACACCGCCGGGTATACGGGAGCCGATATAGATGCCATACTTATCACGCATGAGCATATCGATCATGTAAAGGGGCTGGGGGTATTTCAGAGGAAGTATCATATTCCGGTATATGCCACCGATGGCACCATCGATCAGATCTTTCGTATGAATTCACTGGGAAGATTTGACAGAGAACTGTTTCGTCCTTTCCGGCCGGGGGATGCCATCCAATTGAAGGATCTGGAGATCCATAGCTTCCCCGTGATGCATGACGCCGCGGAACCGGTATGTTACAGTTTTACCGACGGTGAGAAGAAGGCCTGTATTGCCACGGATCTGGGACGCGTAACGGATGATCTGATCCGGGGCCTCCGGGGCTGCGATTATATGCTGATCGAAGCGAATCATGATATCCGGATGCTGGAAGCGGGGCCTTACCCATATCCGCTGAAACAGAGGATCCTTGGAGATCACGGCCATCTGTCAAATGAAGCAGGCGGCGCATTTATCAGGGAATTATTAAATGAACATGTGAAGGAAATACGCCTCGGGCATCTTTCCAAAGAGAATAATATGGAGGAACTGGCGCTTCTCACCGTCAGACAGGAACTGATGGGTAATCCTTATGTGCCGGATTCCTCCGAACTGCCGGTTTTCGTGGCAGGCAGAGACAACGCGGATCCTATGGTTGTCTTATGATCGTTCTACCTATAACGTCATCAGAATGAAAGGGATCTATAACATGGATATATTGAAGAAAATCATAAGGGCCTATAACAGTGTCAGCCTGATCCTCCGGATCACCGCCGGTATCCTGCTTGGCATTGTACTTGCACTTCTTTTCCCTGACCTTGGGATCGAATTGCTCGGAGACCTCTTTGTGGGAGCACTGAAGTCCATCGCTCCGATCCTGGTAGCTGTTTTGGTCATCAGTTCTCTCTGTCAGAATTCCGCAAAACTGGACAGAAGGTTCTTACTTGTGATCATTCTTTATCTGTTATCCACATTTCTGGCAGCACTTCTGGCCGTGGGCGCCAGTTTTCTCTTCCCGCAGACCATTGAGCTTGCAACGGAGACGACAGAACAGGCAGCTCCCGGAGGTATCGGAGAAGTGATCCGGAATCAGATGATGAATATGATCGGCAATCCGATCCGATCCATAACGGAAGCCAATTATGTGAGCATACTCCTTTGGTCCGTGATCCTCGGTCTTGCACTGAAAAGAGTCGCATCGGACCATACAAAAAAGAGCCTTTCGGATCTGTCGGAAGCGGTCTCTCTCTGTGTACGCTGGATCATCAATCTGGCGCCCTTCGGGATACTGGGCCTGGTTTACGACACGGTTGCCGGAAAGGGACTGGAGGTCTTTGCATCCTATGGAAAGCTGCTGCTTTTGCTGGTAGGCTGTATGCTTGCGATGGTGCTGATCGTATCGCCTGCCATCACTGCATTCATATTGCGCACCAATCCGTATCCGCTGGTCTTCCGCTGTCTCAGGGAGAGTGGGATCACAGCCTTCTTTACCAGGAGTTCGGCAGCCAATATCCCCATCAACATGCAGCTGTGTGAGAAACTCGGACTGGACAGGGATGTGTATTCCGTATCCATCCCGTTGGGTGCCACTATCAATATGGATGGCGCCGCGATCACTATCACCATCATGACGCTGGCGGCCGCAAATACCATGGGTGTTGAAGTAAGCTTTGCAACGGCCCTTCTTTTATCTGTTGTGGCGGCACTGGCAGCGTGTGGTGCATCCGGTGTGGCCGGAGGATCCCTGCTCCTGATCCCCATGGCATGTTCCCTCTTTGGGATCTCGTCTGATGTTGCCATGCAGGTGGTGGGAGTCGGCTTTATCATCGGCGTGGTACAGGACAGTATGGAAACGGCACTGAATTCCTCCGGTGATGTACTTTTTGCCGCAACGGCTGAATATTATGAATGGAAAAAACAGGGCAGACCCCTTCCCGATTTCATGCAGAGAGGGAAGAAGAAATATAAGGACTAAGTTGATCAGCCGGACGGATCCTTCCGATTCCGGTCATAAGAAATAAAGGAGGACACTTAGATATGTCAAGAACCATTATCACCGTGATCGGTAAGGATACTGTAGGTATCATTGCCAAAGTATGCAATTACCTGGCCAGCAATAATATTAATATCTGTGACATCACACAGACCACCATGCAGGGTTATTTCAATATGATGATGATCGTGGATACGGATAAAGCGGTGAAGTCGCATGAGGAGCTTGCACGGGAACTGACCTCTGTAGGGCATGAGATCGGAGTTCAGATCAAGACACAGAAGGAAGAGATCTTTGATATGATGCACAGGATCTAGACTGGCTTCCCATTTCCGGCGTCCGATACAGCGCTGCCGGAACAGGAGTTTATCGTAGCATGATTTGGAGGATGTAATGATCACTTTAAATGAAGTTCTTGAAACAAATGAGATGATATCCAAAATGAATCTGGATGTCCGGACCATTACCATGGGTATCAGTCTTCTTGACTGTGTCGGGCAGGATGTTTCTTCCACCTGCGACAGGATCTATACCAAGATTACGACTCTGGCGAAGGACCTGGTAAGTACAGGGAAGGCCATAACGGAAATGTACGGGATCCCCATCGTTCATAAACGGATCTCCGTGACTCCCATTTCCCTTGTCGGTGGCTCTGTATGCAGGACCGAAGAGGATTTTGTACAGATCGCAAAGACGCTGAACAGAGCGGCCACGGAGGTCGGGGTGAATTTCCTGGGTGGTTATTCCGCCCTGGTATCAAAAGCCATGACAAAGGCGGATGAACTCCTGATCCGCTCCATCCCGGAAGCACTGAAGGAGACAGATGTGGTATGCAGTTCCGTGAATCTGGGGTCCACAAAGACCGGGATCAATATGGATGCGGTGCGTCTGATGGGCGAGATCATCAAAGAAACCGCGGAATATACGAAGGACAAAGGGTCCATCGGCTGCGCAAAGCTGGTGGTATTCTGTAACGCTCCGGACGATAACCCGTTTATGGCAGGGGCATTCCATGGAGTGACAGAGGGAGACTGTGTGATCAATGTCGGCGTCAGCGGACCCGGTGTGATGCGGAGCGTACTTTCCGATATCCGTGGAGAATCCTTTGAAGTGCTCTGTGAGACCATAAAGAAGACGGCTTTTAAGATCACGCGTGTGGGACAGCTTGTTGCAAAGGAAGCTTCCAAACGGCTGAATGTTCCTTTTGGCATCGTGGATCTGTCTCTTGCACCTACGCCGGCCATCGGGGACTCCGTTGCGGACATCCTGCAGGAGATCGGTGTGGAGAAGGCCGGAGCACCCGGTACCACAGCGGCACTGGCACTCCTGAATGACCAGGTCAAGAAAGGGGGGATCATGGCATCCTCCTATGTGGGAGGTCTTTCCGGTGCATTTATCCCCGTAAGTGAGGATCAGGGAATGATCGAGGCGGCGGAAACAGGTGCGCTCACCATTGAAAAGCTTGAGGCCATGACCTGTGTATGCTCCGTGGGACTGGATATGATCGCCATTCCGGGAGATACGAAGGCCACCACGATATCCGGTATCATCGCAGATGAAATGGCTATCGGTATGATCAATCAGAAGACCACGGCGGTTCGAGTGATCCCTGTAGTCGGACACGGTGTCGGCGACCGGGTGGAATTCGGCGGACTCCTGGGTTCTGCCCCCATCATGGCAGTAAACCCCTATGGCTGCGATGCACTGATCAACCGCACCGGCCGCATCCCCGCCCCCGTCCATAGTTTTAAGAACTGACCGATTTAAGCCCGGAAGCTTCAGCGGTATCGTGCTTGCACGAAATACCGCTGAAGTTTATCGGGCAAGACGATCCGAGCATGGAGCACGAAGTGCGGGAATGCGAGGAGAGTCCGGATTGCGGGAGCGAAGCGAAGCAATCCGTGATCGGTCATAAAGACGATACCCGGAGCATGGAGCACGAAGTGCGGGAAAGGAATTCTATGACAAAACCGGCTCTCTCCGATGAGATCCTGATGGCTGTAGATAAGCCGTCCAGGTATATCGGAAATGAAGTGAATATGGTTGTGAAGGACATCTCGTCGGTAGATATACGTTTTGCCATGTGTTTTCCTGACGTTTACGAGATCGGTATGTCCTATCTGGGGATCCAGATCATGTATGATATGTTCAACCGGAGAGAAGATACCTGGTGTGAACGGGTCTACAGTCCCTGGCCGGATCTTGACCGGATCATGAGGGACCGGAAGATCCCTCTGTTCTCGTTGGAGAGTCAGACACCCATCCGCGAATTTGATTTTCTGGGTATCACCATCCAGTATGAGATGTGTTATACCAATATCCTCCAGGTCATCGATCTTTCGGGAATCCCGATCTTCAGTAAGGACCGGACGAAAGAGGATCCCATTGTGATAGGCGGAGGACCCTGTACCTATAATCCGGAACCGATTGCGGATTTCTTCGATATCTTTTATATCGGTGAAGGTGAGACCCGGTACCATGATCTGCTGGAACTGTATAAAGAGTATAAGCATTCCGATATGGACCGAAGAGAATTCCTGATCCGTGCATCCATGATCGAAGGAATGTATGTTCCGCAGCTGTATGATGTGACATATCATGAGGATGGGACCATTACTGCGGTAACCCCATTGGATGAGAGAGTACCGGGGAGGGTGAAGAAGAACACGGTAACGGACTTTGCTACGGCACCCTATCCGCTGAAGCCCGTGGTTCCCTACCTTCGTGCAACCCAGGACAGGGTGGTGCTGGAGGTGATGCGCGGGTGTATCCGCGGATGCCGTTTCTGCCAGGCAGGAATGATCTACCGGCCCACGAGACAGAAACCGGTGGAGCTGGTGAAAAGCTACGTGGATACCATGCTCCGGAATACCGGATATGACGAGATCTCCATCAGTTCTCTCTCGACCAGTGATTACAAGGGTCTGCCGGAGCTTATGGATTTCCTGGTGGAACGGATCGAGAAGGATCATATCCAGGTATCGCTCCCGTCCCTCAGAGTGGATGCATTTTCATTGGATGTCATGCAGAAGGTGCAGGATATCCATAAGGTTTCCCTGACATTTGCGCCGGAAGCCGGATCCCAGAGACTTCGGGATGTGATCAATAAGGGACTCACGGAGGAAGTGATCCTGGACGGAGTGACACAGGCCTTTGCAGGCGGATGGAACAAAGTGAAGTTTTATTTTATGATGGGGCTTCCGACGGAGACGAAGGAGGATGTTGAGGGGATTCCGGAATTATGTGAGAAGATCTCCGAGGTTTACTTTGATACGGTTCCGAAGGAGGAAAGGGTGGGCAGTCTGTCCATAACCGCATCCGCATCCTATTTTGTTCCGAAACCATTTACGCCGTTTCAATGGGCACCCATGATGCCGAGAAAGGAATATGTTGAACATGCAGGGTATGCAAAGGATCATTTCCGACGCATGAGAAATGTAAAAAGAATGCGCTTTACCTATCATGACCAGGACATCTCACTGATCGAAGGGATTTATGCAAGAGGAGACCGCAGACTGTCAAAGCTTGTTCTGGAGGTTTATAACAGGGGCGGGATCTTTGATGCCTGGACGGAATTCTTCCGCATGGATCGATATACGGAAGCCCTGGAAGCGCTTTCCATCGATCAGGAGTTTTATCTCACAAGGGAAAGAAGCATCGAGGAGATCCTTCCCTGGGATCATCTGGATTGCGGGATATCAAAGGCATTTCTTATCAGGGAATGGGAGAGGGCAAAGCAGGAAACCGTAACTCTGAACTGCCGTGAAAAATGCTCCGGCTGCGGTGCGGCGTGCTTCTTCCCGGAAGGTCCCTGTCCGGCCATGAACTGATGTCCGGGACCCATGCTGCAAGTTGTTGTTTTGATTCGGATAACGGAGAAGAGATATGAAGGTCCGCGTAAAATATGCCAAAACCGGCCCGCTTAAGTTCATAAGTCATCTGGATGTGATGCGGTATTTTCAGAAAAATATACGCAGAGCCGGTCTGGACATCGCATACAGTACCGGGCTCAGTCCCCATCAGATCATTTCCTTTGCCGCTCCCATGCCGCTGATGCTTACCTCTGAGGCGGAATACTTTGATGCGGAGTTTCTGTCCCTTCCGGGACATGATGAAATGATCCGGAGACTCAATGAAACCGGAACACCGCTCATGGCTGTATCCGATGCCGCAGTACTGCCGGAGAAGGCCATGAACTCCATGGCTGCAGTTACGGCCTCCTCCTATGTGGTGACGCTGACGGAGAAAGGACGTCATGAAATGGGGGAAATCTGGGAAGCATCCGTACCTTCGGTAGTTTCCGGACTGGTGGATGAGAGTAAGATCGTAGTCATCAAGAAAACCAAAAAGAAAGAAGAACCCACGGATATCCGTCCCATGATCCATCAACTCGGGTTTGATGCGGGTTCATCGGATAGAGAAACAGGTACCGTCCATATGCTGCTTGCTGCGGGAAGCAAGGTGAATCTCAGACCGGAGCAGATCCTGACGGAGCTTTGCAGGAGACTGGAGTGCCCCTATGACAGATTCCATTATGATATCCACAGAACGGAGACTTACATGGACGCCCCGGACGGAGAGGGATTTCTTCCCCTGATCGAAGCAGG
>CACYMQ010000031.1 GCA_902775555.1 uncultured Lachnospiraceae bacterium | reverse complement strand
TCCCCCGAAGCGATTATTTAGTCTATACACATCGGTCAGCATTTTCCTAAGAAAAATGGTGGGGAGCGTCAGCTCCCCACCCACTTTGTCTACAGTCTGAAACCGTCATGGCAGTGCCATGACGGTTTTTTGTCATCCTGAACGCCCATGTCATCCTGAGCGAAGCGGGCGCACGCGTGCCGGTGGCACGCAGCTCGTGCGCCGAGTATCGACCAAGCGGCAGCGCGAAGGATCTTTCTATCAGATGATCACGCGGTTACGTCCGCTTTCCTTGGCGGTATAGAGCTTCGCGTCGGCCACGCTGATATTTTCTTCGATGTTCTTTTCGGGATCGAACTCCGTTACGCCGAAGCTCATGGTATGACGGATGGTATAGCCGAAGCATTCGCAGACCGCACCCTCGATCTCCTTCCGGATGGACTCGGCCTTTGCGGCAGCCTTTTCCATATCCGCATCCACCATGATCATGATGAATTCCTCACCGCCCCATCGATAGATGCCATCGGTGGCTTCCGTATTCTTCTGCATGATACGTGCCACATTTTTCAGCACCTCATCTCCGGCATTGTGGCCATAGGTATCGTTGACGGATTTGAACTTATCGATATCACAGATGAAAAGAGACAGCTTCCGTGCAGGATCTGAGATCACCTGATCGTAGGATTTGCGGAAGTCGGCGAAGAAGCCCATGCGGTTCTTCAGCTTCGTCAGCTTATCCGTATGGGATTCCGCCAGGAAGACATCGGACTCCAGGGCAAGGCCGCAGATCACGGCCGCCAGGGACAGCTTCCGGCAGTCTTCCTCCTCGTGGAAGCAACCGTCACCGCCCAGCTTGTTGATGACCTGATAGGCACCGATGTATTCGCCCTTGATATTTGCTACCGGCATGACCAGGATAGACTTGGTGACATAGCCGGTATTTTTATCCACGGCGGAATTGAAATCCGGATCATTGTAGGGGTCATTCGTGATCACAACCTTACCCAAAGCCAGAGCCTTGCCTACCAGCCCGGTGGTATCCGGGATCGTGATCCGGTCGGTTCCGGTGGCAGCGGTGGTCCAGAGGGTGTGACTGTCCTTGTCCCATTTCCAGAAGCTGGCACGGTCCGCCTCTGCAAGGATCTTTCCGAGATCTGTCAAATGTGCGAAGATCTCATCGTGGTCCCCCTGATCCGTGCGGCTCATCTGTGCGTAGAGCCCTTCGGATACGGCAAAAATGTCGGACAGCATGATTTCGGATTCTTTTTCCATGGTTGGTTCCTCCTTGTGTGAAACGCTTTGATAAAGGAGTGCGGGCAGGATTCCGGTATCCCTTACCGCATCCAGGATGGCAGCCTCATCATCCATATGCATGAGATATACCCGGGTTCCCCGGCGGGAAATGTGTTTTAACTGATCGAGCACATCCGTGAGGCAGAGATGTACGGGCGACCGGTTGATAGAGATCTCGGTATAGAGCTCGTCACCGCCTTCAGGGTTCAGGTAGGGAAGAAATGGTTCAAGGGTTCCGGTGTCTCCGGTGTAAATGACAGACCTTCCCGAGATGGACAGGTGATATCCGAAACACCGTCCGTCCAGCTCCGGTGAATGCTTTGTCGGGATCACATCCAGGATCACCGTCTTCATGGGATCCTCGTCCGGAAGAGCCGGATCCTTCGCCGTGACCAGGCTGTAGCCATCGGGATGACAGCCCTCCAGCCGGTCAAAATAGAAAAGAAGGTCGTTTCTTACTTCCCCGGAGGGGGCTGCTACGGTGACCGGCAGATGCAGGATATAATAGCAGTAGTGGATCAGCATGGGGATTCCCGAAATATGGTCCCCGTGGGTATGGGTGACCAGTACATAGATCCGTCCGGTTTTTCCTCCGGTCAACCGGTCCGGACCTGCTTCCCTGATCAGGTGGAAGGAGGACATGGGACAGTCGATCAGAACCAGCATATCTCCTACTGTGAAGAAGGCGCTGTTCTGCTCTTCCTGAAATGCAGAACGGCGTCCGAAAAATGTGAGCAAGACGATCACTTCCTTTCCGGTGGAACATTTTTCTCTACCTTCAAAGTTATCATAATCCGGGTATGACTGCAAGGAATAATCGGGGCTGTTGGTGATACAGGCGCTGTACAGACAGGGGCGGTTTTTCGGTTTGTTGCGCTTTTGTTACATGCTTTGTTGTATAAAGAATATAGATGAGAATGCTATGATCTGTTCAGGCTGAGGATTTAGGGTTTGTATATGACCTGAGGCGCCAGAGAATAGGAGGAAACGGATATGAAAGAATATGATTATGAAGATGAAAGCTTTGAGATCCATACAGGGATGAAAAGTCCGTTTGAAGATATTGAGGTCCCGAAGGAGCAGATGCCGGAGGAGTACAGGGAGCGGAAGACCCTGGAGGAAGAACTGTCGAAGCTGGCACCGGATTCCGTGCATTACCTCAATTTTCTCCAGTCGCTGAAAAAACTGAATGAGGAGATCCGTGAGCTTACCACCCCGACGAAGGATGGCTGGCCGATCCTGGATCAGCTCAGAAAAGAGTCTCTGATGAAATTATACATGGAGACGGGAGAGAACCTGCAGCAGTTCCTGAAGGAAACCGCCGGGCAGAAACCGGCTAATGAGAGCAGCGAGATCAACACGAACCGGAACGACGAGATCAAAACAAACGAGATCAACACGAACCGGAACGACAATATCATTGAGACCAGGACGAGCCGGAACGACGAGATCAACACGGACCGGAACGACAATATCATTGAGATCCGGACGAGTAGGAACGACGAGATCAACACGGACCGGAACGACAATATCATTGAGATCCGGACGAGCCGGAAAGATGAGATCAAGACGAGTGAGATCGACGATATCATCGAGATCAAAACGAACGAGATCAAAACGAATGAGATCAAAGAGAAGGATGAGCCGGTCGGAAAAGCACAGGAGACCCTTGCTGCCAGAAAGATCGCCCGGCAGCTGGGGAACCTGATCGTATCCGACTACAGGGCATTGCAGCGGTGTGATCCCAAAAGCGAGAAGACCTTTCTCTCTGTGCTGGACGATTCCAGAACGAAGGTTTATGAATATCCGACATATAAAAAGATCAATACCACGCGAGGGGGTATGAGTGTCCGTTATGAACTGCAGACGGAAGGCCCGGATGGGAAGATGATACGGGGATATTTCGCTGAGAAAGAAAACTATGACGTTATCTCTTCGTTGGAGAAAGTGGGACCCCAGGTAGCGAAGAAGGCCGCAAATCCGCAAGGTGCCGTGATGATCCGTGATTTTCTGAAGAATTACATGGAACATTATGCGGATAAGGCATATGCAGATAAAGAACATCCGACAGACAGAAACCAATTCGAGACCTGGTATCAGTTCTTCTCGAATCTGGGTGAAGAAAAGTTTGCGGATACGCAAAAGAATAAACTGGTAGCGGAAATGGCAGCGGTTTACGGACTTCGTGCGAAGGATATCACCACCATGTGCGGGTCTCAGGCACTGGATCTGATGGTAAGGAAGATCAGCAAGATCAAGGATACTTTCATGCTGACATCGGCTATGAATATTCCTGTCGGCGCAAGAAAGGACACGCGGAATTCTGCCATGAGTACCGTGGCCGGTCTCCTGGGCGTGCAGGATCTGGTTGTATATTCGCGTCCGATGAAGATCCGGAAAGCGGATGGGACCATGATCGAAGGAACCTTTATGGCAGAAGCGGATGGCTTCGATCCCAATCGCCCCGGACAGGACATAAGAAGACTCGTTAAACAGGCGGGGCGTGAGCGGGCCATGACGGGTGGCGGAGGAGATTTCCTGAAACAGATAGCCGATCTTCAGGCACTGGATTTTATCTGTGGAAACGGAGATCGCCATGCGGCAAATCTGTTTATTCAGATCGATCAATATGGTCATTTTGTCGGTGTTCAGGGAATCGATAATGATCTTTCTTTCGGATTGAACGGAAAAGATTTCAAGAATAATAAACGGGAAATGGTTGTTCCGAAGAATATGGGTGTGATCAGCAAGAGCATGGCAGACCGTATCCTTCAGTTGAAACCGGAGCATCTCGAGTTCGCGTTAAGGGGACAGGTGGAGGCCATAACGATCCAGGGTGCCACGCAGCGCCTGAAAAAGATGCAGAATACGATCATCAACAGCCGCGAGAAGCTTTCGAAGGATCCGAAGGAGATCCGGTATCCGTATATACGTGAACTGGCGGATGAAGAGTGGGATACCATCGATCCGGAAAAACTGTACAAAGATGAAAAGCATGAAAACCTCTTCTCAAAGGTCTGGAAAGATATTCCCCAATTGGGTTACCGTTTTGACAATCCGGCTGGGGAAAATGAGATGGCCACCATCGGAACCACAAACCGGGCGGAATTCGCAGGAGTCTCACAGGTGGTAAGAGAGACAAAGGCACAGGAAGAACTTCTGAGAAAAGCGGTGGAAAAGTCCAAATATGCCACAGAGGATTATCGAAAGCTTCAGGAGGCTATGACCAATTACCGTGAGAAGGCGGAGAAGATCTACAACCGGATCCTGAATGCAAGAAAGAACTATACAAAGCGGGGCGGACGGGTAAAGGATGTGGAAATGATCGTAAACCGTTATGTATCCCGTGCGGATCTTGCGGACATGAAGACCGCGGCTGCCAAGGTGAGAGAGGCAGCGAAAACCTACTATGAGCGTGCGGGGGCAGAGGTCCGGAACAGGGGTGGAAAAGCCAAGGACATCACCCGCATGGAGAAAATGAAGGCAGCAACAAAAAACATCTATAAGGCGATGAAGGACCATGCAGAGATCCGGGAAGAGGAGTATAAAATGCTTCAGAAGAACCAGCGTCGACAGACGGAGGATATGATGAAGCATCTGAAACAGAATCCTCAGAATAAGGGAAGAGGACCTGTCTTATAGTTCATCCTCCCTTATAATTCATTCTCCCTTATAGTTCATCCTCCGGGAAGAATTCCAGGATCTCATCATCATCCTCATCAGATCCTTCTGTTTCGGATGCGGATACGCCGGTGAGTTCCGAGAGGATCCCGACGATCCGGTCATATTCGGAGATCATAACAGGATAGTCTGTCTCGATCACGGAAAGGTCCGTCTCCTTCGCAGCTGTTTCCTGCTGCAGGGCCAGATCGGACAGAGTATCCGCACCAATGTTCCGGGACGCGCTCTTCAGGGCGTGTACCCGGATCTGATATTCTTTCAGCTCTTTTTCGGAGCGGTAGCGGCTGATCTCAGCCTTTCTCTGCGGAGACTCCTGAACGAAGGTCCCCAGCATCTCCATGTAAAGGTCCGTATCATTCATCATATAACGCATGGCGGCTTCGATATTGAAGCCCTTTTCCTCCAGATCCTTCAGGAAGGAAGATCCTTCGCTGCGCTCAGGATGACATGAGCGCTCAGGATGACATGAGGGCTCAGGATGACATGAGGGCTCAGGATGACATGGGGGGTCCAGAAGGGTATAGCTGCCCTTGGGAAGCCATTCCGTCAGAACGCGTTCCAGTTCATCCGGCTCAATGGGCTTGGACAGGTAGTCCCGGAAGCCCAGGGAGAGATAGCGCTCACGGGAGCCTGCGATGGCATTTGCAGTCAGCGCGATCACGGCCGTGGTGTCGTCAACCAGGGCTTCATTATGAAGCTGCTTCAGGGTTTCGATCCCGTCCAGATCCGGCATCATATGATCCATCAGCACGATATCATAGTGCTTCTTCCGGATCATCTCGATGGATTCCTTTCCGCCGGAGGCAAGGTCGGGAACCACATGCAGCTTTTTCAGCAGGCTTTTGGCCACCTTAAGGTTCATGGAGTTATCATCCACTACAAGGATGTCTGCCTTTTCGATCCGAAGCTCCTTCTTTACTTCCTGCTCGGTATCCGGTCTGTGGTGTCTCTCATATCCGCCGATCGGCGTAGTGTCGATCACCTTCTGACGGATACGGAAAGCAAAGGAAGAGCCTTCCCCGTATTTGCCGGTCACTTCCAGACTGCTGTTCATCAGCTTCAGGATACCGTTTACGATGGAGAGCCCGAGGCCGGTTCCCTCTATGGTCCGGTTCCGCCGTTCATCCAGGCGCTGGAAGGAGAGGAAGAGCTTCTCGCGGTCTTCCTCCCGGATCCCGATACCGGTGTCTTTTACTTCCACATAGAGTGTACACTCTTCGGAAGACATGGTTTCGCCCCGCATGGTCAGGGTAACGCTTCCCTTCTCCGTATATTTTACGGCGTTGGTCAGCAGGTTCGTGATGACCTGACGGATCCGGACATCGTCTCCGTACAGGGTCTTCGGAAGCCTGGCGTCTATATCCAGCTTCAGCTCCAGGTTCTTCTTCTCAGCCCGGTCATGGATCAGGTTCACCAGATTATCGACCATTCCAACGGTTTCATATTTTACGGGAAGGATCTCCATCTTGCCGCTCTCGATCTTCGAGAAGTCCAGGATCCCATTGATCAGGGACAGGAGAGTACCGCCCGCATTCTTGATATCCATGGCATATTCGCGGATCGACGGATCCTCACATTCCCGGAGGATCATTTCATCCATACCGATCACGGCATTGATGGGGGTACGGATCTCATGACTCATCTGAGCCAGGAAGTCGGATTTCGCCTGACCGGCCGCGGTGGCTTCTTTGACGGCTTCCTCCAGCTGCCGGTTCATTTCCGTCTGGGAACGGATAACCTTATTGATCAGGATGATGATGGCTATGATGACCGTAAAGATGGCCAGGCTGTAGGCAGCGGTATAGAGCAGCTGATACAGGAAGACGCGGGTCCATTTCCAGACAAGGATCACGGAGAAGCCCGTATCCTTGTTCGTTGTGATCACGGCACACCTGCGGATCCCGTCGTAGTCCGTGAAGGAACTCAGTTCATTTTCCTGATCCGTATAGGCGGCGTAGTAGGGCGTATCCTTCACATTTACTTTCCCGTCAACGGACATCTGATACTCGGAATTCGGGTTGTTGATGATATCTCCGTTGGAATCCACCAGGAAGACATACTCGTCCTCCGAATAGGTCTCACCGAAGATGTCGATGATCTTGTCCATGTAAAGATCGATACCGAAGATCCCCAGGTATTCTCCGTTCTCACCATATACCATGCGGGAAATGGTGATACAGTAATTTCCGGTCTGCTCATCGTAGTAGGGGGAGGAAATGCTGTAGCCCTTGGAGGATTTCTCTGTCTTCTTGTACCAGTCACGTTCCTCTACTTTCCAGTCCGCATCCGGCACCCAGCCGTTGTTCATGATAACGGTATGCTCGTTGTAGGGATTGGCGAGGTAACATACGGATATGCTCGGGTAGTTCTTTGCCACGCTGTTCATCCAACGGATCGCGGCCTCATAATCATCCATCAGATCCGGGCGGGCGGAGATCACATCCGTGAACATGCTCAGGGTATTCATCTGGACCTGCTCCCATTTCTCGAACTGGGAGGCATAGTACTCCTGGCTTGTGGTCATCTGCTGTTTGCTCTGGGAGATACCTGCACGGTAATAGAGAATGGAGCTGGTGACCATGACCGCCAGAAGGAGGAACACGATGATATTCCGGAACATCCGGATGGAGCGGGATTTTAAGTGTGTTGCAACCTTCTTCTTCTCCTTGCTCCGTGCGATGGAGGACCAGGAGGCAAGGTCATTCATGATCTCATTCATTCGAAGACCGGATGCCTTGATATCGGCATAGTCTTCTCCGGAGGTGAATTCCGATTCGCCGGCTTTATTTCCCACTGCCATGACATCGCGGATGGGTTCCTTCATCTTCTCCAGGAGATTGCTGACGAAGAGCTCACGGTCTGCCTGAACGGCCTCGGTACGGATCCGGTTGCGGATGATCAGGAAGAACAGGATCACGATCACCACCAGCATCATGAGGTTGATCAGGGCATTGATCAGTACCTGCCAGGTGGTGGATCTATACAGCTCGCTGTCATTTACGCTGAGGATCATGTACCAGTTATTTCCGGTCACGGAATAGAAAATGGTACTGCGCTGTCCGTCTACGGTGGTGCGGAAGGAGTCCTCCGTCCGGCTCTCCCGGATCTTCTGCAGGACATCATCGTACTCGGGCAGGGATTTCTTCAGCTCCTTTCCGACAAAGGACATGTCGGAATATCCGACGATCAGCCCTTCTTCCGATACGATCATGGCGGAGCTTCCCTCGCTGAGGGACATCTTCTGGATGGAGTCCTGGATCTCGGACAGGGTGAAGTCCATGGCTACCACGGTTTCCTTGTCCTCCATCATGACGGACAGGGTGAAGCACATTTCATTGGTCATCCGGTCGATGTAGGGGGCGGTGATATAGATATCTCCGTTGCTGTCCTTTGCACCCACGTACCAGCTCCGTTCGGTGGAGTGGTAATCCGGCGGGACATCAAAATCAGGGATGATCTCCCACCCCTGACCTGCGATATATACATTGAAATTTACTCCGCCGGAGCTTTCCAGCTGTGCCTTCTTCTGCTCGATGATATAGGCTTCGAGCCTGGTCCGGTCACTGCTTTCCTTCATGATCTTCTCCGCACCGTTCGCGACGCGGATCAGAGAATTCTCTGCGTTGGCGATATAGTTTTCGAAGTCCGTTTTGATACTGTTGATCTGTGTCTGCCCGCTCTGCTGGGTCTGATTGACCATGGAGCGGATGATCAGACGGGAATTGGCATAGATAATACCCGCAAAAACGATCACAAGGGTCAGAATGATGAACAGTTCGCTGCGTTTCATCTTATTCATGAATGGTTCCTCACTCTGTTTCCTTTATTTCCCTCATGCGGTATTCGGTATCCTCGTCTATCATTTTCAGCATGATCGAGGCAAATCTCGGATCGAACTGCGTACCGGAGCCTTTCTCGATCTCAGCGCGTACATTTTCCTGTGTCATGGCGTTACGGTAGCTGCGGTAGCTGGTCATGGCGTCATAGGCGTCCGCAACAGCGATGATCCTTGCGGCCTCCGGGATCTCATCCCCGACGAGCCCGTCCGGGTAACCTCCCCCGTCATAACGCTCATGATGCCATCTGGCTCCGGTGGAGAGATTCGGCATCTGCTGGATATTCTTCAGGATCTGGTAGCCGGTCACGGGGTGTTTCTTGATGAGAGCAAACTCTTCCTCGGTAAGGCTGCCCTTTTTATTGATGACCTCATCCGGAACCCCGATCTTGCCTACATCATGCAGAAGTCCCATGATATAGATATCGGACAGCTCCTTGGAATTATAGCCGAAGCGTCTTGCGATCTCTCTTGCGTAGTCTGCGACCCGGTCCGAGTGACCGTTGGTATAGGTGTCCTTTGCATCTATGGCATCGGCCAGGGATTTCACCACCTGGATGAACAGCTCTTCATTTTCCCTTGTCTTCTTCTGGACCTCATAAGACAGGTTCTTCTGCAACCGTACCATCTGGATGATCTGCTTCACGCGCATGACAAGGACATCCGCGATAAAGGGCTTGCGGATGAAATCAATGGCGCCGAGCTTCAGGGCATTCTGCTCCGCTTCAACGCTGTCATTTCCTGTGAGATAGACCACGGGGATATCTGCTACGTCTTCTTCCATGGTCACCAGACGCTGCAGGGTCTCGAAGCCGTCCATTTCCGGCATCTTGACATCCAGAAGGATGAGATCCGGGCGGTTGTCCTTCAGGAAATCCAGAAGGGCTTTCCCGGACCGGAGCGCTGTGGTCCGTATTCCGCTCTTGCTGAGGACCTGCCCGGCCAGCTTCAGATTCGTGGGGTCGTCATCCACCACGATGACCCAGGGCTGTTCGGCAGCGGAACGTTTCAGGTTGTCCGTATGCATGAATTCCGTCTCATAGCTTACAGTCAGTGAGCCGCCGTGCTGCTGGTTCCAGGGACGCAGGATATTTCCCACTACAAGGGGGATGGCCTCTTCCCGGATATCGGTGAGGAAGATGAAGATCTGGTCCCTGTGGCACTGCAGGATCAGGTCGCTCTTCCGGAGACTGTCACGGGTATGCTCACAGAATGTTTCACACAGCTCCTCGAAGTCCTCCGGCTCCGTTCCGGTGTTCGGAGAAAGGGTGAAGAGCAGTTTGCAGGCATTTCTGTGATAGCGCATGATGTAACGCATGATGAAGCGGTACACGTGAACGAAGGAGTCTGTTCCCAGCTGCAACGCGGAATTCGAGATGTTCCGCTCTGCAAGGATCATGCTGAGGCTTCTCAGATCCAGCTGTTGATTGTCCGAATCCTCGTCCATGGAATCATGGCTGAAGATCTGATAGGAATGCTTTCCGTTCTGCTTTACTCTGTAAAGCGCTTTGTCTGCGGCTTTGAAAATGTCTTCAAAATCCGTGTCCGTTCCGGATACATACATGGCTCCGATGGATGCGCCGAGAGGGATATCCATATCTTCTCCCATCATGGCCCGGGCCTGTTCCAGCAGTTCCCGGTTGATGAACTCGGTGATCCGGCGGATATCCGCTTCGGATTCGATATCGGAGGAGAAGGCGGAGAATTCATCACCGCCCATCCGGGCGATGGTACTGTCGGAGGGCATGGCCTTCCGGATGGCTTCCGAAAATACGATCAGGATGCGGTCGCCCATTTCATGGCCGTGGAGGTCATTGACGAGCTTAAAGCTGTCCAGATCGATCATCAGGAAATAACCCGAGGTCGTATGACACAGCTCTTCCATCCGTTCGGTCATGGAGGCTTTGTTCAGAAGACCGGTCAGCTTGTCTATGGTGGCTTCTTCCCGGAAATGCAAGAGAGCTTTTCTCTTCTCCAGGATATTGTCTACCCGTCGAATCAGGATATCGGGATCAAAGGGTTTCCGGATATAGTCGGAGATCCCCATTTCAAATCCCCGGTTCTCCGTATCGATCCCCTCGTCTGCCGTAAGGAAGATGACCGGAAGCTCTTCGCGTCCCAGCTCCTTCTCCAGGGCACGCAGACGCTCCAGGGTCTCAAAGCCGTCCATTTCCGGCATCTTGACATCCAGAAGGATGAGATCCGGTTCATTTTCCTTTATATAATCCAACAGCGTGCGGCCGGACTTCAGCGCCGTGACCCTCTTGTCATGCCGGCTCAGGATGTGTCCTGCCATCTTCAGATTCGCCGTGTCATCATCAACTACGATTACCCAATCAGCCATTTTCAGTATTCCTCTCAGACAGATATAGAAAAATGCGGGTCCGTAACCCCCGTAAACGCCGAAAAATCAGAGAATATTATAGCATAGGTACGGGATATCGAAAAGAAGATTTATCATAGAAGTAAATTGTGGGATGAGGCGGACTGTGGTAGAATGGGAAGGCAAAATAGCCACTATCGTTACGGAAGGACAGAATTGTATGGAGAAGAGGAAGATGAGCAAAACGACGAAGATCATTATCTGGGTTGCTTCGGCGGCCTTACTGATCGAGATCGGGGTGATCCTGTTCGTGATCTTCGGTTCATCAAAAAAGGGTAACAACACCGGTGCGCCCATCGGTGGTTTTACCGATCCGAAGGTTCCGGGTAAGGGAACGGAGGAAGCGTCTACGGCCGATGAGGATGAAGAAAGGAAAAAAAGGCTTCAATCCCTCATGGCGGAACGGGATTTGGAGAACATAGAATATATATGCGAACCCGGCCTTGCCAGGGACTGGCAGAAAGCCTATGTGCTTTTCCTGCAGACGGCAAAATCGGAAGGGATCAAAACAGAATCCGACGGAAATGTGCCGCTGTATGACTACACCATATTCGATATGGACGAGGATGGGACACCGGAACTTCTGATCGGCTGCGTGAATCCGGAAGGCCCGAATATTGGGGATATGTACTTCGGCATATTCCGGTTTAAGGACGGAAAGGTGGAATGCCTGAAAATGGATCCCGAGAGATCTGTGGAGCACTACATCGTTCCAGGAAAAGGGGTACTGGATTACCTGTGCTATCACGACTACGTGTACGCCGTACTTACAAAACTGGTCGATGGTAAGATCGTCAGTGAAGAACTCTGTTCGGAAAGTATAGAAGGTATGGACAGTGAACAGGTAAAAGAGCCTGAAGATCTGATCGACGGGATCCGGGGATGGGGCTGGACGGTCGGGAACTGTTATCTTCCGATCTTCGAGTTCTACGGCGTGCCTGAGACAAAAGACAGCTGTACAAATGAGGAAGTGAGAAAAAAGATCACGGATACATACGAGAAAAACGGAACTATTGTCTATTGCGCCAGTGAGGTCGGGTTCGACAATATTTACGAGGAAAAGAAAAACTACGATGGAAAACTAACGATGGAAGAGATCTCATTTGATCAGGTATACGATAAGCTGGGGACGTCGCATCCTGTTACGGATGCGGTCTGGGGAGATCTGAATGACGACGGACAGGAGGAATGCATCGTGCATCTCGATTCCGTCGGGCAGGCGTCGGAAGCATCTCTGATCCTCAGTCTGCAGAACGGACATGTATATGCATATCCGGAATATGGGAAGTTGGAGATCAGGGACGGGAAGCTCCGGCTACCCAATGAGGATGGGGATCCATGGGAATGGAAATTCCATTTTTACAAGAATCAGTTCTATTCGGTTTACGACTAGGGAGGCTGCCATGCATAGATTATATGTGAAAGAGGACATTACGGTATTTTGGGATTCGGACAGGTGCAGACATGCGAAACGATGTGTAACAGGCTGTCCGAAGGTGTTTGATTTTGCGAGACGTCCGTGGATCGATCTGTCTCAGGATGAGATGGCCCGGATCTGGCAGACGATAGAGAAATGCCCCACCGGCGCACTCAGTATAACTTATAATCACGGCATCCGCGTGGCGTACCTTGAGGAGGAGCAGAGGAGCGTGGCTTATGACGGGGAGCGTGAGATCGGTGAGTGCCGGTATCAGGTAACGGATGAAGGATGGAATATCTATCATACGGAGGTGAATCCGGCTTACGGAGGAAAGCAGATCGCGAAACGATTGGTATTTGCGGTTCTGGAGCAGGCGGAGCGTAAGAAGGCGGCGGTGATCCCGTCATGCTCCTATGCGGCGCGGCTTCTTGGATCATGAGCAAGAGCATGCCATGGATATGTGGTCGATATGCGGTCAATATGTCATCCTGAGGAGCGAAGCGACGAAGGATCTTGGGATACGGGAAAGATTCTTCGCTGCGCTCAGAATGACAAGGTGTCATCCTGAGGAGCGAAGCGACGAAGGATCTTGAGATACGGGAAAGATTCTTCGCTGCGCTCAGAATGACAAGGTGTCATCCTGAAGAGCGAAGCGACGAAGGATCTTGAGATACGGGAAAGATTCTTCGCTGCGCTCAGAATGACAAGATGTCATCCTGAGGAGCGAAGCGACGAAGGATCTTTACAGTCAGCAAGCTGAGAAACCATACACGGAAAGGGGAAAGAACAGGTAGGACTATGAGTGTTTTCAATGTGGAATTAAAGAAGGTTGTGGATGATACCTATGAAGTGGAGATCGGGTACGGACTGCAGGACAGACTGATGGAGGATCTGGCTGCGGGTCTCATGGGGAAGCTCCGGAAATGCGCAGTCATCACGGACAGTACGGTGCAGGGGCTGTACGCGGAGCCGATCCTGGAGAAGCTTCGGGCGGCAGGCTATGCGGCGGAACTCTTCGTCTTCCCGGCAGGAGAGAAGAGTAAGACCCGGGAGGTGAAGGCGGAGCTGGAGGATGCCATGCTGGCGAAGGAGTTCCGGAGAGACTGCTTCGTACTGGCGGTGGGAGGCGGAGTCGTGACGGATCTGGCAGGATTCCTTGCCGGTACCTTCGGAAGGGGCGTGCCGTTCATCAATTATGCCACTACACTGCTGGCAGCGGCGGACGCCTCCGTCGGCGGAAAGACGGCTGTGGATACTCCGCTGGCCACGAACCTCATCGGTCTTTTCAACCAGCCGAAGAAGGTCTATCTGGATATCGAGACCTGGAAGACCCTTCCGGAGCGGGAGATCCGAAGCGGCCTTGCGGAAACTATCAAACATGCATGTCTGGCGGACCGGGATCTGTTCCTGTATCTGGATCAGCACATGGACGAGATCCTGGCGCTGGATACGGCTGCCTGTGATCATATCGCCGAAGCCAACTGCCGGATCAAATATGCGGTAGTAATGAAGGATGAACGGGAGTCCGGGCTTCGGGAGGTGCTGAATCTGGGACACACCGTAGGCCGTGCCATTGAGACGGAAAGTGATTACCGACTGCTTCACGGGGAGGCTGTAGCCATCGGACTGGTGGCCGAGGCGGATCTCGCAAAGAAGCTGGGACTGCTTACGGGGGATGAACGGGATGCGGTGGTGAGACTTCTGAAGAAGGCCGGTCTTCCCACAGAGATTCCGGAGTACATCGACCGGGAGAAGTTGGTAAAGAAGCTGTACACAGACAAGAAGGTCCGGGACGGGAAGCTGCGCTTTGTGCTGCAGGACGGGATCGGCTCCGTGAAGGAATTCGCACCCGGCGTCTATGCAGCGCCCATTGAGGAAGCTCTTGCCAGAGAGATCATTCTGGGGATGAAGTAACAGAATTTGGCTATTTACCAACTTGTGGTTGATATTTGTAAATTCCCGAAGTTTTTCTGCTCCGGTCCTTTAATGGCACTAGCCTAATGCCTCTACCTGATCTAATTCAGGCTACATATTTTTAGTGAATATCGAAATATGACCTTTGTTAAGTTTCGGCCTATAACCTTTAAGATTTTACGCTATTCAAGGATATTTAGAAAGCAACCCCTTATCTTTTCAATGATCGATATATATCATTATATCGAACATGCGTTCTGGTGTCAACCATGAATTGTAAAATAGCCACAGAATTTTATACGCAGATAAAACCTGACGGACTTGTGGCGTGTCATCTATAGTGAATGGGTCATTTACAGCAGGATGAGTCATTCAAATCAGGTGCGAGGAGAAAGAAAAATGGGAACAATGGAAAAGACAGCGGCTGACGGTGCGGCGACCCTCGTCGATGTGGAGCTTGTACAGCGCTCCATGCAGTGGGACGAGGAGGCTTTTCGCAAGGTATATGAAGCAACTTACTATCGGATGTTATATATCGCCCGAAAATACATGAAGTCCGATGCGGCTGCGGAGGATGTGCTTCAGGAGGCATATATCAAGATCTGGACAAACCTTCCGCAGCTGGGGAATCCGGAGGCGTATGTCTCCTGGGCCAGCCGGATCGTAGCGAATACAGCGCTGAATGAACTCAGAAAGAAACAACCGATGCTCTTCTCGGAGATGTCGGCTGAGGGAGAGGATGGCTCGGAGATGGCGTTCGATGTAGAGGATACATATACGCCGAACCAGCCGGAGCTTAGCTTCACGGAGAATGAGGAGCAGATGATCATCCGGGAGATGATCGACTCGCTCTCCGATGAGCAGCGGATGTGTGTACTCATGTATTATATGGAAGAGCTGTCCGTTCATGAGATCGCGGAGACCCTGGGCTGTTCCGAAGGGACGGTGAAGTCACGGCTGAATTACGGCCGTAAGAATATCAGGGCCAAGGCAGAAGAGCTTCAGAAGAAGGGCTATAACTTTAAGGGCATCTCTGCGCTGGCGGTTCTGCTTCTTCTGCTTGGCAGGGAAGCTGCCCGTATGTGGGCACGTCCGGTGGTCGTGACTGCTGCCGCAGTCACCCCGGCCGCCGGGGCCGCTGCATCGACCGGGGTCGGAACGGCAGCGGCCGGAGGAGCCCAGGGCGGCGTGATCCCGACCGCAACTGCAGGAACGGCAGCGACCGGAGGAGTCCAGGGTGGAACGATCCCGACCGCGACTGCAGGAACGGCAGCGACCGGAGGAGCCCAGGGTGGCGCAATCCCGACCGCAGCGACAGGAGGAACCTGGGGAGGCGTGATCCCGACCGCAACTGCAGGGAACGGAGCAGCAGCGGCTTCGACTGCGGGATCCGGTATGTCCGGATCTGCCGCGGATTCCGTAGGAAAGGTATCGGCAAAGGCAAATGCGGCGCCGGTCAGCGGAGCGGCAAAGGGAAGCTTCTTCAGGACCGTTGCGGGGAAGCTTCTGCTTGCGGGCCTTGGGGTTCTGGTGGTTGTCGGGATCATCCTGACGATCATTTTGCTAAGGAAAGACAAGGAGGACAGCTCCTCCTATTCCGCAAAGGGCGGGCCGGACAGCAGTGCGGAAAGCGCTGCCTCAGGGATGGACAGCCTGACAGAGGCGAAATCTGAGAAAGCGGTAAGCACGGAGGCAAAGACGCCTGCGGCAACTGAGGCAAAGACCGAGGAGGTTACCGAGGAGCAGGTGGAATATCATGCCTACATCGATGCATACGCCAAGCTTCTGGAAGAGAATAAGGACGGGATCCTGTTCTATGAAAACGCAGAGTACTTTCAAGGAAACGATCATTCGGTAGCGCTCGTAAATACCCTGGGGGATGAGGAACCGGAGCTGTTCTTCGTCACACAGTTTTCCAATAATTATCCTCCGAAGCTGAAGATCTATACCATGATCGACGGGGCTGCGGTGCTGCTTGAAGGAGAGGAGGATTTCGGTCAGGTTGCGGGAGGGTGGTTCTCCCACACGGTTTATGCCTCGAAAAAAGAGAATTGCTTCTATAATCAAACCGGCAGTGGAGATGATGGAAACTCCGGACGTACAGAGAGGGCTGTGCTGGAGGGAAAGACGCTGAAGCGTGAGGTGATCGATCAGTGGAGCAGGAACAGTGATGGTGAGGAAAATGTACAGAAGGCCATGTCTGCAGAGGAAGAAGCGGATATGGGAGATGTGATCCTGCAGGTGGACGGCAGGAACATGGGGGATGATCGAAAGCTCCTCGGGAAATCCTATCAGGGAGCTATGGCAGAGCTGGAAGAACTGGCGAAGACCAACAAGCATGCGCCGGGCTGGTTCCAAAGCGGCAGCGACTGGTATTATTATGACAAGGCCGGACAGATGGAGACCGGCTGGCTGGAGCTGGAAGGGAAATGGTACTATCTGGGCGCTGACGGGAAAATGGTCGTGGGCTGGAAGAGGATCAAGGGAAAAGACTATTACTTTAACAAAAAGGGCATTATGGCTACCGGTGAGGTAACCATCAATAAGCAAAAATACACCTTTGATCAGGATGGTGTGCTGCAGGAAGCAAAGACGCATACGGAGGGAGACAAGTTCCTTCGTGCCATGGCAAAGGCGCTGGATACGAAGGATTATGACGGCTTCTTTGCTGCCTATGGGATCTATATCGGCTACGGACAGTTTGAGTACGGGAAAGAGGATGTGGAATACGCCTATATCGACCTGAATCAGGACGGGACGGATGAACTGGTCTTCCGGGGAGGCTTCACCGGGGTGATCCGTTTTGAGAAGGGAAAGCCTGTCGTGATCGTATCGACAAATGGAGCCATTCGTGACGGCTATACGGTTCTGGCAAACGGACATATCCTATACAGTACAGCAACAGCCGTAAGCATGGGCATTACGGAATATGAGCTCACGAAGGACGGGAAGGACGTCAGGGAGGTTCTGTCCATCACCTATGACGCAAATGGAGGAGAAAAGGAGTTAAAGGAGTACAATGAGACAAGGTCCCCGGACATGCAGCTGAATTTCCACAAGCTGTCGGAATTCTAGCCAAGACAAAGATCTCTATACCAGAAATGGTATAGGGGTCTTTTTTATAGTCCCTGGTCAATCAGACCTGTCCCAGGATTGACGGAACCGACCTTCACCAGACCTGTCCCCTCAATCCGGGAATTGCGGATACAAAACGAAAGTGGTAGAATCTCTACAGTGGTGTGTCAATCAAAAAACAGCACAGTTCCCCCTGTGGAGGGGGATGCGTTGTTGTGTTTGGTTGATTCATACGGGACTATAATTCGTGCGGAATAAGGAGGGTTTTGCAATGAAACAGAAATGGAAGGTGTGTGCTGCAGCCGGTCTGATGGCGTTTGGTCTGAGTGCGACGTTTTCAACGGGAGTAAATGCAGCGGGGACGGATGTGCCATTGGACAGTACCACATTTCCGGATGAGATATTCCGGACGTATGTGGCACAGTTTGACAAGGACGGAAGCGAGTCGTTAAGCCGTGCGGAACTGGATGCGGTAACGGTAATGAATGTCAGCGGGTTCCAGAGTGGTGGATGGGATTCGGAAAATGTGGTCAAGCAACTCGATGGAATTCAGTATTTTACGAAACTGCAACGGCTGAGCTGCGGCGATAATGAGATCAAATCTCTGGATCTCAGCGAGAATAAGGATCTGGTCTTCCTTTGGTGCAACGATAACTGTTTGGAAAGCCTGGATGTGAGCAGTCTTACGAAGCTGCAGGATCTGAACTGTGAGCATAACCAGATTAAAACGTTGACGGTCAGTGCAAACAAGGATCTGCAGCAGCTTGACTGTTCCGGAAATGAACTGGAGACTCTGGATGTAAGTGCGCTTACAAAGTTGGAACATCTCGGGGTTTCGCATAATAAACTGACGTCACTCAAGGTAAATGGCGCGAATGCATTAAAGAGTCTTGCGTGCGACAACAACCATCTGACCGAGTTGGATATCAGCCAGCTCTCCAAGCTGACATGGCTGGGATGCGCCGGTAATCAGCTTACGAAGCTGGATTTCAGTCAGAATACAGCGCTGACGGATGTGCAGTGCCAGAGTAACGTATCGCTTACCGAACTGATCGTGAATAAGGCTGTTGAAGAACTGAATTGCTCCTCTACGAACATTACATCGCTGGATCTCAGCAAGGCTACGAAGTTGAAGGGACTGATATGTGATACCACAAAGCTTGAAGAGCTGGATCTTGAAAAGAATACAGAGCTTGACGGTCTTTGCTGTTGGGATTGTAAAATTGGCACACTGAAACTGGGGAAGAAGCCGAAAATGACAGATTTATATATTTACAAGAATGCGATTGCGTCGCTGGACCTGACAGGAGCAACGGCACTTCAGAGAATAGAATGCTACGGCAATAATCTGACGGAACTGGATCTTTCTGCCAGCTATGATATGGTCGAACTTGTGAAGGCGGCCCCCATCAAAGATATTGACTTTGATGGATATAGGGTTGATTACTATGCAAAGGAAGAGGACTCCAAGGAACTGAGAATTATTGCAGATAGGGATTTAATGATAACTGCCATACATGTTCACACTGCTGTAAAGGATGCGGCAGTAGCGGCTACATATACGAAGACAGGACTTACGGAAGGAAGTCATTGCTCGGTCTGCGGAGCTGTGATCAAGAAGCAGAAGGTTGTTCCGAAGCTGGTCAAGAATGGCTGGCTCAAGGAATCCGGCAGCTGGTTCTACTATGTCAAGGGAGTAAAGCAGAAGGGCTGGAAGAAGCTCGGAAAATGGTATTTCTTTAAGTCAAATGGAGTCATGGCCGCAAATGAGTGGTGCCAGGGCTACTGGCTGAACAAGGATGGCTCCTGTACCTATGCAGGAAAAGCATCCTGGAAGAAGGACAGCAAGGGCTGGTGGTACGGCGACAATAAGGGCTGGTACGCAAAGAAATGCTGGCAAAAGATTGACAGCAAATGGTATTATTTCGACAAGAAAGGATACATTGTAACAGGGACAAGAAAGATAGGGGGTAAAACCTATCGATTCAGTGCAGACGGAGTTTGCCTGAATCCGTAATACCGGGTCCGTACAAAGTCGGTTCCGGCAAATCGGGTAGTAACCTGCCCCATAGACGCAATCAGCTCGGTATGGCACCTTATGGTGCTTTACCGAGCTGATATGCTTATAGCACAAACGCCAAGGCGTTTGTGCAGGCGCCCGATTCGCGGAGCAAATCGGATTACCTGATTTCATTCAGACGTGAAAAATCGGGGACGGTTCTGGACAGTCCGGAACCGTCCCCAATCTGTCCAAGTCTTCCTTAGCCATGCCCGTTTTCGGAAAAAGAAAAAATAAAAAAAATTATAAAATTATAAAACCGATTCTCCGTTTGATGTGTCCTATAAGTAGATCGGACAGAAAATGCCCGAAATAATAACAAAAACGGAGGATGAAACTATGAACGGAAACTTCAACAACAATTACTACGGAAACAGCGGATATGTACCGCAGAACACAAACATGCAGCAGGCCATGTATCCGCAGCAGACCATGTACCCGCAGCAGGCGGTATATCCGCAACAGGCCGCGTACCCGCAGCAGACAGTGCATCCGCAGCAGGCGGCATGTACACAACAGGATGTACCGACGAAGCAGAAAATTAGTCGTTGGTTTATGGGAAAACGCCGGGTAGCCGGGATCATCGCGCTGGCTCTGGTATTATCCGTCGCCCTGATCTGTATGTTCAAGGGGAAAGAAATCTCCTCTCCGGAGAGTGCGGCCATCAGCTACGTAACTGCAATCTATGCCGGGGAAGAGGTCAAGGACCTGAAGGTTACGGATTCTGAGATCAATGATTCGGATGAAGCCACAGTGACTCTGACCTTCCGTGCAAAAAAAGGCGAAGACGGAAAATGGAAGAAGTATAAGAGTCGGTTTGAGTGTTATCAGGAGGACGGAGTCTGGTACGCATTTCCGAAGAGCAGTGAGAGGTAGGAGAGGCTCCAAGCAGACAGGGCTGCCGAAGGGAGGTGGCATGAATGGGGATGGAGCATGGAGATGTGGACATCATGGACCTCTTTCGATGCCTGCTCATAAGAGAAGAGAACAGGATGGTATATGAGGATGAGACGAAGGAACGCCTATATCGCAGGATTATGGAAATGATACGCTCCGGATAAACGAGTACCGGATAAACAGGCACCGCAGGGTTCGGAAATGAAAGCGGCGTACGGAAGAATACGGAATAAGGAAGAATACGGAATAGGGGAAAATAAGGAGAGAGAAAATGGCTGACAACGGACAGAACACTACCGGATTATATATGATCGATCCCGCGGTCGTTGAACGTGCCATTGGGAATTCCCTGGAGACTTCGTACAACTCCCAACTTCCCGGATTATCCCTATGGCATCGGATATTACGGCAATCTCACCTGGGTCGGAGTAGGAGACATAGCAGGTGAAGGACTGCGTCCCGTGATGTGGGTAACGCCGTAGTGAGCCTACGGGGTCTGACCCCGTTAACGGTTGCAATTCTCGGGCATCATGGTATAATCTAACAAGACTTGTTGACCGGCAGAATGGCTGGTTGACATAAAATGACAGGAGGACAGGAAAATGAAGCTGGAAACGAAAGCAATTCAGGCCGGTTACACACCGAAGAACGGGGAATCCCGTATGATCCCCATCGTCCAGAGTACGACCTTCAAGTATGACACCAGTGAGGATATGGGAAAGCTCTTCGATCTGGAAGCATCCGGTTATTTCTATACAAGACTGCAGAACCCGACGAATGATATGGTTGCGGCGAAGATCGCCGCAATGGAGGGCGGTACCGCAGCAATGCTTACTTCCTCCGGACAGGCGGCGAACTTCTTCGCGGTCTTCAACATCGCAAATGCAGGGGACCATGTGATCGCTTCCTCTGCGATCTATGGCGGGACCTTCAATCTCTTCAATGTGACCATGCGGAAAATGGGGATCGAATTCACCTTCGTAGATCCCGACTGCAGTGACGAGGAGCTGGAGGCTGCTTTTCAGCCGAATACCAAGGCTGTCTTCGGCGAGACCATTGCGAATCCGGCCCTGACGGTCTTCGATATCGAGCGTTTTGTGAAGGCGGCACATGCACACGGCGTGCCCTTCATCATCGACAATACATTTGCAACACCCGTTAACTGCCGGCCCATCGAGTGGGGAGCTGACATCGTGACACATTCCACCACCAAGTACATGGACGGCCATGACGTGGCTGTGGGCGGTGCCATCGTGGATGCCGGTAAGTTCGACTGGATGGCGCATGCGGATAAGTTCCCTGGCCTTACCACGCCGGATGAATCCTACCACGGGATCACCTATGCGGAGAAATTCGGTCTTGAAGGCGCATTTATCACCAAATGTACCGCTCAGCTGATGCGTGATCTGGGCTCCATCCAGTCACCGCAGAATGCGTTCTATCTGAATCTGGGTCTGGAATCCCTGGCAGTGCGTATGGAGCGTCACTGCAGCAATGCCCAGAAGGTTGCCGAGTATCTGGAGAAGAGCGATAAGGTAACCTGGGTGAACTATCCCGGACTTCCCGGCAATAAGTATTATGAGCGGGCAAAGAAATATATGCCCAACGGAACCTGCGGCGTCATCTCCTTCGGAGTTAAGGGCGGCAGGAAAGCGGCAGAGGAATTCATGAAGCACCTGAAGGTGGCGATCATCGCAACCCATGTGGCGGATGCGCATACCTGCGTCCTTCACCCGGCAAACTCCACGCACCGTCAGCTGACCGATGAGGAGTTGGCAGCCTGCGGAGTCGGAGCGGATCTGATCCGTCTTTCCGTCGGGATCGAGCATGTGGATGATATCATCGCGGATCTGGATCAGGCGCTGGCATTTATTCAGTAGAAACCCTTTTACGGAATACGGAAAATGAAAGATATCAAATATATTACAATACAGGGAGCCAGGGAGCATAATCTGAAGAGCGTGAATCTGAAGATTCCCAGGAATCAGATGGTGGTCTTCACGGGACTGTCCGGATCCGGGAAATCGTCTCTGGCTTTCGATACCATTTATGCAGAGGGACAACGGCGTTACGTGGAGTCCCTCTCTTCCTATGCACGGATGTTTCTGGGACAGGCGGACAAGCCGGATGTGGACAAGATCGAAGGGCTCTCCCCGGCGATCTCCATAGACCAGAAGTCCACCAACCGGAATCCCCGGTCGACCGTGGGAACCGTTACGGAGATCTATGACTATCTGCGTCTGCTCTTCGCAAGGATCGGGATCCCGCACTGTCCCAAGTGCGGAAAGCCCATCGAACGGCAGACCGTGGATCAGATGGTGGATCAGATCATGACCCTGCCCGAGAAAACAAAATTTCAGGTACTGTCACCTGTGGTACGGGGACGGAAGGGTGAGCACGAGAAGATCCTGGCAGCGGCAAAAAGAAGCGGATTTGCCCGGGTGATCGTGGACGGAAATGCGTACGAGCTGGATGAAGAGATCAAGCTGGAGAAGAATAAGAAGCACTCCATCGACATCGTGGTGGACCGCCTTGTGATCAAGGAAGGGATCGAGCTTCGTCTGGCCGGTTCGCTGGAAACGGCCATGAAGCATTCGGAAGGTCTGGTGAAGATCGATGTGATCGGGGGAGAGGCACTCAGCTTCTCCGACAGCTTCGCGTGCCCGGACTGCGGGATCTCCATTGATGAGATCGAGCCCCGCTCCTTCTCCTTCAATAATCCCTTCGGCGCGTGTCCGGTATGTACCGGTCTCGGCTTCAAGTCCGAATTTGACCCGGATCTTATGATCCCGGACAAGACCCGTTCCCTGAACGAGGGTGCCATCGCGGTCATGGGCTGGCAGTCCAGCGGAGATAAGAAGAGCTACAGCCATGCGCTCCTGGAGGCACTCTCCAAGGAATACGGCTTCTCTCTGGATGTGCCCTGGAAGGAGCTTCCGGAGGAGGCGAAGAAGGCAATCCTTCACGGAACCGGAGGACGAAGGATCAAGGTATACTACGACAGTCAGCGTACCAGAAGAAATGTGTTCTTCTATTCCTTTGAAGGGCTGATCAAGAACTGTCAGCAGCGCTATAAGGAGACAGCCTCCGAAGCCATGCGGGCGGAGTATGAGGAATATATGACATTGATCCCATGTGAGGCCTGCGGAGGAAAGAGGCTGAAGCCTGCCTCCCTGGCGGTCACCATCGGGGACAGAAATATCTTTGATCTGACGGAGCTTTCCGTAGACAGCCTTCGGGAATTCCTGAAGGAAACCGTATTGACGGACCGGCAGAAAATGATCGGAGAACAGATCCTGAAGGAGATCGGATCCAGGCTCCGTTTCATGGCGGATGTGGGACTGAACTACCTGACCCTGAGCCGCGCAACCGGTACTCTGTCCGGCGGAGAGGCCCAGCGGATCCGGCTGGCAACCCAGATCGGTTCCGGGCTGGTGGGTGTCTCCTACATTTTGGATGAGCCCAGTATCGGTCTGCATCAGAGAGACAATGACAAGCTGATCGCGTCCCTGAAACATTTGCGTGATCTCGGGAATACCCTGATCGTGGTGGAGCATGACGAGGAGACCATGCGTGCCGCGGACTATATCGTGGATGTAGGTCCCATGGCCGGTGTCCACGGCGGTGAGATCGTGGCAACCGGAACGGTGGAAGATATCATGGCCTGCAAGAATTCCATTACCGGCCAGTACCTGTCTCATAAGAAGGAGATCAGTGTTCCGAAGGAACGAAGGGAACCTGTGGGATGGCTCACCATAAAGGGCGCAAGACAGAACAATCTCAAGAACATCGATGTAAATGTACCGCTGGGTGTCTTCACCTGCGTGACCGGTGTGTCCGGTTCCGGCAAGAGCTCCCTGATCAATGAGATCCTGAAGAAGCGTCTGCTCCGGGATCTGAACCGTGCAAGGGTGAAGCCCGGAAAGCATGACACCATCACCGGTTATGAAGAACTGGATAAGGTCATCGATATCGATCAGTCCCCCATCGGGCGGACACCCAGATCGAATCCCGCGACCTATACCGGTGTATTTGATCAGATCAGAGACCTTTTCGCCAACACCAGGGATGCAAAGACCTTCGGTTTCAATAAGGGGCGGTTTTCCTTCAACGTAGCCGGCGGCCGATGTGAGGCCTGCAGGGGAGACGGTATCATAAAGATCGAGATGCATTTTCTTCCGGATATCTTCGTACCCTGTGAAGTGTGCGGGGGAAAGAGATACAACCGTGAGACTCTTGAGGTGAAGTACAAGGGGAAGAATATCTACGAGGTTCTGGATATGACG
The DNA here is from genome assembly GCA_902775555.1 of uncultured Lachnospiraceae bacterium. Lineage (GTDB taxonomy): Bacteria > Bacillota > Clostridia > Lachnospirales > Lachnospiraceae > Eubacterium_Q. The sequence continues at coordinate 2,289 of CACYMQ010000031.1, read as the reverse complement.
GTGGATGAGGCCTGCGAATTCTTTGATGCCGTACCCTCCGTCAAGCGAAAGATCGAGACTCTGCGGGACGTGGGGCTCGGATACATCAAGCTGGGTCAGCCCTCGACTACATTGTCCGGAGGCGAGGCACAGCGGATCAAACTGGCAACGGAGCTGGCCAGAAGAAGTACGGGAAAGACGATCTATATCCTGGATGAGCCCACCACGGGACTGCATTTTGCAGATGTACAGAAGCTGCTGGACATCCTGCAGCGGCTGGCGGACAGCGGGAATACGGTGGTGGTGATCGAGCACAACCTGGATGTGATCAAACAGGCCGACTATATCATCGATATGGGGCCGGAAGGCGGAGACGGCGGAGGTACCGTGATCGCCGAAGGTACACCGGAGCAGGTGGCGAAGGTGCGTAAGTCCCATACGGGCCGGTATCTGAAGAAGATGCTGTGACCCATGTCATTCCGGTAAGATCCTTCGGGCTCCGCCCTCAGGATGACAGATGTTTGTCATTCTGAGCGAAGCATGTCATTCTGAGCGAAGCGAAGAATCTTTCCTGTCAACAAGAGCATACAGAAGAAAAGAGCGGAAGCACCGGGGGAATCCCGGCACTTCCGCTCTTTTCTTCTATGATCGAAGCTATGATATTGTCAGCCGAACAGCTATCCGTGCATAGTCATCAGCGCATTTCCGTCAGACGCATTTCCATCCGAAATATCTCAGTCATCTGCGTTTAGTTCCTCCCGTAGCTTCAGGATGTAGTTCGCATGCTGCTCGGCCCGTTTCTCCGTGGACTCGCCCAGAACAAAGTATACCATCAGCTGGCGCTTGTTGTACTCTCCCCGTACCAGACGTGCCCGGCAGAGATAGTACAGTCCCACGATGGAGGAGAGCTCCTCGAGTCCCGCATCCGTAAGTGCCTTCTTTGCGAAATACACGGCATCTTCATGTCCCTCTGCCACAAATGTATTCAGTTCGCCCAATGTATGCAGATTGAAGAAGGACAGCAGCTGCAGGTAGGATTCGGGATCGGTATCGAGGATCTTTGATCCGTTGATGGCTGCAATGTCGTCGAGAAGTGCATGCATGTTCGGGCTGAGTTCCAGATAAGCACGCAGGGATACCAGATCGAGAGGCATATCGTCCGCGGTATCCGTGGAGATCTTCTCGCGTACCTCCGCTTCATATTCCTGAATACTGTTGCGGATCCGGAGGAAGGTCTCGTCGGCGATCTCCAGAAGTCCTGCCACCCGGGAGAACTCACGACGTACATTTCTCGGGATGCTGAATTCCGTCTTATATCCCAGATCGTGTTCAATCTCTGCCCAGGTATGCTGCAGGATCGTGCGGATCTGTATCTCAAATTTCAGATCGCAGAGTTCCTCGGGGAAGCGTCCGTCCTTCGGAAGACTGCAGATATAGTGCAGGGAGAGATAACCGAAGGCAGTGGGTGCGATCAGTTCTCTTTTATCACTGGAAAGCTCCGTGTCCACATCCAGCAGTTTTTCGATGATGGACGCACTTTCGTCCACCTGATCCGTAAAATAGCAGATGATGCGGATACCCAGGAAATCATTCAGTGCACTGAGGTTTTTATATTTGTCCGGCTTTCGCTCCAGCTTGCCGATGGAGGATTCCGCCGTTTTGATCCGGTGCGTGATATGCATGGGACGAAGGTCCTTATTCTTCAGGTTCTCCTCCAGAAGCCCTACCGTAATGGCTTCCAGCTTTTTGTATTTTTCTGAGAGGCGGTTGTACTCCTCCATCCGAAGTTCGGCTAATTCATTCATCATGATTCCTCGCATATTCTAAAGATTCGAAGGGGCGTGCATGCTGCCATGCCGGAAAGATCCTTCGCGCTGCCGCTTGGTCGATACTCGGCGCACGAGCTGCGTGCCACCGGCACGCGTGCGCCCGCTGCGCTCAGGATGACATCTACGTGTCATTCTGAGGAGCGTAGCGACGAAGAATCCTTCAATCCAAGATCCTTCGCTGCGCTCAGGATGACATGCCTGGCTGACACGACCGTGTCTATTATAAAGGATATGGTATAAAAATGCCACCCCGCCCATTCTTTTTGTTTCAAAATGAAGCCCGGCATGTTACAATGATAATTGGGGTAGTAAAAAACAGAAAGAGGGGTGGTAGTCTATGATCTACACGGTGACCTTCAATCCGTCTCTGGATTATATCGTGACTGTGGATGATTTTCGTCTCGGCATGACCAACCGGACCACTTCGGAGCTTATGCTTCCCGGTGGAAAGGGGATCAATGTATCTATCGTTTTATCCAAC
>CACYMQ010000030.1 GCA_902775555.1 uncultured Lachnospiraceae bacterium | reverse complement strand
GGAACGAAAGATACCTTATCAACTCCTGGATGGAGATGAAGCGGAGATTTATCAGGATATTCCGGTGACAGAGCTTGTGCTCATGCTTAATAAAGTTGGTTGCAATGTGAGGAGAATCACAGAACAGTCGGAAAGTCTGGAGAGTTATTTTATCAGTCTTGTGGGAGGAAATGGAGATGAATAGATCATTATTTGTCGGCCTCCGAAGGCTGTTAAGCCTGAAGCTATACTGGATCGTTCTTTTGGGAGGAGTTCTCATTTATGCAGGGTATGCCTCTTCGGAACCGAACACTTTTGATATCAGCCGCTATACGTTATTCCTGTTTTGCCCTGTTGCCGTGATCTCCTCTCTGTTTACGGCATACCTTGTGGGTACGGATTATTCGGATGGGATGCTTCGGAACAGACTGATCATAGGATGTGAGAGGTGGAGAGTTTATCTTTCATGGATGGTAGTCGGATTGATCGGAGCATTTATTATCTATTTTTCCGGGTTTATGATTACTTTGGCTATTGGATTGTCAAAGGATCATACATTTCCAATAAAACTCTATCTGGTTCGTTTAGGAATCGGGTTTCTGGTTTTGACCGCGCAGGTGGCAGTATCTCTGATCGTTTCCGTACTGGCGGGAAAGAGGAACAAAGCGCTGATCTGGTGTGTGTTTTTGAATACTGTCATGGTTTTGGCTGTCTATGCGCTGAAAAACCTTGTTGGTGTCATAGGAATCGGAAACGATGCCTATGATCGATTTTTGATTGAATTCTCAAGACTCTTCTTTCATGGGACATCGTTCGGACAAATGCTGCTTATCTGGACTGACTATGGTGCAAACGGATACTACGGGCACCTTCAGAAAATATTGGATATACGACCGGCTGCTGATGTGATCACAATGCTTAGTTTTATCGGAATCGTAACGGCTGTCGGCATTTTGATCTTCAGAAGAAAGGATATAGAATGATGTGGGTTTTTCTTTTTATCCTGCTTCTCATCGTTGTTGTGGTGCTTGCCTATAAGCTTTATACGGTTTATGCATCTCTAAATGTGATTCGGAAAGATCTTGCCTGGATATTGGAGGATGATACAAAACGACAGCTGCGTTTGCCATATGAAGATAAGACCATGCGTCGTTTGACAGAGGAACTGAATCTGGAACTGAGGAAACTTCGGAGGGAACGTATTAAGTATGAACGGGGAAATGTAGAACTGAAAAACGCGGTTTCCAGCATCTCTCACGATCTTCGTACACCGCTTACGGCTATCATTGGATATACGGAGCTGTTACAGGAGAAGGAACGGACGCCGGAGGAAACACGGTACTTGGATATTATTCGAAAGAGGTGTGAAAGTCTTCGACGGCTTACCGAAGAACTGTTCTCTTATGCAATTGTTTCAACAATAACCGGAGAGGAAGAGCAGAATGAACAGGAAAACCAGAATGTGGATATTCGATCTGTTTTAGAACTGTGTGTTGCCGGGTTTTATCAGGATCTGAAGAAGCGGAAGATTGAACCGTTGATCACTCTTCCGGATGTTCCGGTAATGAAGGTTTTGAATGAAGAGTATCTTATGCGGGTTTTTTCAAATCTGATCAGCAATGTGGTGAAATACAGTGACGGAGATCTTAAGATTGAAATGACCATGGACGGAAAAGTCAGATTTGAAAATCATGCTTCTCAGCTTGATAAACTACAGGTGGAACGACTGTTTGACCGCTTCTATACTGTGCAGGCATCACGTGAGAGTACAGGACTTGGCCTTACGGTGGCAAAATTATTGACCGAGAAAATGGGAGGGGAGATCCACGCAGAATTTGACGACGGGATTCTGGGAATCGAAATAACTATATAGAAAAACACTGCCTACAAAACGCCTACATCCCGCATGAAACTGCAATGAAATAGATAAAATATGAGAAATTGACACACTATATATAGTATTTATGAATGATACAGAATACTATATATAGATGGGGTTATCGAACTCCTATAATGTACACAAGCTCAGAAATGGCTAAAATTGGCCGTTTCTGAGCTTTCTTTATGTCCAGTGACAATAAAATGACTTCGAGCAACTGACCGGGAAATGACAACGCCGCTACTGATGCTTAGGTGTGTGCAGCTGGGAATCCATATCAGCGAACTGGATTTGCTGACGATCGGAACCGTGCTGGATATGTACACGGAACTTCAGAGGGATGATGAGCCGCATGAACAGCTGGCAAGCCAGGATGATATGGACAAATTTTAATTAAAATCGGCTAAAAAAGATAACTGCCGAAATTAATTGAAATATTCCTTTGAATAGTGTATAGTATAGGCGGAGGTGATTCATGTGAACGCAATCGCTGAAAATAAGAAGTTTATCACAACCGCTGAACTAAAAGATATGGGCTATTCATATTACAAGATTGGCAAGCTTAAACAGCAGGGCATACTGTCACGGGTAAATCGAAGCACTTATGAGAACCTAACCTATAAGGGCGATGAAAATGACTTCTTCAGCGCAGAAGCCTTTGTACCGAATGGTGTTATATGCCTGATGAGTGCAGCACGGTTTTACGAACTTACCAATTTTCTGCCTGATGCCGTGGATGTTGCTATTGAAAGGAAGAAAAAGGTTAATACACTGCCAGAATGGCCGGAGATCAGGATTTTTTATTTTGATGCATCCCGGATGGATCTCGGAGTAACTGAAGTCAGGGATGGCGATAACTGCTTCCACATCTTCGATATCGAGAAAACCGTGGTCGACATCATTTACTACAGGAACAAGATCGGGATTGAGGAAACATCTGAGGTGCTTAGGAATTATCTGAAGCGCAGGGACAGGCAGATTGACAGACTTTATGCCTATGCCAAACGCCTGCGCTGTGAGAAAATCGTAAGAACGTATCTGGAGGTACTTGTGTAATGAATGCTGATTCAGTAAAAGCGAGGCTTAAGAACTTCGCAGTAAAAAACGGCTGTACTTTTCAGGAAGCTCTTACATATTATGGGCTGGAAAGGACAATCTACCGCATTTCGGTGTCCAAATATGCGGAACAATTTGTTTTGAAGGGCGGAATCTTCTTGTATGCGGTATTTGATCGCAGGTATGAACGGGCAACTACAGATGTGGATTTGCTTGCAAGGCGTATATCCAATAGCGGGGAGGAAATGAAGAACGTATTCCGGGAAATTCTCTCTCTTGATATTGATGATGCACTTGTATTTGAAACGGACTCCATAACTGTGGAGGACATAACAGAGTTTAAGGAATATCACGGTCTTCACATCTCAGCTGTTGGATATCTTGATCGGACAAAGATTCCGGTCGGCATAGATATCGGATTTGGGGATGTGATCTATCCTGATGCAGTGAAAATGGACTTCCCTATCATACTTGATATGGATCCGCCGAGAGTAAACGCCTACTCTCTGGAATCATCCATCGCGGAGAAACTGGAAGCCATCATACATAACGGTTATCTGAACAGCAGATATAAGGATTTTTATGACATCTATGTTCTATCCCAAAAGTACGAATTCTCTTATGAAGAGCTTCGGAATGCTGTCGTAGAGACCTTTGAGAATAGAAAGACTCAGATGACAATGGATTCTGCTGCATTCGGGGCTGATTTCCTGAATGATCCAATGCATCAGACAAGATGGAACTCATTCCTGAAAAAGAAAAAGGCACTTATACAGGTATCCATGACAGATATGATGGACAGAGTAAAAGTATTTGTTCGTCCGGTGATTGAAGGAACAGCGAAAGTAAAATGGAATCCTGAAAATGGAATCTGGGAATAACATAATTTGAGATGCAAGACGCGTCTTCAACCAAATACATATATCCCCTCCTGAGAAGGAAGAGGCTATTTTGGATGCGTTTATAGGCACTTTAATCTTATGTGAAAAGGAAGGTATATGATATCAGAAGCTGAGGAAAAACTTGGAGTAAAATTGCCTGATCAATATGTTGATTATATTAAGATGTTCGGCCACGGTGGTATCGCTGGTCTTGAAATTCTTGGTGTTGGATTGACAGGAAGAATGATTTTTGTAGATAGCACTTTAGAGTATAGAGCAGATGAGCTTCCAGAGAATCTTGTTGTAATTGAAAATGTTGATGAATGGCTTATGTGCCTTGATTGTAATACTGGAAAGGTTGTTTCATGGGATTTTACTGGTTATATTAAGGATGAGTATGAATCTTTTGATGATTATTTAATAGATCAGATGAATAATGCTATAGAAAACATGTAAAGGTAATATAAGTAGATGAGCTGCTTTATCTTGCGTAAAGCAGCTCATGTATTTTAGATACAAATTGAGATAGACGATTTTGAGGAAGTGAGGAAAACTGTATGAGATTCGATCTAAATGACAAAATGAAGGAAATCCCGGTTACGGAAGTATGCTCCGTCGGGATCGGACAGGTGGAGGATCGGGAGGCGGGAACCGGCTGCACCGTCTTTATCGGTCGTGAGGGTATGCGGACCGGAGTGGATGTTCGTGGCGGAGCACCGGCTTCCAGAGATTCCCAGCAGTTGAACCCGCTCATGACAAATGAAATGATCCATGCCATCGTGCTTGGGGGAGGCAGCGCCTTTGGCCTCGCAGCTTCCGACGGAGTGATGAAATACCTTGAGGAGGCAGGCATCGGTTTTGATGTGGGAGTAACGAAGGTGCCGCTGGTGGTACAATCCGATATCTTTGATCTTACGGTGGGGGATATGAATGTCCGGCCGGATGCCCGGATGGGCTTTGAGGCAGCGAAGACCGCCATGACCGCCCCGAATTATAAGGATGGGAACTACGGCGCCGGATGCGGTGCTACAGTGGGGAAGATCAAAGGCATGGATACCTGCATGAAAACCGGGATCGGAAGCTTTGCCGTCGCCATCGGGGATCTGAAGATCGGAGCTGTGGTGGTCCTGAACGCTTTAGGAGATATCTATGACTGGAAAAACGGAATGAAGATCGCCGGGCTTCTATGCTCCGGAGATGATCCCGGGTTCTCTGACACCATGGAGGTTATGAAATCCGGTATCCTGCCGAAAGAGAATAAATTCATTGAGAATACCACCATTTCGGTAGTAATGACAAATGCACATTTTGCCAAGACCAAACTCTGCAAGATCGCCGGGATGGCACATGACGGGTATGCAAGATCCATACATCCCGTTCATTCCTCCGCGGATGGTGACACGATCTACGCGGTTTCCATGGGAGATGTAGAGGCAGATATGGATCTGGTGGGATCTCTCGCGGCGGAGGTTGTAAGTGAAGCCATCATTCGGGCGGTAGAGACTGCGGAAAGTGCCTATGGGTTTCCGTGCCGAAAGGATGTGTTTAAATGAGAAAAATGGTATACTGTTCCTGACAGATGCCGATGAGACAGGAATTCAATGAAAGGGCTTGGAATATGAGTGGAAAAGGATTGAGGAAACTGACAGGACTCCTGCTGGGGATTGCTCTGATACTAAACTGCGGAGTGCCCTCCTTTGCAGCGGATACAGGAAATTATAAGGAAGCAGAGCCGTGGTATACATCAATCCCGGAGATGCTGGCTGCCGGCGGATATGAAGAAGGCGTGGTTGTAGCCGGTTTTATTGAAGAGAAGAAGGAAGAAACCGGTTCCGGGGAAGACCCTCAGCTGATGGAAGTGGATGTTGATGCGGTTGAGGCTGATGGGGCTGTGGGTGAGTCTTCTGCATCCGAGGATGTCAGTATCAAAATGATCCGGCGCGACGGAATGACCACGGAGGAGATACTTCGTGAACTTGCAGAAGACAGCAGGGTTGTTTTTGCCGAGCCCAACTATGTTGCAACGGAACAGTCGTCAAAGGCCGGTGACAGGCTTTCTCAGGAGGACCTGGACCGGATCCGCCAAAGTCTCGGGATCGAGGCGGATCCCCATGAGAAAGACATACTCGGATCGCCTGTCGCACCACCGGAAACCATTGTTACCGCTGAGGATCTTACCGGTCTGCAGTGGGGCAACAGTGACGGGGCGTCCATGCGCTTTAGTGACGAAGATGTATCGATCCATGTTCCGAACTTTGGTGCCGAGGGAAGTAATATGGAGGGGGATCCCGTTGTGATCGCAGTATTTGACATGCCCATCGATTTCTCCCACCCGGACCTGAAGGATGTTGCGTATACCTTTACACCTGAACAGCAGGAGGCCCTGGGCTGTGACGAGCATGGATTCAATGCATCCTGGAGCAATAGCGACGGAAAGATGGTCTATTTCGACGATTGTGAACATGGTACACATTGCGCGGGGATCATCGGTGCGTCCTGGGATAAACACGGGATCAGCGGAGTGGCTTCAAATGTAAAGCTGATATCCATTCAGCTTTCCGAAACGGATACGACCACATCCCTGGCATCGATCCTTCGGGGACTGGATTTTGTTGACCGTGCGAATAAAATGGGCGTGGGGATCCGGATCACCAGTAATTCCTGGGGGCTTTTTCAGAACTGCAGGGCATTTGATCTTGCAGTACGGCATCTTGGAGAGAAATACGGAGTGGTGACCATTCTGGCTGCCGGAAATGAAGGTGTCGAGATCGACCAGTTGAACATCAGCGCAGCATGTGTTTTCGATAATCCCTATGTGGTCACCGTGGCTTCAACGGACGGCTTCGGCGGTCTCTCGTATTTCAGCTGCTATGGCAAACAGTCGGTCGCTCTGGGAGCGCCGGGTTCATGCATTCTGTCCACGATAAACACCGGAAATACACAATATATTCCGGATGCCGTGAAGAACAAGTATTATGAAGGATTTGAGGGATCACCGGTTATAACTGCCTGTCAGCTGACCCCGGAGGGGAAGAAGGCGGATACCGGGGTAGATACTGCCGTATGTGAGGATATGGGATTCTCCGGGGACAAGGTATTCAGACTCGGTTTTAATACGGATCAGTCGTTTTCTGAAGATGATTACGGAAAGTACTACCGATTTCAGTTTGAACTGGGAGATGTAGACAGCCTGGGTGTAGTGGAAGGGGATCATGTGGGCTTTGCCGTAACTGCTCCCGAGAGTTGTGTCGTAACATCGGTACAGTGCTATAATGCGGCAGGAGAGCTGCTGTCCACTGTAATGGGTATGAAAGAGATCTCCCCGGGCAATTGGGGAGTTAATAGTTTTGTGATCCCCGAAGGAGCGGATCTCGAGCACTTCCGGTTCAATCTGAACCTGCTTTTCAGGAAAGATATATCGGAAGGAAAGGTTTATTTTGATTCCTTCGGGATCGGGTCGGAATGCGTGGCTTATGACTTCCTTGATGGAACGTCCATGGCGTGTCCTGCTGTCTCCGGTGCTGCTGCAGTGATCGCTTCACGGTATCCTGAGAAAAAAGGAGCTGAACTGGCGGATCTGGTAAAGGCAAGTGTGCGCAACCTGCCGTCGCTTGCGGGAAAGACAAAGACCGGGGGGATTCTGGACCTTTCCGTATCTCCGATGGATCCGGCCAGCGGCGGTCCTGTTATAAATTCCATAAGTGCGAGCGGCAAACGGGTGGTCCTCAAGGGCCTGAATTTTGGAACCAAACAGGGAAGCGTTACATTGACAGGAGAAACCGCCGGTGGGAGATCGAATGTGATCGGGGCTTCCGTTGTTTCCTGGACGGACTCTTCTGTCAGTTTGGAAGCGGAAACGTATACGGATTACGGCATCCTGCGTGCAGAGATCACATCCTCCCTCAGTAATAAATCATATACCATGACCGGGCTGATCCATGAAAATCCCTCTTTTGAGCATGGTTATGATTCCTTTGCAGCGTTTGGATTGGAAATGTCCACCCCTGATTTTTCCGATCTGGAGACGGACGGGATCATAGAGGCTTTCGGTGGGAAAGTATATTTTATTCCGAAGGAGGTGAGGGTGGAGGAGAATCCGGCCTTCAAACAATTTATCTGCTTTGACTTTGATCAGGATAGAAGTGAGAAAGTCAATGAAATACCGGTATACCTGGAAAATGTATCTTCAGCCATCGCTGAAGGAGGGCAGCTCTTTATCAAAGGTACTCGCATGAATACGATAAATGATTATCCGGTCAAAGGGTATACGGCGGAGATCAAAATATACAGATTTGATGAAAAATATTCGGGGTGGGATGAGTTGCCGACGAATGATGTGTACACGGATGATGTGCTGGTCTCGGATGGTGAGAGCCTGTACATTGTCGGAAGGGAAGGGATCAGACAATATGAATCGCGGGTCGGCATAAGAAAACGACTGTTCACATTTCCCGACGATGAGATCCTGGAGGCCAATCCCAAGATGGCGGTCTCAGAAGATAATCTTTACCTGTTTGATGAATTGAACTACCGGGCGTGGGTCGTTACCCGGTTTCAGACGGTTCCGGAACTGAAAGAACTGGTACTTCCGCGCATCGCATACGAAGATGTTACCTCGGAGGCGAACGGACTGAATCGTTCCATGCATGGAGGGGCACTTGTAGCTGTCAGTGACGGAGTTATGCTGATCGGTCCGGTGGCGGAGGACGATTCTACGGATACCTTTCTGCTGAAAAACGGGGAAACCTCCTTTGTGCCGTATGAGAAACGAGTTGCGGATGGCAAGATCGTTGCAGCTGCCGGAACTACTGCGCAGATCCGCGATCCTGAGTCCGGCAGATGGGTTGAGAGGGTCTATGTGATCGCAACCTCGTATACGGATGAACAGAAGCTCATATTCAGGGCAACGGACTATAGGGTGCAGGATACGGCGCCGGTACCGGTTCCACCGGAAGAACCTGAGAAGAAGACGGAGCATTCGAAGGAATGGGTAAATGGAAAATGGTACAATAAGGACGGTTCCCAGACCTATACAGGCATCGGAGGTTGGAGAAAGAACAAGAAGGGTTATTGGTATGAGGATACAAAAGGATGGTATCCGAAAAACATCTGGCAGAAGATAGACGGCAAATGGTATTTCTTCGATAAAGAAGGATATATGGAGAGCGACGCGTATAGAAACGGCTGGTATCTGGGAGCAAATGGTGCCTGGGACGGAAAGAAACAGGCAGCCGGCTGGAAGAAGGATGCAAAGGGCTGGTGGTATGCTACATCCGGAAAGTCCTATCTTAAGAATTGTTGGAAGAAGATAAACGGGGGCTGGTACTACTTCGCTGCTTCCGGCTATGCGGCTCAGGGAGAATTCATACAGGGCTGGTGGCTGAACGCAAAGAGCTGCTGCTGCACCTATCCCTACAGGGCGCGCTGGCATAAGAATTCCCGGGGCTGGTGGTACGGAGACGGATCCGGCTGGTATGCAAAGAACGGCCGGCAGACCATCGACGGGGTGAAGTACAGGTTCGACGCAAACGGATACTATGTACCATAAGGAAGGCTTGCAAGGGTGATTGAATGATGACTGACAGTACGAAGAGACTTAAGTGCGTGGTAATAACCGGATCCACCAAGGGATTGGGGCTTGAGATGGCAAAAAGGTTCCGGAAAAAGAACCTGAATGTTGTGATCAACGGGAGAGATGAAGGACGTCTTTCCGAAGCACAAAGAAAGCTTCGCCGGATCGGGAGTGAGGCCGGGGTATGCGCTGTTGCCGGGGATGTGACCAAATCCGAAGATCTGAAGAAATTGTTGGATACGGCGGTGGAGCGATTTGGACATGTGGACATCTGGATCAATAATGCAGGAGCGAATCAACCCTGGAAGGCACTGTGGGAGCTATCTGAGGAGGAGATCGATCAGATCCTTCGGATCGATCTTCGGGGAGCGGTCCTGGGAACGAGACTGGCCGCATTGCAGATGGAACAGCAGCCGGAGGGCGGCATGATCTATAATCTGGAGGGGTATGGCAGTAACGATGCCATGATGATGGGACTGAATATGTACGGAACCTGTAAACGCGCGATCACTTATTTCACAAAAGCTTTTGCAAAGGAACTGGAAGAGCGTGGCAGTAAAGTGAAGATAGGCAGACTCTCTCCCGGGATCATGGTCACGGACTTTATGACACAGGCACTGGGCGGCAGGGAGACCATCGAACTGTCGGAAAGCACGAAGAAGATCTACAACATTTTGGGAGACAGACCGGGTGTGGTTGCGTCCTATTTTGTGAAGAAAATACTCGGAAATACGAAAAATGATGCACATTTCCAATGGCTTACCACGGGCAAGGTGATGACACGTTTCATCACATCTCCGTGGAAGAAGAAGGATTTTTTCAAAGAGGTGTGATGCAATGGAGTATTCGATAAAGAAAGTGACGATCGTGCATCATAATTTACTCTTTGATCTGGATCAGACACTGTTGGATTTTCATGCCTCCGAGCATAAAGCGCTGGAGATCGTGTTAAGAGCGAAGGGGCTTCTCTTTTCGGAGGAGATCTACGATGCCTTTAAAGCATATAACAAATCCCTTTGGCTGGAGCTGGAGAAGGGGAAGATCTCGAGACAGGAGCTCTTTATGATGCGGTTTCGGGATGTGATCCTTCGGAGCGGAGGAGATCCGGCAAAGATCGATCCTCTCCCGTTAAATGATGAATTTATCCGGACCATGTCCGAAAACGGGGTTTTACTGGATGGGGCGCTGGAATTTATAAAGCGGGTGAAGGAAGAAATCCCGGATTCCCGGATCTATATTGCGTCCAATGGGGCCACCATCAATGCAAAGGGGAGGCTTGCCACCACCGGTCTGGACCGGTACATTGACGGTGTCTTTATAAGCGAAGATATGGGAGTTGCCAAGCCGGATGCGGCATTTTTTGACATCTGTCTTGAAAGGATCGGGGAACCGCGCGATACATGTATCATGATCGGCGATTCCCTTACCTCCGATATGCTTGGTGCAAAGAACGCGGGACTTGAATCGGTATGGTTCATGCCGGCCGGAAATGTGGAAGCGGCAGTCCGGGAGTATGATATCGATCATATCGCATCAGACTATGAGGAACTCTACCGCATCCTTCACGAATGGTGTCAGAAAACACCCTGAGGAGTGTTTGTACATCACTTCTATATGCAGGTATTACCGGATGAAGTTGGTATGCTGTAGTTCCTCTTTCACCGGAAGACCATACTTCTCTTTTCCAAGAGCAATGCTCTTCATCAGAAATGCCATATTCCGCGCAAGCACCCGCATGGTCTGCAGGCCTTCCACGTCTTTTGCAGCATCCCCTTTTCCCGCACCGTGAACAGAATTCCAATACTGACTGGAAGCCACCGGCATGCCGCAGATCGTGAAATACTTATTCAGTTCATCAAAGGTTGAGGAACAGCCGCCGCGTCTTGCAACAGCGATACTTGCCCCGACCTTCATGGTCTTATCGAAATGAGAACTGTAGAACAGGCGGTCAAGACATGCGATCAGCGTGGCATTTGCCGAAGCGTAGTATACGGGCGAAGCCAGGACCAGGCCGTCTGCTTTCTTCAGTTTTTCCGCCAATTGATTTACAATATCATCAAAAGCACATTTTCCTGTGGATTTGCAGGATCCGCATGCGATACATCCGCGGATATCCATGACTCCGAGCTGAACGGTTTCCGTTTCAATCCCTTCTTCTTTGAAGATCTGCTCCATCTCTGCGATGGCGATAGATGTATTTCCATTTATTCTCGGACTCCCGTTTAAGACTAATACTTTCATGCAGTATCCTCCCGAAATATGAATATTTGAGATCATTTTATCACATTTGAAGAGGTTGTAACAGACGGAAAGAGAACCTGAAAAGAGGGTCTGAAGGGCAGTCCGGCTCTGCTTGACGGGTACATTCGCTGAGTATAGAATAACGGATAGGAGACTGAGTTTGGAAAAAGGAAGATTATGATCGAAATAATGAGTTGGGATCCCGGTAGGTGTGAGGGATCAAAATTGTAAATGAGGAGGATGCAGATGTATTACATTCTTATCGAAGAGGATCATATGTCCGATTTTGCGAGTGTTCTCTATCCGGGATATACCGCCGGAGAGAACCGGCTGACCATCGGGGCGTGCGGAGATGACGACACGGTGCAGGGAGCGATCTCCGTTCTTCTTATGGAAGACCAGTATGACTGTGACTGGCTCTATGTGCATCCGAAATGCAGAGGGCAGGGGGTCGCAAACGGACTTTTTGACCAGGTGCTGGATTTTATCAGTACCACGGGACTGGTATATCCTGTCTCCGCTTCCTTTGAAGTGACGGAAGAGGACAGGGATCTGTACGGATTCTTCCTTTCCAGAGACGATGTGGTGGTGGATTATTCCCATAGAAGATTCTATCTGCAGCCGGAACAGATCGGGGAAGCGGAAATGTTGAAGAAGGAGTTCCATACGGAATATCGGAAGGAATCCTACTCAGTACTCAACAAAGAGAAAAAGAGAGAAGTTCTGGAGGAGATACGGAGTGTGCATCGCATTTTGATACCGGACATTTCCAGGTGGAATGAGAAGTGTATCCCGGGTCTGGATATGGTCCTTTATGAAGAGGACTCCGTGGTGGGATTCATTTTCTTCCGGAAGAGGGAGGATCAGTATCTGGAGCTCTCTTATCTCTACAGCAGGAATCCCAAAGGGACCATGCTGCTGCTTCTTGATGCGGCGAAGACCATCCGGGAGAAATGTCCCGGATACGGGATTGTCTTCGATGCGGTCAGTGAGGAAGCGGAGGCCATATCACGAAAGATATTCCCTGAGAATTCAGGGGTTTGTATATATGAAGCAATGTGGTAGGTTCATGTCATTCTTCGTAAAGCGAAGGATCTTAAGCATCGGTTGTCAGGGTGGCAGGTGCGGGTCATGAGCGGGGATTGAAAAAAGTTCTATGGTGTGAACAGAAATGAGGAGGTTCATATGAGCGGATTTGATGAATTTATTCAGAAAAAACACGACAGAACGATCTATACCGAACAGAAACAGCGAGGAATCCCGCAGCAGCAGAAGGTGCATGCTACGGTTCAGGACATTTACGGAAAGATTGAGAAACGGGTGAAAGAGGGAAGCACATTTGAGGAGCGGACCAGGTATTTCTTTAAGGACTCGTCTATGCTGCGGGCAAAGGCAGAGCGGTATAAGACCCTGGCGGACTCCGGAAATGAGCTCCGGGCCTATTCCCGGAATTACAAGAATCATGGCGCAAGTAAGAGGAAAAAGTATGCCAATAAGGCCGCTGAAAGCTTTAAGCAGGCAGCGGTCCTTGAAGACAAGATCAGTGGAAAGACCAAAGGTCTGGAACTTTACCGACAGAGAGAGAAGGTCCTGCGTCTTCGGATGGAGGGCATGGTCAGTGCTGCCATGATGAAAAGTAAAAGCAGTGCGGATGAGACCTATCGCACGCTGAAGGCGAAGTATTCCTGTCTTATGATCCTCATGGACCAGTTGCAGAATCTCTCGGAGGACGTGACGAAGAGGGCGGAGAAGACGGAATTCGAAGCGGAGAGGGTGAAGCTGGATCAGGAACTCTCGAAGGTGAAGAAGGAGCTTGAAAAAAATGTGCCCTCAACCCGTCATAAATGGGAGAGAGAACAGGGACTTGACGGCACCAGGGATAAGAAGAGACGCGCGGCATCCGCCATGGATATCCTGAAGGCCGGGGATGCAATGCCTGCAGACTGCTTAAAATATACCGTAAGACGGGACCGGAACGGCATGCCCGTCGACCGGACGGAGCTGAAGAAGGACAACTGGAACCGGGAATATCAGCGTGCCATCGAACAAAATGATGCAGAGAGTAAGAACCGTCTCATGACGGAAGCATTTGAACGGATCGGAGCCATCAGCATCCCTTCCCCTGCGGA
Organism: uncultured Lachnospiraceae bacterium; assembly: GCA_902775555.1. Lineage (GTDB taxonomy): Bacteria > Bacillota > Clostridia > Lachnospirales > Lachnospiraceae > Eubacterium_Q. The sequence goes on along the minus strand of CACYMQ010000030.1, from coordinate 36,307 downwards.
GCTCAGCAAAAAGGGGATCCTCAGTATCTACGAACAGGATCAGGGGAACTTTGCGGATATGCTGCGGTTTGCACAGAATATCGATCAGCTGAAGGCGGCGGATCCCTCTGCAGATGACTATATGAATGCACATCCGGAGCTTGCGGAGAAGGCAGCGCTTGCCCGGATCCTGGCAGACTACTTTGATGCTGGGATCCGTGGAACGAGGATCGCCGCTGAAAAGAAGACACAGTATGAACGGAAATATGCAAACCTTCTTGCCTTGGAAGAGCAGAGACGGCTGCAGGAGGCACAACCCGAAGCGGCAGGAGCCGGGGTGGAAGAGCAGCAGGCCGGGGCTCATGCGGAAGTGCAGCGGGAGAGCCGGGAACAGCAGAGCGAGAAGAAATACAGGGAGAAGGTTGATGAACTGAGGAAGGCGTCGGCCAAATCTTATTATTCGAATGATCGCCTGCAGGCAAGGATGGAGAAGCTTGCCCGCGAGCGATTGGATCATTATGAGAAGCTGATCAACCGAAAGGTTCAGGATGAGAATGCAAGGCAGTATTATAAGGATCTTGCCAGCCTGGTCATCCATCTGGACAGAAGGAGCATGGGGCTTCAGTATGTGGGAAACCCGGGGGATATCCCGGAGGAGGAAAAAACATATACGGAGGAAGAGATCACCCGTCTCTTTACAAGTCTGAAGGACAATCCGTACCGGACTGCCGTCGAAAAGGCTGTGACGGATCAGCTGTTCGGGGATTCCTTTGCGCCGGCTGCAGAGCGTAAGCTTACGGAACTTCTGGAACAGAGGGAACAGAATACGCTGGATCCGGAGATAATATCCATTGAAGAGATGGAAGATGCGGATCTGTCTTACGTACTTTCCAAAGGCCGCTGGATGTATCAGGTCAGCAAGGTTCCGGGGAAGATGAGACCGGAGATCAGCGGGATCAAGGCGGCAAAAAAACTGGCGGAGAGGCTCGGAATGCCGGATGTGCTCTCGGAGGTGCAGGAGATCGTCGTAAAGGACGCCGAGGGCGGGGAGCATGCCGGAGTCCGGTATCGTACGAATCTGAGAAGCGTCTATTCAAAACCGCAATTCGAGGCGGAAGTAGGGAAGGAGATCACCGGACAGGGTGTGATGTTTACGCCGGAAGCGTTGAAACAGCTGTCCTCCATAAGACTTATGCAATATCTGCTGGGGGATGCCGGACGAGATGTCGACAGCTCGATCCTGTATCAGAAGGCGGATCTGGACAGTGTAGAAGGAACCACAACTATGATCACCGGGATCAAGTCCGACATTTTCGGAGGCGGCTTCTCCTATGTCAGTGGCAGGGAACTGGAGAACGGGGAGGGAAATCTTCCGCCCCTTAACCGCATCGAACTCCCTGTGCTGGATCGGGAAATGGTAGATACGATCCTTGGGATGAAGGAAGGGGAGATCCGTGAGCTCGCCGGAGGCCTTCTTAATCACGAAAAATGCCTGTACTTCGATTCACGACTCAGGAAGATTCAGCAGAAGCTTCGGGAGTTAAAGGAAGAAGATGCAAAGAAGGAGAATAAAGACAAGGTGATCTTCACGAAGGAGGACTGGTCGGATACGGAGAAACTCCGTAACCTTGAATCCAAACTGGAAGAGGAAAATGCGCAGATGTATCCGTCCATTCTGCTTGAGGCGAAGGTGATGGGGGCCAACCACGGAACCTCTTTGGATCAGGGAGGTGAGGATGTGGAGGCCTTCTACAACAGGGTCTACAGTATTTCGAAAGACTATGTGGAGAGCGCTTCCGATGATAAGGAAAAAGCGGCTCGTCTTCTGGAACTCTTCACAGCCTTTGCCATGACGGATATCTTCGGTCCCATGGAGACGATGAAGAGCATAAATGTGAATATGCTGGTCGACAGGATCCTCGGAGAAACAGCCACCAAGGATATCATGAAGAAGATGCAGGAAGGATGGCTGGTTGAACGGGATAAGCTTCTTCAGAAGTATAAAGAGGTCTCCGAAAGACTGAAGGATACGGAGATCCCCGGGGAACTCCGGAATGAAGAACGGTTTGTGAGGACGGCAAAGGTTGCCGGCGACGAGAAAACCCGGAAGAAGGAGAAGGAGCATTACATCTTCTATGTGGTCACAAAAGAGAATCCGGAACTGGTCGATTCCTATTCGCAATACGAAAAAATGATGACCGCCTTTTCGTCTGCAAGATTTACCAACTACACTTCGGATCCGGATCTGGAACGCGCGGATGAAGTGCTGACGGAAATCTGGCAAACCGTGGCGGAGGAACATCAGGACTCCCCGTACGTAAGGGAAAACCGGGGCGAGCTCATATCGAAACTGTCTCTGGTCCTGTACTCCACGGATTCGCTGATCAATTCGGAGACACTGAGCCGGGATCGGGCTGAATTTGAGGCGGCTCAGAAGGTACGGCAGGCGGCCATTGCCCGAAAAGTGCTGGGAAACCGGCTTGAAAGATAAATGCGGTACTTCCATGTATGACAGTTCTGTGACATATGGCGTGCTATAGTTGCGTCAGTAAGAACAACAAAGTAGCCATCAGGGTTACGGAAACTGATCGCAGGGAGGGTGAACACATGATGAATACAGTATTATTAAACGAGGAGATGAGTCTTACGATCCCCGAAGGTTTTGCGGAGATCACCGCTGCAGAGGTTCAGGAGATGACCGCATGCAAGGGTCAGGCTCCCATGTGGAATATCATGAACAGGGACGCACATATACTGATCTCTGCAAGCTGGGTGAAAACGGGCTGGATCGTGTCCCACCTGCTCAATGCAAAGGATATGGTTAAGTCCATCCGGAGCAGATACAAAGCTAAGGAAGCGTCTGCATTTGGCGGTACCTACAGTGATATCAACGAAACCACAATGGATGGCCAGAAGGCTTATTCCTATACATGCTCATACAGAGGCAGGACGAAGGAAGGCGAGATGCTGGATATGATCCGGGAAACCGTGGTTGTGAAGATCGGAAAGGTATTCTATGTATTCCAGTCTGTGTGCCGCGATGAGCTGAAGGAAGAAGGGATCGCATCCTTCCACGAGGTTTATGATTCCGTGCAGTTTGCAGCTGCAGCATAAATTACAACTGTTTCGCGGCACTGTGGGGTGAGAGGCATGTGCTTCCGAAACATGATCATGGGGAAATGGCAGTGGACCGGTATCCACTGCCATTTTTTTGTTCTTGACAAAACTACCGAATGGTAGTATATTTACGAACAGACGTTAGTATATAGCCGTGGATATCTATAACCGGGCAGATACCATATCCTGTGAAGGAGTGTGAGATATATGAAGAACAGAAAACAGGAGATCCTGCAGGCTACCCTCGAACTCGCGGCAGAGAAGGGCATGGGAGCGGTTTCGATGCAGCAGATCGCAGAGAAAGTCGGGATCACGAAGGCATCCCTTTACAATCATTTTTCCTCGCGGGAAGAGATCGTGGAGGCGATGTATGAATACCTGCGGGAAGCCTCGAAGCGGAAGGCAGGTGTAGGAGTAGTCGATTATGACCATCTGACAAAGGAGATTCCTCTGAAGGACATCCTTGCGGGGGCCGTGGGGACCTATCGGAATATGATCAGTGATCCGGATCTGTATCTGTTCTATAAGATCATCATGTCCGAACGTTCCGTGAACCGGAATGCGGCGGAGATCATGGTGAAGGAGACAGAGACGATGATCCACGCGACGAAGACGCTGTTTTATGCGCTTCAGGTAAAGGGGATCGCTGATTTCCCGGATGTGGATGCTGCCGCATTTTCTTTTGCCATGGCAGTGCATGCCATTCTGGATATGGAATTTGATCTGGCATACTCGGGTGCGGAGAAGGACACGAAACGGATGCAGACCTTTATCGCTGAATTCAGCAGGATCTATCAGGGAGGAAGATAGGAAGATGGAGAAGGAAAGAAAAAAACTGATAAACTGGCTGGGACTGGCAGGGGTTCTTTCCCTGCTGTCTTATGCGGCGGCGGTCATCTTTTCACCGTTGGATTTTCCCGGGTATAAATGGATGGAGCAGGCGGTCAGCGATCTCTCTGCTGTAAGCGCTCCTTCCAAACTCCTCTGGGAACGGCTTTCGGCACCTTACGGAGCATGCGGTGTGATCTGTATGACTGCAGTGTCCGTCTACATCAGTGAGAGAAAGACCGGGACAAAGCTTTTCCGCCTCGGGATCTACCTTTTTGCGATCATGAGCATGATCTCGAATGTGGGGTATAAGATGTTTCCTCTGGTGGATGCAGGGAAGGAGATCAAATCCTTTCAGGAGGTGATGCACATCGTGGTCACCGTACTGGTGGTGCTTCTTTCCATCGTATCCCTGATCCTTCTTATCATAGCCGGATGTAAAGAGAAGAAACTTCGTCCTGTCGGGATCTTCGCGGCGATAGCGCTGGGGATGATGTTTGTCGGCAGTGTCGGTACCGCTGCCGTGCCTCCGGAGTATTTCGGTATCGTGGAGCGTTTCAGCGTATTCGCGGCAGAAGGATTTAAAGCGTTCCTGGGGTGCTGTCTCTTCCTCGGATTCAGGAATGCCGCATGAAAGATACGGGGACTGTCTGAAAAAAATGCGTGTATAATCGCCCCGGATTTGGTATAATAGCCTTAGGTGTTTGTACTTGGGGAAAAATCTAAATCAAAGGGGGCAGCTATGGTTAATAAATTTACCAGTAAACGCGCAGTGGCAGGGGTTCTTGCGAACGCACTGAATCTGTTGGATGAAGCATATCCGCAGCACCACCAGCGTACTGCATATCTGGCATATCGTATGGCTCTGGAACTGGGCTATGAGGAGAAAGACCGGATCGAGATGATCTGGGATGCGCTGTTATATAATGTGGGAAGCGTGATCCTTCCGGATGGTAAGAATTATACCTTCCAGGAACTGTCCAGGGCGGGTCTGAACATTGTAGGCGATGTGCAGATGCTTCAGTTTGTCCGTCGTATGTTCCAGGCAGGTCAGGCGGATTCCGAGGGGGATCCGGCGTATGAGATCCTTTCCAAGGAGGCACGTTTTGCTGAGATCATCGATCTCTCCAGAAGAGTATCGAAGCTTCTTCATCAAAATGATGCAGCGCTGAATCAGGTTGAGGATATCTGTGAGACCATCTCCAATGTGGCAGGAAAGGAGCTTCATTCCTGGGCGGTAGAATGCTTCCTTCGTGTGTCAAAGACGGAGTACATCTGGATGGATCTTCTGCATCAGCCGGAGGTTGTCCTTCAGTACATTCCGGATGGAATGGATCTTACCATCGATGAGACCATCGGACTGTCAAGATTCATGTCCCGTGTCATCGATTTCCGCAGCTCCTATACGGCGGCACATTCCGTAGGTGTGGCGGTGTCCGCAGTGCGCCTGGCAGAGATCATGGGAATGTCCGAGGATGAGTGCAAGATGATGCTCATCGCCGGATACCTGCATGATATCGGAAAGCTGAAGGTTCCGAAGGCCATCCTTGAGAAGGGCGATAAGCTGACGGATGAAGAGTTTAATATCGTTAAAGAGTATGCATACTATACACATTTGTTCCTGAAGGATATTCCCGGTTTTGAACAGCTGGGCCGTTGGGCAGCGCTTCACCATGAGCGTCTGAACGGATTCGGGTATCCCTTCGGACTCCGGCTGGGAGATATTCCCATGGGGGCGCAGATCCTTGCGGTTGCGGATATCTTCTCCGCGGTTGCCGAGGTGCGTGCTTATCGTCAGAGCATGGCAAAGGAAGGCGTAATGAAGACCCTTGCCGAATCCATAGAGAAGGGTGCGCTGTCGGGGTATATCGTGGAACTGATGCTTCAGAACTTTGATGATATCTTCGGAAAGAGAGACGAAGAGGTTCGTAAGGAAAGTGCTCGTTATACTGCATCGTTGCTGGATGCAGAGTGATTTCCGTCGGAGTACTTTTCGGAGTGGATCGGGAATCGAAAGAAAGGCGCCGGAACCGGCGCCTTTCTTCATATGGATCAGGAGAGTGCGGAAGAATGACAGAAGGAAAACAGGATCGTTATACCATGATGACGGAGACACCGGTACCGAAGCTGATCACCAGACTTGCGATACCGACGATCATCAGCATGCTTGTCACCGGCTTTTATAATATGGCAGATACTTATTTCGTGGCACAGATACCGGGAGAAGGCACACAGGCTACGGCGGCGGTTGGGATCGTTTTTCCCATGATGGCGGTGATCCAGGCACTGGGCTTCCTCTTCGGACATGGTTCGGGAAACTACCTGTCCCGAATGCTGGGAGCCGGAAAGAAGAAGGAAGCATCGGAGATGGCCTCAACGGGATTTGCCATGGCGCTCCTGTTCGGTATCTTCGTTCTGGCAGTCGGGAATCTGGCGATCCGTCCTATTACGGATTTTCTTGCGTCTTCGGATGTGACGGATGAGACCATGAAGCTGACGATCCAATACGGACGGATCATTCTGATGGGTGCCCCCTTCATGATGTGCCAGTTCGTGGTGAACAACCAGCTTCGTTTCCAGGGAAGCGCCATGTATGCCATGGTGGGACTCCTGTCAGGGGCTGTCATCAATGTGGCCCTGGACCCGCTGCTGATCCTTGGATTTGACATGGGCGTTACCGGTGCGGCTATCGCCACCGTAGCAGGTCAGATCACCAGCTTTTTCATCCTGCTTCTGGGCTCCAGAAGGGGAGAGAATATCAAACTTCATTTGAAAAATGTCCGGATCAACAGGTATTATACGGCGGAGATCATCAACGGGGGAATCCCGTCCCTGTTCCGTCAGGGGCTTGCTGCCGTGGCGACCATGCTGCTGAACCGGGCAGCGGGGGAGTATGGAGCCGAAGCGGCCATTGCAGGTATGTCCATTGTGACCCGGGTCCTGATGATGGTGGCTTCTGCCGTGATCGGCTTCGGTCAGGGATACCAGCCGGTCTGCTCGTTTAATTTCGGTGCGGGGAAGAAAGAGAGGGTCCGGGAAGGGTATTGGTTCTGTATCCGGTGGGGTACGGTCTTCCTTACGATCCTGTCCGCAGTGTGTATCACATTTGCACCGGAGATCATCTCCATGTTCCGTGATGACCCGGATGTGGTGGAGGTGGGTTCTGCTGCCCTTCGATATCAGGCAGCCGTACTGCCGCTTCTCACCACCATCTTTCTCACGAATATGATGCTGCAGTCCATGGGCAAGGGCTTCAAGGCCTCCGTAACCGCAATGGCCCGGAATGGGCTCTTCTTTATCCCTACGATCCTGATCCTCCCGCAGTATCTGGGCTTGCAGGGCGTTGAAATGACACAGATGGTGGCGGATATCTGCTCCTTCTGCCTCGTGATCCCCATGGCGGCTTCGGAACTGAAAAAAATGAAGGATTTACCGTGACATACCGGAAGGTGACGTTGCATCCGCAGGCTATTCATAGTATAATAGCCTTGTATACCTTGCTTTTTTAGGAGATGGTTATGGGGAGATATGAGTACAATCCAATAGAGTTCTCGATGAGGGAAAAGAGTCCGATTCCTTTTGCCGTCTATCAGTATATCGATAAGCGCGTTGTGACCATTGTTTTGTCAGAAGGCTTTTTAGACTTGTTCGGCTATGAGGACAGGGAAGAGGCATATGGTCTGATGGACAATAACATGTATATGCATACCCACCCGGATGATGTGGCCAGGATCGCTGAAGCAGCAAGACGGTTTGCCGAGGACAGGGGAGAGTATGATGTGATCTATCGAACCTTGGTCCGTGGGGAGTATCGTATGATCCACGCCTTCGGTAAACATTTTACGACGGAGGAAGGAACCAGGCTTGCTATGGTCTGGTATGTGGATGAGGGTGTCTATGCCGAATCGGGGGAGATACGAAATGATCTGGTGTCGCAGCATTTCAGTGATTCCCTGTTTGTGTCCAGCCTGCAGCGGAAGACGAATTATGATTACATGACCGGTCTCCCGAATATGACATACTTCTTTGAACTTGCCCGGGATAGCAGGGATCGTGCGGTAGAATCAGGGAAACACTGTTCTCTTTGCTTTGCGAATCTGAACGGCATGAAGTTCTATAACAAGAAATACGGATTCAATGAAGGAAATAAGCTGATCCGCCTTTTTGCGGACCTTCTGGTGAAGTACTTCGGAAAGGAGAATTCCTGCCGGATCGCGCAGGATGACTTTGCATTTTTTGCTTTGTCGGACCATTTGGATCAGACGCTGGACAGTCTGTTCCTGGAATATGAGGTAATGACCGGGAAAAGAGGGGCTTCCATCCGTGTCGGTATCTATCCGGATACTATGGGGATCGTGGAATTCAGCCTTGCCTGTGACCGGGCGCGGTACGCGTGTAATTCGGTACGTGATATCAGGAAGTCGACTTACGTCAGATTTGATGCGGCCATGCTGGAAAGTGAGTCCAGACGGCAGTACGTGATCGATCATCTGGATCAGGCATTGGAGGAAGGCTGGATTCAGGCCTACTACCAGCCCATTGTCCGTACGGCTACCGGACAGGTATGTGATGAGGAGGCACTGGCCCGGTGGATCGATCCCGTCAAGGGAATGCTGTCTCCGGCAGACTTTATCCCGGTGCTGGAGGATGCCGGGCTGATCTATAAAGTGGATCTGTATATGGTGGATCAGATCCTGAAGAAGATGAAGATCCAGGAGGATGCGGGTCTCTACGTGGTACCCACCTCCGTGAACCTGTCCCGGACGGATTTTGACGCCTGTGATATGGTGAAAGAGATCTGCAGTAAGGTGGATGCTGCCGGGCTCAGCAGGAAGCTGCTGACCATAGAGATCACGGAAAGTGTGATCGGGAGCGATTTTGATTTCATGAAGAAGCAGGTGGAACGGTTCCGAAGCCTGGGATTCCAGGTCTGGATGGACGATTTCGGAAGCGGTTACTCCTCGCTGGATGTGCTTCAGAATATCCATTTTGATGTGATCAAGCTGGATATGCGTTTTATGAAGCAGTTTAACAATGATGAGAAGAGCAGGGTGATCATCACCGAGCTTATGAAAATGGCCTTTGGTCTCGGCATCGAGACGGTATCCGAAGGTGTCGAACGTGCGGATCAGGTGGAATTCCTTGCAGAGGTTGGCTGTACCAAGCTCCAGGGATATTACTACTGTAAGCCCATCTCGGCGGATGAGGTATTCCGAAGATATGAGGAAGGGCGTCAGATCGGATTCGAGAATCCGGAGGAATCAGATTATTATTCGGCCATCGGAAAGATCAATCTTTATGATCCTTCTGCCGCGGTCAGTGAAGAACGAAGAGCGGGAAACCGGTATTTCGATACACTTCCCATGGCGATCCTCGGGATCCGGGATGAGGAAATGAGTCTGCTTCGCTGTAACAATTCCTATCGTGAGTTTATGGAACAGACCTTTGGAAGCGCCAGTCTGTACAGGGAGTCGCGGATACCGGATTTCAGGGATGGATTAGGCCTTGTATTTGCCAGGGCCATCCGACAGTGTGCAAAGGATGGGAATCGGGCCTTTTTCGAAGAAAGGATCCAGCATGATACCACGATCCATGCCATGGTCCGCAGGATCTCTTCCAACCCTGTTACCGGAGTCACTGCCTGCAATGTGATCGTTCTCGGGATCATTAAGGATACCGGACAGGGCGTGACCTACGCGGATATAGCCAACAGTTTGTCGTCCGATTATATCTTTCTGTATTATGTAAACCTAAAAGAAGAGACATTTACGGAATACAAACCGGATCCTGCCGGTTCGGAACTGACGGTAGAACGGCATGGAACGGATTTCTTCAGTGCCAGTCTCAGGGATGCAAAAGGCGTGATCGATCCGAAGGATCTGGAGAGCTTTACCTCCACATTTACAAAAGAAAATGTGCTCCGGTCTCTGGATGAAAACGGGGCATTTACCATCACCTATCGGTTGCTGATCGGTGAGTCTTCGGTCTATGTTCATATGAAGGCCGTTCGGATGAGCAACGACAAGGATCATATCATCATTGGTGTCAGCAACATCGAGGCGCAGATGAAGACACAGATGAAGATGAGAGAGCTGCAGGAGGAAAAGGTCAACTTTGCCAGACTTTCCGCCTTGTCAGGAAATGCCATCTGCATATATTTCGTGAATCCGGAAACCGAAGAATTCATTGAATATGTCGCAACTTCGGATTATAAAGGCCTGAATACGGCTGTCAAAGGTGAGGATTTCTTCGAAAAATCAAGAGAGAAGAGCAAGAGGGCGGTGCATCCGGATGATCAGGAGCTTTTCAGTACTTTATTTACAAAGGAGAAGGTGCTGGGGGAGATCAAGGCGAACGGCCTGTTCATTACCAGTTATCGTTTGATGCTCGACGGACAACCGCGCTATGTGTCGCTTCAGGGCGGACTGGTGGATGAGAACGAAGGCCAGAGACTGATCATAGCCATAACTGATGTTGATGCCCAGGTTCGAAGAGATCAGCAGTTCCGGAAGAAGGAAGAATAGCAGCAGGCTTTGTTTCACAAAACAATAGGATCATAAAAAAGGGTCCGCCCTTCCATGTGTTATGGAAGGACGGGCCTTTTTTCATTGTGCAAAGGAGCGGTCAGCGGGTTTTAGCCGTTAAAGCCTTCCCTTGCGGCATATGTGGTGTGAAGCAGCTTGTGAGCCTTATGGGAGTTTGGTGCGCCCAGGAACTTATCGTACAGCTCTATGATCTGCGGGTTATTATGAGACTGACGTACCGTACGGCGTTCATCCTCCGAGTACAGTGCCCTGGCCCGCTTCTCTTTGTAGGTGTCGATGATATCGTCATCCTCGTTCGGAAGGAAGCAGGGACGTACATAGGGCTGGCCGCCGCCATTGATGCATCCGCCGGGACAACCCATGATCTCGATAAACTGATATTTGGACTTCCCTTCCCGGATCTCCTCCAGAAGTACCTTTGCGGATTTCATACCGGAAGCGATCGCCACATTTACGGTGGTTCCGTTGATGTCGAGGGAAGCTTCACGGATTCCCGCATCATGTCCGCGTACCTCTTCGAAGGTGATCTGATCATGCTCCTGGCCGGTGAGCTTGTAATAGACGGTACGAAGTGCCGCTTCCATAACACCGCCGGTGACACCGAAGATCACGGCTGCGCCTGAGTACTCGCCCATGATATCCGGATCCCATTCTTCCTCCGGAAGCCGCGGGAAGAGGATACCGCTTCGTTTGATCATCTTCGCCAGCTCTCTTGTGGTGATGACTGCATCTACATCCGGAAGTCCGTTTACCTGCAGCTGCTCACGCTGACGCTCGAATTTCTTGGCTACGCAGGGCATGACGGATACAACGAAGATATCCTTGGGGTCGATGCCCTTCTGTTCTGCCCAGTAGGATTTGAGGATGGCACCCTGCATCTCGTGAGGGGATTTGCAGGAGGACAGATGGGGCAGAAGATCGCCGTAGTTGTACTCCGCATAATTGATCCATCCCGGTGAACAGGACGTGATCATGGGAAGGATGCCGCCGTTCTGGATACGGCTGAGCAGTTCGTGGCCTTCCTCCATGATGGTGAGGTCTGCACCGAAGTTTACATCGTATACCTTCTCGAAACCGAGCCTTCGCAGCGCGGCGATCATTTTACCGGTTACCGGAGTGCCCACGGGATATCCGAATTCTTCTCCCAATGCAGCCCGGACAGCCGGTGCGACCTGAACGATCACATGCTTACCTGCCTGCATGGCTTCATCCACAAGCCGGATCTCGGAATGCTCCATCAAAGCACCGGTGGGGCAGACATTTACGCACTGGCCACACTGGATACAGGGAGAATCCGCAAAGCTCCGGTTCTCCGCCGGTGAAACCATGGTATTGAATCCTCGGTTTTCAAAGCCAAGGATCCCGAGTCCGTGTGCATTCTGGCACCGGGCTACGCAACGGCCGCAGAGGATACATTTGGAAGTATCCCGAACCAGACCGGGAGCCAGAGTGTCGAGGTAAGTTTTGCTGTGCATGCCGGCAAAGGCATCATCCCTTGCACCGGTCAGTTTCGCAACATGCAGCAGCTCACAGTATTCATTCTTTTCACATTGCTGGCAGTTTTTATTGTGGTTGGAGAGTAGAAGCTCCACACTTTCACGTCTTGCTTCAACCGCAGCGGGAGAGGAGATCCGGACCTCCATCCCTTCCGATACCGGATAGACGCAGCTGGCCACCAGACCTCTGGCACCGGTTGCTTCTACCAGACAGACACGGCAGGAACCCAGATTGCACTCACCGTGATTGAAGGTGCAGAGTGAGGGGATCTCATATCCGCAGGACTTTGCAGCCTCCAGTATAGTCATGCCTTCCTCTACCTCGTAGGGAATGCCTTCGATTTTAATATTGATCTTTGCCATAATACGATTCTCCCTTCCTTTTACTGCTTCGAGATAGCACGCATACGGCAGGTGCTGATGCAGGCGCCGCACTTGATGCACTTCGAAGTGTCGATGGTGTAGGAGGGCAGCTTATGGCCTTCCGGTGTATAGTCTGTCTTGTGGATCGCACCGACCGGGCAGCCTCTGGAGCAGAGACCGCAGCCCACGCATTTGTCCTTGTCGATCACATATTCCATCAGGTTCTTGCAGACATGGGACGGACATTTTTTGTCGCGGATATGCGCGATATATTCATCCCGGAAGTGCTTCAGCGTGGAAGTTACGGGATTGGCTGCCGTCTGACCAAGTGCACAGAGTGAATTTGTCTTTACGGTCTTTGCCAGTTCTTCCAGCTGTTCCAGATCCTTCATGGTTCCCTTGCCTTCCGTGATCCGTGTCAGGATCTCCAGCATGCGCTTTGTACCGATCCGGCAGGGAGAACATTTTCCACAGGACTCATCGCAGATGAATTCCATGTAGAACTTGGCTACATCCACCATACAGTTGTCTTCGTCCATAACGATGGCACCGCCGGAACCCATCATGGATCCCTTGGCAACCAGGTTGTCGAAATCAATGGGCTCGTCCAGGAATTCCTCGGTGAGACATCCGCCGGAGGGTCCGCCGGTCTGAATGGCCTTGAACTTCTTGCCACCCGGGATACCACCGCCGATATCGTAGATCAGCTCGCGGAGTGTGGTTCCCATGGGAACCTCCACCAGTCCGACATTATTTACCTTACCGCCCAGGGCAAATACCTTGGTACCCTTGGAGTTCTCGGTTCCTACCTTGGCAAATTCCTCTGCTCCTTCCCGGAGGATGAAGGGGATACATGCCAGAGTCTCCACATTATTGATGATGGTCGGCTTCTCCCAAAGTCCCTTTACTGCCGGGAACGGCGGACGGGGACGGGGCATGCCGCGCTTTCCTTCGATGGAGTTAAGAAGTGCTGTCTCCTCACCGCAGACGAAAGCACCTGCACCCAGACGGAGATGACAGTCGAAGGAGAAATCCGTTCCGAGGATCTTCTCTCCCAGAAGACCTGCTTCCCGCGCCTGCTTGATGGCGTTGCGGAGACGGTTCCGTTGGATGCGCCGATGGCATATCCGGCGATCATCATGCCTTCGATGACTGCCAGGGGATTTCCCTCAAGGATGCTTCGATCCATGAATGCACCCGGATCACCCTCGTCACCGTTACATACGACATATTTCTCATCGCTCTCTACATTGCGGGCAAACTGCCACTTCCGGCCGGAAGGGAAGCCTGCGCCTCCGCGTCCGCGGATGCCGGAAGCAAGGACCTCGTCGATGACTTCCTGGGGAGTCATGGACAGAGCGCGCTTCAGGCCCTGGAATGCGCCTGCACCCAGTGCTTCGTTCATATCCTCGGGATTGATCTCGCCGCAGCTGTGGAGAGCCACACGGCGCTGCTTCTTGTAGAAGTTGATATCCTCCTGCTTCGTTACCTTCTCACCGGTGGCTGTATCCACGTAGAGCAGGCGGTATACCACCGTATGATTCACGATATCCGTATGAACGATCTCATCCACGTCCTCAACCTTTACCAGGCGGTAGAGGGTATCCTCGGGGTAGATCTTAACGAAGGGTCCCTGGGAGCAGAAACCGAAACAGCCGACGATATTTACCGTCACCTGATCATCCAGTCCCTCATCCTTCAGTATCTTTTCAAAACGTTCCTTGATCTCCATGGAATTGTTGGAGAGGCATCCGGTACCGCCGCAGAGAACGATATGGCGCTTGCCGTCCAGACCTTTGAACTTCTCATCCATCGCTTTCGTGCAGGATGCGATGGAACTTTCCAGAGTTTTCATATCCCTGATCATCTAGTTTCCTCCTTTCTCTGCATCCTGATAGGAGGCAACGATGTCATGTACCTGATTTACGCTGACCTTCGGATACACCTTGCCGTTAATGCTGACTGCCGGAGCAATACCGCAGGCTCCGATGCAGCGGAGTGCATCGATGGTAAAAAGACCATCCTCTGTTGTCTGGCCGGGGCCGATCCCCAGAAGCTCGGAGAACTTGTCGATCACCTGCTGGGCACCCTTGACATAGCAGGCGGTTCCCAGACAGCAGCCGATGACATATTTTCCTTTTGGTTTCAGCGAGAAGAAGGAGTAGAACGTAACTACTCCGTAAATCTCTGCTACGGAAATACCCGTTTTCTCGGATACCACCTCCTGAACCTCCAGCGGGATATACCCATACTCATTCTGGATATCGCTGAGGATCATCATGAGAGGGGTCTTCTCATCCTTGTAACGGTCGCAGATCTCTCGGATCCTTGCCGCGGATGCGGCATTTAACTTCCCCATAATTACTCCTCCTGAAAATGATAAGATTTGACTTTTATATCATATCAAAAACGGACGGGTATCACAAGGTAAATCGAGTGTTCCCGGGGCGGAAGTTGCATTTCCCCAAAGGGTATGTTAAAGTTTTTGGCAGAGGTAAAAATGTCAACCATAAAAGGCAGAGGCCTGCTGATCCCGGCGGGCTTCTCTTCGTGAAGAGAGGAAATGCGGTGCGGTCACATGAGAGAGAGGATCAGAAAGAGGATCGTATTTACCGGACGTGTGCAGGGAGTCGGGTTCCGATGGTATGCAAAGCGTGCAGCGGAGTCCCTCAGGGTGACGGGCTGGGTACGGAACGAATATGACGGTTCGGTCACCATGGAGGTCCAGGGTACGGAGGCGGAGATCGACCGGATGCTCCTGGAGGTACAGGCAGGCCGATACATCGATGTACAGGATATGCAGATCCGGGGGATCCCGGTGGAGGAAGAGGAGCGGAGTTTCCGGGTCAGAGGATATTAGAACCCCGGATCCGGCATTACACGGGTACATGTGTCACGGGTGGTTTTTTCCCTTTTTTTCCGCCGAAAAGTCCGTGACAAATCCCTTGAAATCGTCTATGATAGAAAGTGGTTTTATGCGCCGTATATCAGGTGCAGCATCAGTCAGGAGAGGAATCATCATGCGTAATAAGAAATACCCATATTATGAGAATCCGCAGATCCGGGATCTGAAGGACCTGCTGCAGATCAAGGCAGAAGCACATCCGGAGAAGGCAGCCTTTGTTTATCCCGTAAAGGACGGGGAGATGAAGAAGGATTACATCGATCTCTACAATGATGTAAATGCACTGGGAACCTGGATGTACGGACGTAAGATCCAGGGGAAGCATATCGCCATCATAGGCGAGAATTCCTATGAGTGGATGGTCACTTTTCTTGCTGCGATCAACGGAGGAAATGTAGCCGTTGCCATCGATAAGAGTCTTCCTGATGATGAGATCCAGGAGCTGCTGAAGAAGAGTGATTGTAATGCGATCATGGTAAGCGGTGCCTGCAAATCCAAGATAAAGAAGAAATCCGGAAGACGGATCTACTGCATGGATGATTTTGAAGCCTATCTGGAAGAGGGCCGGGGCCTTCTCCGGAAGGGTAAGACGGATTTCCGGAAGTATAATATCCAGCAGGACAAGACAGCGGCCATACTGTTCACATCCGGTACCTCCGGCTTCAGTAAGGGCGTGGAGCTGACAAACCGGAATATCACATTTGAGATCAATAATACCTGTAAACTGTTCCGCCTGGACGGAAATGTGCTGGCGGTCCTCCCGTTCCATCATGCCTTCGGGCTGATCGTCGGGATCCTGATGGTTCTCTTCTATGGTCAGACGGTCTTTATCAATAAGAGCCTGAAACAGGTTAAGAACAATATGGAGGAGTTCCAGCCGCAGACCATGTTCCTGGTACCCCTCTTCGTGGAATTTTTCCACAGACAGATCTGGGCCGAGATCAGAAAGAGAGGAAAAGAGAAGGCGTTCCGTACGCTGATGAAGAGTACAAACGGTCTTCGCAGGGTAGGTATCGATGTTCGTAAGATCACCTATGATTCCATCCGGAAGGTCTTTGGCGGAAAGCTTCAGTATATCATCTGCGGCGGTGCACCGCTGGATCCGATGTATGTAAAGGAATTCCGTACCTGGGGGATCGAGATCCTGAACGGCTACGGGACCACGGAGTGTTCTCCCTGTACGGCTGTAAACCGTCCGTTCCACCGGTTGGACGGTTCCGTAGGACAGATCGTTCCCGGGATCGATGCCAGAGTGACCGATGAAGGCGAGATCGTCTTCCGGGGTGATCTGGTCATGAAGGGATACTATAATGACAAAGAAGCAACGGATCTGGTGCTTCAGGACGGATGGTATCATACTGGGGATCTGGGATACATTGACAAGGACGGATTTATCACACTGACGGGACGGAAGAAGAATCTGATCATTCTCAGCAATGGCGAGAATATCTCTCCGGAGGAACTGGAGATGGATCTTGCCAGGGATGAAGCGGTTCAGGAGGTCCTGGTCTATGACGAACAGTCGAAGATCGTAGCGGAGATCTTCCCGGATGAAGAGCACAAAGGGGATCAGGCTTACTTCAATGCGCTCATGGATAAAGTGAATAAGGGACGTCCGCTGTATAAGCAGATCGTTCGTGTGAAATTACGGGACGAAGAGTTCATCAAGAATGCGAGTATGAAGATCATACGGCATAAGAACATTTTCCCGCAGCAGTAAGATCTCAACCGCAGGGCACACAGCTTTGCGGTTGCTTCTTTTGAGAGGAAAGCATGAGAAATCGTATCACAATTCAATCGTTATTGGAGCTGTTCTTTATAACGCTGGGTGCGGTGATCGCGGCCTTTGCCATCGAAGAGTTTCTGGTAGGCTGCACCATACTGGACGGCGGTGTGGTGGGTATCTCCATCATGCTGAACAGCCTGTTCCGGATCCCTCTCGGACTTCTCACGGTTCTCCTGAATATTCCCTTTCTGATCGTAGGCTCCAGAAAGATGGGGAAAATGTTCATCGCAAAATCGGCATATGCCATGCTGATCTTCTCCGTATTTCTTGAGGTCTTTGAACCGCTGCGAAATATCACGGAGGATTATCTTCTGGCAGTCTGCTTCGGCGGGGTGATCCTGGGACTGGGAGTAGGACTGGTGATCCGGTTCGGCGGATGTCTGGACGGCACGGAGACGGTGGCAATCCTTCTGAATAAGAAATTCAAATTTCCCGTGGGACAGACCGTATTGGTCTTCAATATCGGGATCTTTACCATGGCAGGGTTTTTCTTTGGATTTGACCGGGCTATGTACAGTCTGCTTACTTACTTTATCACGTCCAAGGTGCTGGATATCGTGGAAAACGGTACTCAGCAGACGAAAGCGGCCATGATCATAACCGATGACGCAAAGGAGATCACGGACAGGATCTACCGCCAGCTGGGACGGACCGTTACCATTATGGAGGGAGAAGGCCTGGTCAGCGGAAAGAAGGCGATCCTTTACTGTGTACTGACAAGGCTGGAGGTCCGGGAACTCAGGGATATCATCAATACGGTGGATTCCTCTGCATTTATTGCCATCAGCGATGTGTCCGAAATCATCGGAAGTCATATCAAGAAGACGGATCTTCTGCGGGAGACAGTCCGGGGCGATAAGAAAGATAAGACAGAAACGAAAACCGAAAAGGGAGATACAGCAGATGAGAAGACGGAAAATGAATAGACGGTTTGTATGGATGCTTTTCCTTCTTACGGGAATGATCTTCCTATGGACATTCGGTGTACAGGCGGAAGGGGAAAACGGACTTCACTATGAGGATGCAGACCGGTATAAGATCTATTATCTGGAGTACGGGGCGCGTCTTCGCTCCGAATGGAAGACGGTAAACGGCGCACAGTATTATTTCGGTGCGGATGGTTATGCTTATCGCAACGGGATCGAACAGATCGGTACCGCCAGATATGCATTTCGTGAGGACGGAACACTGATCACCTCCGGCTGGGCAGAATACGGCGGGATCAGGGTATATATACAGAACCGTATGATGGTTAAGGGCGATAGGATGATCGGCGGGAAATGGTACTTCTTTGACCGGGAAAGCGGTGCCATGCGGACAGGACTCGTCAGGACCGGGACCGGATATAAGCTCTATGGACAAAACGGGATCTGGATCGGTGACGTGTCTTCTTCCGGTTGGAATGAGGTCGGGGGAGACCGGTATTATATCGAGAACGGAGAAACACTGAAGGGGATCCGGACCATCGGACAGGAGACATATTCCTTCGACAGCGAAGGGCAGATGGAGAGGGATGTGATCCGGGAGGATTCCGGTAATAGAAAGCTCTTCGGCAAGGATGGGAAGATGCTGCACGGGGGCTGGTATCAGCTGGATGGAAACTGGTATTACATAGATCCCGGGACGGGTACGATCCTTTCGGGCGGACTGTACACCATCAACGGAAAGCGTTACCTCCTTGATGAGGAGGGCGTTATGCAGAAGAATAACGGAACGGACGGTACGACGGTTTATACCATCGGGGAAGACGGTGCTGTTACGGCGGCAAAGAGACTGTCCGACGGATGGACGCTTTCCGGCGGAGAATACTATTATTACAGGAACGGAAACCCCTTCACGGGATGGAAGGGGAATTATTATGTATCTAACGGAAAGATGCTGCGGAATACGGTTGCGCCCGGTGGATACTATGTAGATGAGGGAGGCAAGGCGAAAGTAACGGCCGGATGGGCGAAGATCGAGGAGACGTCCGGTTCGCGCTGGGTCTATGCCAAAAAAGGCGGCAAGCTGATGAAGAACAGCTGGCTGAAGATCGGAAACAGCTGGTATTATCTGGGTGGTGACGATGGCTATACCATGTTGACCGGAGCAAGGAAGATCGGGAAAAAATGGTACATTTTCAGCGCCGGCGGAGTACTGAAGAAGGAACTGGGGAAAGCACTTCCCACCGGATGGGTGAAGGCCGGTCCCGACTGGTATTTCTTCCGTAACGGTAAGGTACTGACAGGGCGTTATACCATCGGCGGGAAGATCTACTCATTGAAACAGAGTCTGCTGATCAGCGGAGGTTTCACGGACCTGGAGGAGGGAAGATCCTACTACAGCAGGTCCGACGGAGCGGCACAGAACTATACCGGCTGGAAGGAACTGGGAGGAAAATGGTTCTGGTTCGGTAAGGACGGTAAGGCGGTCCTGGATAATTGGATCAATGATAAAGGAAAACTCTACTACGGGACCGAAAACGGTATCCTAAAAGGGTATCAGGTAGTGAACAGCCGGCTGTATCATTTTGATAACAGCGGACTTATGACGGAGATCTGCAATTACAGTAACGGATGGAAGCGGCTGGGCGGAAATGATTATTATTTCCGTGGCGGCGTGGCGCTGGCCGGGCAGATCGTTACGGATAAGGGAAAGAATTACCTGCTGGACCAAAGCGGAAAACTTGCGAAGAATAAAGAAGTGAACGGGTACTATGCAAATGCATCGGGGATCGTGATATGCAATGCATGGAAGAAGGTGGACGGAGTCTACCGGTATTACGGGGCTGACGGAAAGCGTCTGCAGGGGATCCGGAAGATCGGCGGAAAGATCTACTATCTGGACTGACCCACCCGAGGTGTCATTCTGAAGCGGTGTCATTCTAAAACGGTGTCATTCTGAGCGAAGCGAAGAATCTAAAACGATGTCATTCTGAGCGAAGCGAAGAATCTTTAACCTTCAGGGGAAAGATCCTTCGGGCTTACGCCCTCAGGATGACAATGACAGTGACAGAATCGGGCTTATGCCCTCAGGATGACAATGACAGTGACAGAATCGGGCTTATGCCCTCAGGATGACAACGGAAGCATCAGGTATAAGGAGAACGGGAATTCACACAGATACCGGGAAACAAAGAGCATATGTTAGAAGGATTAAAAAAAGACTGGGCATATAAGGATTTTCATTTCAGGGATATCAGGAAGCCGGAATACAGGCACCTCTTTCTGATGCTGTTCTGGCCGGTATATCTCTTTATATTCTTTCTTACGGAGAGGGTGACCATCACCGGGGGCTATACCATGGTCCACTGTGCGCTGGATGATAAGATCCCGTTCTGCGAATACTTTATCATACCCTATGCGATCTGGTATCCCTTCTGGATCTTCATGGTACTCTATACCGTGGGATTTGAGGTGCCGGTATTCAAACGCCTGATGAGATATTTCATGGTCACGCTGACGATATCGTTGATCATTTACATCATCTGGCCTACGGGGCAGGATATGTGGCCGAAGCAGTTTCCACGGGATAATTTCTTTGTATGGCTGACGAAGCTGATCTACAGTCTGGACCGTCCTACTGATGTCTGTCCTTCCGAGCATGTATCGACGGCTTTCGGTGTGGTCTTTGCGGCAGCGGCATCCAAACGATTCTCGGGAAAGGTCGCGCTTACGCTCTGCTGGCTGGAAGCAATCCTGGTGGCTGTGGGAGTAACTTTCGTGAAGCAGCATTCCGTGATCGACGTGGTAGCCGCCATACCCGTTATATTGATCGGCTATTTCACCTCCTTCCACAAATGGAAGAGGGATGCGGGGACATGAAAGGAGAAGAGTATATGGAAAAGGGGTTTATAGGAATTGATCTTGGTACTTCAGCCGTAAAGCTGCTGCTGATGGATGAAACGGGGAAGATCCTTCGGATCGTATCCAGAGAATATCCCATCCGTTTTCCGAAACCGGGGTGGAGCGAGCAGTCGCCCGAGGACTGGTTTCATGCCGCCATGGCCGGGCTTCGGGAACTGATCAGGGGATATGAGGAGACGATCGCCGGGATCAGCTTCGGAGGTCAGATGCATGGTCTGGTGGTGCTGGATGAGAAGGACCGCGTGATCCGCCCGGCGATCCTCTGGAATGACGGACGGACCGGGAAGGAATGTGAATATCTGAATGAGACCATCGGGAAGAACGTGATCTCCGAAGAAACCGGGAATATCGCCTTTGCCGGTTTTACGGCACCGAAGCTCCTCTGGATGAAGGAAAATGAACCGGACCTCTTCGCGCGGATCAGGAAGATCATGCTGCCCAAGGATTACCTGGCCTATCGTCTGTCCGGAGTTCATGCCACGGATGCGTCGGACGCTTCCGGTATGCTTCTTTATGATGTGAAGAACCGGAAATGGTCGGAGAAAATGTGCGAACTCTGCGGCATTTCCACGGAACAGCTGGCAAGGGTTTATGAAAGCTACGAAGTGATCGGCACCATACTTCCGGAGATCGCGGATGTTCTGGGAGTTCCGAAAACAGTGAAGATCATAGCGGGTGCCGGTGATAATGCGGCGGCGGCCGTGGGAACCGGAACCGTACGGAACGGAGACTGCAATCTGTCTCTGGGAACCAGTGGAACGATCTTCATCGCATCGGACAGCTTCTCCGTGGATCCCGCAAATGCGCTCCATTCCTTTGCGCATGCTACGGGAAGATACCATCTTATGGGCTGTATGCTTTCGGCAGCTTCCTGCAACAAATGGTGGATGTCCGATATCCTGAAGGAAAATGACATGCAGAAGGTGCAGAAGGAGATCGGAGAACTGGGAAAGAATCAGATTTTCTTCCTTCCGTATCTGATGGGAGAACGGTCACCTCATAATGACCCGGATGCAAGGGCTGCCTTTGTGGGTATGCGGATGGACAGCACCCGCGGAGATATGCTGCAGGCGATCTTTGAAGGTGTGGCTTTCGGGCTCCGGGATTCTCTGGAGATCGCCAGGGCAGAGGGACTCGAAGTTCAGAAGACCAGGATCTGCGGTGGAGGGGCGAAGAGTCCCCTGTGGCGCAGGATCATAGCAAATGTGATGAATCTGAAGGTGGAGACACTGGTGTCGGAGGAGGGCCCGGCCATGGGAGGTGCTCTTCTGGCAGCGGTAGGCTGCGGTGTCTTCCCGGATGTGGAGGCCGCTTCCGATGCGGTAGTGAAGATCGCAGGGACAGAGGAACCGGAGACCGGCCTGGTTCAGCTCTATGAGGAACGGTATCAGACCTTCCGGAAGATCTATCCGGCGCTGAAGGGGATCCGGTCCTAAGCGACTGAAGATTCTTCGTCGCTGCGCTCCTCAGAATGACAAAAAAACTCCGTCTGTACACACTGGGTGTCCGGACGGAGTTTTTTGTTGTCGGTTATCTGTTTATGTTGCCGGTTATCTGTCTTCCGGCGGACGGTCCAGAGCCACTCGGGTCTCGGACTCGATCATATCTTCACGGACGAAGGTTACAAGATCGTCCTCAGTCATGTTCTCATCCTGTACGATACGGGATGCCTGACGGTCGATGCAGCGCTCGAAGTAGTTACGGACCAGACGCGCGTTCGCGAAGTTCTTGGTCTTTCCGTCAACCATTCCTCTCAAGTAGGCTTCTGCCATGGTTGCAGCATTCGGTGTCAGAACGTAATCGGTTTCATGACACATATACTTGAAGATTTCCATCAGCTCGCCTGCTTCGTAATCCGGGAAATGGATGTACTTGTTGAAACGGGACCGAAGACCGGGGTTGGATTCGATGAATTCCACCATCTCCTTGGTGTATCCTGCAACGATGACGATGAAGTCGTCACGATCATCCTCCATACGTTTCAGCAGCGTATCTACCGCTTCCTGACCATAGTCGCCTGACTCCTTGTTGTGAGTCAGGGAGTATGCCTCGTCGATGAAGAGGATACCGCCGATCGCGCGGTTGATGACTTCTGTGGTCTTCATGGCTGTACCACCGGAGAAGTGGTCAACCAGTCCGGAACGGTCTACCTCGATAAACTGTCCGCGGCTTACGACACCCAGCTGTTTATAGATCTTTGCAAGAAGACGTGCCACTGTGGTTTTACCGGTACCGGGATTGCCCGTAAATACCAGATGGAAGGACATGTCGATCTTCTTTAAGCCCTTCATCTCACGAAGACGACGGACCTTGATGATGTTGATGAGGTGCATCACGTCATCCTTAACGGAGGACAGACCGGTGAGGGCCTGAAGCTCTGCGATCAGTTCATCCAGTGACTTCTCGATCTCTTCGGATTCATCCGCGCCACGGCGGTTTCCGCCGACACGGTTTTTACCACGGTGCAGATCCGGTCCGTCCTGCGCTTCCTGCTTCTGGAAGTTGGAGAACTCGGTGATATCGTCTGCACGTTTCTTCATGATATTGTATCCGGATACATTTACCGCATTCTTGGATACGAAACGTCCGGACTTGGCATCAAAGGAATTGACTCTTCCGATGTCTGCATCGGAGGTGTTGTTGAAATGCTCGCTGCTCCGGTTGGAACCGACACGCTCGGGCTCCTGTGCTTTGGCAGCTGCACGGGAGACAGGTACATTTACACCTGCTTCCTTCAGGGTGTTGTTCAGAACCTCGATATGATCTGACAGTAGTTTGCGGGTGGATTCATGAACCTTGTCGTAGTTCAGGAAACCGTCACCAAGCTTCCGGAAGGCATCCACGATGAATTTGGATTTTGCCACATTTCCTTCCGCAACTCCGGAGTTCGGATCGAGATCTGCCCGGATAAAATAGATGAGAGACTTGGGAGCCTCTTTCAGATAATCGGGATTGCTGCATTTCTCTCTGACGAATTCGGCAAAACGCTCACCGGTCCTCATACGCAGGTTGCTCTCGATGTACTGGATCTGGTCTGCGGTTTCGGGGTTGCCCTGTTCGTAGAGATGTCCCAGGAATACAAGCATGTCAAAGCGAAGAAGATCGCGAAGAGGAGTTCTTGCGTCATCCGGGAAGACAGCTCCGTTTTTGTTTACTTCATCCGCATAAGCGATACATTCGGCAATGGTGTTCTGTAAGTTTTTAATTACCATATCTACTTCTCCATATTTGTGCTTTTTCTGTCCTGTGATCCCCCAATCACATAGACAGAGGTATTATATCATATTTTCGCCCTGCGGTCACCGATGATTTTACTTTTTTTGAAAAAAGAGGGGAGAGCAGGAAGAAAAATAAAATACAGTTCCCCGGCCGCATGATATACGCGGGTCAGGGAACTGCAGATTCATTTTTATGATGACGGGAGATGGATCATTCTTCCGCTTCTTTTTTGCCGGCTTCCAGGAATTTATAGATCACTGCACCCAGGGCTGCACCGATGAAAGGACCTACGATGAATACCCAAAGGGAAGACATGGGATCGCTGTTGCCGTTCATTGCGGCGATAAGAGCGGGCCCGAAGCTGCGCGCCGGATTCACGGAGGTTCCCGTGAGACCGATACCCAGGATGTGTACGCCTACCAGTGTAAGACCGATGATCAGTCCGCCGAAGGAGCCGTGACCCTGGTATTTGGAAGTAACACCGAGGATCGCCATGATGAAGATGCAGGTGAGAACGATCTCAACTATGAGACCGGCTCCGGCGCTTTCCTTTACACCGCCTAGACCGTTGGAACCGTAGCCGCCGGTCATATCCTTCACACCGCCCATGTCAAAGATCATGGCAAGCAGTGCGCTTCCGGAAAGAGCGCCCAGACACTGGGAAACAAGATAGCAGAAGAAATCCTTTACGGACATTCCGCCGTTGATGAGGACTGCCAGAGATACGGCAGGATTCACGTGGCCGCCGGAGATATTTCCCACACCGTAGGCCATGGCGACGATGGCAAGCCCGAAGGCCAGTGCCGTCAGTATGTAACCGCCGCCGTTTGCGGCATCACATCCGACCAGCATGGCGGTTCCGCAACCAAGGGTTACCAGAATAAATGTGCCGATGAACTCGGCCAGATACTTGCGTACACTCTCCATAATTACCTCCTTGTGATTGAAATCATTAACCCCAATCTGATGTTAACATAATTGATTCGGAATCTCAATATTCTATCGTTCAAAATTGCACTGTTGACACATTTTCATTGTAGTGGTATCATACAAACAATTTAATACTTCAAACCGTTGAAGCGGAGATAACGGCAATGATGCCTTTACAGAGAGCCCGGGTGGCTGAGAACCGGGTGAGAAACAAGTTGTCAAATGGACCGCGGAGGGCGCAGTCAAATGCAGGATAAGAGGGACGGATATATCAGGAAGCTCGAAACTGCAGAGTATTCTGCGACGTATGGCAGACGTTACATGCCGGGGATATGATGGTATCCCTGCAGAGAGTACGGTAAACCGTAAATTCAAGGTGGCACCGCGGATAGTATATGATTATTCGTCCTTGACAGAGCATTTGCTTTGTCAGGGATTTTTTTATGGCGGAAATGTATATGCCGATGCAGGAGAGGAGGTAATTATGAAGTTCAATCTGACACTGGAGGAAGCGGAAAAGATAGCGGATACCGGTGCGTACGGGGTGATCCCCGTCAGTACGGAGCTGCTGTCGGACTTTATCACACCGATCGAGACGATGCGGATCCTGAAAGCGGTCTCCACCCATTGCTATCTGCTGGAATCCGCACAGGCAAATGAGACCTGGGGACGATACACATTTCTCGGATATGATCCGAAGATGGAGATCACCTGCATCGGAGGAGAGATGAAGGCCGGAGATCTCAGCTTCCATACGGAGGATCCTTCGGAGTTCCTTCGCAAGCTGCTGTCCCAGTACAAGAGCCCGGTGCTGCCGGGACTTCCGCCTTTTACCGGCGGGCTGGTCGGTTACTTCTCCTATGATTATCTCGGCTACAGTGAACCTACGGTTCGCCGGGAGGTTGAGGACAGCGAGGCCTTTAAGGATGTGGACCTGATGCTCTTTGACCGGGTGATCACATTCGATCATGTAAGACAGAAGATCATCCTGATCGCAAATATGAAGACGAAGGATCCGGAGACGGAATACAATCGCGCACTGCTTTCCCTTCGTCAGATGGCGGATCTCCTGAAGAACGGAGAACGGAAAGCAGAGAAGCCCGGACATCTCACCGGCGAGGTGACGCCGCTCTTTGATAAGGAACGTTATTGTGAGATGGTGGAAAAGGCCAGACAGTATATCCGTGAGGGAGATATCTTCCAGATCGTCCTCTCCAACCGCCTGTCCGCTCCTTTTGAAGGCAGTCTCTTCCATACATACCGGATCCTCCGGACCGTGAATCCTTCACCGTATATGTTCTATTTCTCGGGAACTGACGTGGAGGTGGCCGGGGCTTCACCGGAGACTCTCGTGAAGCTGGATAACGGGGTCCTTCGCACATTTCCGCTGGCGGGTACAAGACCGAGAGGAAAGAACGAAGAAGAGGATGCGGCACTGGAGAAGGAACTTCTCGCGGATGAGAAGGAACTGGCGGAGCATAATATGCTGGTGGATCTGGGGCGGAATGATCTGGGCCGGATCTCAAAATTCGGCACGGTCCGGGTGGAGAAGTTGCGGAGCGTGGAACGGTTCTCGCATGTCATGCATATCGGCTCTACGGTAAGAGGAGAGATACGGGAGGATAAGGATGCGCTGGATGCCATAGCTGCAGTCCTTCCGGCAGGAACCCTATCAGGTGCGCCCAAGATCCGCGCCTGCCAGCTCATCGGAGAACTGGAAGGAAATAAAAGAGGGATCTACGGAGGTGCCATCGGATATATCGATTTCACCGGAAATATGGATACCTGCATCGCCATTCGTATCGCATACAGGAAGAACGGAAAAGTATTCGTTCGCAGCGGAGCCGGGATCGTGGCGGATTCCGTTCCGGAGAAGGAATATGAAGAATGTCTGAACAAGGCGAAGGCAAGCCTGACGGCGCTTCGTCTTGCAGGGGAACTGGAGGAATAGAACCATGATCCTTTTGATCGATAATTATGACAGTTTTTCATACAATCTGTTTCAGATGATCGGTGAGATCAACCCGGATATCCGGGTGATCCGAAATGATGAGATGACCGTGGAGGAGATCCGGGCGCTTGCTCCGGACCATATCATCCTTTCGCCGGGACCGGGGAGACCGGAGGACGCGGGGATCATCATAGAAGCAGCAAAGGTTCTCGGGCAGAGTATCCCGACCCTGGGTGTCTGCCTCGGACATCAGGCGATCTGCTCTGCTTACGGTGCGACCGTGACCTATGCAAAAAGTCTCATGCACGGAAAGCAGTCCGTGGTGAAGGCGGACACGGATTCCGTGCTGTTCCGGGGACTTCCGGAGAAAATGCCGGTAGCCCGTTACCACTCGCTTGCCGCAGACCCAAAGACCCTGCCGGATTGCCTTCGGATCACGGCCGTGACGGAGGACGGAGAGGTCATGGGGGTTCAGCACAGGGAGTATCCCATTTACGGGGTACAGTTTCATCCGGAATCCATCCTGACACCGGACGGAAAAAGGATGTTGGAGAATTTCCTCGGCACATCATCCGGGGAGTGAGAATGACATGGGATCCCGGGAAGAGGATGTCACGGGGATCCGGCAGAACAAAGGTTACACAGGGTCCCGGGAAGAGGATGAAGAACAGGGATCCTGCAGAGGGATTAAGAAATAAGAAATAAGGATAAGGATCCAAGGAGGGGAAAAATGATCAAGGAAGCTATCGTGAAGATCGTAAACAAGGAAGACCTGAGTTATGATGAGGCGTATGCCGTTATGAATGAGATCATGAGCGGCGAGACGTCTCCCACACAGAATGCGGCATTTCTGTCGGCACTTTCCACAAAGAGTGCCCGGGCGGAGACCACAGAGGAGATCGCAGGATGTGCTGCAGCCATGAGAGATCATGCCACCCGCGTGGATACGGGGATGGAGATCTTCGAGATCGTTGGAACGGGCGGAGACAATGCGCATACCTTCAACATTTCCACTACCTCTGCACTGGTTGCGGCGGCAGGAGGTATGAAGGTGGCAAAACACGGCAATCGGGCAGCATCCTCCAAATGCGGGACCGCAGACTGCCTGGAGGCACTTGGCGTTAATATCCAGCAGAGCCCGAAGCGTTGTATCGAGCTTCTGAATGAGGTGGGTATGTGCTTCTTCTTTGCGCAGAAGTATCATACATCCATGAAATATGTAGGCGCGATCCGTAAGGAGCTGGGCTTCCGTACCGTGTTCAATATCCTCGGTCCCCTTACGAATCCGGGAAGCCCCACCATGCAGCTGCTGGGTGTTTACGATGACTATCTTGTGGAGCCTCTGGCACAGGTTCTTGTCAATCTCGGAGTCAGACGCGGTATGGTGGTTTACGGCATGGATAAGCTGGATGAGATCTCCATGTCGTCCCCGACAAAGATATGTGAGATCCGTGACGGATGGTATCGTTCGACGGTGATCACTCCGGAGCAGTTCGGATTCAAGCGTTGCGAGAAGAAGGAACTGGAAGGAAGCACACCCGAAGAGAATGCGAAGATCACCATCGGCATCCTGAGCGGTGTCAAGGGGCCGAAGAGAGACGCGGTTCTGATGAATGCAGGCGCTTCCCTTTATATCGGCGGAAAGGCAGATTCCATGGAAGACGGTATCCGTCTGGCTGCGGAGCTGATCGATTCCGGCAAAGCGCTGCAGGTGCTGAGCAGGCTGATCGATGTCAGCAACCGCCCGGAAGAGGAAGCCTAGAACATCCCTTGAACGGCAACCCGTGTCATCCTGAGCAGCGCATGTCATCCTGAGCGAAGCATGTCATCCTGAGCAGCGCATGTCATCCTGAGCGAAGCGAAGGATCTTTACAGTGTCGGAGGAAGAATACCATGACCATACTGGACCGGCTCGCAGAACATGCGAGAGAACGAACCGAAGAGGCAAAAAGGCACATTTCCCTTGAAGATATGAAACGCCGGGCTTTGTCCATGCCGAAGAACGGAAGGCTGGGGGAGTTCCCTTTTGAGAAGGCACTTCGGAGAGAGGGGATCTCTTTTATCTGTGAATGCAAGAAGGCATCCCCCTCAAAGGGGATCATCGCCGAGGATTTTCCATACCTTCAGATCGCGAAGGAGTACGAAGCGGCCGGGGCAGATGCCATCTCGGTGCTTACGGAGCCAAAGTGGTTTCTGGGAAGCACACGGTATCTGGAAGAGATCGCCGCAGAGGTTTCGATCCCCTGCCTCAGAAAGGATTTTACGGTCGATCCCTATATGATCTATGAGGCGAAGGTCCTTGGAGCATCTGCTGTCCTTCTCATCTGCTCCATACTGACAGAGGAGGAATTGTCGGAGTATCATGCGCTGGCAGAGGAACTGGGCCTTTCCGTACTGGTGGAAACACATGATGAACCGGAGGTTGAGACAGCGCTTCGGATCGGCGCGAGGATCCTTGGGGTCAATAACCGGAATCTGAAGGACTTCTCCGTGGATACGGAGAACAGCCGGAGGTTGCGGGAAAGAGTTCCTTCGGATATACTCTTTGTATCGGAAAGCGGGATCCGTACTCCGGAAGATATCCGTGACTTAAAGTCAGGCGGTGTGGATGCGGTGTTGATCGGAGAAGCTTTGATGAAGGCGGAAGATAAGAAGAAAATGCTCACGGAAATGAGGGGAAATGGCCTATGATGGAGAGTTATATCAAGGGAAGTACAAAGATCAAATTATGCGGGATCCGCAGCATGGAAGATGTGGAGAATGTCAACCTGCTCCGCCCGGATTATGTCGGCTTTGTATTTGCAAAAGAGAGTAAAAGATATGTAAGCGAGAGACAGGCGGAACTGCTGCAGAATCAGTTGGAACCGGGTATCCGCAAGGTCGGAGTTTTTGTCCGGGAAGATCCGGAGAGAGTGGCAGGACTGCTGGAACTGGGGACCATCGACATTGCCCAGCTTCATGGCGGCGAGAATACGGATTATATCCGAAAACTCAGGTGGCTTACGGAGAGCCCGATCATTCAGGCCTTTCGGATCAGTTCCAAAGAGGATCTGAAGCGGGCAGAGCAGAGCGAAGCCGATTATATCCTGATGGATTCCGGAGAAGGAGGGACAGGTGATACATTTGACTGGTCTCTGCTTCAGGATTTTCAGAGACCGTATTTTCTTGCGGGAGGGCTTACGCCGGAAAATGTGGCTGAGGCGATCCGTTTTCTGCATCCCTATGCGGTAGACGTGAGCTCCGGGATCGAGACGGATGGAAAGAAAGATCCTGCCAAGATGGAAGCCTTTGTGAAGGAAGCACGTTTCCCGGAAGGGCTGTGGGAGGACTGAAGAAAACAGATAAACAGTATCAGGAAGAAGGATAGAAAAATGACAAATCCAAAAGGACGATTTGGTGTTCACGGAGGCCAGTATATACCGGAGACTCTGATGAATGCAGTGATCGAGCTGGAAGAAGCATATGAACATTTTAAGAAGGATCCGGATTTTAACCGGGAACTGTCGGAACTCTTCAATGAATATGCCGGCAGACCCTCCCGCCTCTACTATGCGGAGAAAATGACGAAGGATCTGGGAGGTGCGAAGATCTATCTGAAAAGAGAGGATCTGAATCATACAGGCGCCCATAAGATCAACAATGTGCTCGGACAGGCTCTGCTGGCAAAGAAGATGGGGAAGACCCGTCTGATCGCCGAGACGGGAGCGGGACAGCATGGTGTGGCTACGGCTACGGCAGCGGCACTGATGGGTATGGAGTGCGTTGTGTTCATGGGTGAAGAGGATACCATCCGACAGGCGTTGAATGTCTATCGTATGCGTCTGCTTGGGGCAGAGGTGATCCCGGTGAAGACGGGAACCAGGACCCTGAAGGATGCGGTATCCGAGGCGATGAGAGAGTGGACCTCCAGGATCGCGGATACCCACTACTGCCTGGGATCTGTCATGGGACCTCATCCCTTTCCTACCATCGTCCGCGATTTTCAGGCGGTGATCTCAAAGGAGATAAAAGAGCAGATGCTTGAAAAGGAAGGACGTCTTCCGGATGCGGTTCTTGCCTGCGTCGGCGGAGGATCAAATGCCATAGGGAGCTTCTATCATTTTATAGAGGATAAGGATGTACGGCTGATCGGATGTGAGGCTGCGGGAAGAGGGATAGATACTTATGAGACGGCAGCCACCATAGCAACCGGCAGACTGGGTATCTTCCATGGGATGAAGTCATATTTCTGTCAGGATCAGTACGGACAGATCGCACCGGTCTACTCAATCTCCGCAGGTCTTGATTACCCGGGGGTCGGACCGGAACATGCATGGCTGCATGATACCGGGCGCGCGGAGTATGTTCCTGTGACGGATGAGGAAGCGGTATGCGCGTTCGAATATCTTGCAAAGACAGAGGGGATCATTCCCGCTATCGAATCGGCACATGCAGTTGCCCATGCAAGGAAGATCGCACCGGCGATGTCACCGGAGCAGATCATGGTGATCACTATATCCGGCAGAGGAGATAAGGACTGTGCGGCGATCGCCCGATACAGAGGGGAGGATATCCATGAGTAAGATCAGAGAGGCCTTTTCGGGCGGAAAAGCATTTATACCTTTTATCACCTGCGGCGATCCGGATGCGGCGACTACGGCAGCGGCCGTGCGGGCTATGGCTGAAGCCGGAGCGGATCTGATCGAGCTTGGGATCCCTTTTTCGGATCCTACAGCTGAGGGACCCGTGATCCAGGGCGCCAATCTTCGGGCACTGGAGGGGGGTATGACAACGGACGGGGTATTCGAACTTGTGCGGGACCTGAGAAGAGACGTGACGATCCCCATGGTTTTTATGACCTACGCAAATGTGGTATTTTCCTACGATGCGGAACGGTTCATCCGTACCTGCAGCGAGGTGGGGATCGACGGGCTCATCCTGCCGGATCTGCCCTTTGAAGAGAAGGAAGAGTTTCAACCCATCTGCAAGAAATACGGGGTGGACCTGATCTCACTGATCGCACCCACTTCGGCAAACCGGATCGCAATGATCGCGAAGGATGCGGAGGGCTTTGTGTATGTAGTGTCCAGTCTGGGGGTTACGGGAATGCGGAGCGAGATCAAGACGGATCTTTCTTCCATTGTAAAGGTGATCAGAGAAAATACCGATGTACCATGTGCCATCGGTTTCGGAATATCCACTCCGGAACAGGCTGCGAAAATGGCCGGGATCTCCGACGGAGCCATCGTAGGCTCCGCCATCATCAAGATCCTGGCGGAATACGGGCAGGACGCGCCGGAACGAATCGGAGAATATGTAAAGAAGATGAAGGATGCCCTTCGCTGACCCTGCGTTAACCGGGTGAGACCGGAAGCTTATTTTTTCTGCCGATCCTGTCCGTGTCCGCCCAGGTTAAATGGCGGTGGGAATCGCGGTATTCCTTCGGCGTGACGCCGATCAGTTTTTTGAAGCATTGAATGAAATGGCTCTGGGAGGAGAATGCCATCTGGCAGGAAATCTCCAAAGTGGATTTGTCGGTATTTGCCAGCAGATCCTGAGCCATTTCTATTTTTTTCTCACGGATGAAATCACTGATGGAGATCCCCAGATCATTGGAAAATGCCCGGGAAAGATAACTGGTTGATTTACCGGTATGTTCGGACAACTGACGCACGGTGATCCGCTCACACAGATGGGCATAGATGTAATCCATGCACTGATATACCGGACGGGACATCTTCTGGTCATGTCGGATCGTCCTCATTTTCCCGGTAAAATCCAATATCATTTCATCATGTATCTTCTCGACGTCATCCTCTGTCAGGGCGAAGTCGAGTTTTCTTATGTAGTAATCGCTCATTCGGAAAGCGTGTTCCGCCTCCAGACCTTTTTCGATACAGACACGGGTCAGCAGTCCGGCCGTGATCACCATATGATATTTCAGATTGAGGACAGGATCCTGGGACAGGGTCCCGGTCCCGTTCAGATCCCGAAACCGTCTTTGTTTGACATTCTCCCTGATGGCAGCCATATCGCCTATTCCGGCGCTTTGAAAAAACATCAGCTCTTCTTTTATATCTCTGTGTGTCTCGTTGTTGTCAGTATCATAGAGCATTGAATAACTCATGGCAGATCCCTCTGTATTTCGTGGTGGTGAAAATGTAAATAGTGAACACAGATAGCGTACATAAGAAAGTCATTTATATTATAACACAGAAAAGGGGCTTTGGTTCATCGATTTTGTAATAATTGCACCATTCTGATAGGAAAAATTAGTGTAAAAAAGATATGATAGACAATATTATGGGCTTTTATACCAAAAAGAGAGGAAAAAACTATGAAAAAACACCAAAGCCACAAAAAACGATGGATTGCGTTCCTATTAGTGGTCGCAATGGTTCTGTCCATCACCAGGCCGGAGATGATGAAATACATCTTCGCGGCCGAAGCCGGAAGTGAGGTCGTTTCCGAAGACGGCATCACGAATGGCGAGGAGAACGCAGAACCGGGAACTGAAGCTGATTCAGAGGCAGAGCCTGTCGAGGAAGATACTTCCGAACCTCCGAAGGGGATCGAACAGGGGAAAGAGTCGGAGGAAGCGGATACCACGAAGGTTGAAGATTCCGATGCATCTATGCAGCAGGCTGAGGCTATGGAATTGACCGCGCACAGCGATTCCAGCGGTTGCACGGTCACACTTCAAGCCCCGGCAGGCAGCCTGCCTTATAACAAGGATGAACTCTCGCTCTCGGTAAGAGAATTGCTGCCGGGAACAGCAGAGTATGATTCCTACATGAAGGATACTGTAGAAGCTCTGAATAAAGAGAGCGAGGACAGTATTCTTTCCGCGCGTTTCTTTGATATCGAGATTCAGAAGGACGGCGAAAAGATCGAACCGGAAGCTCCGGTGGAAGTGAAGATCGAATATGATGAGGCACCCGAGATCCCCGAGGGAGCAGAGCTTTCCGTTGTCCATTTTGCGGAGGAGGGAACAGAAGTGATCGAAGACGTCGAGGTCAATTCCGATGCGACCGAGATCGTCTACGAGCAGGAGAGCTTCTCTGTGACGGCGACGGTTGTGACAAATCCGCCTGCGGAAGTGAAAGAAAACGGAACGTACTATGCATTGGCGGTCAGGTACAATAACAAGGTATATACCGTTAATGCAGATGGTACTTTATCAGAAGTTGCTGACAAAACTGAGGAAATAGTCGGTAACAATACAGTAATTAAAAATGTAACTATTGAGAATCCGATGATGTGGACGCTCATTAAAAAAGATGACAAGGCCTATCTTCGTTACACCGCAGAGGGTTATGATTATGATGCAAATAACCTTGCAGACACATTTGCTTATACGTATTTGGATCCGACGGTTGCCAGTGGTATGACAACGGAGACACCATTGATGGATGGTGATAAGGTTGTTGTGATTGGAGGAAAAACCCAGTTTGTTTCTCCAAAAGATCATTGCAACATTGAAATCGATGCTCTAAATCACATTCATACTCCGGATCTTAAGTTTATTTCCGTAAGTGAAGATGGAACCAAAATAGCGGGTGGTCTCAATCCAACGGATAATCTTGAACAGATCAACAAGGCTGAATTTTTCCTTGCCAAAGCAGATGGTTTTTGGAATGACGGAGATACAGGCCAGATATCCGGCTACGGAAAATATATGGTTGCACATCATCAGGTAAACCATATTGATATATCTATAAATAAGACTGTTACGGCAAATATTCCGCTGGCTTATGGTGTATATTATAATGAGGCCGGCGAGAAAGTGCTTGAGATTACGTCAAAGACACCGACGGCCGATAGATATATTACCGTGACAAAGGACATTAGTGTCAGTCAGGATGAGATCAGAAAAGCCAAAATCGTTGCTACAGATAAAAATGGCAAAGAACTTAAAAATGTATTCTTTATCAGCGGGTATTCTTCAAATAGTGAGGAACAGGAAGTTGGGGGAGAATCTCATAAGGAGATAAATCAGGTGCGGATCGAAGGTGCCTTTAAAGTTGCTAACCTTGATCCGGTTGATCCGAATCATCGAAATGATGCGGATGTAATGGCGGCTCGTATAGCTAATAAAATAATGTATAAGGTGACAGCTGTTGAGCCTAATGTAAAATTTTATTATGAACATCCCACCTTAGGAAAATTGTATGATGTAGATGGCAATCAGCATTATGTCCAAGGAGATGTGACAATTACATCAAATGAGTTTAATTATTTTGATGAGAAAAACAGTTGTCCGGGACTGTTTAACAAACCTGCGGAATGGAAACAAGGATTGATTTTTGACCATGGTATAAGCGGAATGGATTTCAAACTGGAAGGAGGAGAAGAACCCAAGATTAATTGGGAGACCGTACGCGTTGTTATACATAAGTATGTCAATGATGATCAAGGCAATAGAATTCTTCTGGATACCAACCAGCCGGCTCCGAAGCTTGATTTTAATATATATGAAAACGTATCGGCTAAACCAGAGGATGTTGCCGAACTTGATGTTAATCAGTATACACAACCTGCCGATTACACGGATTATTCGTTAGCAGACAGCAAGAGTATTACAGTAGATCCGCTGACAGGTGAAGGTATTGAACATGATACGGATTTGTTCCCCAGTATGGTATACATTACTGAGGATAAAGGATCTATTCCTGATCAGATCACCGATAAAAATGGTGATATCTGGGTATATAAGAATACCTATATAGAAACGGAATATGTTTGGAGAAAAGATGGCGATGAAAATAAAATTCATGTCAGCAAGGTTTATGACAAAACGGATGATAGATTCGCAAGTATACCTGAGATATTAGGTGAGTATGGATCTGAGGATCATAAAAATGAGTTTTTGGATTTCTATGTTTATAACAATTACAAAAAACCGGAAAATCCGGTAAAAAAGGAAACTGCCCCGTATCAGGGTACAGGTACACTTGGTGCGGTAAAGGTAGGGGACGAGATCACCTATCAGATCAGCTACAAGAACTATAAGACAGAAGCAGCGGATATCGAGATCAGGGATACCCTGGATGCGAATGTTGCCTTTGTCAGTGCGGATAATGACGGTGCATGTGTGGCGGCTGACGGAAGGACTCCCGTAACAGGGCCGACATCCGAAGGCGGTGGAACCGTAACCTGGAATATTGCCTCTGTGCCGGCAGGAGAGTCCGGAACCGTTTTGCTGACCGTAAAGGTACTGGAAAGTGCAAAGACAACTCAGGACAGAATGGTCGTAAACGGCGGTGACACTTCCACAGTCAAGGTAGGTAATGACAAAGAGTTTAAGCTGAATACAGTAAAGAACCCCGTACCGGATGAGCCGGAGAAGAAGGAAACGGCTCCG
>CACYMQ010000029.1 GCA_902775555.1 uncultured Lachnospiraceae bacterium | reverse complement strand
GGCTGAAGCTCCTTTGTGCGATTATCTTCCGGTTTTATGAACGTTTATGTTTCCAAAAATCATCCATTGATTTTTTTACCTCTTCTGGATCTCGAATCTCATATAATTCACCATTTTCATCATAGCTATATATATTTTTAAAAACATCAGGCATAGCTTCGTATTGTTTATTAACTTGATTATAAAGTTCAATGAAACACTGATAATTATATGTTTTCACAAGATACGGGAGAAGGTACCCTGCCCTGAGGTCCTCATATAAGTTATATGCGTAAGGTGTCGTTTGAGGTACTTTCATAACAGATTTAAGCAGTTTATTTGCATAGATTTTAACTTCCTGTTCAGAAGCATAAAAGGCATATCCTCTTAACGCTGTCAGTTTTTCCTCTATTTTACGTTCTTTCTTAAAGGCTTTTTCAAAGAATTCTTTGGAAGCAAACTCACACTTAAACATTATAGTCTTAAGAAGATGATGTCTTTTAACAACATCTTTTTCAGATAAATACAGTTCTATTAAGTCGTCCAATTATTTCCTCCTATTCGCTATCATCTTCTGGGATAAACTACCATCAATTCTTATGATTTCTTAGTTCATTATAATTCTTGACGAAATCAATGGGATTAGGTATAGTCAAAACGAGCTGGACAACGGTAATCTTACCGCCATACAGCTCGTCAATTATCTTAGGATATCTCATTTACAGAAAAACTTTCACAGACTCAAAGAAGCTTCAGCCCAAGCGGGACTGAAGCTCTTGAAATTATTCTTCCTTCCGCCGTGAAATCTCAGTCAAATTCGATTCCTCTTGTTTTCTTGTGAGCAACCCGCTGTTGTTCCTAAGATTGTCATTCTCCTTCGACAAATCTTGACAAAGCTTTAGAATCTTCGATTTTTGCAGGTTCTTCATCGCTATCTCCTCGGTCAGATCGACTATCTCCGATTGCATCGTCTGCATTTCGGATGAGCAGGTCAGCGTTTTCTCTGTAAGCTCTTGTTAGAGCACTGATTTTTCCAAAGAATGCATCGACGAATGAAGCGGTTTCACGAAGAAAATGAAAAAGTGTCACCACTGATGACACAATTTAGTTGGACAAATCATCCTCGAATCATGTATAACTGCAATGGGAGGAGTGTTGTATGTACAATACTCCTCCTCGCTTTTCAATTTCTAATACCAATCCTCATCGTCTTTCATCTTTTGCATCCGTACAAACTCATCCCAGCTCAATCCCTCTTGATCTCTTGTGGGAGGTGTTTCTATCTTCCGAAGCTTCTTGTTCTCTTCGATAAGCTCGGCTACCTTTGATTGCATCTCCTGCAGTTCGGATGAGTAGATCAGCGTTTTCTCTGTAAGCTCCTGTTCGAGCACTGATTTTTCCCAGGAAAGCATCGAATTTTGCTCTTTCGTCTCTTGCAATTCCTGCCGGAGTTCTTTGATTTCCTCGTCCCTTTCCTGCAGCATTGTCAGGAGTGAGGGCTTTCTTGAGTTCGTTGAAGAGCAGGTCTGCGACAAAGAGGATGAGTTCCCCGATCTTTCGGGCGTACAATTCCTCTGCGGATCCACTTGCGTTGTCAAGTTCGGTAAGCGTGTCTGTAAATTCATTGATTACTTCCTCCAATCCTATGTTAAATGTAAATGTTCCGGTCAGATTCGTGTCCCGAATGGTCTTTCCGACCTTGTTCCGAAACACGATATGACCTTTCTTTTCATTCCAGCTTACGATCCATCCACGGAGTTCCATCTTTACAACAAATTCCTTTGAGTCAGAGCATTCCGGTACCGTCTCAACGATGGCTTCCGCGCAGTCGATCAGGTAGCTTTCTTTTTGTTCGTCGATCAGCATCTGATACTTATTCTTGTTCCATGCCCGTATTTCACCGGGTTCAATCTCGGATCCGTCAAAGTGTTTTCCTTTTTCTGCAACATGCAGTCCTCTGGATTCGCAGAGCTGATTGGTAAAGTCCTTTTGAGCCTGAAGATCCGCTTTCGTCTGATGCAGCTTACGTCCGTCCACAAAGGATACCGTATTGGTTACGATGTGGATATGCAGGTGATCCTTGTCCTGGTGAACGGCGATCAGGCTCTGGAAGTCCGGGAAGAACCGCTGGCAGAAGAGCTGACCAATTTCCAGACACTCTGCTGGGGTTACGAAGTCATTTGCATGGAAACTGATCACATGATGGGCGCACATTCTCCCGGAGTCCTTCCCCCAAAGCTGCTTCTCATCTAGAAATGACTGATAAACATTTCCTACGGTGATGCCATCCTGGTTAAAAGGTCCCTGAAGTGTCACATAGCCTTCTTTGACTTTTCTGTCTTGGAGGACATATCGAATGAGGGCTCGCATTGCGTTATGGGTTTTTGCTGGGTGGTTAATGATCTTATTGATTGCCATATTTCCTCACACTCCTTTCTGTATTTTTCAATCTGACCGCTGATCCGGATCAGCTCCTCTATCTCCGGAACCAAACCGGTTTGATTCGCCCAATGGGCCAGTTGGTTCACGTTATTAGCAAGTCCTTGTACCTGTCGAAGCAGATTTGCAAAGTCTTTGCTGATGTCTTTCATAGACCGAAGCCCATCTACGGACAGGATCATAGCCTCCTTGATGGCACTGATTATGAAAGCCTGTTGGGTGGCTCCGGTCTGCTTCAGTTTTTCATTTAGGGTGGCATATTCCGATTCGTTCATTCGGATCAGGACAGCCTTGTCTCTTTTTCGATTAACCTTGTTCCTTTTCATAACAAGCACTTCCTTTCGTATATTTTAGTTAGTATGAGGGGGATCCAAGGGGGCGCCACTGGCAAGTCCGGGCAGTGCCCGGGTAAAGTGGATATCCACTTTGCGAAACTTGCCTTTCAGAATCAGGGATCCCTACGAAGTCATTTACTTTCCAAAAGAGCGTATCCTGTCCATCATGGATCACCTCCCTTCAGCTCCTCGAGCTTGTCCGTGATCAGTTCCAAAGGCAGCATATTGACCTGCCGCTCCGGCCGTCTTGCGTTCTTCCAG
Source organism: uncultured Lachnospiraceae bacterium (assembly GCA_902775555.1). Taxonomy (GTDB): domain Bacteria; phylum Bacillota; class Clostridia; order Lachnospirales; family Lachnospiraceae; genus Eubacterium_Q. The sequence continues at coordinate 25,295 of CACYMQ010000029.1, read as the reverse complement.
TCGGATGGTTTGAACTTCTTCCTGGAAGTATTATGACGGTTGATCCAATCACATTTTGCTTCCACAGACTTACCTTCAAGACCGGGAATCGTCCATCGGCCTGCCCGGTATCCCATGATGCAGGAATTGAGGATTGCCCAATCCAAGTCTCTTGGATGAGCCTTGGTTCCGTTCAGTGACAGTTTTTTCCAGAAGATCTCCCAGTCAGCTTCCGTCCGGAGGACATCCGTAAGTTTGTGTTTGTTTCTAAACACTCGAAACTCATCCACCGTTCGGAAGGGCTCCGTATCAAAATGAGCAATCTCGTAGGTCTGACCATCCAAAGTGACAAGATCCGTGGTGAAGCTGCTTCGGATCGGTTTGCGTTTCATATCGAAGTCCATTCGAATATGTCTGGTTACAGGCTTTGCCAGGAAGGGGCTACCATGTACCTGATCCTTGAAAGTTGTCCATTCCATATCGGTGTAATCCACGGTTCCGATTCGGGACAGTACCTTCGTCATAAGCCAGAATCTGTCTTCGTAGGAACCTAATGGAAATCCGGACCTGATGGAATTGTGTGCACACACGCCTTCGTACCCGTCCCGTTCCTTGCATCGGAGCGATATATTCCCTCGTGTGGTGAAATTGACCAGATCATCCTGGCGGTGCTTCATTTCCCAGAGCTCCGGATTACCATCGGTAAGAAAGATCCGGGATGCTTCCATGAATCTCCGAAGTCCATAAAGATCCAAAGATTTAAGGGTATCTTCCGGGCAGTTTGAGATAAAACCATCTGTCGTTGCGGAACAGCTCATATATCCAAGTTCGTGGATCTGATTCTGTGCGGCGATCAGTTCCACCTGAACGATAGAAGTGATCATCATGGCCGATACCGGGTTTGTGATAGCAGAACAGCCAAGATCCTCCATAGCATCTTTGTAGGCATTCCAGCTGGACTTCTGGATCACATTCTGGGCGTTCTTTCCATAACCGCTGTTTACCATAGTCTTAAGGATCAGTTCTTCCAGAGAACCCTTTCCTTTTTCTTTCTTAGCCCGGTTCCGATCCACCACGAGCTGCTTTACAGCGGCAGCAAGAGACCGAGATTCTTGTTCAAAGTCATCTGTGTAACGAACATTCAGAAAATATCCTCTTTCACAGAAAACCTTTGCTCCCAACTTCAGCGCAAGCCAGATAAATGGACCTGCCACATAAACTCCGTCCAGTCCCTCTGAAGTAAGAGGATACTGTGGGATCCCTTCAACACTGATTGGGATACAAGGATATTTACAGCTTTCTGGGAACACAAACCTTACATATCCAACAAAGGGAGTGATCGGGTTGATTCCACCGATTCCTGCGAAGTCGGAGAGTGACATTTCCCGGCGAATGATCTCACTTCTGATCGGACATTCCCAGTTGATGTCAGGAACCAGACACATCGCTGTGGGGTAGGCATTCTGAAGGTCATAATCATAGGTCTCATAAGGAAAGAATCCGACTTCAGTACAAATGTTGTAACCGCCGTGATACGCCCTCGAAGCGCAGTCTTGCACTGCATTGGCATCAATAGAGATTGGTTCAAGACTGGTGGCTTCCACAAAGCCCGGACGATCCTCAAATTTGAATTTACCGTGGCTTACCTTCTCTAATCCCCGGTAAACCCGGTTGAAATCATCGGTCGTGGGACAATTCAGATAATTCATCATGATCTCCTTCATTACTTTGGCAGTAGCGCTTGTTATCGTGACAGGCAGGGCATTGTTATACCCATATAAGGCTGAAGCGTACAGAAGGGTGACAATGCTGTCTGTGGATGCATATTCTGAGAAAAGGACAGGATCCTTCTCCAACAGGTCCCGCATATTTGCCTTGATCTGTTCATTGATATCCAACTTTTCAACACCGATGGCTTCACCAAGGTTCTTCAATTTCTTCTTTCCCGCCGGAGCGTGACACATAGTATCTGAGATGGAAAGGGAAATCGGATATACGCTTGTGTTGTTTACATTTTGGAGGCTTCTTGGGGCATATCGGATCGGCTTCAGCGATACCAGTCCGCCCTGTACTTCTGTAAGATACCGAAGGGCATTCTTCCATTCGTAACTTAGTGCAGAGAGATCAACTGCAGCTGCATGACATACAATGCTGATCCGGATGCTTTTCACGATGGAGTAGTCCAGGAATGTGTGGAACCATGCCCAGTCACGGGTATCGCGGCGGTGGAATCGGTCAGGCTTATCCACGATCAGTTCCTGCGTGAAGCCGATACCCTTGCGATATACATATCTGGCACAGGATCTTGCCTCTGCCAGATCAGCGGTGGTTTTCTCGACCGCTTCGGTTCCCTTCCATTCGGAACAATATGTGTATCTTCGAAGCTTTCGCTCGTCTACGGGTTTATAGATGCCAAGGTGATCCAGAATACAGGCAAGGGCATCCTGCAGAGAAAGATTCTTATCTCCATCCTTCAGAAAAAGGAATTCCACAAGATCTTCACCATCCACTAAGGCATACTGCCAGGACAGCATATCCCGGTCCGTCTCAAGGTTCTGCCATTCTGAGTCATATGCAATAAGAAGGCATGGATCAGCATTCCTTGCAGCTACAAGAGAAGGGTACTCTGCAAAAGAAGATAATGAGGGTAGCTTGCTTTCTGTATCGGATGAGACTTTGCTCGGATCCTCCAAGAGTGCAAGCGGGGTCATTTTCGGGTTGGGGGTTCCCATAGTCGAGCATGACCCCGCCCCGTAACCCCAGTATTTATCTGTGTTTTGGGATGAGGTGAATGACGACTTTTTGGAAAAGTCGTCAATGAAACGCCGCAGATTCCGTCTGCGGGTATAGAGTTTGAATCCCCTCTTATCCTGGATCTTTCCGTTTGAGCGGAACTTACCCATAGAATCCCGTCTCCAGCCTTTTGCTGCCAGAGGATCGGAAATTGGGTATCTTAAAATCACAGGATGCTGAGCTGTCGCCTGAAGGGGATTTACGATATTAAGTTCAGGTAACGGCATGGTTCTCATGTCTATCATCTCCTTCCGGAGACAAAGCCATGTTATCATTGATATTATCATTCATTTAGAAATAAGCCGTTTTTTACCGTTTTATTCAGGATTTCTTTTCTGATTTTCTTTTCGGTTGAAATGAACATTTTTTGATGATACAGAAGTGGTGAAAGTCTGACATCCCTTGATTTTACTGGGAAACAGAAAAGGGACATCAGCATTTCTACTGATGTCCCTGAGCTGGGGTACAAGGATTCGAACCTTGAAATGACGGAGTCAGAGTCCGTTGCCTTACCATTTGGCGATACCCCAATGTTTCACAACGAAGGTTATTATAGTATAGGTCATAATAAAATGCAAGATTTTTTTTCAGGAATCCGGAAAAAAAAAGAAAGCCCTTTAAAATGGCCGGTAAATTTGATACACTTTGGTGGGGTAGAAACAAATGTCCTAAGCAGGTCCGGGTAAGGAGAAGGGACCATGGGATGAAAGGGGGTCATATCATGACGAAGGATATTGAGGTTTTTACACAGAGCAGTATTAAGATCACCGAGGGAGACAGAAGGATCTATTTCGATCCCTTCCAGATGAGGAGAGAGCCGAAGAATGCGGACTTTATCCTGCTCACACATGATCATCATGATCATTTTTCGCCGAAGGATATCGAGAAGGTCGCCAGTGAGAGTACGATCCTGATCGTTCCCGAAGCGATGGAAGAGGAAGCGAAGGCAGTCAGCCATCTGGTGAAAGAGATCCATACGGTAAAGCCGGGCGAGGAATACTTCATAAATGATCTTCACTTTGAGACCGTAGCGGCGTATAATATCGGACGTGATTTTCATCCGAAGGAAGCAGGATGGGTCGGATATGTGCTCATGATCGGCGGACAAAGGATCTATGTGGCGGGTGATACGGACGAAACCGCGGAAGCACTGGATGTGATCTGTGATGTGGCACTGGTTCCTGTGGGAGGAACTTATACCATGGATGCAAGGGAAGCTGCGCGTCTGATCAACAACATCCGTCCCAAGGTGGCGATACCGACACATTACGGAAGTTTCGTGGGATCGAAGAAAGCCGGGGAGACCTTCCGCGACTACGTGGATATGTCGATCAAGGTGGAACTGAAGATCCTGTATTAGATGATCATGCGGAAGCTGTGCCGTGCAGTGATGATGGATAGAAGAAGAGGAGTGGATCAGTGAAGATCGGAACCTGGACAGAATTGCAGATCGACCGGATCAAGACGGTAGGGGCGTATCTTACAGACGGAAGAGAGGATGTTCTTCTGCCGAAGAATCAGATCCCCGAAGGGGCTTCTGAGGGAGATATGATCCGGTGTTTTCTCTACCGCGATTCGGAAGACCGGATGATCGCCACGGTAAAAAAGCCGTTGATCGAGATGGGAGAGATCAAAAACCTGAAGGTGAGTTCCGTTACGGGTATCGGAGCTTTTCTGGACTGGGGACTGGAGAGAGACCTCTTTCTTCCGTTTAAGGAACAGACCGTAAAGGTGGTAAAGGGAAAGAGTTATCCCGTGCGCCTGTATGTAGACAAGACCGGTCGGCTGGCTGCGTCCATGCGGCTTTATGAGCATTTGAAGAAGAACCCTTCCTATCAGAAGGGTGATCATGTCAGTGGGACGGTCTATCAGGTACGCCCCGGCTTTGGTGCGTTCGTGGTTACCGGGGAAGGCTTCGGAGGTCTGATCCACGTCAGCGAGCTGTATGACCGGATCGAAGTGGGAGATCCCGTAGAGGCCAGGGTCGTTAAGGTTCGTGAGGATGGCAGGATGGATCTGTCCCTGAGGGAGACCATACCGCAGCAAATGTCCGAGGACGCGGAGATGGTGGCGGATGTGATCCGCAGCTACGGAGGGCGGCTCCCGTTTAATGATAAGGCGGACCCGGAGAGGATCCGGGAAGAATTCGGACTCAGCAAGAACGCTTTTAAACGGGCGGTCGGGCGTTTGTTGAAGGAGGGAAAGGTCAGACTGGAAGAAAACGGGATCCTTCTTCTTGATCCCGAAACGAAAGAAGAGAACATATAGTATTGCATTTACGGAGGAAGTAACATGAAAGAGATCATCGCAACAGAGAAGGCACCGGCAGCTATCGGCCCTTATTCACAGGCAGTCCGTACGGGACAGCTCATTTTCACATCGGGTATGATCCCCATTGATCCTGCCACGAACACACTCGTGGAGGGTGGGATCGAAGTGCAGGCGAAGCAGGCATTTTCGAACCTGGAGCAGCTGCTCCTGTCATCCGGTTCCGATCTGGACAGTGTTGTAAAAACGGTGGTTTTCATCAAGGATATGAATGATTTTGCCAAGGTGAATGAAATCTATGCGACCTTCTTTACCGGGAATTATCCGGCACGGAGCTGTGTCGAAGTGGCGCGTCTTCCGAAGGATGTACTGATCGAGGTTGAGGCGATCGCCGAGATAAAGCAGCAGTAAAGAGGTCAGAAGGATGAATAACATACAATACACCAACACCTCCGTGGGGAGCGAACTGGTGCTGGCGGCGGTTAAGAAGAGACAGAAGCCGGCTATGATCCTGTTTCTGGTCTTTTCGGGGATATTTCTTTTTCTTGGACTCCTCGGGTTTATCATACAGAATTATGTGCTTGTAGCTATTATGATCATTTTCTTATGGCCGTTTCTGATCCCGGCGATCATTTTCGTCATTCGTTACCGGAATCCCATGAAATGCAGTCCTCTGAAGAAGAATCCGGTGATACTGAAGCAGGCGGACTGGATGTTTGCAAATATGAACTACCAGGATGAGATCATTGTGCTTTCGCCCGATTTCTTTGCACCGAAGACCGATCTTTCGGCGGTGATCCCGGTACAGGAAGTACTTCTGATGTATAAAAGGGTTGTGACCACGAATTTCAGTACGATGTATTTCTGGGTGGTTGAGACGGTCCGCAGAACGATACAGATCCCTTATCTGAAAAAACAGAGTGATATGGTGGATCGATGTGTTGAGATCGTGACACCGCTTTGTCCCTATGCAAAACTCGGACATACAGAGGAGAATCTGAATTATCTGGAGTATATGAAGGCTATGTGGGAACAGACCCAGAAGAATCAGGGGACCATACAGTAGAAGAGGAATAAAGAAGAGGTATAGATAAGAAGAAGGACGATTTCGGAATATCCGAAGTCGTCCTTCTTTTATCATACAGCCTCTCACGGACTGTGAAATCAGTTTACATAATTTAATGGGTTTACCGGTGTTCCGTTGACCCAGATCTCGAAATGGAGATGGGGACCGGAGCAGATACCGGTCATTCCGGAGTATCCGATCACCGTTCCGGCAGATACATAATCGCCGGCACCATACTCGCCGAAGCCGGAGAGGTGCTGATACAGGGATGTGATCCCGCCGCCGTGATCGATCCGGATATAATTGCCGCGGGCACCGCTGTAGCTGGTATACATGACAGTACCGCCCGCCATCGCAACTACGGAATTACCGATCCCGACGCCTACGTCAATGGCCTGATGGTAGGTAGTGGCTCCGGCTACCGGTGCGGTGCGGTTTCCGAAATAGGAGGTGATGTGATGGCTGGCGGGCATGGGCCATACCCAGCCGGTTTCTTCATAGGTCGGAGACACATCCTGATATTTCTCATTGGAACTGTCTGAACTGCCCGAACTGCCTGAATTTTCGGAACTGCCGGAGTTCTCGGAGCTGCCGGAGTTCTCGGAGCTGCCGGAATTCTGGGAAGCGGCCTTTTCCCTTTCGGCTTTTTCCCTTTCGGCCTGTTCTGCCGCCTTCCTTGCAGCTTCTTCCCGGGCTTTTCTGGCTTCTTCCTGCTTTCTTCGGTATTCTTCTTCCAGCCGCTGGATCTCGGCATTTCCTTCCTCGATCAGGGCTTCATATTCGTTGATCTCGCCCTCGGTGTCGGAGATAAGGCCTGCATACTCTTCAAGCTTTTCTTTCTTTCCGTCCTGCATGACCTTCAGAGCATCCTGCTCGGCCTCTGTATCGGCTTTGATCTCTTCTACTTCTGCCAGCTGCTTATCCAGGAGAGCCTGTTTATCCGCAACCTCTTTGGTTATCTGGATCAGGTCCGACAGCTGCTTCTGGTCATATCCGGATACCTGCTCGACGTATTCGGACTGGTTGATGAGATTGGAGAAGTCATCCAGCGCGATGAGAGCGTCCATATAATGGATGTCACCATTCTCATAGGAGTAGGCGATCCTCTCTTTCATGCGGTCGTACTGATTTTCTTTCGCAATGATCGCGATCTGCAGATCATTTCTGGTGATGGAGGACTTGGCCTGAAGGGCATTCCGCTTTGTGGTCAGCTCGTCGATCGTACCCTGATACTCGGCGATGTCTTCGTCCAGCTTTAGGATCACGCTGCGGATATCATCCGCTTCAGTATTCAGACTGTCCAGTTTTGCTTCGGCTTCTTTCTTCTTTTTTTCCCGCTCGGCATTCTTTTCCTTGATATCACTGATGGATTCATCCGCGTAACCCGTAGATGCTTCTGCCGGTGCGGCCGGTATATACGGGATCGTCAGCGCGCCGGCTAAAAGGACGGCGGTAAAAACCCGTTTAAATCTTCGCATGTTCTTCCTCCTTTAGGAGATCTATGGTCAATTCTAATTGTAACATTTTTGTAACATTTACACTATAGCACAAACTGTACGTTATGTAAATCTTTTTTTTCGAAAATATCGGAGAAAATCACTGTATTTCAAATGTGATAATTGTTACAATAAGATACAGGACCGGAAGCGGTTTCTGAAGAAGATATATTGGAGAGGAGTATACCCGAGCATGATAGAAATGCAACATGTTTCAAAAACCTACGGGAAGTCCGAGCCGGCAGTAGATGACCTGTCGATCACGGTACGGGACGGGGAGATCGTGGGCTTCATCGGACCCAACGGTGCGGGGAAGACAACAACGATCCGGATGATGACCGGGATCCTCCGACCGGATGCCGGAGAGATAAAGATCAACGGGATCCATATGGCACCGGATGCTCTGGAGGCAAAAAGGATCGTCGGATATATCTCGGACAATCCGGATATGTTCCTGAAACTCACGGGATATGAATTCGTCGGCTTTATGGCAGATATCTACGGGGTTTCGGAAGAGGACAGGAAGAGCAGGACGCAGTATTATGCGGAACAGTTCGGCATGACAGAGGCTCTGGCTGACCGGATGCAGAGCTATTCCCATGGTATGAGGCAGAAGGCGATGATCATAGCCGCCCTGGTGCATGAACCTCCAGTCTGGATCCTGGATGAACCGATGATAGGACTGGATCCGCAGTCTGCCTTCAATCTGAAACGGATGATGAGAGAGCATGCAGACAAGGGGAACAGTGTGCTGTTCTCCACCCATGTTCTTGAGGTGGCGGAAAAGCTGTGCGACCGGGTAATCATCATTTCCCATGGAAAGCAAAGATTCTACGGGACGCTGGAGGAACTGAAGGGCAGTGCCAAGGGAGAGGATCTCGAGCAGGTATTCCTGGAACTGATGAAGGATACAGGATCGGAGGGGTAGGCGTTTATGAAGAATTACCGACGCCTGGTCAGGGTGTTTTTAAAGGATATTTCATACGATCCTCCAAAGGATAAGGGAAGGAAGATCCAGATACTGGCGCTTTCCATCTTTGCCGTGGTCGGGATCATGATCCCCGTTGCCGTGGGAAGCGGATACTTCACGTATCTTATGACGGATTCCCTGACACTGGTGGATCATACGGATTTCGGGCTCCTGGTCATGTATCATCTGATCGGGATATTCACGATGGTCTTCGGGATCAATGTGATCTTCAATGAGTTGTATTTTTCTACGGATATAGACAGGCTTCTGCCGCTTCCGCTGCGCGGGCGGGAGATCGCCGGAGCGAAGTTCTCCGCAGCCTACAGGATGGAGAATATCATGCAGTTTATCATCATTCTGTCCTGCACCATCGGCTTTGGTGTAAGTGTCAGGATGCCGCTGTGGAAATGGCCCATCGCCATTCTTATGGGATTTTCGCTTTCTCTCGTTCCGATGCTGTACTGTGCCATCATCGGTATCCTGCTTATGGCATTTACAAGGGTCGTGAGATCGAAGGATACCGTAAGGAGGATCTCCGTCATTTTCATGCTGGTGGTATTTGCCCTGGCGGGGCTGGCGCTGGCGTCCCTGAAGGACCTCGATGTCTATGACTGGATCCAGAGTGCGGCTGCCCAGGATATCCCGTTCCTGAATGTAATGAATGTGGTATTCTACCAGAATGTTCTGCTTCTGGATTTTCTGAACGGAGGAAATGTATTTGCGATCCTTCTTTATGTGGTCCTGCACCTGGCTGTACTGGGTATCTTCCTTTTGGTGGCAGACCGTTTCTACATCAATTCCGTCAGCCGCCTGGGGGAAGGAACCCATCGTGCGAAGAATAAAACGGTACACATGGACCGCTCATTGAAAAAGAGTAGTCCCTTCCGCAGTTATATGAGAAAGGAGTGGAGAATTCTTCGGCGTACACCGGTATTCTTCACAAACTGTGTCTTGATCACGCTGATCTGGCCGGTCTTTGTCGTTATCGTTGCCGCACTTACCGGAACATCCATGGCACCGGCGGCGCTGCATGAGAGGATCGGTGACGGAGATACGGGATTTGCGCTCGGCGTTATGATCGCAGCCGTGGCGGCGCCGCTTGTCATGGGCGGAATGAACAGTCTGGGATCGAATGCCTTCTCCAGGGAGGGAAAGCATTTTGAAGTGATACAGTTTCTACCGCTCAGTATACGGGACCAGTGGAATGCAAAAGCAGCAGTAAGTATCCTGGTCTGTTTCCTTGGAACGGCCCCGTTCTTCCTTTTCTTCGGGATCTATGCAGGTGTTCCGGTGCTGCAGGTTGTCCTGCACGTGCTTCTTACGGCGGCGGGATCGGTAGCTGTGACGTATATGGGAATGCTGATGGATTCGGTGAACCCGAAACTGGTCTGGGAGGATGCGCTTTCGGCGCTTCGTGAGAATTATAATACATTCTTCGGGATGGCCATCGCCATCGTGATCGCGGCAGTCCTCGGAGGTCTTGCCGTGCTGGGCTTCCGCCTGGCCGGACTGTCGGTTCTCCTGCTCGGATGCGGAATGCTGGTGCTTTTGCTGGGACTCTGTGCCTACTTCTACCGGCGTGCCATGACCAGAGGGATCGAAAATGTACTCCATGTCGGAGAGTGACACCTGTGTTTTTCAGAATGGGAGATCTACAAGGAAGCGGTTGCCATCTGAAGTGGCTTCCGCTTGGATCCGGCCTTTATGGGCCTTTACGATCTCCTGGGCGATAGAGAGGCCCAGTCCGTATCCGGAGGTCTTTTCCCGGCTGCTGTCGGCGCGGTAGAAACGGTCAAAAAGATGGGAGATCTCTTCCGGTGTGAGGGGGGTACCTTTATTCTCCACGGAAAGTCTGGTGGCTTTGTGACCACTGTATTTGCCACGTTTCAGAGTAAGTACCACGGTGGATCCGGCTTCGCTGTATTTAAGGGCATTATCGATCAGGATCTCGATCAAGCGCCGGAGCAGAGTACGGTCGCCGGTTACGGTAAGCTCCGGATCCACATCCCCGGTCAGGGTCTTTCCGGCTTCATAGAAGACGGATTCCCAGGAGAGAAGGGCGTCCTCGGCGATCTCGCTGAGAGAAAGCTCCGTAAAATTATCCGGATGCTGTCCCATATCACCCCTTGCAACCTCCAGAAGTTCACCGATCAGTTCTTTCATACGAAGGCTTTCTTCCCGAAGGTTATCCACGCGGTGGAGGTTACGCTGAAGCTTACGGATGGAGATGGAGGTCTCTTCTGCATCAGGGTCCGCTTCCTCTACCAGGGTATGGAGAGAACGTTTGACCATATCGGTATTGGACATGATCACGGTGAGGGGGGTTTTCAGTTCGTGGGATGCGTCTGCCACAAATCTCCGCTGGTCATTCCAGGCCCGTTCCACGGGACGGGTGGTGATGCGGGAGAGCCAGAAGCTGAGGATCAGCATCACGGCGAAGACAGCGAATCCGATCCATAAAGAACGCATCATCTCGCTGTGAAGAAGGGACAGCTCATTTGAGATGTCCGCAAATGCAACGGCGATGACTCCGTTATTCAGTGCCTTTTTTCTGTACCGAAGATTATGATCATCCAGGATCCCCGTATCTTCTTTTTCGGCAACGGCGGTGGTTACCAGGGCCGTCACATCCTCTGTGGAACTGATAAAGAAGATGTTATTCCGTTCCACATCCACGGTTTGGTCCGTATTGTAATATGCCACCAGTATGGCAACACGATCCTGCCGGTCCTTAAAGTCGGAGATATGGTAGTCCTGTCCCTTTTTGCCGGGCCGGTTCAGATCACCCTCCGGAGCAGGATCACCGCCGGGAGCATTTCCGCTGTCTCCGGGACCGGGAAAGCCGGGATCCGCATCCGGTCTGTCCCATGGAAAGGAGGTGCTGTTCAGTGCTTTCGTAAGGGCGTTTTGTGAATCATTTTCCATGGCTTTTTTGGAGGTGATATACTGTACGCCGAAGATCGTAAGCAAAAAAAGCACTACGATGGACATCATAGTGATGATAAATTCAATGCGAAGCTTCCGGAGAACCGGATCCTTCGCCTTTTTTTCTTTTCTTTCTTTTTTTTCTTTCTTATTCTCCATAACGTTCTTTCCGGTCATCCGTTATAGTCCAGGTGGTATCCGACACGTCGGACAACGGTGATGGATACCCCGGATTTCAGGGCATTCAGCTTCCTGCGGAGAAAGGAGATATATGCTTCCACATTATTATCCCCCGCATCGGAATCATAACCCCAGATCTTATTGATCAGGGTCTCCTTTGAAAGGATGTTCTTTCCGTTGATCATGAGATAACGCATCAGTTCAAATTCCTTTGCGTTCAGTTTGATGGATTTTTGCCCGCAGCCCAGTTCGCAGGAGGAGGGGGAGAGGGTCAGATCTCCGAAACTGACATTGTCGGGGACAAAATCCGTTTTTCTCCTCATAATGGCGTGAAGGGTAGCCACAAGCTCCTCATTTTCAAAGGGTTTGGTAAGATAATAGTCCGCCCCCAGATTGAGTCCCTGAACCCGGTCGGTGAGTTCGGTCCTGGCAGTCAGCATCAGAACCGGAGTGGAAATCCCGTCCTCCCTAAGCTTCTTCAGGATATCGAACCCGTTCATCCCGGGAAGCATGACATCCAGTACAATGGCATCATAGATGCCGGAGGAGGCGTCATAGTACCCGTCCTCCCCGTCATTTTGAACATCCACGGTGTCTCCGGATTCTTCAATGATGTCGGCTATGGTTTCCGCCAGTCTTTTCTCGTCCTCTACTACAAGTATTCTCATTTGGCTGTCACCTCCGCCAGTTCATGACTGAAAAAGCTCTTTGTCCCTTTGGTTTTCTTCGCGGCGATAAAGCTCGCAAAGGGTTTCTCTATATATCCGTTGAAGATACGGGCAGATTCATTGTATTTTGAAGCAGCACCGATCAGTTCGGTCCGGAGAGCATCAAACCGGGTCAGCTGTTTTGAGAACTCTTCATCCTCCTTCAGCTCCGGATGCTCCTCCAGGATCTGATCCAGCGAATTCCTGCGGCGATGAAGCTCGGTATGATTCGCCATCTGAAGTGTCGGAGACATTCCGAGAGAAAGAGCCAGCTTCTTTGTCATGTCCTCTTCAAGAGGGATCCCTTTTTTCTCCAGGATCTCCGTCATGGTCTCATAGACATGATTCCGGTCCCAGAGCAGAGTGTCGATATCTCCTGCGAGATTTCTGGCAGCTCCGTCCAGCTTGGTGACGCGGTTCACCGTGTGAATGTAGAATCCACCGACTGCAATAAGGATCAATATAAAAATCAGACCTGCGATACCCACCGGGATACCTCCCTTTCCATGTTTTATTTCCTTGAATTTTATCATATTTTCTTTTAGAATAGAATATATTTTTATATTTAGAAGCTGTGGAAAAAGAGGACTTGTCATGCAGGAAGTATTAAACACCAAGAGGATCATAGCCCGGAGTCTGAAGGAACTGTCGGATGAAAAACCCTTTGATAAGATATCCGTGGGGGAGATCGCAGCGAGAAGTAATGTGAACCGTCAGACCTTTTACTATCATTTTCAGGACAAATATGATCTGTTGAAGTGGATTTATAAGGAAGATTATTTCACGCCCAATATGAAAGATCTGTCCATGGATAACTGGGATAAATGTCTGGAAGGGATATTGGAGGCGGTGCGAAGGGACAGATCCTTCTGTATCAATACCATAAAGCACACGGAAAGTGACGTAAAGGATCTCTTCCTCACGGACACGGAAAAGATCTTTGGTTCGGCCATTGAATATCTGCGAAGTGTATCGGAGGATAATGACCGCACCTTCCGTCATATGGATCCGAAAGAACAGAGTTTTATCGCACGTTTCTTTGCTTACGGAGTCTGCGGTATGCTGATCGAATGGGTGGAACGGGGGATGAAGGAGGAACCCCGGCTGGTGACCAAACGGATGAGCCTCCTTCTTGAAACCTGTAAAGAACTAGCGTATAAACAGGCGACTATGGAGAAAGAACAATGACTATTTTCTAAAAATGTAAAAAAACTTGTCACTTTGTTGTTTTTGTATAATGAATAAAAACGCCTTCGGTCTTATAGTATACATGAGTCAAGAATAGTTCATATTATGGACGAATGTAGAAAGAACCGGAGGTGTTTTTGTATGAAAGGCTTTGGACGCGCGGTCGTGAGGCTGCGGATTCCGATCCTGATCCTGGCGGTGATCCTGTTGATCCCGGCGGCGATCGGATACCTGAATACCAGAACCAATTATGACATCCTAACGTATCTGCCGAAGGAGATCGAGACCATGAAGGGTCAGGAGATCCTGGTAGATGACTTCGGGACAGGTGCCTTTTCCCTGATCGTTGCAGAGAACATGAAGGAAAAGGACATCAAGCAGCTGGCAGAGAAAATGGAAGCGGTGGATCATGTGAAGAAGGTCCTGTGGTACGGAGCTCTTCTGGATACATCCATCCCGGTGGAACTGCTTCCCTCGAAGTACACGGATATGCTGAAGAACGGGGATGCCACCCTGATGATATCGGTGTATGATTCCACAATGTCATCGGATGATACCATGAAGGCGATCGAGGAAATAAGAAAGGTCGCAAATGATCAGGTATACATCAGCGGTATGTCGGCCATTGTTGTGGATACCAAGGAACTGTCCGATAAGGAAGTCCCCATGTATGTCGTTGTGGCAGTTGCCCTCTGTCTCGTGGTCCTGATGCTTACGATGGATTCCTTCCTGATCCCGTTCCTGTTCCTGATCAGTATCGGCTTTGCCGTGATCTACAATATGGGAACCAATTTCATCCAGGGGGAGATCTCCTACATGACCAAAGCGCTGGCGGCGATCCTGCAGCTGGCGGTCACCATGGATTATTCCATCTTCCTGTGGCATAGTTTTGAGAAGGAAAAGGAGAATGCCCACGGAGACAAGCATACGGCCATGGCAAATGCCATCAACAGTACCCTTTCTTCCGTTGTGGGAAGCTCCATTACCACCGTGGCAGGCTTCGTTGCACTGATGTTCATGAGCTATACCATGGGTCTGGATATGGGTATCGTTATGGCCAAGGGCGTTGTCTTCGGCGTTATCTGCTGTGTGACCGTTCTTCCTTCCATGATCCTTGTATTTGACAAGGCAGTCGAGAAGACCGTCCACAGAACGCTGTTGCCGGATCTTACCAAATTGAGCGAGTGGATCGTGAAACATTTCTATATCGGTCTGATCCTCTTCGCCATCCTGATCGTCCCGGCTTATATCGGCCAGGCAAATAACAAAGTATACTATAATCTGGATTCCTCACTTCCAAAGGATCTTCCCTGTATCGTGGCAGGAGAGAAGCTGGAACAGAACTTCAATATGGCATCCACCCATATGATCCTGCTGGACAGCAAACTGGATTCCAAGCAGGTGAACAAATTCGTGGATGAAGTGAAACAGGTTGACGGAGTAAAGAGTGTCGTAGGACTGGACTCCATCCTCGGGCCGCTGTTCCCGAAGGAGTTTGTACCCGAGTCCCTGACGAAGATCCTGGACAACGGTGAATACAAGCTGATATTTATCCTGTCAGAGTATAAGGTGGCGACGGATGAGGTAAATGCGCAGTGCGATTCGATCAATCAGATCCTGGACAAATATGACAGCAAGGGTATGCTGATCGGTGAGGCACCCTGTACACAGGACCTGATCAAGATCACGGACCGGGATTTCAAGGTCGTGAATCTTGTATCCATTATCCTGGTAGGTGTCATCGTCCTCTTCGTATTCCGGTCGCTCACACTTCCGATCCTGCTGGTTGCAACGATCGAGTTTGCGATCTTCATCAACATGGGGATTCCTTACTATATGGGAACGGTTCTTCCCTTCGTGGCATCCATCGTTATCGGTACCATACAGTTGGGTTCAACCGTGGATTATGCAATCCTGATGACGAATAAATACAAAGATGCCCGGATGTCCGGAATGGGGAAGAAGGGAGCAGTAACCTACGCTCTGGCCAATTCCATTTCTTCGATCATCGTAAGCGCGTTGTCCTTCTTTGCGGCAACCGTCGGTGTCGGCTTCTATTCTCACATTGACATGATCAGTGCACTTTGTACACTTCTTGCGAGGGGTGCGATCATCAGTATGTTTGTAGTTATCCTGTTCCTTCCGGCAGTGCTATGGGTATTTGATCCGATCGTCATACGTACGACCATAGGATTCCGGGGAATCAGAAAAGGTAAAGAAACAGAAAGGCAGGGAGAGACGTTATGAGAAAAAACTGTAGAAAGAAAATTCTGGCAGGTGTTCTGACGGCATCCATGCTGCTGGGACTTGCAGGCTGCGGAACAGAAACAAAGCAGGCTGAGAAGAATACGGCAGCCGATAAACAGGAAACCGATACAGAGGTCGTGATCGGTGAAAACGAAGAGGAGCTTTCAAATCTTCTGGATGTGTCCTTGAATCTGGATGGCGTTTTGGACGGAGAAAAGGATGAGACCGTTTATGTGATGACGGATCCCTACGGGGAGAAGAAGTCCGTGATCGTCAGTGAATGGCTGAAGAATTCGGATAAGGCAGCCGAGATCAGGGACAAGAGTAACCTCACGGACATCGAAAATGTAAAGGGTGATGAAACCTTTACACAGGACGGAGAGGATCTGGTCTGGAAGGCAGACGGAAAACCGATCTATTATCAGGGAAAATCGGATAAGGAGATCCCTGTTGATGTTAAGATCAGTTACACGCTGGACGGAAAGAGCGTACAGGCGGAGGAACTGAAGGGCGCGCAGGGGACCGTAAAGATCCGTTTCGATTATGAGAACAAGGCAAAGGTCGGAGAGGTCTATGCACCGTTCCTCTGTGTGACCGGACTTCTTCTGGATGGTGAAAACTTCAGTGAGGTTCAGGTTTCCAGCGGTAAGGTGGTTGCCGACGGCAACAGATTCATCGTGGTCGGACTGGCAATGCCCGGTATGGAGGACAGTCTGGGACTGAAGGAGGATTCCGGTATATCCATTCCTTCTTATGTCGAGGTGACAGCGGTCGCAAATAAATTCTCCATGGATATGTCTCTGACATTTGCAACCCCCTTCGTTCTTTCGGAGGACGCACTGAAACTGGATACAAAGGAACTGAGGAGTAAGATCCATGAGAAGGCGGATCAGTTTGAAGACGGCGTAGGACAGCTGGCAGACGGGATCGTAACCTATACGAACGGAGTTGCCGCTCTGGCCGGAGGGATCAACCAGGTGGATAACGGAGCCAAGACTCTTTCCCAGGGCGCAAGCCAGCTGAACGATGGTGCCAAGAGTGCAAAGGACGGAGCAAGCAAGCTTGCCGAGGGTGCAAACAAGCTGAACAATGCAGTCAAGGATATGACCCTTCCGAGCACGGATGATGCCAATACCCAGGCTACAGAGGCACAGAAGAAGGCAGCAGAGCAGGCAATACAGAAGGAAGTTGAGAAGCAGGGTTATACATCAAAGAAGGTGAGCGATGCCATGACCAAGGGCGTTACGGATTCCCTGAAGGCAGCGCCTTCCTTCGGAAAACTGGCACAAAGTGGTATGACTCCCGAGAAGCAGGAAGAACTGATCAAAAAGGAGGCTGCAGCGGCAGGAAAGGCTTCCGTAACGGATGACCTGAAGAAGAGCATCGCAGAGGATGCGGCTGCCCAGGGACAGACGGCAGCTGCGGAGCTGCAGAAGGATCCGTCGAAGGTTGCCCAGTCAGCCGGTTATCAGCAGGTATATGCATCGGTAAGGGCATCTGTTGAGGCGGCAGCTTATGAGACGGCGATCAAGGCAGCGCTGGTACAGCAGGGATATCCGGAGGAAGCATATGCCACACTCACGGAGGATCAGATCGCCCAGTACAAGCAATTCCTGAAGGATAAGGTGGACGCGGCGGTAAATAAGCAGATGAGCGACATGCAGCCGGCACTGGTCGGAGCCTATGTGGCAGGCTACGGAACCGGCTATGGAACCGGTTACGGTATGGGCTACGGTACCGGTTACGGCACCGGCTTCGGTACGGGCTATGGTGTGGAGTACGGAAATCTGGCAAAGGAATTCAAGGCATTTACGGACAGCATGTCCAAGAATCTCGGTACGAATCTCACACCTGTGATCACAGCCATGTGTAAGGCATATGCGGCAGCCGGTGTAAATTATGGTGTGGATCAGACTCTGTCGGTAGTTAAGGATAAACTGGCAGCCTTTGAACCGAAGATCAAGGAACTGAAGGCAGCCACCAAGCAGCTTGCAGAGGGAAGCAGCCAGCTGAATCAGGGCATCGGCACTCTTGCCGACGGAACCGGTCAGCTCTCCAGGGGTGCATCCCAGCTGTCCTCGGGAACTTCTCAGCTTCGTAACGGCGCAGGCCAGCTGACCGCCAACAATTCAAAGCTGGTGAGCGGGGCAAATACCCTGAAGAGTGCAACCGGTCAGGTGATGAACGGATTGGATAAGGCACTTGATAAGGGCGAGGAGATGATCGACAAGTTCGAGGCAATCCGAAAAGCAGGTGAGGCATATAAGTCCTACGGCGGTGTATGCGATGGTGTGACCAGTAATGTGAAATACATTATCAAGACAGACGGTATCTCGGCAGACTGATACCGGAGGAACCGGATTTCGGACAGATAATATAAGGGACAGGGCGTTTCCGGCAGTACCGGGAGCGCCCTTTTTCACCCGGCTTACTTATCCCCGGTTTAGCTGATGAAAAGATATTCCGAAAGACTTTAAAACGTGTTATAATGATAAAAGTGTGTACTATGGGGGTAAAAAGGTCAGACTTGAAGGAGGAGAAGGCATTATGGCGGAACAACTCTACGAGAACCGGGAACTGTCCTGGCTGCGATTTAATGAACGTGTACTTGAGGAATCTGAGGATGAAAGAACGCCTCTCTGTGAGCGGCTCAGTTTTATCTCCATTTTCCAGACAAATCTGGATGAATTCTTCATGGTGCGCGTCGGATCCCTTCACGACGAGATGCTCCTGAAGGACAACGCCAAGGAAAATAAAACGAAAATGACAGCTGAGGAACAACTGGAGGCCATTCGGGAAAGGGTAAAGGAACTGATCAAGAGAAAAGATGCTTCCTACGCGAATCTGATGGACCGTATGCAGGCGGAGGATATCCATCTCATCAATTTCCAGAAGCTGAACGAAAAGCAGGGTGCCTATCTGCAGACCTATTTCGAGCAGGAGATCATGCCCCTTCTTTCCCCCATCACGGTCAGCAAGAAGCAGCCGTTTCCTTTTATCAAGAACAACGAGATCTGTGCGGTGGCGGTTCTTACACCGAAGAACAGCAAGGCAAAGACTCCCAAGACCAGGATCGGTATCGTGCCGTGTAATAACGGCATGTTCCGGAGACTGATCCAGATCCCCGGGACCAAGGGATACTTTATGCTTGCGGAAGAACTGATCCTGCATTTCCTTCCCAGTGTATTCCAGGGATATAATATCATCAGTAAGTCGTTGATCCGTGTTACGAGAAATGCGGATATCGATGCAGATAAGGTATATGATGAGGAACTGAACTACCGGGATCATATGGCGGAGGTGATCAAGCAGAGACGGAAGCTGACGCCCGTCCGGATGGAATACACCAGAGACCTGGACAAGCAGGTCCTGACCCAGATGAAAAACTATCTGAAGATCGACAAGGATATGATCTTTAAGAGCAAATCGCCCCTGGATCTCTCCTTTGTTTTTGATATTCAGGATATCCTGCGTCATAAGGCGGAACTCTTCTTTGAAAGGCGGATACCCCAGAGGTCCCCGATGCTGGATGAGACGAAACCGCTGCTTCCGCAGATCATTGAAGAGGATAAGCTTCTTTCCTATCCGTATGAGAGTATACGTCCCTTCCTGAATATGCTGAGCGAGGCGGCAAATGACCCGGATGTGGTTTCCATTAAGATGACCCTCTATCGTCTGGCAAAGCACAGCAAGGTCGTGGAGGCGCTGGTGGAGGCCGCGGAGAATGGAAAGCAGGTAGACGTTCTTGTGGAACTGAAGGCCCGCTTTGATGAAGAGAATAATATCGGATGGTCCCGTATGCTGGAGGCTGCCGGCTGCCACGTGATCTATGGACTGGATGGCCTGAAGGTTCATTCCAAGCTCTGCCTCATCACACGAAAGACCGGAGACGGGGTTCAGTATATCACACAGATCGGAACCGGGAATTACAATGAGAAGACAGCCCGTCTTTATACGGATGTATGTCTTATGACAGCAGACGAGAAACTGGGAGCGGAAGCTGCCAGAGTCTTCCAGGCTTTGTCTCTGGGTGAGGTGATGAAGTCAACGGAACATTTGCTGGTAGCGCCCAAATGCCTTCAGAATAAGGTGATCGACAAGATCGAGCGCGAGATCCAGATCGCCAAGGATGGCGGAGAGGGATATCTGGGATTTAAGCTGAATTCCCTTACGGATAAGAAGATCATCGATAAGCTGATCCAGGCTTCGAAGGCCGGCGTTAAGATCGAGATGGTGATCCGGGGGATCAACTGTCTTCGGACGAAGATTCCGGGCAAGACGGACCATATCCGGACGGTTTCCATAGTGGGACGCTATCTGGAGCATTCCAGGATCTATATCTTCGGTAAGGGAGCCCGTGAGGAGATGTATATCTCTTCGGCGGATTTTATGACCAGAAATACCGTACGCCGTGTTGAGGTGGCTGCACCCATTTACGACAGCAGACTGAAGGACCGCCTCCGGTCCATGTTCCGTACACAGCTGGCCGACAATGTAAAGGCCAGAGAGCAGCAGGCGGATGGGTCATATCCCTATGTGAAACATGAAGAGCCTGCAGTCAATGCGCAGGAGGAGCAGTATATCGAAGCCTACCAGGCGGTGGGAGCGGCACTCCCCGGAACGGAGGGCGCGGCTGTCGAAGAGGATGTGACTGCAGCTGCGAAAGAAAAGAGTTGACATAAAATCGAAATGATAAAAGGAAATGACAGGAAGGCAGCATGGAGGAAAAGGAAAAGAAAAAACATCATATGAGCATGCGAACCTTCCTGCTGATCACGATCCTGTCACTGGTTCTGCTTGTTATGGCGGGTGTGAGCCTGGGCGTGATCTATTTTGCCGGACAGACCGCCTCCAACAGTCTTCTGGATCAGACACAGGATCAGGCGGAGCGTCTTGCAGATCAGATCGCCCTGCATCATTTTCGGATCCAGTCTTCGCAGAATACGCTGGATGCGGATCTCAGCGAGACGGCATTTCTTGCAGGCGGAAGGATCCTGGTCATCGATCAGAATTACAGGATACAGAAGGACACATTTTCCTTCCAGCAGGATTCCTATATCATCAGCGAGAATATCATGTCGGTCATGAACGGGGATAAGGAGATGCAAAGCTGGATCCGGAATTCCTATGCGGAAGTGATCCTCCCGATCAAGGACGAGGACGGGACGATCCTTGGCGTGATCGTTTCCACGGCGACGGCAAAGCCCATCGAGCAGCGGTATGATACCATAGTTCGAAATACGCTCATTTTGGACGGGATCGTGCTTGCCGGTGTGATCCTGGCCGCACTCCTGATCTCCAAACTGTCTGTACGGGGACTCAGGGATATGAACCGGCGGATATCCTATATTTCAGAAGGGAATCTTGAAGTGAAGCTTCCGGAGAAGGGCTTTCGGGAAACCTGTTATCTTGCAAAGAATTACAATGGCGTGATCGCGAAGCTGGCAGATATCGATACCACGCGTCAGGAATTTGTATCGGATGTGTCCCATGAGCTGAAGACACCCATCACATCCATGAAGGTACTGGCAGAATCCCTGCTCCAGAATGAGGGAGCGACCACGGAGGATTACCGGGAGTTTATGACGGATATCGTGGATGAGATCGACAGGGAGACCAAGATCATCAATGACCTTCTGGCGCTCGTAAAGACTGACAGACAGAATGTGGTGATGAATTTTGCAGAGACCAATATCAACGATCTGATCGATGTGATCATGCGCCGGGTGGCACCGCTGGCCCAGGCCAGAAATATTGAGCTGACCTATGAAAGCTACAAGCAGGTTACGGCGGATGTGGATGAAGTCAAGCTGTCGCTCGTCATTTCAAATCTGGTTGAAAATGCAGTCAAGTACAATGTGGACAACGGCTGGGTAAGGATCACACTGAATTCGGATCATAAATTCTTCTATATCAAGGTGGCGGATTCCGGCGTAGGTATTCCGGAGGATGCCAAGGATAAGGTCTTTGAACGTTTTTACAGGGTAGGGAAGGACCGGAGCCGGGATACCGGCGGTACCGGACTGGGACTTGCCATCGCCAGAGCGGCGATCAATGCCCACGGCGGAACCATCCGATTGTATAGTGAGTCCGGAAAGGGGACGACATTTACGGTTCGGATCCCCATCCGACAGGAGGAGATTAAAGCTGCGGATGAGCTGATCGATGACGGTACAACGGCAGAGGTCGCGGATCCGGCGGATGAAAAGGAATGACCGGCGGAAAGACGGAAATGAGAGCGTATGAAGGATAAGGAACGGGGAAAACTGCATAGAAGGACGGAAATGGTATTCCTCGGACTGGCTCTTATGCTCCTGGGTGGCTGTGGGACGAATGAACAGAGGATCACGGAAACCGTGATCGATACGGTGGATTCCCGCCTGTCCTCCGACCGTGGGATCACCATATATACAGTGAAGGACAGGTCGGTGGTGGCTGAGAAGGAACTGTTTCAGCCGAAACAGCCGGATTCGGTCGCCAATGCGCTGGAGGAGACCATGGGGATCCTGCCGCTGACCGATGGTGTCAGTTTTCAGGGTTATACGATGGGGAACGGGAATGCGGTGTCCCTTGCAATCCTTGTAACGGATTCGGTCAGCCGGGAAGCACTGCTCCTGGAAAAAGCCGCTATCGTCAGCACCATCGAGCAGATCCGGAATATCGGTCCGATCACGCTGTCCATACGGAATGAAGCGGGAGAGGTCACAGACGAAGCGGTATATTCCAGCAAGTCCTTTTATTACTATGATGATGTGATCCCGACGGGACAGAATACAGGTCAGATCGAACTGTACCTTCCGGATGATAAAAGAGAGACACTGAACCCCGTATCACTTATGGTGACACTCCAGCTGGATTCTTCGGTGGAAGAGGAAGTCGTTAAGCAGCTGATCGAGAGAGGTGCCCTGCCGGAGAAGACCCAGCTCATCAGTCTGTCGGTGACGCAGAAGGTGGCTTATGTGGATCTCAGTCCCGAGTTTTCGGATGAGGCGGATGAGATATCGGTATATGCACTTGTGAACAGTATCTGTAATCTGCCCCATGTTTCTTCGGTGCAGATCCTGATCGACGGTGAGAAGAAGGATACCATCGGATCGGTGGATACACATGTTCCGCTTTCCTACACAGTCAGATAGAAGACTGTGGGGATCAGAAAGGAAAAGCATACAGATGAAACGACCATTGCTGATGGCCCTGGGCATCTTCCTGATGGGAGAACTGGCCGGGCAGTTGATGGACAGGAGTATATGGTATCCCTGTGTGGCGGCAGTATTCGCCGGCGGGATCCTATGGAGAAGCAACAGGCTGATCGCGAAGGAAAAAAAGCGATATAGCATGTTGCTTCTCTTTCTTTTTATCCTGGGTTTTGTCTGGAATATCGGGGTCCGGCAACATGCATCAGCATCTGAGAAAAGGATAAGGGAAGCGGCCGGAGGGAAGGAGACGATCATCCTGGAAGGCGTGGTGACGGATGTGCGTGAGAAGAGCTTCTTTCTGTCGACGGAGGAGGGGAGGATCAGGATCCTGTCAAAGAATACCGGCGGGCTTGCGGACGGAGACCGGCTGCAGGTGGCCGGGATCCCGGAGGAGATCGGGGAGGCAACGAATCCCGGAGGCTTTGATTCCCGTGAATATTATGAAGGCGAGGGCGTATACTGGCAGATGGAGGCAGATAAGATCCTGGAACGGGAGGAAGGCGCCGATTGGCTGCGCACCGTTCTCGGGAGGCTCCGAAGGGTCTGCCACGATCATATCTTCATGATCCTTCCGGAGAAGGAGGCGGGAGTCCTCTCGGCTATGCTTCTGGGAGAGAAGGCAGGGGTTGACCGGGAACTTAAGGAGCTTTACAGAGAAAACGGGATCGCGCATATCCTGGCTATTTCGGGTCTGCATGTATCATTGATCGGGTCGGCATTCCTGCTTCTTCTCAGCACCATGGGACTGAGCAGACGGGCAGCATCCCTTGTTACGGTTTTCTTCCTTTTCTTCTACGGCATGCTGACCGGTTTTGCGCCTGCGACCATGCGGGCGGTATGGATGCTGACGGCAGTCTGTCTGGCCGGGGCATTTCAAAGAACTGCGGATCTTCCGACTTCGGCAGGAGGGGCGCTGTTTCTGATGCTCATCCTTCAGCCCTGGCGGATCATTTCCTCGGGGGCAATGATGAGTTTCCTTGCTATGGCGGGAGTGGTTGCCCAGGGAGAATTATATAAGGCTGTATTCGGGAGATGCCGGTTCGAACGACTGCCTGTAAGACTTCGGACGCCGGTCAAAAGGATCCTGGGAATGCTCCTGCTGGGACCGGTTCTCCAATGCTTCCTTCAACCGGTGCTAATACGCGATTACTATTCGGTTACACCCTATAGTATGCTGCTGAATCTTCTTGTGGTCCCGCTGCTTTCCGTAGCTGTGTGCAGCGGGGCATTGTCTCTTCTTTTGTCCTTCCTTCCGGGGGCGGTCCCCGTTGCTGAGGCGGCAGCGCATCCCTGCAAATGGATCCTCGGGTTCTACGAATGGATCTGCAGGGGAGTGAGCCGTCTCCCGGGACATGAGATACTGACAGGGCATATCTCAACTGCGGAAGCCCTGATCCTGACCGGGACGTCGGTGATCCTGGTCCTGCTTCTTCGGGCGTGGATCCGAAAAAGGAGAAGAGGAAAGGGAATGTGGAGCAGTTATTTTCTGGTTCTGGCAGGTCTGATCATCTATCTTATGTCAACTACCGGTTATGCAGTGTTGAGAAACAATTGCGTGAGGGAGGTGGTATTTCTTGATGTGGGGCAGGGGGACGGATGCCTGGTTCATATGGGAGATGTGAACCTTCTTATGGATTGCGGATCCTCCTCCCTGGAGGATGTCGGGACGGAGGTACTTCTTCCCGCACTCCGTTATTACGGCATCGATCATCTGGACGGCGTATTTGTCTCTCATACGGATGCGGATCATATCAACGGGATCGAAACACTGCTGGAGAAGGAGAGCCGAAATGGGATCCGTGTGGATACCCTGTTCTTTGCAGAGGGAACGCTTACGGATGAATCCATGCAACGATTGCTGACGCTTTCCGACGAAGGAGGTACGAGGGTGGATCATCTAAGAAGAGGAGAAGCCGCGGAGCTGCGGGAGATAAGGATAGAGACGCTTCTTCCCGGAGAGGGTGAGTCGGGTGCCGGAAATGAATACTCTCTGGTCCTGCTGCTCCGGGTGGAGGACCTGGATATTCTCTTTACCGGCGACATCGGAGAAGAAACGGAGGAGAAACTGGTCCGTATCCTTGAGGCTGGAGCATATACGCCGGAGATCTTAAAGGTTCCGCATCACGGCTCGCGGTTTTCCTCCTCCGGGAAGCTGCTGCATTTCCGGGGGTGGTCTGCCCCGGAAGGGGAAGGAGAACCCGTTGCGGTGATCTCCTGCGGGAGAAGAAACCTGTATGGCCATCCTTCGCAGGAAACCCTGGAACGGCTTTCGGAAGCAGG
>CACYMQ010000028.1 GCA_902775555.1 uncultured Lachnospiraceae bacterium | reverse complement strand
GAGATCATGGGAAAACTACCACGTGGTGTGACAATAACCGGGATCGATGAAGCAAGAAGCCCCGACTTCTATACAAAGTGTAAGTGGGGGTAGTTCACGGCGTCCGGTAAATGGTACTACATGAATTCCGATGGTGTAATGCTGACCAATCGTTCGATGCGGATCAACGGGAAGACCTATCATTTCAGGAGTAATGGTGTTTGTGCAAATCCGTGACGATTTACGGCTATTCATCAATATGAGTGGCTGCAGGAGGGCTTTGAACCGGTTCTTCGGGTGAAACGATAGAGGATGTAATGGAGCTCTGTATGATATGCGAATATCATGCAGAGCTTCTTGTGATTGTGGAATAAAAATGGTACAATATAATGTGGTTTTTTCTGTGGTTTCAGAGAGGCAGGAAATTACAACAGGTGGTTCACAATGGCTGAGGAGCATGTGCTGATAGACGATATACTGAGGAGTGAGAAGGAACGGATGCTGTACCTGAAGAAGTACTATCCGTTCTTTGTGTTGCATGAAACTACCCTCAGCCAATATAAGGAAGGCCGGTTTCAGAATCTGGACATGGGATATATCACCATGGCGCTTCTCCGCTTTCTGATCCAGGAGAATCAAATGAGCCAGCGGCGGGTTACTTATCCGGAGATTGAGAAATTTCTGATCAGCGTGCTGCGAAGGGATTTTGCGGAAATGATCCCACGGGAAGAGGAAAGCGGACTGATCCATTATCTCTTTGACAAGATCAGAAATGACGGGCGGCCTTTTATCTTTCCCTTTTATGATCCGGAGACGCACATGCGGCAGGAGGGCTATGTCCGGCTGGTGGAAAGTACCGTACAGGATGGAGAAGTGACATACGGCATCACCGCGGATGGAATCGAATTCTATCTCTCCACGAAAGAAGTACGGGACGAAAGTACGATCACCACGGAACAGCTGCTGCTGGAGAAAATGATCCGGACCGAGAATTTCCGTGGCGGGATCGATGTGGTGCGCCGCATCAATCTGGAGGTGGCAAGGCTTAGGAAGGAACGGGAAGAGACCGTACGCCTGCTGCAGTCCGATCTGAAGGCAGGGGTGCGCGCCTGCGAGGCCTATATGGCAGAAATCTCCAAATGGTTTGATCTGGAGAGGGAATCCTTCCGCAAGAACAAGGTGCTGGTGGATAAAGCGGTTGCAAGAATTGCCGCGGATCCGGGCATCATAGCCGGACAGGCAGATGCAGGGAGCGCGGGATCCGACGGGAAAAACGCAGGATCATGGGGGAAGGACGCCGTAAATGCAGGCTCCGACGGAAACCGGAAGGATTCGGCCGGGGCATACTCCGGCGGGAAACGAAAGGATACGGCCGGGACATACTCCGGCAGAGGAAAGAGGAATTCTCTTCAGGATATTTCCGTTCTTGAAACGGAACTGAAGAAGACCATAGAAAGCCACCGGCTTCTGATGGAGGAAGCGGCAGGGCTCTCCCGTATGGCAGATGAAATGGTGGAACGGGGCAAGGCCAGACAACTGCGTCCCGCATTTGACTTTCAAACGGCGCTTCGTCTTATGCAGGAGAAGGACGAGCCGGATCAGATGGGACGGATCCTGGCGCCTTTCTTCCTCCCGAGAAGAAGGAAGAGTCTATCGATCTTCAGTATCGACAAGCTGGTGAATGAAGCCAGGGAGGAAGAGGATCTGACAGAGAAGCGGGAGAAGGAGGCTCCGGACCTGGGCTTCGAATATGAGGATGAGGCGCTCAGCCGGATGATCGGACAGAATTTCGTCATGCTGTTCAGAGAGCTGCTGGATCGTCTGGAACGCTGGAATACCGTAACACTTCCGGAGTTCAATGCCATCCTGGAAATCAAGTTCGGAAAAGAAATCTATCGAAACAGAGATTATTATGCGTTTCTGGTGCACCTTGCCAAGAAGGACCGTTATTCCATGAAGGAATGCTTCGAGGAGCCGGAGACCTTCCTGGAACTCTATGTCAGAAATACATTTTCGGAGGAAGAAAAACAGCGTTACAGGGATATGGTCCTGACGCTGCAGTATGGGGATGAAGATGTGGAGCTTACCGGAGATGCGGGAGAACCGCTGGGAACCGTGCGGGCTATGACATTTTCGCTGTCATCCTGAGGGCAGAAGGATTCTTCGCCCCGGAGGGCTCAGAATGACAGGCGGGTGTCATCCTGAGGGCAGAGCGCAACATGTCATCCTGAGGGCGAAGCCCTGCATGTCATCCTGAGGGCGAAGCGCTGCATGTCATCCTGAGGGCGAAGCCCGAAGGATCTTGCAGTCGGAAGGATTCTTCGCCCCGGAGGGCTCAGAATGACAGGCGGGTGTTACTTTGACTGGTACAGCGGGACAGGCGGGAGACTGCACCAACCTCCCATCATGATTAAATTGAGGAATTATCATGGAAGAAAAAGTACTTTCAAAAGCAATGGATATTTTCAGCATGCTGATGTCCGGTGAGGAGATCGCCAAGAACCGGCCGGCGACATCGGAGCTGTATCAGATCTACTATTCGAATGCAGAGGTTTATGATCTGGTGACAAAACTGCTGGCAAGGCTGAACATGTCCGTATATGAGTATAATGAAACCCTGTTCGTTACAGCGGGAGACGGCAATAAGGTTTTTGGTTATACAAATGATGATCTGAAGCGGATCATGGGACTTCGTAAGAACCGGGAACTCTACCTGGTGTATTTTATCATGTATCAGGCGCTGCTCTTCTTCTATACGGATTCCGCGACCTATCAGGTGCGGGACTACCTGCGGTTGGAAGAGCTTCTGGATGCGGTAAGCCATGCAGCGGACCGTATCGTAAAGGAAAATGAAGTCTTTAACCAGACCTCCCGGGAGCAGGAGGGATTTCGGTCCGTGGCACTTCTGTGGCACGAACTTCCGCTGATGGTGAATGAGGACAAGGACAGGAATAAAGCGAGTCGGGGCTCCCGGCTGGGCTTCGTGAAGCTGACTATGAACTTCCTGCAAGGCGAGAAACTCTTCCTCACTGCGGAGGACAGATTCTATCCTACCGACCGCTTCCGTGCCCTGGCGGAAGGGTATTTTGAGGACGACAAGGGCAGGATTCGACAGCTGCTAAGCGAAGAGACAGTTACGGCGGAGTGAGGAGACAGCCAACGAGCGGTGAAGCCACCGGGCGTCATCCTGAGGCGAAGCAATCATGTGTCATCCTGAGGCGAAGCTCGCACATGTCATCCTGAGGCGAAGCCCGCACATGTCATCCTGAGGGAGCCCGCACATGTTATCCTGAGGCGGAGCCCGCACATGTCATCCTGAGGCGGAGCCCGCACATGTCATCCTGAGGCGAAGCCCGCACATGTCATCCTGAGGCGAAGCCGAAGGATCTTGCGGGAAAGATTCTTCGCTGCGCTCAGAATGACAAAGTTGGCCCAGAGTGACAGGGCGGGAAAGATTCTTCGCTGCGCTCAGAATGACAAAGTCGCTCAGAATGACGGGAATGCGTGGATTGACAGGCGAATGATAGAATAAGGTTTTCTGGAGGATATACCATGCCAAGTATCAACCGGATACGGGTAAATAATGTAAAATATAATTTCGGCACGCAGGCGTATGATGATTTCACCATGCGGCTTTACGGGCAGAATACACTGTACGATCTGGCCAACGGAGGCGGGAAGAGCGTGCTCATGCTTCTCCTTATGCAGTGCATGATCCCCAACTGTACGCTGGATGAGAAGCAGCCGCTGGAGAAACTGTTCCGGGAAAATTGCGGGAATACCACGATTCATTCCCTGATCGAATGGAAGCTGGACCCGTCGGATGTGAAGGACGGGATGCGGTATATGACCACCGGCTTCTGTGCACGGAAGGCCAGAGACCGTAGTGAGGATGAGAATCGTGAAGTTGCTTCCGTGGAATATTTTAACTACTGTATCTTCTATCAGGAATATAACCGGTATGATATCGTAAACCTTCCCCTGTCCGAAGGGGACGAGAGGATGACCTTTCAGGCGCTGAAGAACTATCTTCATGATCTGGCCAGGCGGGAGAACCGCGTGGAGGTCTTTATCTTTGACCGGAAGGGAGAATATCAGAGATTTATCAGCAGCTACGGGATCATAGAGAGCCAGTGGGAGATCGTCCGGGGGATCAATAAGACAGAGGGACATGTGCGGACCTATTTTGAGACCAATTACCGGACGACACGAAAAGTAGTGGAGGACCTGCTGATCGAGGAGATCATTGAGAAGGCCTATCTGGTAAAGACGGGGCAGGAGGAGAACAGCGACAGAAATGCGGCATCGCTCCTCATGAGTATCCGGGAACAGCTGAAGGTGCTGGCGGAGAAGAAGAGAGATATCACGAACTTCGATCATGAAGCCGAACTCGTGACGCTGCTCCGTGACCGGATCCTTTCCTTCAGCAGCCTGTATGATGAAAGGGATGAATACCTTCGGGGCATCGGCTCCATTTATCTGACGCTGGATAAGGAGAGGGCTGCGAAGGAGGAGACACAGCAGAAGCTGCAAAGTGCTGTGGAAGAAGCGGAGGTAAAGTCTGATCAGCAAAGAGCCCGTGTTGAGGTTCTGAAGACGGGAGAGAAGGAGCGCCAGCTGGAGCGTCTGAAAGAGAAGGAAGAGAAGCTCCGTGCGGAGGTGGAGGCGGCTGCGGCGAACATCCTCGAGAAGGAAGAGCAGCTGAATCATCGAAGAGCAGAGCTGGACTATCTGGAGTATCTGGAGGAGAACCGGAAGCTGCAGGCCCTCATTGCCGAGGCGGAGCAGGAAGCACCACAGGATATCGCACCCGTGGTTGCGGCACTCCATGATATCCTTGTGGCGGAAGCGGAACGGATCGAGAGTCAGAAGAAGCGGGTAGAACAGGAGAAGAAGGACACAGAGGAAAGGCTCGCGCAGGGCCGAAAGCTGCTGACGGATGCCCGGATCGAACTGGCGGTTATCCGGAAAGAGATTGCAGAGGGTGAGACCCGTTGTAAGGAAATGGATGTCCGGTCGGCGGAACTGATCCGGGAAGCCGGAGCGACAGGACTGGAACCGGTGGAACTCCAGCTGAAAGAGGTTCGGGACAGCCTGAAAAATGAACAGCAGAAGCTGGAGCAGGGAGAGGAACGTCTGAAAGCAGACGAAGAGTCGATCGAAGAGCTGAGGAGAGCTCTGAAGGAGCAGGAGGCTGAAACCGAAAGACTGGAACGTGAGGTCCTGGAATGGGAACAGAGCGCGGAGGAACGGGAGAAGAACCGGAAGAGAAGGGAAGAGATCTGCAGGATCTATCATTCGGAGGAGGATCCGAAGAAGGCCATCTACCAGAAGCTGGAAAGAGACGGGAACCGTCAGGCGGAGTTGGAGAAGGAGCTGGTGCGGCTGGACCGGCGAAGCAGGGAGATCCGGAGCGGACGCCTGGTCAGCATGGCGCCGGATGTGGAGAAGGTACTCTCCTACATTTCCTCAAGACACGGCATCCATGCGGTGTTCGGAGCCGACTATCTGGCCGGGCTGGAGACGGAAGAACGGGAGAAGCTGCTGCTTGCGAATCCGGAACTGCCCTATGGTATCATTGTAAATGAATATGAGCAGCTGGCACGGGACAATCAGCTCACCTCCATGGAAGTGGGGTCTTCTGCAGTAAGGATCTATGATGCAGCTGCGCTGGATGTGCAGGAAGAGATATCGGAGCATTTTCTGACCGTACGGCACAGCCGGGCCTTTTTCCTGGAGAAGGAGACAGCGGAGAAGCTGCTGGCCACCATCGGGGAACTGGCGGAAAACGGAAGGACGGAGCTGGGGTATCTGAAGGATGCCATACAGACAGAGCGGGCAGATCTGGAATTCCTGCTGGAGAAGGAATCCGCAGCCGAGGGCGAAGATCCGGTCTCGAAAAGGGATCAGGCAGCGGCAGCGCTGGAAGAAATGAGGAAGAGCCTTCACGAAGCGGTAGAAAGAACAGAGGCGGAACGATGCGGGCTGGAAGAAAGCAGGTCGGCAGTTCACGCATTTGAAATAAAGGAAGAGAAGCTGCAGCAGTTCCTGGCACTGCAGCAGGAAAAAGAAGAGAAGGAACGCGCACTCTCGGAGCAGAGAAGACGGGCAGCAACCGTGTCCTCGTCCATCACCGATCTGGAGAGAAAGGAGACAGGGCTGCAGGAGAGATGTACATCTCTTCAGGACGCCGGGAATCTTCTGGCATCCGACCGGGAAAGGATCGACCTTACATGGAGGGATCATTATGAGGCCTACTATGTGGAGGGGACCGCGAAAGCCCATGGTACCAGGGAACAGCTGGAGGGACAGTTCCGGCTGTGGCGGAAGAATATGGCCGGGGTGGAAGCCCTGGCGGCAGAGAGACAAATGCTCCGGTCCGCCCTGGAGGATGGGATCCGCCGGCTGCTCCGCGGCATCCGGGAACGAAGAGTCAGCCTCGAGGAGCTGGAACAGACCGAGATCCTGCCGGGGGACCGAAATGTGCTTCGTGCCGAGGAGGAGAAGCTTCGAGGCGACCGCCAGCTCCTGGAGCAGAAGCGTGTGGAAGCAGGGAAGGCCTCTGCAGAGGTACAGCATTTGGCCGGAAGCGTGGAGTATGCCATTGAGAATATCCGTGCAGCCTTCGGTTCCTATGAGAGCCCGGAGCTGACTGCCGAAGAGCTGAAGAGAGAGATCCCTCTGGCAGAGGAGGCCCGGGAAGCGGCGAAAGCAGCCCTGACCGGGGCCAGAGAGGCACTGAAGGAATTTACGAAGCAGAGCAGGGAAAGCGAGGGCCTCTTCCGGGAAGCAGGACGGCTGGTGGAGCGCTACCGGATCGATCTCTCCAAGGCAGAACTGTCCGAAGCCTCCGAGACGGAGCTGCAGCGTGAATTTGAGGAGGTGTTGCTGCGCCTCGACAGAAATGAAAAGAGCCTGGAGCGGGCACGGAACCAGATGCTCCGCACCAAGGGCCAGGTGACACAGAGTCTGATGGATCTGGGAGCGGTCACCCTGTCGGTATCGGTGCGGGATGATGCGGATATTCCGGATTCCCGTGAGGCAGCGGATGACCTGGCGAAACGTCTGGGCGACATGGAGGAGCTGATCCGGCTGGAGCGTTCCAGAGTGGAGCAGGGTCTTACGGACATGGAACGTCTGAAGGAGAATTTTGTGGAACAGTGTCTGGAGCGATGCCTGGATGTGCGGACGGAGCTTGAGAAGCTGCCGAGGCTGTCCATGATCCGTATGCAGGAGGAACAGATCCAGATGATCCGGCTGTCCATTCCTTATGTAAAGGATGAATTCCTGCAGCAGAGGATGTCAGACTATATCGACCGGATCGTGGCGGAAGCGGATGAGAAGAAGACGGAAGCCGAGCAGCACCGGTATCTGCAGTCCGAGCTGGCACTGAAGAAGCTCTTCGGAGTCATCGTTTCGGATATGAACCGGATCCGGCTGCAGCTGTATAAGAGAGAGAGGATCCGGGAACAGAGCCGGTATCTCAGATATGAAGAAGCGGTGGGAAGTACCGGCCAGTCGCAGGGTATCTATATCCAGTTCCTGGTGTCGGTGATCAATTACATTTCCGGTATGTATTCCGTGCAGGAAGGGGAACAGCGGAGCAAGACCATTTTCATTGATAACCCATTTGGTGCGGCAAAGGATATTTACATCTGGGAGCCGATCTTCGAACTGCTCCGGACGAACCGGGTGCAGCTGATCGTACCCTCCCGCGGGGCAACGCCGGAGATCACGGGCTGCTTCGATGTGAATTATGTGCTGGGTCAGCAGATGACAGGCGGAAAGGCCCTGACCGTGGTGAACCGTTACAGCAGCAGGAGCACGGAGGAGAGCACGGAGTATCGGGAACTGCAGTATGAGCAGGCAACACTTGATTTTATATAGAAGGATGGGAGAAGGCGTATGCATGTAGTGGAAGCGAAGACGATCCTTACGCCCCAGAACGGGTTAAATGTATATCGCGGCGCAACGGACCACTGCCTGGTCTCACCTGTGAGGGCAAAGACCTCCAGGGTGGAGAAACCGGAGGATGTGGAGGTAAAGGAAAATGCCGGTTCTCTTCTGGCATATACCCTGCGGAGAAAACGGTCCCGGGGAATGATATCCGTAGGAGGATTCTCGGATCCCTACAATCCGTTGGAGAAGAAGTTCGAACTGATGCGGGACTGCCTCAGGGTGCTGGACCGGTTTGACTTCGGACTGAGTATCACCACGCGCTATTCCCTGCTCCTCAGAGATATGGATCTGCTTCAGGAGATCGCGAAGAAGACCAAGCTTGTGGTAACGGTACCTTTTCCGACGCTGCAGACCGATCAGTTCCGGCTGATCGAAGGGGAGCTGGGGCTTTCCGACCGGCTGCAGCTGCTGGAGGGCCTTAAGGAAGGCGGGATCGAGACGATCCTTCTGATCGATCCGGTGATCCCGGGGATCAATGATTCCATCACCACCCTGGGAATGCTGCTCCAGCTGGCAAAGGATCAGGGGATACGGATGGTGGATCACAGGGATCTGAAATGCCAGCTGCAGAACGGAAGCTACGAATACTTCTACAAAGAACTGCGTAAGAGGAACCGCGAGGTTGCGAAGCAGCTGGAAGAGAAGTTCGGTGAAGAAATGGAACTGGTGCCGGAGAACCATAAGGAACTGATGCGCCATTTGATTGACACTTGTGCGGCATATGATATAATATGCGACAAAAAAGAGATACTCGCATACAGAAGGCAGTATTCCAACCAGACGGAGGGTACACAGCTGACCTTCGATTTCTAATGTCATACTAAGAAACAAAAAAGCGGGACGAAGGATCCTGCAGACAGCAGGCACGGATCAAATACAGATCATCAACAAAGATCATAGATATAGAAAGGAATAGAAAGGATACGATCATGGATTACAACAAGTTGAGTTTGGAGATGCACGAGAAGAATAAAGGAAAACTGGAGGTGGTGTCCAAGGTTGCCATCGAGAACAAGGATGACCTGTCCACCGCATATACCCCGGGTGTTGCGGAGCCCTGCCGGGTGATCAACAAGGATCCGGAAGCGGCATATACCTACACCTGCAAAGCCAATACGGTAGCGGTGGTTTCCGACGGAACCGCAGTTCTCGGACTGGGGGATATCGGTCCTCTGGCCGCTATTCCGGTTATGGAGGGTAAGTCCGTTTTATTCAAGCGTTTTGCAAATGTCGATGCATTTCCCATCTGCCTGGATACAAAGGATACGGAGGAGATCATCGAAACCGTAAAGAGGATCGCTCCCTCCTTCGGTGGGATCAACCTGGAAGACATCGCGGCACCGCGCTGCTTCGAGATCGAGCGCAGGCTGAAGGAAGAGCTGGATATCCCGGTATTCCATGATGACCAGCATGGTACGGCGGTCGTGGTATGCGCCGGACTGATCAACGCATTTAAACTGACCGGCCGGAAATGGGAGGACTGCAGCGCAGTCATCAGCGGCGCCGGTGCAGCGGGAATCTCCATCTGCAAGCTGATGCAGCGTTTCGGGATCGGAAATGTGGTTCTGGTTTCCTCCAAGGGTGCGCTCTGCCCGGGAGAAACCTTTATGAATCCCGCGCAGGCAGAGATGGCCGAGGTGACAAATAAGAATAAGGAACGCGGAAGCCTTGCGGATGTGATGAAGGGCAAGGATATCTTCATCGGCGTTTCCGCTCCGAATATCGTAACAGCAGAGATGATCTCCACAATGGCGAAGGACCCGCTGGTATTTGCCATGGCAAATCCGGTTCCGGAGATCATGCCGGATGAGGCGAAGAAGGGCGGGGCAGGCATCATCGCCACCGGCCGTTCCGACTTCCCGAACCAGATCAACAATGTGCTTGTATTCCCCGGAATCTTCCGCGGAGCGCTGGATGCAAGGGCAAAGGCAATCACCGAATCCATGAAGGAAGCGGCAGCACGGGCGATCGCAGCCGTGATCCCGGATGAGGAGATCCGCCCGGACTATATCATCCCGGATGCATTTAACGAAAATGTATCGAAGGTCGTTGCAAAGGCTGTGGCCGATGAGGCGAAGCGTGCAGGCGTGACCCGGTAGGCGTGAGGCCGGGCCGGGAAAAAAGCAGGTATCACCGGACGGTGTGCAGGCGTGATAAGGACGGGTATTTTTGAGAGCAGGCCGATGGGGGTCGGCAGGCAGCAGGGGCTGTAACAGATCCGTACTTTGTGGAGGATAATAGCTTGTCGTATATAGATTATGAAAAGGCAAAAAAACTGGGTGAAAAGGCTGTAAAAGCAGCCACTTCCGCAGGGAAGAATCCGAATCCCGCGGTTCTGGACGAGCTGCTGGTGGGAGCGAAGATCCGGGGAGAGGTGAACCTCGGCCTGGTAACGATCCCGCTGGACCGTATCGTAGGAACTGCCAATGCGGGAAGATCCAGTTCATTTGCCTGGAATTTCATGCCTATTCTTGAAAAGGAAACCGAATTTGCCCAGAAGTGGTCCGTCCTCTGTGATGCCCATATGGAGGAAGGGATCCACGATCCCATCAAGGTATATGAATATCTGAATTATTATTATGTAGTGGAAGGAAATAAGAGAGTCAGCGTGCTGAAGTATTTTGACGCTGTTTCCATTCCGGCCATGGTCACAAGGAAGATCCCGCTGAAGACCGATGATCCCGAGATCCGGATCTATTATGAGTTCATGGATTTTAACCGGAAGACGGGAGTTAATTTCATCTGGTTCTCGAAGGAGGGAAATTTCCAGAAGCTGCTGGAGGAAACAGGAACGGATATGAAGGCGCCGGAGCTTACCTGGACGGATGAACAGGTTCAGAATCTCACCTCCGCCTACTATAAATTCTCCAAGGTATTTGAGGAACTGGACGGTAAGGAACTGACGGAGATCACCACCGGCGATGCATTTCTTGCACTGATCACCGTATACAATTACGAAACGGTATTGGAAATGACCACAGCCCAGATCAAGGAAGCGACATCCAAGATGTGGGAGGAGTTCCTGATGCTGAATCAGGGGACGGAAGTCAGTGTGGCCATGAATCCGCCGGAAGCCAAGGCGCCTCTTCTGAAGAGGGTCCTCGGAACAACCGAACCCAAGAAATCCAAGCCGCTGAATGTGGCATTTATCTATGACAGGGATCCTTCCACCTCCGACTGGCTGTACGGCCATGAACTGGGAAGGAACCATCTGAAGGAGGTCTTCGGAGAGAAGATCACCACGCTGAAGATCACCACTGCGGATACGGAAGATAAGGCCGTGGAGGCAATGGAGGAACTGATCGAAAAGGAAGGAACCAGGGTGATCTTCACTACGACTTCCCAGCAGATCGAAGCAAGTCTGAAGATCGCAGTGGCACATCCCGAGGTGAAGGTGCTGAACTGCTCGCTGAATACCGGACACCGGTATATCCGGACCTACTATGCCCGGATGTATGAAGCGAAATTCCTGTCCGGGATGCTGGCGGGTATCCTTACGAAGACCAACCGCATCGGGTACCTGGCGGACTATCCCATTTACGGGATCACCGCTAATATCAATGCCTTTGCCATCGGCGCAAGGATGGTGAATCCGGATGTGGAGGTGCGCCTGGAGTGGACCACCAAGAAGGATGAGATCTCCAGGGAGGCTCTGTATCAGAGCTTCTTCAGGGACGGGATCGATTATATCTCCGATCAGGATATGATCACACCCCGTCATGCTTCCCGAAAATTCGGTATGTACAGGCTGACGGACAAGCAGCCGGTGAATATCGCCATGCCGGTAGTGAACTGGGGAGTTCTGTACGAACGCCTGATCCGGATGATCGTGGACGGAACATGGGAGAAGACGGATGCACCCTCAGATGAGAAGGCGATCAATTACTGGTGGGGCCTCTCCTCAGGGGTGATCGACGTGATCCTGTCCGAGAAGGTGCCGTCGTCCAGTGCGCATTTGATCGAACTGATGAAGAAGATGATCATTTCCGGAGAGTTTGAACCCTTCTCCGGAGATCTGAAGGACCAGGCCGGTGGGGTGAAGTGCAAGGTTGGGGAGGCACTTCCGATCGAGGAGATCATGACCATGAACTGGCTTCTGGATAATGTAAAAGGAGAGATCCCGGTTGTGGACTCTCTGAAGGAGAAGGCTAGATCCATCGTAGAACTGAAGGGTGTTCGGAAAGATGAAGTTGAGGATACTGGCGCTCGCTGATATTGAATCCAAATATCTGTGGGACTATTTCGAGAAAACTAAATTAGAAGGGATCGATCTTATCATATCCTGCGGAGATCTCGCACCTCAGTATCTGTCCTTCCTGGCAACCTACGCAAAGGTTCCTGTGCTTTATGTCCATGGAAATCATGATGCGTGTTATGACTCGACACCGCCGGAGGGATGCGAGTGCATCGAAGATCGGATCTATGTATACCGGGGTGTCCGGATCCTGGGACTGGGGGGCAGTATGAAATATAACTACGGCCCTTACCAGTATACCGATGCGGAAATGAAACGCCGGATCTTTAAGCTGCGTCTGAAGCTGGAGAAAAAGGGCGGATTCGATATCCTGGTGTCCCATTCCCCGGCTCTGGGGATCAATGACGGAGACGATATCCCGCATCGGGGCTTTATGGGACTGACCGAGCTTCTGATCGACTATCATCCGACCCTGTTCCTGCATGGACATGTTCATATGAATTATGACAGGAGTATCCGCCGGGAAGAGGTATATATGGATACCCGGGTGATCAATGCCTATGAAAGATATGTCTTTGATGTTGAGATCCCGGACAATCCTCCGAAGCGGGGGCTGTTCTTCCGCCGGCCGGAGGGAAGAAAATCCCTGATGCAGAGGCGAAAGCAGAAAAAAGAACAGAAGAAGGAACTGACCGGCGCGGCTATCCGGAGACGGTCGGAGAAGGACGCTGCAGAGCGAAGGGCAGTAGAGGAAGCGGCGGCGCGGCAGAAGTCCGCAGGAGAAGCGGCGGCGCAAAAGAGCGCGGACGTGGAAAATGCTGCAAGGCAGAAGGAGGAAATGCATGATCAACAGTGACGAGATGAAGGATCTGGTAGATAAATACGAAGACTTCTGTGCGGATGCGGGGCGAATCGACCAGCGTCTCTATTCCCAGTACGATGTTAAGAGAGGGCTTCGTGATTCCAATGGTAAAGGTGTTCTGACGGGACTTACGGAGATTTCGGATGTAAACGGCTTTCGTATAGAGAACGGAGAGCGGATACCCATTGATGGCGAACTGTATTATCAGGGCTACAATGTTAAGGATCTGGTGCGTGGATTTCATGGCTCCAAACATGGCTTCGAGGAGACGACTTTTCTTCTACTGTTCGGGGAGCTTCCCACGCAGGATCAGCTGGATGAGTTCATGCGAGTGATGGGAGATCACAGACCGCTTCCCGAGAATTTCAACCGGGATGTGATCATGAAGGCTCCCAGCAGGAATATCATGAATGTGCTTCAGCGCTGTGTGCTGACACTGTATTCCTATGACAGAGATCCGGATGCTACCAGCGTACGCCATGTACTGGAGCAGTCTTTGGGACTCATCGCAAGGTTTCCCGTGATCGCAGCCTACGGATATCAGAGTTATCGGCATAAATTCCTGGATTCCAGTCTCGTGGTACATCGTCCGAAGCCGGAACTGTCCACAGCGGAGAATATCCTCCGCCTGCTCCGCCCGGATCCGAAATATACAGATCTGGAGGCACAGGTGCTGGATATCTGTCTGGTGATCCATGCAGAGCATGGTGGAGGTAACAACTCCACATTTACCAGCCATGTGATCACCTCCACCGGTACGGACACGTATTCCACCGTGGCAGGATCTCTGGGATCGCTCAAGGGCCCGCGGCATGGTGGCGCGAATCTGAAGGTTCAGCAGATGTTTGCCGACATGAAAGCGAATATATCGGACTGGGAAAATGAGAAGGAGCTTCGGGCGTATCTTCAGAAGCTTCTGAATAAAGAGGCATTTGACCAAAGCGGACTCATTTACGGTATGGGACATGCGGTCTATACCCTCTCCGATCCGAGAGCCGTGATCCTGAAGGAATATGCCCGCAGGCTGTCACAGGAGGAAGGATTTGAGAAGGAATTCGAGCTCTATGACAGGGTGGAACGGATCGCAAAGGAACTGATCATGAAGAACCGGGATATGAAGAAGCCGGTATGCGCAAATGTTGATTTCTACAGTGGTTTAGTATATACTATGCTTCGTATTCCCATGGAGTTTTTCACTCCGCTTTTCGCTATTGCACGTATTTCCGGCTGGTGTGCGCACCGGATCGAGGAACTTGTTAATAATGGTAAGATCATTCGTCCGGCATATAAGTATGTAGGAATGCATAAAGAGTATGTGCCCATGGAAGAAAGAATGTGGGATGAGGAGTGATCCTGACCGGATCGCCACCGGAGCTTCCGTCTGCGGAGACGAGACAACAGGACATCCGATAAGAGATCAACTGGAACGACGAAAGGAAGGTTAGTGGATGGGACTGGTTGTAAAAGATTTGTTTAAAAAGTACGGGGATAAGGTGGTAGTGGACCATATATCCTTCGAATTGCCCGGCCCGGGTGTGTACGCGTTGCTGGGTAGTAACGGTGCCGGTAAGAGTACTACGATCCGGATGACACTCGGGATGCTGGAACGTAACGGCGGAGAGGTGACCTGGAACGGGGGACCGCTGAATTTTGATACCTGCAATATCGGATACCTGGCAGAGGAGAGAGGTCTCTACCCGAAGTACACCCTGATGGATCAGATCCGTTACTTCGGAGAACTTCGCGGGGTTACCGGACAGACGCTGACAGACCGCATTGCTTACTGGGCTGAGCGTCTGAAGGTCGAGGAGTATCTCTATCCCGAGAAGGCGGCCGAAATAGCTGAAAAGGAGCGGGCAGATTATGACGGACAGACGTCTGCATCTGCAGGAAGATCTGCTATGGGCGGCAGAAAGAAGAAGCTTAAGCCGAAGACGGCGGACCAGCTCTCCAAAGGTAATCAGCAGAAGATCCAGTTTCTGATCGCACTGCTCTCCGACCCGGAACTGATCGTTCTTGATGAGCCGTTCTCCGGTCTGGATCCCGTAAATGCGGATATCCTGAAGGAGGTTGTCCGGGAGCAGATCGCTGCCGGCAAGTATATCATCATGTCCAGCCACCAGATGGAGGTGGTTGAGGAGTTCTGTACCGATATCACCATCCTGCACCGCTCAAAGGTGGTTCTGTCCGGTAATCTGAATGACATAAAGAAATCCTTCGGTCGTGTCAATCTGCTTCTTAAAGTAGAACAGGATGTCTCCGAAGAGATCAGCGCTGTAGGTGCGGAGATCATCACCGAGAAGGAAAATGAATACCGGATCCGTGTAACCGGTGACGAGCAGGCCAATCAGCTGCTGAAGCGTCTGATCGAGAAGAATATCCCGGTGGTCAAGTTCGATCTTTCCGAACTTTCACTTCATGAGATCTTTGTAAGAGAGGTAGGTGAAGAAGCCAGTGAAGCAACGCAGTAAGGAAAATATTTACAGCCTCACGGGCTTTGGGAAGGTTTTCCGTTTCACCTTGATGCAGACTCTGAAGAATAAAGGATTCCTCGTGACGGCGATCCTTATGATCTTCATGATGTCCATGATGAAGCCTCTGATGTATGGGATGAGCAAGTCCAGCGAGAATGCGGCGAAACGGATGGATGCCAGTCTGGAAAATATAGAGGCGGACAATCTCATCGTTTATAATGAAACACAGTACGAATTTAATAAGGAGATGGAGACTGCACCGGATATGGGAGAGAAACCCGCGGGTGCGATCAGGAGTGAGAATATAAAGTTCCTGAATAAAGAGGATGCGAAGGAGGAGGACCTGATCGCCGGGCTTGGTGAAAAGGATATCCTTGTGGTCATCCGCCTGGAAGGCAATGTCTATAAGATGAACGGTATTATAGCCGATCAGTCGAAGGTAGGTGTCAAGAGTCTGGACAATGCGACATCCTTTGTGGAAGGCCGGTTTAACGCGATCCGTCAGGAACAGATGAAACTGGATTCGAAAGCCATTCAGTCCATTACCGCCGGAGTCGCTACGGGAAGCGTCATGAGCGAAAAGGCGTATGAGTCGGAGAAGGAAAACACCATGAGTACCAGCGAGTACAATGGTCTGATCGTTGGTTTCTCGATCATTATCATGATCGTTTCATCCCTGGCGGCAAGCTATATCATCGCCTCCGTGAATGAAGAGAAGCAGTCGAAGCTGGCCGAGTCCCTGCTGGTCAGTGTGCGGCCAATGGCACTTCTTCTGGGTAAGGTGCTGGGAATGCTCACCTTTGTGGCAGGCACTATCATTTTGGGTGTCATCGGGTCATCTATCGTGAATTATGTGATGGAAAATGTGATGAAGCTGGACATGAGTACCCTGAGTAAGGCGGGCCTCAATCTTGCGATCTTCACAAGCTATGGCGCAAAGGGACTTGTGGTCTTCCTGGTGGAGATCCTGGTCGGGCTTTGCTCCTTCGGTGTGTTGAGCGGTATCCTCGGCTCTGCCTGTGGCAAGACGGAGGATCAGCAGAATGCGACAACCCTCATCACAACCATTACGATGATCGGATATTTTGCTACCATTTTCCTTGGCATGAAGTCTGAATATGCTCTTATTGGAACTCTGGTTCCGCCTGTATCCTACTTCATGGCACCGGTTGCCTATATCGGAGGACGTGTCGGGCTTGAAATGCTGCTGGCATCCTTTGCGATCCAGATCGTGATCCTGATTTGTCTTGTGATCCTTGCGGCAAAGACTTATAGAAATCTGTTGCTCAGTGATTCCAGTAAGCCGAGGCTTGCTGCGATCTTCGCTGCGGCGAAGAACTAGGAGGTGACGGATATGTTTAAGAATTTTGATAAAGTATTCAAGTTCACCTTCCACAATCAGGTATCCCAGAAGGGTTATAAGGCACTGACTATCATTTTCGCCGTGCTGCTTCTCCTGATCCCGGCGGGGGTCCTGGTGCTCCTGTCAGCTACGGCGAATAAGGATAAGGAAAAAAAGCTCGAATCCTGCGGTGCGGAAAAGATCTATGTGGTAAATGAAGTTGCCGGGAATACGAATTTCGATCTGATGAAAACCATTGACGGCGACGGGTATGCGGATATCACCTATGTTATGGTTCCCACTGTGGATGAAGGTCTGAAGCAGATCAAGGATGCGGGCGAGAAGAAGTCCTTCGTTCTTCTGGTAACAAAGGATGACAGTGAGAAGATCTCTGCAGATATCATAACTGCTGATGGTACCGAGCTGAAGGAGGATACCGTCAAGAATTACTACGAAGCCATCGGGAAAGCGGAAATGATGTTCGTGGTTTCGGCACGGGGTATCAGCTTTGAGGATATGGCAGAGGTGACCCGGACAGTCGATACCGATGCGTTTGAGGCTTCGGGATGGAAGAGCGGAACCAGCCTTTATGCGGATCAGAACAAGGCAAATGAACAGAACAATGAGAGGATCCGGGATGCCTTCAGTCTCATTATCACCATGCTGGTATGTATGATCATGTATTTCGTGGTTCTGGCTTACGGCGCAAGTATCACCAAGAATATCGTTATGGAGAAATCATCCAAGCTGATGGATACATTACTGATCTCGGTGAAACCGGAGGCTATGATCTTCGGAAAACTGACCGGAGTTCTTGCGGCGGGTCTGTTGCAGTTCTTTTCCTGGATCGCATGTCTGGTCATCGGTGTTTTCGCCGGCGTCATCCTTTCGGATCAGTTCTTCCCGGATGCAAACGCCCCTGTGATCATTTTCCTGAAGAATTTCGGAGCCATGGATCTGTTCCGGCCCGTTCCGGTGATCATTGCATTGCTTGTACTGGTATTCGGTATCCTGCTGTATTCGTCCTTTGCGGCATTTGCGGGTGCGATCTCAAGTACACAGGAGCAGGCTGCAAGTAATCAGGGTATCTTCGTTATCATCCTGGTCGTCTCTTACCTCGTTGTCCTGACACAGGGCGCTGATATCAACACGGCACCGGAGTGGTTATTTATCTGTCCGTTTACCGCAGCACTGATCCTGCCTACGGGACTGGTGCTTGGTACGATCAGTACGCCGATTGCGATCACCGGGGTTTTGGTCCTTGTGGTCCTGGCCCTGCTTCTGGTAATCTTTGCCGGCCGCGTTTATAAGGCAATGGCGCTGTATAAAGGGCAGTCGACGAGCTTTAAGAAGATATTCAAGATCATATCCACAAAGTGATCTTGCAAAGATCCAAAGTAGATGCATAAATTATGAAGTGATACGGCTGTCCGTTCCACCTGCGGATCACCCCCAAAGGGTCGTGGGCAGGGACGGACAGCCGTGTTTCATATAACGGTGCTTCATGTAATGGTGTTTCATGTAACGGTGCTTCATGTAATAGAAAGGATAAGGATATGTGGATAGCGAACGGATGGAAGGATTATGAGGTGCTGGATAGTTCCGGGGGAGAGAAGCTGGAGCGTTGGGGGAAGTATATCCTGCGGCGGCCGGATCCCCAGGTGATCTGGAACACGGAAATGAGGCTTCCCGAATGGAAGAAGCTGAACGGACATTACCACAGGAGCAAGTCCGGCGGGGGAGAGTGGGAGTTCCACGATCTGCCGAAGGAGTGGACCATCGGGTATATCCTGCGGGGCGGGGGCGGTGAGCATACGCTGACCTTCCACCTGAAGCCCTTCGCCTTCAAGCATACGGGACTCTTCCCGGAACAGGCCGTAAACTGGAGCTGGTTCTATCCGCTGATCCGCGAGGCGAAGGCCAAGGGACGTGAGGTGCGTGTGCTGAACCTCTTCGCGTACA
The DNA here is from genome assembly GCA_902775555.1 of uncultured Lachnospiraceae bacterium. GTDB lineage: Bacteria > Bacillota > Clostridia > Lachnospirales > Lachnospiraceae > Eubacterium_Q. Next base: position 62,529 of record CACYMQ010000028.1, on the reverse strand, counting down.
CCGGAGGAGCTACCATAGTCGCAGCGGCAGCCGGTGCAAATGTCACCCATGTGGATGCCTCCAAGGGCATGGTGACCTGGGCAAAGGAAAATGCGGTCAGCAGCGGCTTGGCTGAGGCACCCATCCGTTGGCTGGTGGATGACTGCATGAAATTCGTGGAGCGGGAGATCCGCCGGGAGAAAAAATACGATGCGATCATCATGGACCCGCCGTCCTACGGCAGAGGGCCGAAGGGAGAGCTCTGGAAGCTGGAGGATCTGGTGTTCCCGCTTCTGCAGAAGTGCAGTGACCTGCTCAGTGATGACCCGCTGTTCTTCCTGATCAATTCCTACACTACGGGTCTGCAACCGGCAGTATTATCCTATATGCTCCATACCGCAGTCCTTCAGCCCTGGGCTGACCGGACGGGGCAGAAGGATCTGGCGAAACCGGCTTCCGGGGAAAAGGCCGGGCCGGGAAATATCCGTGTACGGGCTGAGGAGATCGGTCTTCCGGTACGGTCCAACGGACTGGTGCTCCCCTGCGGAGCCAGCGGAAGGATAGAATTCTAAATAAAGTGAATGTTTACAGAAAAAACATGACCACCCGTCAGAGGGGTGGTCATGTTTTTAGTTTCGATATTCAGTACAGGGATCTGGATATATTCGATACAGAGGTCTTACAATCTGACCGCTGCCACGTCCGTTAAAGTTTTTATCTCCGATCCAAACCTCTGGTTTATGATTATCCGTTCGAATGCATACCATCCAAACTTCGGCTTTTCCATACCCGGCGTCACCTTTATATTTCATTTTCATTGTTTGGGTGGAAAAACCATCAAAATTATTCTGTCCTTGCTTTATGTAGACCGCGCCAACGGCTTCGTCGTGAACCAGATTTCGTAGGAACTCGTTAGTGTACTCTCTTTGTAGATCCCCCTCTTTCCCGCTATCAATAGTGCTCTTAAATTTAGCATTCTGCCATTCTTTACCACCGACATTATAATTTACTCCGCGAGCCCATGAAACACAACTAATCTCGTATCTTTCAGACGATGGGGCGGAGGAATCCAAAGCCGAATTATGTCCACTATTGGTTACCGTAGTTCTGGCAACTGAATTTGAATTCTTTGTTGTCGCTGCAACCGTCCAACCTTCAGCAACACCGTCGTCATAAGAAGCTGAAGCGAGATTTGCAGCTTCGAAAATACTTTGTGCAGTTTCAATATCAACGGCTTTTCTGGATTTATCGATGTAGCGGATCAGCACTGGAGTAACTGCTGCGGCCAAAATGGAAATGATCGCAATAACTATGATTAGTTCAACCAGAGAAAAACCGTTATTGTCGCGTTTCTTCTTATTCTTATCCTTTGCAATTCTGGCGGCCCAGAAGCCCATCATGTTTGGGCCCCGGTTCACCCTGTGTTTTCCTTTTTCCATATGGCTACCTCCCGAATCCGGATGATTCATTGAAAGGGTAGCTCGCCAATCATACAACTACTGACATAGGTCGATACTACTCTTTGATTCTATCGTGTAAAAAAAGTCTATCATACAACTACGATGAGTGCAATAAACGCATGAAATAAGGTACATGTAAGATCCGGAACAAAAGGGATAAAGACCGTATGTCGGTTGGAGTTATCTTGTTATCCAACTGTCAGGCGGAGTGTCCAATTCTTTGTATTCCGCATCCTGCTCGGGCCAAAGCATATAAAAACGGTTTCTATGTCCCGTCATATTCAGATGCTGATCAGTGATGTAGAACTGATTGGTTCCGAACCCCCCGCCGACAAATACATACAGGTGCTGATCCTTATCACAGCATAGGATCCACTGATCAAAATAAATATCCTTCGTAAACTTGAGCTTGAACATTTTTTCGCCCATAAGCTCGATCATTGCGGTTTTGATCTTTTCTCTTCCTATGGTGTAGTCGATCCCGTTATCGGTTCCTACGTCGGGAAAATACCGGTTGTCCCACCCGGTGGAGTCATATCCGGCATTCATGTAACAGATCACTCTGAAATATCCGTCACGTCTTTCTTTTTTGATCCAATAGGCACACTTATTTATATAGTCATAAACATCATCATCACTGTTTATGGCTGCGTTGATGGTAGTACCTAAAGAGTCGGCGGCGGCTATGTCGTCAGCTTTCCGTGACTTATTGATATATCTGATCAGAGCCGGCGCAATTCCAGCGGCCAGAATGGACATGATCGCAATTACGATGATCAGCTCAACAAGGGAAAAACCTTTATTCGTTCGTTTTTCCATAGGTTGATCTCACTTTCTATCTTCATGAGCATACAGTGCTCAGATCAATCGGTTCATTTATAGCAAAAAAACACCACAAGAACGAAGACGGTCGCCCTGATGTTGTGGTGTAACACGTTGCAACTGGCTGCCTGACCGCCCGGACAGGCCCTATAGCTTTGCGTCACAGGATTGCTCCTGCTTTGCCTCTCTATATCTTTTGTACAAATAATTCTATCACGGGAGTATACAAATGGCAATAGAATATGTAAAAAAACTGTAAACAAATTGTGAACGTTTCGGGCCGGCGTTTTGAGATCTGTTTTGGGAAGGGGTGGAGACACATTGAAAGACCTTCGAAAATCCTGAAAAAAAGTGCTTGCATTCCCGGGAGCACTTTGTTATAATAGCGTTTGCTGTGACGTTGATAGCGTGGAAGCGGAGGTTGCTACTGATCTGCGAATATACGCGGCAGTAGGTTATTTCGTGGAGCGAATGTCAAGTTCAGAGAAACTGGCGACAAGTCACTGTACCAGAAACCATCCGGGGAAACCCGGAGATGACGTGTGAAATGATGTAGGACACACCCGGCAACGTGGGAAGCAGGCTGAATCCTCCTGCAGTTCCTATGAAAGGGAAGCTCCTGCGGCTCGAAACGGATCCTTCTATAAAAAAGGAACGGAGAGAGCCTCAGAGCGTGCGGATCTTACACGACACACACGGGAACGTTGTACAGTCACCGCTTGTCGTACTATTTTAAAAAGTGCGAAAAGGAGGCGGCTTTTTTTATGGCAAGTCAAGTAATGAGAATCACACTCAAGGCGTATGATCACAAACTGATCGACCAGGCAGCAAAGTCCATCATCGATGCAGTTAAGAACACAGGTGTTAAGGTGAGCGGACCGGTTCCGATGCCGACCAAGGTTGAGAAGGTAACGATCCTTCGAGCTGTTCATAAGTATAAGGACTCCAGAGAGCAGTTCGAGCAGAGAACTCATAAGAGACTCATCGATATCATTGCACCGAACCAGAAGACCATCGATGCACTCCGCAAGATGGATGTATCTGCCGGTGTGTACATTGATATGAAAATGAGATAACTACGAGCGGTGCCGGCTGGATCCGGCGGGTGGCTGCCGGGAGCTTGCTCACGGGCAGACACATGACGGAGACAGACGATGGCGCGACAGCACCTCACGAGCACGAGCAAAGCGAGTGCGAGTGCGGCAACGCGAGTCAGCAGCGTGAGCGCGAACGAAGTGAGTGCGAATGCGGCAACGCGAGTTAGTTAACAACCAGGCACAGCAACGCTTCATTATATAAGGAAGCGAAGCACAGCCAAATGCAGTCCGTAGACCGGTACATTTTCACGGGATACCGTGCAGGATTCGGAAGAACCGGAATCGGATGATGCGATTTAGTATGATTGGCAAGTCCAATCCGCTGTAAATTCATTAGGAGGAAGAAAGAAATGAAGAAAGCGATTCTCGCAGAGAAGATCGGCATGACCCAGATCTTCAACGAAGACGGTGTACTTACACCGGTTACGGTTCTTAAGGCAGGACCGTGTGCAGTATTACAGGTTAAGACAATCGAGAACGATGGTTACGAAGCAGTTCAGGTCGGTTTCAAGGACGTGAAGGAGAAAGTAACATCGAAGGACGGATCTGGTAAGAAAGTGATCAGAAATCCGCATGGTGCAACCAGGGCTGAGGTTCAGCACGCAAAGAAGGCAGGCGAAACTCCGAAGAAGTTCATCAGAGAGTTCCGTTTTGAGAATGCTGCTGAGTATGTTGCAGGAGAGAGCGTGATCAAGGCTGACATCTTCGCAGAGGGTGATAAGATCGATGTAACCGCTCGTTCCAAAGGTAAGGGATACGCAGGCGGTATCAAGCGCCACGGACTCCACTCCGGACCTTCCGGACATGGTTCCAAGTATCATCGCCATGCAGGTTCCAATGGTTCCGCTACGACACCGGGCCGCGTTATGAAGGGCAAGAAGATGGCCGGACATGCAGGCTGCGAGCAGGTAACCGTACAGAACCTTGAGATCGTTAAGATAGATGCAGAAAATGATGTGATCCTGGTGAAGGGTGCCGTTCCGGGCCCGAAGAAGTCACTCGTGATCGTTGCAGAGTCTGTAAAGGCTAGATAGTCACGATAAGGAGGATTAAAAGAATGGCAACTTTAGCAGTATACAACACCGACGGTAAAGAGGTTGAGAAGATCGACCTTTCCGATAACATTTTCGGTGTAGAGATAAATGAAACACTGGTTCATAAGGCAGTAGTTACCTATCTGGCAAACAATCGTCAGGGAACACAGAGTGCCCTGACACGTGCAGAGGTATCCGGCGGCGGAAAGAAGCCCTGGAGACAGAAGGGTACAGGACATGCCCGTCAGGGTTCGACCCGTTCTCCTCAGTGGACAGGCGGTGGCGTGGTATTCGCACCGAAGCCGAGAGACTACTCCAAGAAGATGAACAAGAGAGAGCGCCAGATCGCACTCTTCTCCGCACTGACATCCAAGGTTCAGGACGAGAAGATGATCGTGGTTGACGAGCTTTCCATGGATGCACCGAAGACCTCCGCTTTCGCTGAGGTTCTGAAGAATCTGAAGGCAGAGAGTGCGCTGGTAGTAACAAAGGATAAGAACGACAATGTAGTTCTTTCCGCACGTAACATTCCTGATGTGGCAACAACCATCAGCACATCCATCAATGTGTATGATATCCTGAAGTATGATTCTCTGATCATCACAAAGGATGCTGCAAAGGCTATCGAGGAGGTGTACGCATAATGGCAGATTTAAAGTACTATGACGTTATACAGAGACCCGTTCTTACTGAGAAGAGTATGAACGCTATGGCCGAGAAGAAGTATACATTTCTCGTTCATCCGGATGCGACCAAGAATCAGATCGCAGATGCAGTAGAGAAGATGTTCGAGGGAGCAAAGGTAGCAAAGGTCAACACAGTTAACTATGACGGAAAGACCAAGCGCCGCGGAGCAACCTCCGGCAAGACATCGAAGAGTAAGAAGGCATATGTACAGCTGACAGCTGAGAGTGCTGACATCGAGCTTTTCGAGGGACTGTAAGATAGAGAGTTGAAAGGAGAACTAAAATGGGTATCAAAACATACACCCCATATACACCTTCTAGAAGAAATATGACCGGTCTGGACTTCGATGTGATCACAACAGATAAGCCGGAGAAGTCCCTGCTGGTATCCAAGAAGAAAACTGCCGGACGTAACAATCAGGGCAAGATCACGGTTCGTCATCACGGTGGCGGAAACCGTCAGAAATACAGGATCATTGATTTCAAGAGACGTAAGGATGATATCCCGGCAAAGGTACTCACCATCGAGTACGATCCGAACCGGACAGCAAATATCGCTCTGATCTGCTATGCAGACGGTGAGAAGACATACATCCTTGCTCCGAACGGGATCAAGGTTGGCGACAGCCTTATGAATGGTGAGAATGCAGATATCCGCGTAGGTAACTGCCTGCCGCTCAGCGCTATCCCGATCGGTACTGAGATCCACAACATCGAGCTTGTTCCCGGAAAGGGCGGACAGCTGGTTCGTTCCGCAGGAAACTCTGCACAGCTCATGGCTAAGGAAGGTAAATATGCCATCCTTCGTCTTCCTTCAGGCGAGATGCGTATGGTTCCCATCAGTTGCCGTGCAACAGTCGGAACTGTAGGTAACATCGAGCATGGCCTTGTAAATATCGGTAAGGCCGGACGTAAGCGTCACATGGGTATCCGTCCTACAGTCCGCGGTTCTGTTATGAACCCGAATGACCATCCGCACGGTGGTGGTGAAGGACGTGCACCGATCGGCCGCAGCGGCCCGTCTACTCCTTGGGGTAAGCCGGCACTGGGTCTGAAGACCAGAAAGAAGAACGCTAAGTCCAACAAGCTGATCATCAGAAACAGATCAGGAAAGAACGTTAAGTAAGGAGGAAGAACATGGCTCGTTCATTAAAAAAAGGACCGTTTGCAGATGCAAGCTTATTGAAGAAGGTTGATGAGCTGAACAAGAAGGACGCTCATGAGGTCATTCGTACATGGTCTCGCCGTTCTACTATTTTCCCCTCATTTGTAGGACATACCATCGCGGTTTACGACGGAAGAAAGCACGTTCCGGTATATGTAACCGAGGATATGGTTGGTCATAAGCTTGGTGAGTTCGTTGCTACCAGAACCTATCGTGGTCATGGTAAGGACGAGAAGAAGAGATAAGGAGGGATCGTAAGATGGCAAAGGGACACAGATCTCAAGTCAAGAGACAGAGAAACGAAAATAAAGATACAAGACCGTCCGCAAAGGTTTCCTACGCTAGAGTATCCGTAACAAAGGCCTGCTTTGTACTGGATGCGATCCGTGGGAAGGACGTAGATACCGCACTTGGTATCCTGGCATACAATAACCGTTATGCTTCCGCTGTTATCTATAAGCTGCTTCAGTCAGCCGTTGCAAACGCTGAGAACAACAACGGACTGAAGAGAGAGAACCTGTATGTTGCAGAGTGCTACGCAAACAAGGGACCTACCATGAAGCGTATTCACCCGAGAGCACAGGGCAGAGCTTACAGGATCGAGAAGAGAACCAGCCACATCACAGTCGTGCTGGACGAGAGATAGGAGGGAAAGCATGGGACAGAAAGTTAATCCGCATGGTTTAAGAGTCGGAATCATCAAGGATTGGGATTCCAAGTGGTATGCAGATACAAAGAACGAAGAGTTCGCTAACAATCTTGTAGAAGATTATAATATCCGTAAGTTCCTGAAGAAGCGTCTGAAGGATGCAAGCATTTCCAAGATCGATATCGAGAGAACCAGAGACCGCGTTAAGGTTAAGGTTTTCACTGCTAAGCCGGGCGTTGTGATCGGTAAGGGCGGTTCCGAGATCGAGAAGGTACGTAACGAGGTTCAGAAGCTTACAGAGAAGAAGCTGTTTATCGATATCAAGGAGATCAAGAGCCCCGATATGGATGCACAGCTGGTAGCTGAGAACATCGCTCAGCAGCTGGAGAATCGTATCTCCTTCCGTAGAGCTATGAAGTCCTGCATGTCCAGAACCATGAAGGCCGGCGCACAGGGGATCAAGACCTCTGTATCCGGACGTCTGGGTGGTGCAGATATGGCTCGTAAGGAGACCTACAGCGAGGGTACCATCCCGCTTCAGACTCTGCGTGCAGACATCGACTATGGTTTTGCAGAGGCTGACACCACATATGGTAAGGTTGGCGTAAAGACATGGATCTACCATGGTGAAGTACTTCCTGCTAAGGGAAACAAGGAAGGGAGTGACAAATAATTATGTTAATGCCTAAGAGAGTAAAGCATCGTAAGCAGTTCAGAGGATCCATGGCAGGCAAGGCCCTTCGTGGAAACAAGATCACCGAAGGTGAATACGGTATCGTAGCTGTAGAGCCGGCATGGGTAAAGTCCAATCAGATCGAGGCTGCCCGTGTTGCCATCAACCGTTACCTCCGTCGTGAAGGTAAGGTTTGGATCAAGATCTTCCCGGACAAGCCGGTAACCGCAAAGCCGGCAGAAACCCGTATGGGTTCCGGTAAAGGATCCCTGGAGTACTGGGTAGCAGTTGTTAAGCCGGGCAGAGTTATGTTCGAAGTAGGAAATGTTACAGAGGAGAAGGCTCGTGAGGCTCTCCGTCTTGCTACACATAAGCTTCCTTTGAAATGTAAGATCGTTTCAAAAGCAGATTTAGAAGGAGGTAGCGGCAGTGAAAACTAAGGAATACGTAAAAGAGTTACAGACGAAGTCCATCGAAGAGTTGAACGGCGATCTTGAGGCTGCAAAGAAGGAACTCTTCAATCTGAAGTTCCAGAACGCTACAAATCAGCTGGAGAACACAGGTCGCATTACTGTAGTTCGTAAGAACATCGCTCGGATCCAGACAGTGATCACCGAGAAGCAGCAGAATGCGTAAGAGACCGAAAGGAGATATGATCAATGGAGAGAAATCTTAGAAAAACACGTGTAGGTCTCGTGACCAGTGACAAGATGGATAAGACGATCGTTGTATCTATCGTGGATAACGTAAAGCATCCGCTGTATGGCAAGATCGTAAAGAGAACCTACAAGCTGAAGGCACATGACGAGGAGAATACAGCAAAGCGCGGCGACAGAGTTCGTGTTATGGAGACAAGACCTCTGTCCAAGGATAAGCGCTGGAGACTCGTTGAGATCATCGAGAGAGCGAAATAAGGAGGCGAAGAAAGAACTATGGTACAGCAGGAAACAAGACTTCGAGTTGCTGATAACACAGGCGCAAAAGAGCTTCTTTGCATTCGCGTTCTCGGCGGTTCAGTCAGAAGATATGCAGGAATCGGCGACATCATCGTTGCTACCGTTAAGGATGCAACACCCGGCGGTGTTGTAAAGAAGGGCGATGTTGTAAAGGCAGTTGTTGTTCGTACAAAGAAGGGTGCACGTCGTAAGGACGGATCTTACATCCGTTTCGACGAGAATGCAGCAGTTATCATCAAGGATGATCTGAATCCGAGAGGAACCCGTATTTTTGGACCGGTAGCAAGAGAGCTGAGAGATAAGAAATTCATGAAGATCATCTCCCTGGCACCGGAAGTACTGTAAGGAGGTGACCATAAGTGGCAGCATCTAAAATCAAGAAGGATGACCTGGTACGGGTCATCGCCGGTAAGGATAAAGGAAAAGAAGGCAAGGTGCTTTCCGTAGATCCCAAGAATCATAAGGTTCTGGTAGAGGGTGTAAACAAGGTTTACAAGCACAGCAAGCCCAGCGCAGCAAATCAGCAGGGCGGCATCATTGAGAAGGAAGCACCGATCGATATCTCAAACGTTATGTACCTGTATAAGGGATCTACCGTAAGAGTCGGCTTCCAGGGTGAGAAGAAGAACAAGGTTCGGGTTGCTCATGTAAACGGCAAGACCGAGACCATTGATTAATCCGGGAAGGAGGCTTTGAACATTGAGTAGATTAAGAGATACATACGAAAGTGATATAAAAGTAGCAATGATCAAGAAGTTCGGTTACAAGAACGTAATGCAGGTTCCGAAGCTTGAGAAGATCGTTCTCAACATGGGTGTCGGTGAGGCACGTGAAAATGCAAAGATTCTTGAGTCTGCTGTCAAGGATATGACAGAGATCTCCGGACAGAAGCCGGTCATCACCAAAGCTAAGAAGTCTGTTGCTAACTTCAAACTCCGTGAGGGCATGCCCATCGGATGTAAGGTAACTCTTCGTGGCGAGCGGATGTATGAATTCGCAGATCGTCTGATCAACCTGGCTCTGCCTCGGGTACGTGACTTCCGCGGTGTCAGCGCAGATTCCTTCGATGGAAGAGGAAACTACGCACTCGGCATCAAGGAGCAGATCATTTTCCCCGAGATCGAGTATGATAAGGTTGACAAGGTTCGCGGTATGGATGTGATCTTCGTAACCACAGCCAAGACTGACGAGGAAGCAAGAGAGTTATTGAGACTGTTCGGTATGCCGTTTAAGAAATAAGGAGGAAGTATCATGGCAAAGACTGCAATGAAAATAAAGCAGCAGAGAAAGCAGAAGTTCTCCACCAGAGAGTATACACGTTGCAAGATCTGTGGACGTCCGCATGCTTACCTTAGAAAGTACGGAATCTGCAGAATCTGCTTCCGTGAGTTAGCTTACAAGGGAGAGATCCCGGGCGTGAAGAAATCCAGCTGGTAGAATGAAAGGAGGACAAAACTATGTCAATTAGCGATCCGATTGCAGATATGCTTACAAGAATCCGCAATGCAAATACAGCAAAGCATGACACCGTTGATATCCCGTCTTCCAAGATGAAGCGGGCTATCGCTGACATCCTTCTTTCTGAGGGATATATCAAGGCGGTTGATATCGTAAATGATGGAAAGTTTGATGTGATCCGTATCACACTGAAGTATGGTAAGGATAAGAACGAGAAGGTCCTCTCCGGACTTCGCCGTATCTCCAAGCCGGGTCTTCGTATCTACGCTGATACCGAGAACCTTCCGAAGGTACTGGGCGGCTACGGAACAGCCATCATTTCAACGAACAAGGGCGTTATCACCGACAAGGAAGCTCGTAAGCTGAATGTCGGCGGTGAAGTACTGGCGTTCAGCAAATGTCACGTATCGGAAAAATGCCTATCGCTATTCCTGCAGGCGTAACTGTAGATATAGCAGAAAATAATAAGGTGACGGTAAAGGGACCGAAGGGAGAGCTTGCAAGACAGCTTGCGCCTGAGATGGAGCTTACCATCGAGGATGGCGTCCTTACGGTTAAGAGACCGAACGACCTGAAGAGAAACCGGGCCCTGCATGGTCTCACAAGAACTCTTATTCACAACATGGTTATCGGTGTTACCGACGGCTACAAGAAGACTCTTGAGGTAAACGGTGTAGGTTATCGTGCTGCTAAGCAGGGTAAGAAGCTGGTCCTCAACCTGGGTTACTCTCATCCGGTAGAGATGGAGGATCCGGAAGGCCTTACAACGGAAGTACAGGACAACAAGATCATTGTCAGCGGTATCGACAAGGAGAAGGTTGGACAGTATGCAGCAGAGATCCGCGAGAAGCAGTATGCAGCAGAGATCCGCGAGAAGCGTGCTCCGGAACCGTATAAGGGCAAGGGTATCAAGTATGATTACGAGGTAATCCGCCGCAAGGTTGGTAAGACCGGTAAGAAATAAAGGAGTGTGAATAAGATGATAAATAAAGAATCCAGAAGTGAAGTTCGTGCTAAGAAGCATCTGAAGATTCGCAACCGGTTCAGCGGCACAGCAGAGCGCCCGAGACTGGCGGTCTTCAGAAGTAATAATCATATGTACGCTCAGGTTATTGATGACTCCGAAGGAAAGACCCTTGTAGCAGCCTCTACAGTTGAGAAGGCTGTAAAGTCCGAACTGGAGAAGACAAATGATGTAGATGCAGCCGCTTATGTCGGAAAGGTGATCGCAGAGCGTGCGATCGCAGCCGGTGTAAAGACAGTCGTATTTGACCGTGGCGGATTCATTTACCAGGGTAAGATCAAGGCTTTGGCAGATGCTGCAAGAGAAGCCGGTCTGGAATTCTAATAAGGAGGAACGAACGTAATGAAAAAGATCGACGCAAGTCAGTTAGAATTAGCCGATAACGTAGTAGCGATCAAGCGAGTTACGAAGGTTGTTAAGGGCGGACGTAACATGCGTTTTGCAGCACTTATCGTAGTCGGAGACCGGAATGGACATGTAGGTGCCGGAGTTGGAAAGGCTGCCGAGATTCCGGAGGCGATCCGGAAGGCAAAAGAGGATGCGATCAAGAACATGATCGAGGTTCCGATCAACGAGGCAGGAAGTATTCCTTACGGATTTACAGGCGAGTTCGGAAGTGCAACCGTACTTCTGAAGTCTGCTCCGGAAGGTACCGGTATCATCGCAGGTGGTCCGGCACGTTCCGTACTGGATCTGGCAGGATATCGCAATATCCGTACAAAGTCTCTTGGATCCAACAACAAGCAGAATGTAGTTCTTGCCACACTGAATGGCCTGAAGGCTATCCAGGATCCGAATGAAATCGCAAGACTTCGCGGCAAGTCCGTGGATGAGATTCTCAACTAGGAGGGATATGAAGATGGCAGATATGTTGAAAGTAACTCTGGTAAAGTCACCGATCGGTGCAATCCCGAAGCATAGAAGAACCGTTGAGGCCCTTGGCCTGACCAAACTGCATAAGACCGTAGAGCTGCCGAACAATGCAGCAACAAAAGGAATGATCGCACAGGTTGGCTATATGCTTAAGGTAGAGGAAGCATAACGAAGGGATATTTGCACAGCAGATATCCGGGTGTGAAGTCATACGGAGCTTCCGCTTCAGTTGCGGAAGCCTGTGACGGAGCCCTAAAGAAAAAGGAGGAAGCATCATGGATTTATCAACACTTGCACCTGCAGAAGGCGCGGTAAGCCGTGACGATTTCCGCCGTGGTCGTGGCCATGGATCAGGAAACGGTAAGACAGCAGGTAAAGGACATAAAGGACAGAAGGCACGTTCCGGAGCACCGAGACCGGGCTTCGAAGGTGGTCAGATGCCCCTGTACAGACGTCTCCCGAAGAGAGGCTTCAAGTGCAGAAACCACAAGGAGATCATCGCACTGAATCTGGACGTACTGAATCGTTTTGAGGATGGCGCTGAGGTTACGGTGGAATCTCTTGTAGAGGCAGGAATTGTAAAGAACCCGCGTGATGGCGTGAAGATCTTAGGAAATGGAGAGTTGACAAAGAAGCTTACCGTAAAGGTGAACGCAGCCAGTGCTGCAGCGATCGAGAAGATCGAAGCTCTTGGCGGAAAAGTAGAGGTGAAGTAAATGTTCAAAACCTTGAAAGACGCACTGAAGGTAAAGGAGATCCGTAATGGTCTCATCTTTACATTCTTTGTTATCATCATCGTTCGTCTGGGATCCAGAATCCCGGCACCGGGCATTGATACGTCCAAGGTGGATGGTCTTTTCACAGGTGCTCTCGGTGAGGGTGCTTCCGAGATCCTGAACACACTGACCGGTGGTTCGATCTCGAGAATGACCATATTCGCATTATCGGTTACACCCTATATCACAGCCTCCATCATCATGCAGCTCCTCACCATTGCCATTCCGGCTCTGGAAGAGATGCAGAAGGACGGCGACGAGGGTCGTAAGAAGATCACAGCGATCACCCGTATCGTATCCATCGTTCTGGCGGTAGTAGAGAGTCTTGGTCTTACCATAGGCTTCGGACGGTCAGGAATCCTGAAGGAATATAACGCCTTTAATGTTATCGTAGTAGTTGTTGCACTTACCACAGGTAGTGCATTGGTTATGTGGCTGGGTGAGAGGATCAGCGAAAGAGGGATCGGAAACGGTATCTCCATCATCCTTCTCATCAACATCATTTCCCGTATCCCCAGTGACCTTAAGAGTCTGTGGGACATGTTCGTAAGCGGCAAGGATGTAGTACATATGTCCTTCGCTATCATCATCATCCTGGGTGTTATCCTGGGTACGACGATCCTTACGGTCATACTGAATGATGCGGAGCGGCGGATCCCGGTTTCCTACGCACAGAAGACGGCAGGCCGTCGTCAGTATGCAGGCGGAAGATCCTCACATATTCCGCTGAAGGTAAATACCGGAAATGTTATGCCCATCATTTTCGCATCCACGCTGATGTCGATCCCTTCGGTCATCATCAACCTCTTTGGTATCAAGGTTGAGAGTACCGTAGGTAACCGGATCCTGGAAGGTCTGAACTCCAATTACTGGTTCCGGTCCGGATATCCGTGGGCGTACATCGGACTTGGTGTTTACATCCTGCTTGTTATCTTCTTCGCATATTTCTATACATCGATCTCTTTCAACCCGATGGAGATCTCCCAGAATCTGAAGAAGGGCGGCGGATTCATCCCCGGTATTCGTCCGGGTAAGCCGACACAGGATTACCTGAATGCCATTCTGAACTACATTGTCATCATCGGTGCCTTCGGCCTGATGCTGGTTGCACTGATCCCCATCTTCTTCAACGGAAGATTCGGAGCAGGTGTATCCTTCGGTGGTACATCTCTGATCATTATCGTAGGTGTTATCATTGAAACCATTAAGCAGATCGAGTCTAAGATGGTTGTCCGGAACTACAACGGCTTCCTGAGCTGACAGATACGGATTCTGAGACCGGTTCTGAAGATTCATAAGTCGCGGATAAGATTCTTCGCTGCGCGAATCATGCACAGACGAAGGATCTTAGACGCATTTATATGAGAAGGGAGTAGCAAAGATGAAGATTATCATGTTAGGAGCTCCTGGTGCCGGAAAGGGTACACAGGCAAAAATGATCGCAGCAAAGTATGATATCCCCCACATTTCCACAGGAGATATCTTCCGCGCCAACATCAAGCAGGGTACAGAGCTTGGTAAGAAGGCAAAGGAATACATGGATCAGGGTGCACTGGTTCCGGATGAACTGGTAGTTGATCTGATCATGGATCGTTTCGCACAGGATGACTGCAAGAACGGATATGTACTGGACGGTTTCCCGAGAACGATCCCTCAGGCAGAAGCGCTGGATGCTGCTCTGTCAAAGAACGGTGAGAAGGTAGACTATGCCATCAATGTAGATGTTCCGGATGAGAACATCGTAAATCGTATGTCCGGTCGTCGTGCATGTGTAGGCTGCGGTGCAACCTATCATATCAAGTACAATGCTCCGAAGGTTGAGGGTGTATGTGACACCTGCGGTGAGAAGCTGATCCTTCGTGATGATGACAAGCCGGAGACCGTACTGAACCGTCTTTCCGTATATCATGAGCAGACACAGCCGCTCATCGATTATTATGAGAAGGCAGGCGTGGTTCGGAATATCGATGGCACACAGGATATGAATGATGTATTTGAGGCTATCGTAGCAGTCCTTGAGCAGTAAAAGGTAAGGAGTCAGTGTATGTCGAAATCAGATGAAATCGAATGCGAAGGTGTAGTGCTTGAGAAGCTTCCGAATGCCATGTTCAATGTAGAACTGGAGAACGGACATCAGATACTTGCGCACATCAGTGGGAAGCTTCGTATGAATTATATCAAGATCCTTCCCGGTGACAAGGTTACCGTAGTGCTTTCCCCTTATGATCTGTCCAAAGGACGGATCACATGGAGAGCGAAATAGACGCGTATCTACAAGCGGTGCGTGGATGAGCGCATAAGGGCCCCGGGGAGCTTGCTCACAGAGGGGCCCTTATGCGCGAAGCCACATAGCGCGCCAGCGCGATCCCGAGAGATGCGAAGCATCCGAGGGACGCACCGCGAAAAATAATATAAAATCTGCTTGCATTTCATTTGCGAAAATGATAGAATAGCGGATTGCAGAGACTTTTCGACAGAGGGGCATACTATGCCCTCCTGTCGTTATGGTCGTCTAAGCCGGTTATTTTAGGGGAAGACGGCCGAAGGATCCCTGCGGAAACCCGTAGTTATAGTCAAAGGAGAAAAGCAGAAAGGAGAGTATTTTAATGAAGGTTCGTGCATCAGTAAAACCGATTTGCGACAAGTGCAAAGTCATTAAAAGAAAAGGCAGAATACTTATTATCTGCGAAAATCCGAAGCACAAGCAGCGCCAGGGTTAATGTGGGATCTGCAGAGCAGATACACGGATGAATGATCATGGTCCTTACGGATGTAACGGAGGGAAGTGATCGATCCCGGTCGTTGTTATGCGACAGGTGTGGATTGAAGGATCCACAAAAAGCGGCTGAAAAACAGAGCATGGTTTCAGATGTATGCGGCATCCTACGGGGGAGCGGTACATTTTACAGGAGACTGTGCGACGGGCACACGAGTTTCGTCATACCTCGTGATGCTACATGTGGATGCGTACATCCATGGGTATACCAAAACATTCCACCTCCTGCGTCCATACAGGAGTTACCCGGGTGATGTGCCGAGAGTTTATATTTATTAATCGGAGGTAAAAAAAATGGCTCGTATTTCAGGTGTGGATTTACCGAGAGAGAAGCGCATCGAGATCGGACTGACCTATATCTACGGTATCGGTCTTTCTACTTCAAAGAAGGTGCTCACAAGCGCAGATGTAAATCCGGACACAAGAGTTCGCGATCTGACGGATGATGAGGTTCGCCGGATCAGTGATGTGATCAATGAAACCCTTATGGTAGAGGGTGATCTCCGCAGGGAGACGGCGCTGAACATCAAGCGCCTGCAGGAAATCGGTTGTTATCGTGGTATCCGTCACAGAAAGGGACTTCCGGTACGTGGACAGAACACAAAGAACAATGCACGTACACGTAAGGGTCCGAAGAAGACGGTAGCGAATAAGAAGAAGTAATAAATCGGAGGATAACGTTCATGGCTAATGCTAAGACGACTAAGAAAGTAACAAAAAAGCGTAATAGAAAGATCGTTGAACATGGACAGGCTCATATTCAGTCTTCTTTTAATAATACGATCGTAACACTTACAGACGCAGAGGGAAATGCACTTTCCTGGGCAAGCGCAGGCGGACTTGGCTTCAGAGGTTCCAAGAAGTCTACACCGTATGCTGCACAGATGGCAGCAGAGACAGCAGCAAAGGCAGCTGCACCTTACGGTCTGAAGACACTGGATGTTATGGTAAAAGGCCCGGGTTCCGGACGTGAGGCAGCGATTCGTGCGCTGGCTGCATGCGGACTTGAGGTTAAGACCATTAAGGACGTTACACCGGTACCGCATAACGGTTGTCGTCCGCCGAAGAGAAGAAGAGTCTGATTAGGAGGTACAGGAAATTATGGCTATTAACAGAACCCCCATTCTTAAAAGATGCCGTTCTCTGGATCTGGAACCGGCATATCTGGGTGTAAATAAGAAGTCCAATCGTAAGTCCATGCGTGCGAACCGTAAGGTAAGTGAGTATGGTCTTCAGCTGAGAGAGAAGCAGAAGGCTAAGTTCATCTATGGCGTACAGGAGAAGCCCTTCCGTAACCTTTACAAGAAGGCAGAGCGTATGCCGGGTCTGGTAGGTACCAACCTGATGACTCTTCTGGAGCTTCGTCTGGACAATATCATTTTCCGTATGGGATTTGCACGTACACGTCGTGAGGCACGTCAGGTGGTAACACACAGACACGTACTCGTAAACGGCAAGGTTGTAAACATCCCGTCTTATAAGGTGACTCCGGGAGATGTGATCGAGATCAAGGAGAAGAGCAAGTCTCTTCAGAGATTTAAGGATATCGTAGAAGCAAACGGTGGTGTGGCTGTACCGGCATGGATGGAGGCAAGCTCCGAGACCCTTTCCGGTAAGGTAAATGAGAAGCCGCTTCGCGAGCAGATCGATGTTCCTGTAAATGAGACCCTTATCGTCGAGCTGTATTCCAAGTAATCATTTGCAGGGGTAGGGTAACAGCCGCATAGCGGCAGCAATCGACGAATAAGGAGGGGAATAGCGCATGTTTGAATTCGAAAAGCCGAGAATCGAGATCGAAGAAATATCTGAAGATAACAAGTACGGTAGATTTGTTGTAGAACCGCTGGAGAGAGGCTATGGTACCACACTCGGAAATTCTCTGAGACGGATCATGCTGTCCTCCCTTCCGGGAACTGCAGTCAGCTTCGTAAAGATCAAAGGTGTGCTTCATGAGTTCAGTTCCATTCCGGGAGTTAAGGAAGATGTAACTGAGATCATCATGAACATCAAAGAGCTTTGCATCAAGAATAATTCCACCAGCCAGGAGCCGAAGATCGCTTATATCGAGGCTTCCGGTAACTGTGTGGTAACAGCTGCCGATATCAAGGTAGACAGCGACATCGAGATCCTCAATCCGGATCTTGTGATCGCAAACCTGAGCGGTCCGGATGCGGTTCTGGATATGGAACTGACGATCCGCAACGGCAGAGGCTATGTAAGCGCAGACAAGAACAAGGAGTTGGATTCCGCCATCGACATGATCGCGGTAGATTCCATCTTCACACCGGTAGAGCGTGTAAACCTGACGGTTGAGAATACACGTGTCGGACAGATCACAGACTATGACCGTCTGACACTGGATGTCTTCACCAACGGAACACTTGCACCGGATGAGGCAGTCAGCCTCGCAGCAAAGGTTCTGTCCGAGCATCTGGCACTTTTCATCGATCTGTCTGAGAGTGCTCAGCAGTTGGATGTCATGGTTGAGAAAGAGGAAGATGACAAGGATCGTGCGATCGTTATGTCCATCGACGAGCTGGAGCTTTCCGTTCGTTCCTTCAACTGCCTGAAGAGAGCCGGTATCAATACTGTTAAAGAGCTTTGCGATAAGACCCCTGAGGATATGATGAAGGTTCGTAACCTTGGTCGTAAGTCCCTCGAGGAAGTTCTTGGCAAGCTGAAAGAACTTGGACTCTCCCTGAATAACGGGGAAGAGTGATTACCGCTTAAGCTGAAGAATAGAAGTATTATACTTCTCAGTAAGCAAAGCGAGGACCCGCGTCACGGGGCAAGGAGGAAAAGAATATGGCAATGTACAGAAAGCTCGGTAAGAAGAGCGATCAGAGAAAAGCATTACTTCGGAATCAGGTAACACAGCTGATCTATCACGGAAAGATCCGTACAACTGAGGCAAGAGCCAAGGAAGTTCGTAAGATCGCCGAGAAGCTGATCACCATGGCTGTTAAGGAAAAGGATAATTTCGAAGAGGTTAAGGTAACTGCTAAGGTTGCCCGCAAGGATAAAGACGGAAAGCGCATGAAGAATGTTGTAGACGGTAAGAAGGTTACTCTTTACGACGAGATCGAGAAGACCGTTAAGAAGGATCTTCCCAGCAGACTGCATGCACGCCGCGAGATGCTGAAGGTTCTGTATCCGGTTGTTGAGGTACCGACTGAGGCAGCAGGCAAGAAGGCAGCAACCAAGAAGGTTGATCTGACAGACAAGCTCTTCACAGAGCTGGGTGCTAAGTATGCCGGACGGAACGGTGGTTATACACGTATCGTGAAGATCGGAGAGAGAAAGGGCGACGGCGCTCTGGAAGTTTTCCTGGAGCTCGTATAAGCCGGATGTGTACTTTAAGGGGATATCGTGAAAACGGTATCCCCTTTTCTCTAACATACAGAGTGCAGATGCATATCGTATAGGAACGGGGATCGGATCCTGCGGGATGGAATAAAGAACAGGTGGAACCATGGGACTGGGCGTGAAAGTGAAAGAATTACATATGCGGCATATACCGGACAGCAGTGTAAGCCTTGAACTGAAGCCCGGAGACATCGTGGGACTGACGGGAATGAACGGTGCCGGTAAGACGGAACTCCTTCAATATCTGGCCGGACTGAAACGGACGGGGAAAATGGGAGAGATCGTGATGGATGGTCTGGATCCCTTCCATGCAAGAGACCTGGACAATCTGAGAGGGAAGATCGGTCTGTTGTGCCAGCAGCCGGAGAAAACCATGGTTTTTTCGGGACTGGCTTCGGATGCAGCCTTCGGACCGGAAAATCTGGCTGTGGAACCCGAGGTGATCCGAAAGCGTTGGGAAGGGTTAAGAAAAAAACTGCTGGAGGGAATCCCGGAGGATCAGGATTTCCGTATGCTGAGCGGCGGACAGCAGCAGAAGGCTGCCCTGGTATCGGTGCTTATGATGAGGCCGCAGCTTCTTCTTCTGGATGAGCCTCTGTCCATGCTGGGCAGATCGGAGGGACAGGAGGTCCTTTCGCTGATCCTTTCACTTGCAAGAAGGAACGGGCAGACACTGCTTCTGGTTTCCCATGATCCGGAGACGCTGGGACGGATGAAACGTGTTCTTGTATTAAAGAACGGCAGGATCACGGAAAGAAAGGCACATGCATACGGGAAGATGACACTGCGGAAATCGGAGAATGATCCGACGGACCCGGAGGCCGGGTCTCTCTTCCCGGAGGATCCGGAGGAGGATCCGTCGGAAGAAACCGGTCGGTCCGGGCTTGAGAATCCCTTTATAGGCGGGGGTAGAAAAGGCCCGTCCTGGATCATCAGGAAGGAACCTGAGGACCGGAAGATCCTTCTGTCTTTGCTTGATGTGGGGTTTCGGTACGGACGAAATCATGTGGTGGAACATTTTACTGCTGAGATCTGTGCAGGCGGACTGTATCTGCTGCGTGGAGGGACAGGAAGCGGAAAAAGCACATTATGTAAACTAATGAACGGGACACTCTCTCATCATTCCGGGCATATCCGGGTCGGTGGGATGGAACTGCCGGTAAGCGGCCGAAAGGTGAAATGGTCTCTCTTTTCGAAAAAAAAGCCGACGGCTATGGCACCTGTCAGGAGATATGTGGGCTATGCGATGCAGTTTCCGGAAGACCAGCTCTTTGAGACATCGGTGCATCTGGATGTGATGTATGGTCCGATGAAGGCCGGACGCCCCACAGCTATGGCGAGACAGGATGCGGAAGATGCACTCCGGGCGTTGAAGGTTCCGGAGAGACTGTGGGAGAGGAATCCGGAACGGCTGTCCGAGGGAGAGAAACGGAGAGTCGCCATCGCCGGGATCCTGGCCATGAAACCGCAGGTGCTCATTTTGGATGAACCGTTTGCGGGAATGGACAGAGAAGGCCGGAGAGTTCTGGAAACTGTGATAGATGATTATGTAAACCAAGGAAAGGCTGTAGTGATCACCGCCCACGAGGGGGGCAGCAAATGGAAAAGTCAGTAACCATGGGAAATTACAGCCCCGGCGAGGGTGTGCTTCGCAGGCTGGATCCCCGTACAAAACTATATAGTCTGATCCTCTATGTGGTCTTGACACTGATCCAGGGACATCCGCTGGCTCTGGGGCTCTCTACGGCACTTTTCATCGTGGCGTGGGGGACATCGGGATGTTCGCTTACATCTATCGTAAAGTCTGCGAGAAGCGTCCTGATCATGCTGCTGATAGCGGAATTGTTCAGCCTGATCTGGGTGCCGGTGGAAACGGTCCTGCTGACCTTCTGGAAGATCTGCCTGGTATCCCTGATGTCGGTGGTATTCTCGAAGACCACCGAACCACGGGAGCTGCTGGACGGGCTGAGAGCGGGATTTCCAATCGGTGAAGGAGGCGCCATGTCCGTGGCGATCGCATTTGATTTCCTTCCCCAACTGGGCAGGGAAATGGAACGTTTGAAGATCGCAGCGGCTTCCAGAGGGGCGATCTATGATGAAGGGAACCCTCTGCAGAGAGCAGGGGCTATGATATCCCTCCTGATCCCGCTGTTTCGCAGTACCTTACGGCATGCGGGAAACCTGGCGGATGCGATGGATATGAGAGGTTATAATGCCGGGCAGAAGAGAACCCGCATCGAACCGCTGAAATACACCCGGAATGACAGGATCGCGGCAATCCTGCTGCTGATATTTACAGTGTGCATGCTGTGTATACGGATTTTTATGTAAACTATAACCGGAGAAGCATATGAAACGTGTCATGCTGGTGGTTGCATACGACGGCACAAATTATTGTGGCTGGCAGCTGCAACCCAATGGGATCACAATTGAAGAAGTTCTGAACCGGGAACTGACACGGCTTCTGGGGGAGGAGATCCGGGTGATCGGAGCCTCCAGAACGGATTCCGGTGTACATGCCCTTGGAAATGTGGCGGTCTTTGATACAGAGACGCGGATCCCGGCGGAGAAACTGTCCTATGCGCTGAATACACATTTGCCGGAGGATATCCGGATCCAGAAGGCGGAGGAGGTGGCGGCGGATTTTCATCCGAGACACTGCGATTCCGTGAAGACCTATGAATACCGGATCTGGAATCACTGCTTTGCCAATCCGGTGGAGCGGCTGTATTCAAAGTTCTGTTACTATGATCTGGATGTGAAGAGGATGCAGAAGGCGGCGGATCTTCTGATCGGAACGCATGATTTCGCCAGCTTCTGCTCGGCAGGGAGCCAGGCGACCACAACGGTCAGAACCATTACCGGTCTCACCTGTGAGAGAGACATTGAGGAACCGAGGAGGATCCGGATCCGTGTCAGGGGAACCGGGTTTCTGTACAATATGGTAAGGATCATCAGCGGCACGCTTATGGAGATCGGAATGGGACTCCGTGAGCCGGAGGAGATGAAGGATATCCTGGAGGCCTGTGACAGGAGCAAGGCGGGTCCTACTGCGGAACCGCAGGGGCTGACGCTGGTGGAGATCCGTTTCGTGTGAGTAAAGAAGGCCGGATATGCGGCGAGGTCGTATGACTGCGGGAACTGTACCGGATGGAGAAAGGATGGAAAAAAGGCGGGAGGATACACGGATCCTGTAAATATAAGGGGGAACGGTCATGGCATATGAGTTGGTAAGGCCGGAAGGTGAAAAAGAGAAAGAAAAGAAGAGCACCGTGGTAGGCGGGGCCAGGGGCCTGAAGGAGGAGGATCCGAGGGACCGGAAGGACTGGGAAACTCCGCCCTGGGCAAGAGTAGGAACGGCAGAGTGGCATAAGGCATGGATGGGAGATTCCGACTCCGGATATCTGGATGCCTTTAATGCGCTTCATACGAAAATGAAGAATACCCGCGATCGGTATGAGGATCAGAAGCGACAGCTTCCGCTCCGGAAGGAAGCGATGATGAAGGAGAAGAGCCGGACCGCCTGGAACGTACTTAAGTTTGGCTTTGTGATCCCGGTCGTTATGTGGGTACTGACGCAGATCTTTTTGGAAATTGGCGCGAAATCCGGCTTTGTTGCAGCCTTGTATCTGGGGTTGAAGTTTGCCTCATTTCCCATCATCCTGACCAGTGTATTTTTCTTCCTGCCACCGTCCGTGAGAGATTATGTAAACTGCAGGTTCCGCTATAATGTATTGACGCACCCGACCCAGCACAGTAAATACCGGGAGGAGCATCATATCGTCAGCTTTGCGGAAGAGGAGCATTTTCTGAATCATAATCTTCAGCAGATCAAGGACTTTGAGAAGCGAGTGAAAGCAGAGAAGCTGGATCAGCCTGCTGCGGGAGAGGATTACGTCTTCCTGGATGAGATGTCGGACAGGCAGAAGGAGGTCCTTCGTGAGATAGAAGGATTGGCGGAGTTCAAGGACTGCGTCGCAAGGCCGGGACAGGAACGGATCAGTGCCGGGTATGGATGGCTGATCGTAGGCCTCGGGATCCTGATGGGGATCATTGTCCTCATGGTGATCGTGGCTGAGATCCACCTGACGTCATAACTCAGGTATAAGGAGGGCCCGCACGCGGAGCGTGTGGGAGGATTCCTTATATCCGAGCGAAGGAACTGTCTCTGCCTGTAAAAAAAAGTCTTGACACACGGGGAGGCGTGTTATAGAATATTTATCTGTGACGATAGCGAAAGTTGTTCGTACCATGCCCCGGAACGAACATTTTCATAGAATCATCCCGAAGGGACCGGTTTTCGGACATTGGCCGGTCATACGGGAAGCTGCGGATGCAGAAACTTCCGCAAACAAGTAAAGATCGAATTTAAGGAGGAAGATGCGATGAAGAGCTTTATGGCAAGCCCATCGACGATCGACAGAAAGTGGTATGTAGTTGATGCTACAGGACATACATTAGGCCGCCTCGCAAGTGAGGTAGCAAAGGTGCTGCGCGGCAAGAACAAGCCGATCTACACCCCGCATATTGATACAGGTGATTATGTGATCGTTGTCAATGCTGACAAGATCAAGGTTACCGGTAATAAGCTGAATGACAAGATTTATTACAGCCATTCCGATTACGTCGGTGGCTTGAAGTCGAAGACACTGAAGGAAATGCTTGCAAAGAAGCCGGAAGCTGTCGTAGAGCATGCTGTAAAGGGTATGCTCCCGAAGGGACCTCTTGGCAGACAGATGTACAAGAAGCTTTTCGTTTACGCAGGCCCCGAGCATAAGCAGGCAGCACAGCAGCCGGAAGCGCTCGAGATCAAGTACTAAGGGTAGGAGGAAAAGGTCATGGCAAAGTCTACAAGATTTTACGGAACAGGTAGAAGAAAAAGCAGCGTAGCCCGTGTCTATGTAACACCGGGCAGCGGCAAGATCACCATCAATAAGAAGGACATCGAGGATTACTTCGGCCTTGATACCCTGAAGGTTATCGTTCGTCAGCCTTTCGCTGTAACAGGTACAGAAGGAAAGTATGATGTACTTGTAAATGTATATGGCGGTGGATTTACCGGTCAGGCAGGTGCGATCCGTCACGGTATCGCAAGAGCCCTGAATGAGGCAAGTGAGGATTACCGTCCGGCTCTCAAGAAGGCAGGATACCTTACAAGAGATCCGAGAATGAAGGAAAGAAAGAAGTACGGACTGAAGGCAGCACGTCGTGCTCCGCAGTTCAGTAAGCGATAAAAAAATTGCCCCACATACGTGGGGCGATTTTTTTATCGCGTTGAACTGCGGAATGACCGGCATAGCCGGTCATGACATTCGCGGGGAGGACATGCCACCGGCATGTCCTCTTGATCCCGCTCATACAGTTCACCAAGCGATATAGTAAAACCCCCGCATCAGCGGGGGTTTTTGATTATCAAGTTGAACTGGGGAATGACCGGCATAGCCTCTTATTTTTTTGCTTGTGGGGCGTGTGTCAGGGGATCAACGAGAAGAACCATGAAAGGTTACCGCTGATCACGGACTGGAGGATGAACATGACGCACAGAAACGCGTGGGTCCGCCACTCCCGGACCATGAGGCCGACGAATTCGCGGATCAGGGCATTTGGCCAGAAATACCATTTGGTCCTGGCTCCCATTCCGTCGGCATTCATACCGACGTCCGAGGCAAGAATCCCGCTTCGATAGACATGATAGTTCGTGGTAGAGAAAGCGATACAGCTCTTTTCGGGATCTGCGGCATTTGCATCGATGATCTTCTTTGAGAACTTCATATTCTGCAGGGTATTTACGGACTCGGTTTCGGGGAGGATCTGCTCCTCCGGGATCCCCTGTGACAGAAGATAATTCCGGATCGCCATTCCTTCCGGCATACATTCATCGGTCCCCTGTCCGCCGGAGGGGACAAAGAAGGCTTTCCGCCCGGTCTTCTCCAGCTGCTCTTTATAGAATTCGATGGCCCGGTCCGCTCTCCCCTGAAGGAGCGGGTAGAGGGTTCCGTCGTCACGGATACCGCACCCAAGAATGATCAGATAGTCTTTATCATATGCCGGCTTGTGGCGTCCGGCCAGCAGACAGAAGAGCAGGGTTGAGAATAAAATGCACACAAAATAGAAGAAAAGGGAGGACACGATCCCTCGCGTTACTGCGACCCAGGTGATCAGTGCGCCCGGAGACAGATAGTAGTTGGTCATAAGGGTCAGCATCAGGATGGCGACCAATCCTATGATCAGCAGGGCGCTGAGCAGGATCCCCAGTGCATTTGAAGGGTGTGCTCCTTCCTTTCGGATCAGCCCGATATTGCTGATGGTGATCAGCACGGAGAAGATCAGAAGCACCGGCGTAGCAACGAGGGATATGAAAGTCAGGGACAGTGCGATGACGGTAAAGAGATGTTCTCCCTCCAGGGTTATATGAGCGATCTTCGTGTAGATGATCGTGGCAAAAAGGATCAGAGACTGCGCCAGAAAGAAGAGCGACAGTCCGAAATCCAGGATGGTCTTATATGAAAAATGAAAGGCTTTTTTGCTCTGCCTGTGCCAGATGAAAAGAAGGACAGACAATGTCAGCAGGAATATGGCAAGATATAGAAATACCAGATGTATCCCGTTGAAGGTATATCGGTGGGAGTAAATGATGCCAAGTCCGGTCACCTGGATGGTGAAGCTGAAGGTGTCTGTCAGGGCCGGATCATCTTTATGGATCGTTTGAAAATTGACATAGGTCGACCCCGGATGCAGCGCTTTAAGGCAAAGTATGATATCACCGTTCTCTTCCCGAATCGATCCGGTCTCTGCGATTCCTTCCGTCTCGAATTCAACGGAATAGTTGGAATGTTCATATCCAAAAGAAGGAAAATGCAGTTCGATCTCTTTTGAGGTCAGCAGTGTGGTGATCATGGATGCGGCAAAAAGGATCAGAAGAAGAATGAAGATGATCAGGTATTTCTTTTTGGTTGAAGTCACAGACTTTGTCATGACGAAGGTCCCTTCGAAGGTGTATTGTGCGTGGACGGAGTTCACTCCGACCATCAACATCTTAAGCCAGGATGAAGGAAAATTCAATGATATTTTTTGATGTACGGTTGGAGCATGTCAAAAACTGGCATTATAAAAAAATACAAAATTGGGCATTTAGATATGGTCAGAAGGGGCTATAATACTCATATCGCTCATCGAAGGGAAACCGGAAGGATGGACCGCGAGAACGGACCGCGAAAACGGACCGCGAAAACGGACCGCGGGGACAGGATGCGGGGGCAGACCATGAGAACGGACCGGAAAACCGGTTTCCCGGAGGGGAAAAGAATAAAGGAGTACCGATATGAAGAAGATATTAACCATTCAGGACATTTCCTGCCTGGGAAAATGTTCCGTAACCGTAGCATTGCCTATTATTTCAGCCATGGGGATCGAGACAGTGATCCTGCCGACGGCGGTGCTGTCAACACATACCATGTTCAAGAATTTTACCGTAAAGGATCTGACGGATCAGCTGATCCCTATCGTGGAGCACTGGAAGTCGGAGGGCGTCACATTTGACGCGATCTATACCGGGTATCTTGGTTCTGCGGAAGAGATCGAGATCGCAAAGAAGATCTTCGACATGTTCAAGACGGATGACACGATGGTCTTCATCGATCCGGTAATGGCGGACAACGGAAAACTGTATCCGGCCTTTGATATGGAGTATGCAAAGCTGAATGCGGGACTTTGCGGTTCGGCGGATATCATCGTTCCGAATCTGACCGAAGCCTGCTTCATGACGGATACGGAATATAAGGAAGTCTATGATGAGGAATATGTGAAGGACCTTCTGAAGAAGCTGGCAGCTCTGGGTTCCAAGGTTGTGGTTCTGACAGGTATCTCTCTCAGCGAAGGCCAGACGGGTGTGTACGGGCTGGATACCCGGACAGGAGAGCATTTTATCTATCAGAATGAACGTGTGGACGCTGCTTATCACGGGACCGGTGATATCTTCGCATCCGTGGCAGTCGGCGGACTGACCAGAGGACTCTCCATGGAAGCTGCCTTTGCCCTGGCGGCCGATTATACCGCGGATACCATTCGTGTTACCAAGAGGGATCCGAAGGAACCCTGGTATGGTGTAAACTTTGAGACCACCATCCCGCAGCTGGTAAGCCGGCTGACTGTGGATCTGGCTCTGTCGGAGTGATCGATCACGCCTTTTATATCTCAATATACTATGCACAACCTCCGAATGTTGTTTTATGCACATTCCGGAGGTTGTGTTCGTATTTGGGACAGTGACAGGAAGATAGCGTGCTTGACACATTTTATATGACGGGATAATATGGTGATGTATGGGTATTTTTGGCATTGACTATACGATTAGGTTACTTAAGGGGGGATAGTATGCGTCAGTTTCAGTTCGGTTATAAAGGGCAGGATGCTTTGGTACGGGAGCTTCGTAAGATCAGCCAGTGGTCCAGGACGAAGATCTATTCCCGGATGGTTTTTCAGGTATTCATCGATATCATCGACCGGGAAGCGGTAGAAAAGGTAATGGATACCATCAAGGATGAGATCCCGGATGCACTCATTTTCGGCTGCTCCACCAATGGTCATATCATTAACGGGGAGCTGTCGGGAAGGACCATAGCCATCACCTGTACGGTATTTGAATATCCCACAAGCAGGGTGCAGATCCTGCAGTATGATCTGAATGAAGAGAATGAATCCCGTGTCACATCGGAACTGCTTCGGTTTCTGGACGATAATACATGGGTGACAGCGATAGAGCTTTTGGTTACGATCCGCGGCATGTCCATGACCGGCTTCTCGGATCGCTTTCGTGCGGCCCGGAGAGATATAGCGATCTACGGAGGCGGCGCATTTAACAGGGATATGAATGACGACGAAGCCTGTGTGTTCTCCAGTGTGGGAGGCTATACAGATCATGGCGTCGTATTTGTACTTATGGGCGGAGACGATCTTCACGTAGAGACCACCTATATCACCGGGTGGAAGCCTCTGGGGCGCGAACTTGAGATCACAAAGGTTAAGAGAAATGTGCTGTATGAGATCGAAAACCGTCCGGCATATGATACGTACTACAGATATCTGAATATAGAAAATGATGAGAATTTCTTCAGCAACACGCTGGAGTTCCCGTTCGTTTTCGATCATAACGGGATCCAGCTTCTTCGGGCACCTACAGCCAGTCTGGATGATGGTGCGCTGGTCATGACCTCGGATATGTACGAAGGCGATATGGCCCGGATCTCCTATGGCGATCCGGAAACCATACTGCGAGAGGTCGCCGGAGAGATCAAGGCCCTGAACCGGTTCAGTCCGGAAGTGATCAAGCTTTATTCCTGTGGCGCCAGACGGACTTTCTGGGGTTCGGAGGTCTCCCGCGAGACTGCGCCCTTCCAGCTGCTTGCTCCGGCTTCGGGCTTCTTCACATCCGGTGAGTTTCTGCGGACGAAGGAGCACCTGAATCAGCACAATGTTACGCTTGTGGTAGGAGCACTTCGGGAAGGCGACGTCATCGAGCAGAAGGAGATGCCGTCCATGGAAGGGTATGGCATGGAATTCTCCGGACGAGTATCCATGGTAAACCGGCTTGCCACATTTATCCAGGCGGCTACGGAGGAACTGGCAGCTGTCAATCGTCAGCTGGAAATGGTGGCGATCTCGGATGGACTGACCAGACTGTACAACCGTATGGAGATCCAGAGAAGGATCACGGAAAGGGTGAACCGGTTCAGTGATGAAACCGAAGAGGGCATTTCCACGAACCCCGTGTCCCTGATCATGATGGATGTGGATGATTTTAAAAAGGTAAATGATACCTATGGCCACGCGGAAGGAGATCAGGTCCTGATCCGCCTGGCGGAAATGCTGAAGCGTACGATCGATGTACATGCGCCGGGAAGTGTGGCCGGACGCTGGGGCGGTGAGGAATTCATGGTGATGCTTCCGGGCTTTGATCTGGAAATGGCAGCCGGGATCGCGGAGATCATGCGGAAAAGCTTCACGGAGATCGGATTCGACCACTGTGGACATCAGACCATGAGTCTCGGGGTTGCCCAGGCCATTTCCGGGGAAGATCCGGATATCCTGTGTATGCGGGTTGACGATGCGCTCTACAAGGCCAAGAAGCAGGGAAAGAATCAGGTAGTACGCGGGTGAGTGTCATCCTGAGCGGGTGGATGTCATCCTGAGCGAAGCGAAGGAGCTGCCTGATTCAAAGATTCTTCGTCGCTGTGCTCCTCAGAATGACATGTGGGTGTCCTCCTGAGCGGGTGGGTGTCATCCTGAGCGAAGCGAAGGATCTTCCGGACAGAAGATTCTTCGGGCTGCGCCCTCAGAATGACAAGAATGTGTCATCCTGAGCGAAGCGAAGGATCCTGAAATCGAAAACAGACAGGGTTATATATACAAGAGGGGAGAAGGACGGGATGAAGTATATCGACAAGAAAAATGCACTGAAGATATGCTATTTCATGATGGCAGCCGACGGGCTGATCAGCGATAACGAGCGAAGTAAATTCGATGAGCTGGGCTACCTCCTGGATGATACGGTGTATGACACCTATAAGGCTGACCTTCTATGGGAATGCAAACAGCAGGCCCTGACGGTCACGGAGGGAGATCCCGTATTTCATCTGATGAATGCCATAGACCGTGAGCTGGCCGGTGCAACGGATATCCAGACGGACCGGACCATCCCGGGGCGATTGATGGTATGGAATATGCTGACGATCGCGCTCTGTGATCGCGGGTATGCAGACGCCGAGCGCCGCCTCATCGAAGAAGCGGTAAGAAAGCTGGAGGTGGACGAGAAGGATTTTCGTGAGATGGAGCATACGCTGATCGCCGCAAATGCCGTGGCGATGGAGGAATCCCTTATCCGCGAAAGAGAGACCGGAAATGAAGACGTGAAGCTCCAGTTGAAAAATCTGAAGGAACGTGAACGGGTGATCTCTGCGCATGCGAGGGAACAGATGACGGGTCGAAAGTAAGGAGGGAAGGTATGCCGTTATTTTTCTTTGGTAAAAGCAAGAAGGAACCGGATGCGGATCCGAGACTTGCAGAGGAAGTGACCGAGCTTCTGGAATCCTATAACCGCCTTACGGACACGGTGCTGATCGATACGATCCGTAACTCGGAGGCATTACTGGACCGCACCGGCATGTCGGATATCGACAGAACCCTATGGGGTGCGGACTTTCCGAAGGAGGATGTGGAGAGCCTGGCGAAGGATGAGGAGAATCTGAAGGCGGTAAAAAAGACCGTAAAGCTCCTGTATCACCAGATCACGTCACAGGACGCCGCACTCACTCATCTTAATTATGAGATGCGTGATCTGATCGGGAATCGCGGGACCAGTTTTACACAGTATAATGCAATGCAGATCGGCGTCTTCCATAAGGGAGTGAAGGCATCCGAAAAGATGCGAAAACTTCTGCAGCTCCGAATACTGGATGACAACGGGAAACTGAATCCTGAGGCATCGGCGATGGCGGAGAGCTTTCTGGCGTAGAACATTTGAATGGAGCAGATATAAACGCAGAGCAGATATAAACGCAGGGGACAGGCGATCCTCAGCGCAGCAAAGAAATAAAGAGGATATGTGCAAATGAACTGCACATATCCTCTTTGTTGTCGGAATGACAGGACTTGAACCTGCGACCTCTTGACCCCCAGTCAAGCGTTCTACCACCTGAACTACATCCCGGTTCCCTTTCGGTACCGTACTATACTACAACAAACGTGGGAAACTTGCAAGTGAAATTTGCGAATTCCGGCAAATCGATTTTCAAATGGCCGGAACGGAAACATGTCCGCCTACGCCGTCCGGCCGATGAATGTGCCCTTAGTGTGGCCTGAACACCCATCTGAAATGGGCAGATCCGGCATGACAGAAATGATTAAATGTATAAAAGAAATGCAAATGGCCCCTTATTGATTGAAGATTCTTCCGGATTCTGATACAATCAAACGGATAGCGCCGTTGGGCGGTCTGCGGATGAATGAAGCTTTCCGGCTGCCTGGGGTGAAATACTGAAAATGACTTGCTGTACGGCGTTCGTCCGGCTGTATCCGGATATGGTACCCGTGTGCGGGGAAAAGGGGATAGATCAATCATGGAAGAGAAAAAACGCAGTTCGTTCAGAGGATCCTTCGGTTTTGTTCTGGCAGCAGCCGGAAGTGCGGTTGGCCTCGGTAATATCTGGAGATTCCCGTCGCTGGCGGCGAAGGACGGCGGAGGGCTGTTCCTGGTAGTCTACCTGGCACTTGCAGTCACCTTCGGATTTACCCTCCTTCTGACGGAAGTGGCCATCGGACGAAAGACCAAGCAGAGTCCGCTGACCGCCTATGGCCGGCTGGACAAAAGATGCGGCTGGATCGGAGGCTTCGCCTGCGCGGTTCCCTTCATCATCATGCCGTATTACTGCGTGATCGGCGGATGGGTACTGAAGTACCTTATCGTATTCCTGACCGGAAAAGGATCGGAAGCGACGGATGATGGTTTCTTCGGCGGTTTCATCACGGGAAATGTGGAGCCTATCGTCTTTACAGTGATCTTCCTGCTGATCTGTGCCGTGATCATTCTTGCAGGAGTCGGAAAGGGGATCGAGCGTGTATCCCGCATCGTTATGCCGGCCCTGCTGATCCTTGTCGTCGGAATCGCGATTTATTCCCTTACCCTGAAGAATACAAATGCAGATGGGGAGACGGTCACCGGCATGCAGGGTCTTAAGGTCCTGTGTGTTCCGGACCTGGACGGCCTGACCTTCAGTAAATTCATGACCACCCTGATGGATGCGCTGGGGCAGTTGTTCTACAGTATCAGTGTGGCCATGGGTATCATGATCACCTATGGTTCCTATGTGAATGATGATGCAAATATGGTGAAGTCCGTCAATCAGATTGAGATCTTTGATACCGTGGTGGCGTTCCTGGCCGGTGTCATGATCATTCCGGCGGTCTATGTATTCCAGGGTGTGGAAGGCATGAAGGCCGGTCCGTCCCTGATGTTTGTAGCCCTTCCGAAGGTCTTTGATAAAATGGGTGCCATCGGCCCCTTTATCGGTGTGGCATTTTTCCTGATGGTCCTTTTTGCTGCTGTTACGAGTGCCATGTCCATCCTGGAGGCAGTGGTTTCCAGCATGATCGATAAATTCAAGTGGAAGCGGAGAAATGCCACCATCATCGAGTCCCTGCTGGCGCTGGGACTGGCGGTGGTTGTCTGCCTTGGATACAATGTATGGTACTTCGAAACAAAGCTGCCGAATACCGCTCCCGGTGGCTCCGCGCAGATCCTCGACTTCTTCGACTATATAAGCAATAACGTGCTGATGCCTGTCGTAGCCATAGCCACCTGTATCATGATCGGCTGGGTACTGAAGCCCAACACGGTCATTGACGAGGTGACGAAGAACGGCGAGCGTCTGGGGCGGAAGAATCTTTTCATCGTCATGGTGAAGTTCGTGGCTCCGGTGCTGCTGTTCACACTGCTGCTGATGGCGGTTGGAATCCTGAAGTTCTGATAGAATAAGAGAAATGTTATGGCATGGATCATTCTTATAATTTCATTTTTTGTCCACACCCTCAGCGCGTACGCGATGGGGGATGTTGCCGTGCATGCCCTGGCCTATGACGTGACAAAAGGCGTGGTGATCGGAAATGCAGCGATCCTTCTGGCCTGCATCCTGGTACGCCTGTTCCTGGATAAATTCCTGATCGCGACCGGTGCTAAGAAACGCGGAACTGCAGACGTGGACAGCATCGTTTACATTATCGGAACAGTGCTTGCGGGCGTGCTTCTGGAATTGAATTTCCACTACGAGATGTCACAGGGACTGGTCATGACCTTGCTGTTCCTGATCCTGATGATCATGGCGGAGAAGGATCTCTACCTGGGACTGTTTATGGAGTCTGCAGGAGATGGTACGGAACAACCGGATCATGCTTCGGAGATAGACGGAGATGATTCTGTGGTAGAGAAAACTGCTGATATCTCCTTAGAAGATGAAGGAGAGAGTAGGGCGGAAGAAGTCCATCCGGAAGGGCAGGACGAATATTTCCATCCGAAAGGACAGGATGAAATTATTTATGGCGACGACGATGACGATGAGGTTGTCCTGACCTTCGTCGACGTAGACCCATTGAACAAACAGAATGAGGAAAATGAGGAACTCCAAACCACGGAGAACCTTAAGACGGAGCAGGATCCGACGAAGACCATCACTCCGGATGGGAAGACGGGGGATGTTGTTCCTGAGACCGCAAATGCCAAAGGAGGAGCGAGCGGCAGAGGTACGGGCGAGGAGAGCGGTGCGCTTACATCCCGGGATATCATATACATCGTATTCTTCGGGATCGGGTGTCTGGCGTTTATTACGCTGGGGATCCTGACCCTGATCACCATTCGGCAGCAGGACACGCATTATGGACTCTTTGCCGGAATGGTCATTGCAGCAGCGGCGGCGGTGATCTTCCGTCAGCTGGGACGGAGCCTGGCGCCATCCTGGGATTACTGGGA
The DNA here is from genome assembly GCA_902775555.1 of uncultured Lachnospiraceae bacterium. Lineage (GTDB taxonomy): Bacteria > Bacillota > Clostridia > Lachnospirales > Lachnospiraceae > Eubacterium_Q. The sequence goes on along the minus strand of CACYMQ010000028.1, from coordinate 29,220 downwards.
AGCGCAGGAACGGGCAGAGATGGAACGCCGTAAATCCATCAAGGTGAATGGGATACTCTTCGGGATCCTTACCGTACTGGCGACAGTGCTGTTATGCTTTACCTCCATGTTCATCGGCCTGGTGTATCTCCTGGGCGCATTTTTTGTGGCGGTGATCATTCCCATGTGCTTCTACCGCTGGGGTGTCGGCGGAACCGATGTGGTTCATGCAAAGACCGACCGGATCAGTCGCCTGGTAAGCAGGGTCTTCGTCATACTCATCCTGCTGATCGCCACCTGGCAGCTGAGCTATGGTGCACTTTGGGAGATCGAGTATCTACTGATCCTGGCTGTCACCTGTACGACGCAGGATTATCTCGCAAGGCAGAATCGATAATACACGCAGTGCGTTGCTTCCTGTGCGGTACGCTTCCCATGCGATATGCTTCCCGCGCGATACGTAGCTTTCCATGCGATACGCTTCCCGTGCTGTACGTAGCTTTCCATGTGGAAGAACGGATAAACCATGCTGCTCTCCTGCAATAGAGAACAGATATTAAACAAATATAAAACAGATACAAAACGGGCCGGACCATCGTACGCATAAAGCGGATGTCGATGGTCCGGCCCATTTTTTCTTTACAGAAGGAATTGAATATTCTCCAGGATCTTTTTGAAATCCACCTTACATTTTCCATCCCATATCCCGACGGGGACCTGATCCGCAAATGAATACTGAGCTGCCTCTGGCGTTTTCTCGAAATGGTAGACCAGGACGGCCTGCTGCTCCGGGACCACGATCCAGTATTCCCGTACGCCGGCGTTCCTGTATTTCCCCATCTTCAGGATCATGTCATTGTACCAGTGGCTGGTGGACAGGACCTCAACCACCAGATCCGGCGCACCCTCAATCCTTTGCTTTGTCACCTTGCTCCGGTCGCAGACCACCAGAACATCCGGCTGAACCATAGTCTTATCATCGCAGTCCAGACGAACATCCGTGGGTGCAATGCTTGGTATACATGAACCGCCGTTCTCATTGATAAATCTTTCAAAGGCGTAGTCGATCATACACGCGATCCTCTGATGGATGACCGTCGGACCTGCCATATCATAGAAGACACCATCGATCAGTTCAATCCGGGTGCCCTCCGGGAGCGCCATATAGTCATCCAGGGTTTTCCCGGTCCGCCCGTCTTTTGAAAGGATATACTCTGTAGCTGCGGTTGAACCGGGAGCGTAGTACCGGTTCTCCTCCCCGACCATGGAGCCATCGATATCGGGATCATTTGCAGCCTGCCCGTCACTAAACGCATGGTAAAGTGCCTTAAGCGTTCCATATCTCGGAGATTCCGTATTTCCACTGAAGACCTTCTGCACCGTACTGAGCGGCACTCCGGACTTCTCGGCGATCATCGCATTCGTATATCCGGCGTATTTCTTCAGCCTTTTCAAATCCTCAAGAGTCATTTCATTCATGGGCTGCCCTCCTTATGTGGGAATTGAACGGGTTTGCGGGTATATACAGAATACCACAGGAATATCCATTTGCCAATCGGAACATCCAAAATATTTCCAATAATGGATGAACTGACTTGCGCTTTATGGCTAAATCTTGTAGAATAAGAGATGCAGTTGGGGGACGTGCTCCTCGCCCGCAGTCCGGACGTCAGACGAAAGGGGTGAGGCTTATGAGTTCATATGAGATATGCATGTTGATTCTTGCCGCGGTTACACTCGTGGTCAAGCTTATCGATATGAATGATCATAATCATAAGAAATAGCCGTCCTGACCACTGGTATGCGAAGGACGGCTAGTTCTCGTAACTTATTAACTTTGCAGCCGGGTCGGGTGATGTGCACTCACCCTCCAACTGCCTTTATTATATCAGATTCTCTCCGAAAATCAACCGGCAATTGCTGCCGGGATCTGTGCTGATCAGCATATCACAATAAGGTCGAATCCTCCCCAAATCCATCGTAATCTTTAATAACACCTCGATTTTCGTGAAAATGTATAAATTTGGTGAATTCTTACAAATCATTTCGTGAAAATAGTATGAACAAAGAACCCCCGATTCTTGCGCGCCCCCATAAAATATGGTAAAATCGGCATAAGTCTACATAAGATGATAGTATAGGTATATTCTACCCTTTTTGTAGAGTATATGAATGATAGAGCAATTTATATCTCGGAATATACGAAATCAGAGGATACGCGTATGGAGAAAAAAGATAGGATAAAGGACAGAAAAAGAAACTTCATACATAGACCCGGAAAAGGCTTCACTATGGTGGAGCTTCTTGTCGTGCTTGCCGTACTTGCGGTTCTGGCAGCCATAGTAATACCGGTACTGATGGGATATACGGATGATGCGAAAGAAAAAACCTATATTGCCGAGGCTAAAGAAGCACTCGCAGCATCTCAGACTATGCTTTCGGATGTTTATACAAATAATTTGGTTTTTATTCCTGAGAGAATGCGTGAAGAAGCGTGGAAAACCTCCGGCTTGGGTGAGGATACTGAGTTTACTATTTACACGGTGAATAGTTTTGAGGATGCTGATGGTACGTCGGGTACCATTGGTTCGTATACTGTGGCTAGTGCATTGTATAAGTCCGCTGACGGGACATATGTATACTATGATGGAACTAGTTTTGAGATCGTTGATCCTGACGATGATAAGGTGACGAAAGCCAACGAGAAGGCTAATTATATCAAGGTTTGGAAAGCAGATATGACTGATACCGCAGGAGATCGTAGGATGACCGCTGATGCAGATCCTGATGGAAATCCTATATATGATATTATCCATGAGAAGGAAGACAGGGATGACGGGAATGGTGAGGAGATTAGTTCCGAAGAATCTTCAGATCCCATTGTTCTTACCACAAAATTAAATCTTACTCTGGTAGGAGCGGAGGGAGTTGTTACTTTTGGAGAAGAAAATGCCGTTCAGGATATCGTAGAGTATGACGTAAAGAATCGCACCTTTGATAAAGAACCACAGCCTACGGTAAATCGTTGGTATGATTATCAAACGTTGATCTGGGAATGTGACGCTCTTACTGAGGATGAAGAGAAGTCCAGTATTGCTGATATTGCTATTATTCTTGGCGCCAAGGTAAAACCGGGACAGACGGGCGCCTATACGTTGAAGGCGAAAGTCGATCAGAAAAAGGTCTCGATTCCCGTTTCGTTCGTGGCATACAATAGTCAGAATTTAAGCGTTTCAGTTGAATCAGACAAAGCTACGGACAGTAACAATGATGGCGTAACAGATACAGTTCTTCTGTCTTACGGGCTTGCAACCAAAACGATACTTTCAGATTTGAGTACAGTGAGTGTTCAACCGAAGACACTCCCTGCAGCAGACTCAGGTGCAATCACTTTTAGTGGAAAGTGGGGAATGAAGGCCGGTGAGAACTATCAGATGGAGGGGACTTCATACAAACTCCTCAATAATACGGAAAGTGCAGTGAAGTCTGAAGTTGCAAATTGGGCGAAGGCGATTATAACTGATCCCGGAAATACAACCCAGCTAAGAGAGGTTGAACAAGGGGTTTCTTTTGTTGCGACCGCTGATATCAATAAAACGGTGCATGTCAGAGGGACTCTTACCCCTGATGATCAACCTACGGGTAAGGTAAAGTTTGTAAAGGGAACCGGAGCGAGCCAGACTGAGTCATATTCTTTCGATGTTTCGTATTCAAACAATGAGTTGGAGCCTGGTGAGGTTTATGAGCTTAGTGATAACGGTGGGAAAAAGAAGGTTGATCTGAGCGAAGGATCTACCTATTCCATGTTCACATCTCAGGGGGTTGTAGCAGAATACCAGCCGTTACACCTAAAGTTTATGAATCTGTATGACAGTCATAAAAATGGCGAATTGATCAATGATGACTCAACCGATTCATTTAGGGATTTAGATTGCTCCAAGGAGGTTGTTCAGGAACTTTATAGTTCAACAAATTATGGTGAGGTTGCTGAGATTGATGTTGCTGCTCAGACAACGAAATTTGTTGTTTCCGAAAATGTTTCAGGACTAGATAAGACTGAGGTGAGCAATCGTATACGCGGTCTTGGATACTCGGATGGACAGATACAAGAAGTCCGGTATATTTTGGATGCAGACAAAGCGGCGAAGAATGAGATACAAAAAGAGGTATGTCTTTCAGTTACAACGGTAAAAGAAGACGGTGATTATCTCGAACGGGACAGTGCAGGAAAGTATGTTGTGAATTACATGGATCCTGAGTATCCCGCATACACAGTTGCATATACACTTAAGAATAATGATGGAGTGGTTTACGTAGTTACTGAGGATGATTCGGATATAAAAGCTGCAGGGTCGCTGCAGGGCCTTTTTGTTGACTTCACTGCAATGAGTGCGACGAACCTGATGGATTATGTTGATACTGCGGACGTGACAAGTATGAAACTTATGTTTTATAAGTGCTACGAATTGCAATCAACAATCAACATGAAGATTGACAGTGTTACTTCACTGGAGAGTACATTTGACGAAGCTCACGCTTTAACAACTGTAAATCTTGATGCGGGAACAACTGGGGCTAAAGAATTATCGACGGTATCTAGCCTCTTCAAGAATGCATATGCGTTGACGCAAGTATCGTTTAAGAATGTTAACTCTGATTGCCTGACGAGTGTTCAGGGACTGTTTTCGGACAAAACGGCCCTTGCTTCTGTAGACTTAACCGGGTTTAATACAAGCCGAATTGAGAATTTCCAACAGATGTTTAAAAATTGTACATCTTTGAACAGTATTACCGGTCCGGTAACTTCACAGGCGATTCCGGCGGGCTCAGCCGGGACGGCTGCATATTTTGATATTCCTGCTGCTAAGAACATTTCATATATGTTTGAAAAAGCAGAGAAGCTTACAGAGGCTCACCTGGATGGTGGCTCAGCTCAGGCCCCCGATCTTGAGAATATTACCGGCGTATTCTTGAATGCAAATGAATTTACCAATATAAGCTTTACGAATATTCGTTCTTCAAAACTGAAGAGTGTTAAATCGCTCTTTGATGGCAAAAAGAAACTGAAGAAGGTTGATCTGACTGAATTCTATACGGATGAGATTGAAGATTTCAGTTATATGTTTAAGTATTGTCACGCGTTAGATGAGGTTATTGGCCCGCACTCTGTACAGCAGAAAACAGATACTGCCCAAACAGCAATTTATGTTGATATTCCTGCAGCAAAGGATGTCCGGTTCATGTTTGAACAGGCAAATCAGCTCACCGGTATATATCTTGATGGCGGAGAAACAAAAAAAGCGTCCGACATGGAGTATTTGTATGGTGTTTTCAGACAGGCAGAGAACTTGACACATGCTGCATTAAGGAATATTGATTCGGATCATGCTCTTGCTCTGCGTTTCGTCGAAGCGTCGACGGATTCTAACGGGTTATTCGATTCCCGTACAAAACTGAAAGATGTGGATCTGACGGGATTCAATACAGAAAAGGTAACCGTTTTCAGTTATATGTTTAAGAATTGTACTGCTCTTGAACATGTTTATGGCATGAATTCAATGCCGGGAGGTCAGCCGGCAGCAGATGCAAATGAGATTTACATGAATGTTGCATCAGCTACGGAAATGCAGTATATGTTTGAAAATTCTTCGTTCACGAAGATTTATCTGGATGCAAGTAGTGGAGTGGAGCATCCGATAAGTAATGTGCAGGGCTTGTTCAATAAGTGTTCTGTTTTGGCTGAAGTATCTATTCTGGGCAGAGGCAGAGACTCGGATACACAGTTGCCCAGTGTATTACAAGTTTTCGATAACTGTCCTGAATTACGGAAGGTGGAAATCAAAGGATTAAAATCTTCGGCATTGAACACTGTTGGTGGACTCTTTAAATCAAAGAGTAAGTTGCAGTCTGTTGATTTTGTAAGCTTAAGTTTTCCGGGGATTGTCTCCCTTAACTCTATGTTTGACACCTGTTCGTCCCTTCAGAGTATTTCATTTAGTGATGTGGATACTTCTACTGTGACGGATATGAGTCGCATGTTCTTTGGGTGCGTATCATTAAGCTCATTTGGCTTGAATTCACTCAACACTTCGAACGTTACGAACATGAGTTATATGTTCTATGACTGTCGTTCAATCGAGAAAATGAATTTAAGTGAGTTTGATACTTCAAAAGTAACCACGATGGAAGGAATGTTCGGTAATTCCAATGGTGCCGGATTACCTGATACAAAACTGACCACGTTGGATATCAGCGCCTTTACCACGGACAGTCTGACATCCATCAAGGGAATGTTTGGTGGGTGTACAGCGCTTAAGAAAATCTACGTAAATCCCTTACAGTGGCGTGGAGACGAACTCCCTGATCCGTCGAATGATGAAGGAAAGGATGTGTTTACAGGCTGCCAGGTTTTAAGTGGGTCCTGTGGGACGAATCCGGCTACTGAAACAGGACAGTCAATCCCTTCTTCGAATCCGGGGGTATCTTCCCAGTATGCAATAGCAGATGAAGCTGCTGGTAAAAATCTAAACGGAAATGATCTTTCCGGCGAACATGGATATTTCACCGCAAAGATCGGTACGGCATGTTTTGTGAATATGACATGCTTAAATTCCCAGAACTGGTCGTACAAGATATTTGGCAAGCCGATTGAGAAAATGACAAAATTCTCGCGCTGTACAGATGAGAACATTACGGAAGATAATATACTTTCACTCCATCCTGAAGCAAAAGAAATAGGTGATAATACTTATAGTGATCCTGCTACGGACAGAACGTACAAGGTTTATGGATGGTTTGATAGTACAGATGCCTTTTATTGGTGGTCAGAAGCCGCAAAAGTGTACATTCACAAAGATACTGTGGGCATGTTCAATTTCTATTATAAGGCACAAGCAAATAATAAGCCTACAAAATTGACGGAGGTGGATTTCCAGGGGGTTGATACCACCCAGATGCTTAGTTTTAAGCGTTTCTTTAGTGATTCAGAAAAACTTCTGAAGATTTACGATGGAAGCAAAGGAAGTGATGTGCCATATCATTTCAAGTCGGACATAGTTACTGATATGGAAGCGGCCTTCGGAAGCTGCAAACTGCTCACCGACTTGGATTTGACAGGCGTAAGAACAACACATCTTACGAAACTGGGTGAAGCCTTTATGGATATGGCGTCGATTAAAAGGCTGGATCTACATACATTTAGTTCAGAATTATTGACGGACTGCCACGCACTTGTTCATATGAGGGATAATAAATACATGATATATAATGATTCAGGATCCGGAAAGATAAGTGATCATACCGTGCTCGAAGAAGTGATCTTCGGACCTGAATTCAGATGTAGATCCGTAGTAACCATGGAGGCCATGTTCAAGAATTGTAAAAATATGAAGGCGTTGGATATCTCAAGTTTTGATTGCAGCAAGACAGCGACATATAGCGCAAACCTTAGTGCAAAAGAGATGTTCATGGGGTGCAAAGGCTTGGAAAAGATCTATGCGACTGATCCGGACGATGTAACAGCTGCGGGATGTGGATTCTTCGCCAATGTAAACGGAAGAGCCTCCAGGATTAATAATGGTGGTAATATGTTTAATAATTGCACTTCACTGGTAGGTGGAAATGGGACGAAATATGATTCCAAAAACAATAGTTCAAACTATGCCCGTATAGACAAGAGTGGCCAGATGGGTTATTTCACTGCAAAATAACATTTTAGACTGTCACGACAGGAACAAGTCATAAGTTAGGGATGATGATATGGATAAAATGAATGCAAGAATTAAAAACAGACGATCAGCTCAACGGGGATTTACCCTGATTGAGCTGGTTGTTGTGCTTGCACTTATGGCAATCATGCTCAGCGTTGCGTTCTTTGGGGCGTTGGGTTGGATCGATTGGGTTCGTTTCCAGCAGGAGGATGAAACTGCGGAGGATATCTTCTTTGCAGCACAGAATCAGCTTACGGAGTTGGATTCGAGTGGCGCTATGCAACGCAAGGTCATTGATGCTTTGTGGGATAGTTCCACGGATAATTACAAATCCGATTATATTATTGCGCAGGGCAAAGACGGGATCCATATGTCTTATGACAATCTGAGTGGATTTGTTAAGACGAATGGTGAAGGCTATGACTGGAACGAAATTTGGCTTGATAGTAACCGTGAACGAGAAAGCCGGACGATTCTCGGAATAACTGTGGCTGAGAAAAGATACGATCTGTATCTTGATGCAAATACAAGAAGGACAATGGATCCGGCAGAAGTATTGTTGTTCGACCTGATCGCACCCTATGTTGCAGATAAAACCGTACTGAACGGTTCCATTGCCATTGAGTTCTCCCCTGAAGCGGGTCAGGTTTTTGCGGTCTGTTATTCAGATCAGGCGAAAGCTTTTTCTTATACGCAGGATACAAGTTCAGATACAGTGAATATTAAGGACAGGACGCTCCAGGTCAGAGAAGATCACATGGTGGGTTATTACGGCGTTGATGTACTTACAAATAAGAACCGTGGAAGATCGCTGAATAAGGATGAATACTGGCTTGAACTTGAAAATGGAAATGCGATGGTTATGACGCTTCATCCCAAGAGCATATCTCAGCAGTTCTCAAACGCTTCACTTACCTTTGTGATCCAGGGCTCTTATAATTATGGGGAGAATAAGGATTCGAATTATCATGATGTGATGAAGATGTCCTTTAACTCGGATAGTGTCCCATCCAGTGTGAATACTATTCAAAAGGCCGGAGTATCTCCGACGAAGGTGACGGTTGAGTTCCTGGAGGGAATTCACAGTGGAACGAAAACTCTTCAACTTCCTGTGTGGAAGGAAACCACAGGAGAAATCTGTGTGGCTCTTGACGCTGCGGATATTCAGGCACAGTCGATTTCATATGCAAACATGCTTGAATTGCCGGGGACAGATTCGAGTAAAAAGGATACTTTTGAGAATACATATAGTTTCTATCGGTTTGGCCTGACAGATGTTCGATTTATACGGGCAAGTGTAAATGTTTCTATGGCCGGTGCACCCGGATACGGTGTGGCAGGTAGAAAGAACTTTGAAGAACTGTTTGAAAAATACAGTGATGGGGATGGGAAGATTCATGGTGAAGCCGTTACATTTGCCAACTGGAGCGTTGGCGACACGAATGAGACCTATGGAATTACAAACGGAAGGCACCTGTATAATATCCGGTTTGAATCTGATTACAGTGACGAACTGAAAAAGAAAAAACCGACTATTCAGAGCAGAACGCGTGTATTTACATTAAAAAATGAAATTGATTGGAAAAAGGATTTCACCGGAAATGGAAATTCTTTGGAAAATTGTTTCCTGGATTCTTTCAATTCAATGGGTGATGAGTCCGGAATCAACCTGGATCTGACGCTGAGTTCGCAGATGCCGGAGCTTGCGTATTGGAAGAATACCAAGACGGGAGACACTTGGTCTTCAACGGTTGCTTATCCTGTAGATACATCATCTATGCCATTCCCGGGGTTCCGTGCACTTTCTTATAGTGATCAATTTATCGGGATAGACAGCACCGGCACCGGACAGAGTGGTAGTACGGTAAACCAAGCTCGACTTAGCAACCTTAATATTACGCTTTCTGGAAACTGCATCTATGGAGTTTATGGAAAAGACGTACAGACTCGGATCAAAAATCATCAGTATGAGCTTATCAGCAGTGACGGCAAGGCGGGAAGATTACCGCTTGGACTTTTTGCTGAAAGTTATGGAAAACTTCAGGGGATTGAAATTGATCATATCAATGTAAGCGGAATAGAAGGATACCCGATTGATGATCCCAATGAATTTTTGTTTACTTCGAAAGTAGGAGGATTTGTTGGCGAGAACTTTGGTGAACTGAAGGACCTTTTCATTGATGTATATGAAGCTCCCGAAACCGGAGAAAATGCTGAACCGGTTACAGAGTCCCATATCAGGGGCAGATTTGATGTTGGAGGAATTGTCGGGCATCAGTACAAAATGGTAGATCATAAGGATGGGGACGGTAATTCTACTGCTCCGACCGCAACGACGGAAGCGCCTTACGCAGATGCTTCGGTGACAATCTCCGGTTGTATTAATCATGCAAAAGTAACAGGGATTGGTTACGTTGGAGGGATTATTGGAAGAATCTATCCGTCCGGAGATGGTAACAAGGAATCAAAAGGCAAGAATGCGTTTGATGTTTACTATGATGGTGTAAACTATGCAGACAATTATTTTGATGTGGGAGCATCTACGGCATATAGCCTGAAGGACATCAAACAGTTTGTGATATCTGAATGTGAAAACTATGGTGAAATATCCATGGACTCTTATTATGCAGAGAATGTGATCGAAACAAACACGCTTCAAAGAGGGTTCTACTACGGAGGGATTACAGGAGCTGCTTTTTTTGCATACAATATCGATGGGAATGATTCCACAGGTTTTAATTTTGGCCAACAGAGTGCCAGACGTGCTGTGATCAGCGGATGTACGAGCGTAAATAAGTATTCAAAAGATGAATTGTATGCAATCATCGATCCGAAAATGACAGATCAGAAACAGGTTCGGAATGCGGAACGCCTGATGCGGATGAACTTTGTCGGCGGGATTGTAGGCGGAACCAGATATGCAACTATAGAGAAATGTTCCACCGCTCCGGAGTACAATGCGTCCGGGTCCGAGTATTCGTTTGTCTTCGGAGATCGGTATGTTGGTGGGATTGCCGGGTACTCGGTTGAAACCGATTTTATTGGTGGGCAGGATTATACAACAGAGGAAATCGAAAAACTAACCGGAAAGGCGAAGGGAAGTCAGGGCAGCCTTGGCTTTAGAACGGATTATTCTGTAATTAACGGCACCGGAGTCGCAGGAAACTATGCGATCGGCGGAATTGCTGGAGCCTTTGGTCGCCCGGAGGCGGCAGACGGAAAGGATGCCGTTAAGGAAGGCCTGGAAGAGTGTTATAGTGCATCGGACACTTCATATCCGATAAGCTGCAACTCGGTTCAGGGTTATAAGCATAAGATTGATGGATTGTTGAATACATCTCTTGTTCTGGGCTATAGTTTTAATTCAAAGATCAATACAACGAATAAATACAACAAGACGAATCAGTCATATTATGGTGTCGGTGGAATAGCAGGCCTGTTGGCAACGACCATCGATGATTCAGATTATATCCAGAGTGAGAGTACAAAAAAGGATTATCTGGAAATAATCTGCAGGGGAACAAATAAGACTCTGACTCTGAATTCGTTGAAGGACATTTCCATAGATGATTTGCGGGCTCTGATCGATGCGACCCAGTTTGTTACAGATGGTACCGGAGGAATTGCCGGTATGGGGTTGGGTGCAGGAAATGTTAATGTTGGTTTAAATCTGGAAGAGAGCTCGGTTAAATTCAATTCGCATATTGATGCGATCGTGTTTGGACGAAACCGTGTTGGCGGAGCTGTTGGTGACACGGTTGCTCATGCAACTCTGGGAGGACATACTGCGATTGCGAATGCATGCCCATATAAAGCGACTAGCAGTAGTTCCGGCATGTGCGTGTTGGGCTATGAGAATGTTGGCGGGATAGTCGGAACTTTCGGTGATAATGGTGGACAAGGTAGTTACCCGGGATTGAACCAGAAAAGCCAGTATGATAGTGTAAAAGGAAAGGTTGATTGTTCATTCCATGTGATCGGATACCGGGCTGTTGGCGGTATTATTGGGACTTTTGCAAGAGATAACGGTTCAGCGGATAGGAAAAAACAAACAATATTGATTAATTTACGTCCTTCGTCAGGCGATATTTCCGTTAGAGGGGAGATGTATGTTGGCGGGGCAGTTGGCATTCAGGAAGGCTTCTTAAATTCGACTGCTGCTGATACATACAGATATTGCTTTGAGAATCTATATAATTTTAAAGTGACAGCAAAAGCATTTGCCGGGGCAATTGCAGGAGCGATTCTGTCGGATACCGATTATTGGCCATTAGATAAAATGGCAGACGTGTTTAGGGATAAGAACGGTAAAGCTCAATCAACAATTGGTAAAATGGTTGTGACATCAGATGCTTGCGCCGGACTTATGACCGGTATTTATGCGACGGAGAATATGGAGGGCAAGAATTCTGTACTGTGGAACACAACCGTAAACGGAAACCAAAATTATAAGCGATATGGTACGGACTCTTTCGAATCACAAAATGGACTCTATAATATTTCGGGTATTCGGAACTTGAAGTACAAGGAAGATTTGGCTGGATTTATAAACGATGCAAAGACCGTGTATAATTCTGCAAGTATTTCTGTGACAGATGCGCCGGTTATCGATCTTTTCACATTTTGTAATACCATTCAAATCGGAGGAAACGAGAATACCAGCACAATTACTGCAAAGATATATGTAGGTGGAATGGCCGGTTTTGTATCAGATTATACACCGATAACAGTATCGAAATACAGAAACAGAGCGAAGTTATATGCAACTGATGCGATTCAGTCCCATGAGATTAGTGCTTCGGATACTAACTGGTATTCGTATTTGGGAATTGTGACCGGAAAGGTCCCCAAGGGAATGACGCTCGACATGTGTGTAAATTCATCCTCATGTTATAATAACTATCAGGCAAGTTCGAAGACGAGTTATGTTGGTGGAATTGCCGAGATAAATGCGGGTGTAATTAAAAGATATGGTTATACGAGTGATGGTAAAACATTGGATTATAATGGGCGTTTTATGTCCAATGATAATACGTATGTAAAGAATACAAATAATACAAGCGGATCAGCGGGCGCTATCGTTGGTCTGAACGGAACCAAGGATACAAATGGAACCACAGAAGGAGTAATCCAAAATTGCGCCAATGTGGATCCCGTTAAGGGAACAACAAAGGCTGCAGGAATTGCAGCTGCAGCAGGTGGAAACTCTCTGATCAAGGGCTGCGTTAATTATGCGGACATTAGATCGAGCAGAAATGATTCACAGGGAGGGGCAGCTGGTATTCTTTTTGAAACAGCGGATGGAGTTCCGGCTTCTGCGAGAATCCAGGTGATAGACTGTGCTAATACGGGAATTCTCTATGCCACCTCAGAGAACTCAGAATACGCTGCGGGAATAACTTATGATACAAAAGGATTAGGCGAGCTGAAACTCTGCAGGAATTATGCAACGAAACAGAAGTACGCAATCAATAAAGGTGCGGTAAAATCTATTCAGTACTGTTTGGATGCCAGTGACGCAAGCGAAAATACGGATGATAAGTATACCGGATTTGGAATAGATCCGGATAATCCGAATAATAAAGCAAATCTGTATATTGGACGAAAGGCTTCAGAACCGACACTGGGTACACCAGAGGAGACGGATTTGTTTATAGCCGATCAGTTATATACTGCTGATCATCAGATCTACAAGCCGGATGGTTGGTCATGGGATGGCCTTTGGGCACCTATTAAAACCTATAATGAAGTGACGAAAAGGACGGATATTGATGATTTGGTGCTTAGTTCAACAGCCGGTGGGGATCTTGACCATAAGGAAGCCAGTGTTTGGGCAATCGAGTCTTCCAATCCGGCGGGAAGGCTTTCGTTTGAAATTCAGGCGGTTGACGAGTATGGGCGCCCCGGAAATAGTTTTGCAGATATCGATTCATTCTCTATTTTCTGGGACAATTATGCGAAGACGCAGATCAACAAGTACTATGGGGCTGCTTCAACCCTGAAGTCAAATGATAAGCTGTCTGATTCTGATTATCAGGAATTTATCGGTGCAAATGATACGAGTGGAAAGGTATTCCAGTCAATCATGAATATAGCACGTGATGAATGTCTGAACGAGACTAATCGTCCGTCAGGTTATGCGTCTGGCACCTTGACGAATAATATTTGGGATCTGGCAAATGGTTACTATTGGGCGGATATGTATGGATTAACCGTATATATGTATATGGTCGACAATAATACAGATTACGCAGATTGGAATTCTCAGAAGAAAAAGGATACTTATATAGGATTGTTATATTCGCTTATTGGTACTCATCCACTAAATGGAGTTAATTCAGATGACGCGTTCTATAGTAAGATTAAAACGACCTTTAACAATAATTATTCTGATCTGACTCCTTCTCCTTATTACGCGGGCTTTGCAGCGGCGCTGGATAAGACATACATTGATTATGCGCTTGATATCCTGAATTATGGATCGTCATATGAAGAGACGCAGTATGGAGACAGGTACTATACAGGCACGAAGTCTGATTATCCGAATTGGGCTCGGCAATGGTATGCTATGACCCGCGAATCTTTTATCGCCTATGACGTGGGGAACAATGCCGATGCAAATGTTAAGGCGCAGATTCGCAAGGTGTATGATTATATGTATGCCACTTATATTGACATGCTGAGCCGTAAGGATGTTCCTAGCAGCGAGGCGGCCAGATATGCATATTATCAAAAACTTTTGGCTGATAATGCACAGGATTATGGACCTACAAGACTAAGTAACGGCCAATGGACATTTGAAATAAAGTATAACCTCGTCTTTACGGATGTTAATGGAAAGAAACTCTCCGTCGGGCAGATTCAAACAAACATTAGTCAATCTGAGTTCTATAAAGAGCAGAAGATTGATATTGATGGTTTCAAAAATGCTTCTTGGACCCAGTATGGGGATGGCTACTTTGCTCAACGTGATATGGGGCAACAGGATGCAAACAAAAACATTTGGTCTTATAAAGATGCAGATTTTAATTATGACAAGATCAGCAGCATCGTTGTTATAATGACTAATGAATATGCAACTGTTAATGATGGCCGTTTGGGAATACGTGCGCTTTCCTGGGAAACAAATGGTAATGAAGCTACATCAATGAAACGCCCGGATAAGACAAAGAAGGATCCCTATCGAAGCGCCACCAGTCGTGATAACGTATTGAAGACCATGGATGATTATGGTATCCCGCTTACTGCACTGTATTTTGATAAGGCTTCAACGAGGGCGCCGGAGCTCTATCTGTACAAGTACTCGACCAATATCTATAACATTGTAGTTGAGAAAACGGTTACGGTTGATGGTCAGTCAGTGGTAAGAACTCTTGTAAATGACGAGGATCCACAGTATTTCTCATCAACCTATACAAGCGAGTCGGATGGAATCGGAACGACGGTAAATGTTTTGAATTCGAGGATGAGGAATAAATTCTATCAGCAGATAGATGCGAAGTACAGGAATATGATGAGCGTGATTTACCAGCCGTAAAACAGCAAAGGACAGATGTTGATATGAGAGAAAAAAACAGAAAATTTCATAGGTCATATCAAGCAGATAAAGGAGTTGCGCTCATTGTAGCTGTCCTCATCATATCGGTTCTGATCGTGTTTACGTTTACATTAACGTTGGTGGCATATTCTCTCTACTCATCGCAAAACAAGAACCTGTCCAGTATGAAATGTTCCGAAGCTGCCAACTCGCTCAGTATTGCATTGTCTGATGAACTGAGGAATATCGATTCCGTTAACAAAAGGTATCCGGAGTACGACAGTTATCTGTATCTATATCTGAGGTATAATCTGTTTCATTCGGATAAAACCTGGCCTTATTATGATCCTTCAAAGGAAGGACATGGCAAGGATGAGGCATTCCGGTACTTTTCACTGAAGTATAATTCAAAGAAAACGCTCTCTGATGAGAATGGTAATCCGGTGGTGACAACTGGGGAGGGCGGAGTTGAAAGCACGGTTTCGGTCGATCATGTTGAGGGGCTTCCTGCGAAAACAGAGGTTTGCATATATTGGGAGCTGCCGGTTGAAAACAAGGATGATCCCCAGGCGGGGAATAAGCCGGTGAGCAACGCTCTGTTGACCGTTGAGGTTACCTGTGAAGCGGCAAATCAGTCATATACAGCTAGAAAAGAGTATAAACTGTCCATCCTCAGTTATGGGGACTCCGAAGAAGATGTAGCCAGACAGGTGGCTATGAAGGAGGCTGGAAAGAAGGATATGGTGAATCCGTGTGCATTTTCTTATGAGACTGAATCTTATCCGGATGAGTTTTGGAAATGGGAACTGGTGGAGCAATAGGAGAACGGTATGAAGACAACACGTATCAAAAAGAAAAAACGAAAGCTGATGGATAACAGAGGAACGACATTGGTGGAGTCTTTGGTGGCGTTTGCGATATTGACGACAGTGATGCTTATGCTCTACGGCATGGTTCGGCTTTCCATGAACCTTCGAATGCGGGCTGTCGACACTTCAAACCTGCAATCCTCGTTTAATTCTGAGATTTATAAAACGAATCCTTCTTCGGATATTGAAGTATATAACTATATTGGGAAGAGAGCAACCGATCACTTGCCTATGTTTTCATTGAAACTGTCTGATACGACGAAAAATGAGAATCTTCTTGTGGGCGGTGAGTCGTCGGGTGTAGACCGTACGAAGTATTCAACGTCCATAACGATTCCCAATATTGATGGAAAAGCGTATGTCAGTACGGATTCGATTATCGATGAAGAAAACCTTGTGATACCAAAGGTGATTATGTTTAGTTATTATAAAAGCGTGTCTTCCGGAGCAGGAAATGGTTCAGGGAATGGCTCAGGAAATTAAGTAGGACAAATGGAGTACAAGCTTGATGGGAAAGAAAAGAACCATTAATTTAAAACGTTTGAAAAGAAGAAACGATCGAGGCACAACACTGGTGGAGATGATCGCTTGTTTTGCTTTGCTCGGATTCTTTATGGCATGTGCTGCGGTTCTTATTTCCAATATTACATCGACATATTACACAACCAAGGGTGAGGTTTACTCCAGAGAAGTTGCAGATATTGTCCTTGAAAAAATAGTATCGGAAGTGGATGGGGCTGAGTTCCCGACTGATCCGTCATTATATCCGTCGATTGCGGCAGATCATTTATCTATTGACTTATGTGATAAGACGGACACGCATATAATCATTCGACGGAATGATAATAACAATAAACTGGAGATTTATTATTATGAAATTGGAAATCCGGGCGATGAGAATCATAGAAACGAGAGTAACTGGTATTTTGATGATTCTGTGTACAATGGATTTGCTGTTAAGGGACTGAGGTTCTACAGAGGAGGGGATTCGATAGATAGTTCTCTGGCAGCTAAGTATGGTTTGGCAGGAATTGATTTGTCTGAGTATAATGATGACGTAGTATTAGTTTTGATGGAAATGCATAGTGAGAAGTATGGAGATTACTACTTCTATAGATTTATTAAAATGTATAATTCGCCTGGATCCGGTGGGACGGGATCCGGTGGCAGTGGAAATTAGTTGGGAGGTTAGAAGCATATAGACGTGCGGTTTGTACAAGGCACGAGATAAACACTATAATATAGAAGGTGAAAACAGTGGGGAACAGTATGAATAAGGAACAGGAACTGCAGTCCAGGCAAAGACGGCAGAAAATTCTTAAAATCGTTGGGATCATCTTGGCGGCATTGGTCATCGGTGCGGTCATCTTTACTGTGTTTAAAATCAGGTCAGATGCGAAGGAAGTTTTGCGTGAAGCTAAGAATACCCGCATGGCACTCCGGTCCGCGGACATAGAAATGTACGCAAAAGGAAAATCTGTATTTAATCCCTCAAATTTAAATGGAATAGAGGATGGCGTGGATACGTTGGTAGAGAGGATCTTTACCCCCGGAGGGGAGTATTGCATCACCGGTTATGATCCGGTGAAGCATGAGATCACGGGCATGACGTATGAGAAAGGCCATTATTTTGTGACCTTCCAGTTAAAAGGAGAAGCCATATACTGGGATGTAGACTATCGCTTTAATGTATATCATTTTGACGATGATGATGTGATCGTGGACGGGGAGTGACGACTGATATCAGCGGGAAAAGGCGTATGTGAGAGGATCCGACGTGAATCGCGTAAGGCTGTCTGAAACCGCTATGGAGGAACGTATGGACTGGCTTACTATTTCCATTATTCTAGCAAGAACGGTGATAGAAATCGTTTTTTTCGCCATAGGTGCCAGCATATTCTCCTTCCTGAATGTGATCATCTATCGCCTCCCGCGTCATATCCAGTTTACACTTGGGCATTCAAAATGTACGACTTGCGGACATGAGTTGACGATGCGGGACATGGTCCCGATCCTGTCCTGGGTCTCCCTCCGGGGGAAGTGCAGATATTGCGGGGCGCGGGTGTCAGCACGCTATACAATAGTGGAAATGCTGGGAGGAATCTTCGCAGTTCTGTGGACGCTTTTGTTTGGGATAAAATGGCCTGCTCTGCTTGCTTTTCTTGCATCCGGAGTGCTAACGGTGGTATTATATATTGTATATGACAAAATCAGGGGATCATCTTTTCGTCAGAACAAATCATGAGCTGACGGTTTTGGTATGAAAGAAAAAGAATCAGGGAAGGAAAGGCTATGGCACTAAACTATCGGTACAAAGCCCAAAATGAAGATGGACGGGTAGTATCCGGATCTCTTAAGGCTCAGGACGAGGCAGACCTGCAGGGGAAGCTGAAGTCGGATGGCCTTCTTCTGGTTGAAGCAAAAGAGGAAACCGGGACTAAGGTCAACTTCAAAAGACTAAAGGAAGATCAGGTCTCTGAGTTTTCCCGGAATTTAGGACGCCTTCTTTCTGCGGGTGTTACCTTGGTGAAGGCACTGCAGATCATGTCCGAAGATGAGTCCATCAAGGAAGGGGACAGAAAACTATATACTGAGATATTAAGGAGTGTCCGTTCAGGCATGACACTGTCGGATGCGATGGAGGAACAGGGCGGAGTTTTCCCCAGTCTCTTTATCAATATGCTCCGTAGCTCTGAGAATAGCGGAAATCTGGACGCGACCGCGCTGAATATGGCGGAATACTACAGCAAGGAATACCGCCTGAAGCAGAAGGTGAAGAGCTCCATGACCTATCCCAAGATCCTGATGGGCCTCATCGTGGTCGTGCTCATTATCATCATGGGATTTGTACTTCCTCAGTTTGAGGGGATGTTCGCTCAGATGGATACGCTTCCGGCGGCTACGGAACTCCTGATGGGCATCTCTGATTTTGTAGCAAATAAATGGTATATCCTGATCTTTGCGGTTGTGATCATTTTCATGGTTTGGAAGGTTGTATCTTCTCTTCCGAAAGTTCGATTATTCCTGGACAAGATGGAGATTCATCTCCCCAAGATCGGTAAACTTCGAAAAATCGTGTACACCGCGCGTTTTGCCAGAACTCTTGCAAGTATGTACAGCGCTGGTATTCCCATCGTGACCTGTTTACAGATTGCAAAGACAACCATAGGGAACACCTATATAGAAAGCCAATTTGATCAGATGATCGCAGATATCCGCGCGGGTAAGCCGCTCTCTGAGGGATTGGCCGGCATCGATGGTTTTGTGAAGAAGCTTCCTTCTTCTGTTTCTGTTGGTGAAGAAACCGGTGCATTGGATAATATGCTGAATTCTATAGCAGACCAGATGGAGTACGATTCCGAACTTGCGATTGGCAAGTTGGTTTCCATGATCGAACCCTTAATGATCGTGATCATGGCAGTAATGGTCGGATTTATCATGATCGCAGTTATTTCGCCGATTTATGGTTCTTATCAATCCATTGCAGATCAGGGAAATTAATCGTTACATACCAAGCATAAGTAGATCTGACGAGGATTCATTAACAGAGAGAGGAACAAGTATATGAGTGTAAGCGTGTATTTTTCTAACCAGATCATACAGTTCGCGATAGGAACCCGTGGAAAACGAGGTTCTCTGAAGGCAGTCTATACGACTCTTGCTCCTGAGGGGAGCATCATCAACGGAATTATCATGGATGCGGAAGCTTTGGGAGCACATGTGAGAAGCTTCTGGGAAGCAAATAATTTCCCGAAGAAGGATGTTTACCTGGTGCTGAACAGTAATAAGATCGCCGGCAAGAGTCTTTCCGTTCCTATGCTGAATGAGAAGAAGACGCTGGGATTCATCATGCGAGAATTTGCAGACATGCAAAGAGATGATGCGGACAATACCTTGTCCTATGCTCTGATGAGCGTGGATCGGAAGACGAGAGTCCGTAATCTCTATGCAGAGATGGCGCCAAAGGATCAGTTGAAGGAATTTATCCAACTATTTGAGGATATGGGGATCAGCCTGAAGGGTATTATCTCCGGAGAGAGTTCCATCATCGGTTATGCTGGTCAGACGATCCTGAAGCAGGCAAGGACCTTTGTCCTTCAGATCATCAACGGAAATCTGGTTTCCAATGTGCTTTTTGCAGATGGAGAATTCAAATACTATAACTCAATTCGCTGCTTCAATGAACCGGGAACTGAGGCCTATCTGGACGACCTGGCCAGGTCTCTGAACCAGATGGAACAGTTTATGGGAGCGCAAAAGATTACATCGCCCATTGAGAAGGTTCTGATCGCCGGAACCGCCGGGCAGAATCTGCCATTATATCAGGGCGCTGTAGCGGATCGTGGGATCAACGCGCCGGTAGAAATGATCAATACCGGTATCGGATCTAGTCCGGAGCTTGAGCAACAGGCGCAGATGGCGCTTTTTGCTGTGTCCGGCCTTTTTGACCAGGGAAAATCCAGTAATTTTCTGACGTACTTTAATGCAAAAGACGAGGAAAAACCGGTCATCGATCCGAAGGCCAAGGGCAGAATCGTTTCCGTTATTACGACTTTCATTGTCATGGCAGTTGGGTTTGGTATTGCATTGACACTTCGCCTGATCCGTGACTCCAAGTATAATGAACTACACGACTATAATAATAAGCCGACCACGAAAATGCAGGTGATGGCCTATGATGAGGCTGTCGCAAAGCGTGACAGCATGCTAGCCAAGTATAACGCAATCCTTTTCGTATCGGAATCGGTAAAATCTTATCCGCTCTGTAATGAGGATATCATTAAGATCCTGGAGGATGCGGCAAAGGGATATGCGACGATTGAAATGAGCAGCTTTGATGCGGAGACGGGTAGCGTAGGTTTTACAGCGACATCAGCGGATGTCAATGATATTTATCTCTATATCGATCGGTTGTTGCAGCAAAAGGTATTCATGAAGGTGGATCACACCGGTTATATTTACGATAATAAAGAAGGAGTATACAATATCCATGTTGAATGTACATTGGCGGAATCGGCCGGCAGAACGACAGAGTAAAGGGGGAATTTGTCTATGAAAACGAATATGACAGAGAAAGACAAAAAACTTCTGGTCGGAATGCTGATTGGTGTGATCATTGTGGCCATCGGGTATTGGGGGATTATTCCCCAGTTGAAAGCATATGGAGATCTGGAGACGAAGATCGAGAAGGAAGAAGAGACGCAAAAGATAAATAAGATGAAGATATCCAATACTGCATTGATTGAAATGCAGGCTGAAGATTATGAAACGAAATTAGCGACAGTTAAGGATGAGTTTTATCAAATATTAAACAGTGCTGAGATTGATCGGATGTTTACAGATCTTGCTACAAAGAGAAATCTGAATGTTTATGAGTTGAAGTTTACTCCGTCAACGACCCCGACGGAAAGGATAGCATATGTAAATTCAGCGTTGTATCAGAGTCAGAAGGAGTTGAAAGCTCAATACGAAGCGGAAAAGAAGAAAGAGGAAGAACAGGAAAAGAACAGCAAGAAAAAGAAAACGGAAGTCTCCTCGGAGAAAGGGGATGATTCGGAAAAATCAGCGGGTACTTCTGGTTCGGATACATCCTCAAAAGCTACTTCTGAGTTAATGGAGGCAATTAACGGAGCGGAAGAGGGTGGCTATCAGCCGAACACGGAAATCTTTGCAGTGCCGGTTACTATCACTGTTGGAGGAGAAATCGGTGCTTTAGAGGGTTTTCTTTCGGACGTTGAGAGCCTGGATAAAACGGTATTACTTACCGGATACACTTGGGGGGAGTACCGGAATTATGTGGTGCGTGATGCAAATGGGAATATCATTTCTTCCGCTGTTTCCTCAGGAACATCGACTGCTGAAGCGGAAGGCGATGGTGTCACTCCGGAACAGCTCCAGCAGGATACCACCATTCGAAAGTCTCTTACTGTGCGTGTGGAGATTTATATGTGTGATACCAGTGCTGTTGCGGCTGATGGAGAGCAGAAGGAAGGTACATCGGAGGAAACGGGTTCAGAGGGGCAGGAAACTGAAACTCCGGAATCCCTGCTTATGGGAGAATAATGAGTGAGATATAGGGGAGAAGGCATCTATGGAGGCAAGATCAAATAAGAACATTCGAATCGGTGATGTGCTGAAGGAATTCGGCTACGTAACCGATGATGATATCGGGGCGGCCATCGAGTATCAGAAGACACATGAGGGTGTCCGTCTTGGTGGTGCTTTGATCGAGATGAATATCATCACTGAGCGTCAGATGTTGGAGGCGTTGGGTCGAAGGCTTCAGTATAATGTGGTGAATATCAGCGATCTTACGGTTGATATCAATGCCGTGGAGACAATCCCACAGCCATTGGCGGAAAAGTATGGTATGATGGCCTACCGGATCGAGGACGGTGTGCTTTACGTCCTGACAAACGATCCGCTGAACTTCTATGGAATAGAGGATATCCGCCAGGTTACCGGTACGGACCTGGTTCTGGAGCTGACGGAAAAGCAGCCGCTGGATAATGCGATTAACTATTATTATTCAGAAGTTTCTGCAAAGAAAGCGGCGGATAAAGCTTCTAAATCCTCCCTGGCAGAAGAGGACGAGATTGAGATCAATGTAGAGGATGCAGATGACGATACGCCTATCATCAACCTGTTGAATTCGCTCGTGGTGCGTGCCTATAATTCCAATGTATCGGATATCCATATCGAGCCGTTTGAAAAGCATACATCCATCCGTATGCGTATGGATGGCGTCATCGTAGATTTTATGACACTTCCGAAGAATATCCATAACTCCCTGATCGCCCGTGTAAAGATTGTCGGAGATCTGGATATTGCAGAACGCCGTATCCCTCAGGACGGTCATTTCAAGACCACGGTTGAAGGTACACCCATCAACGTCCGTGTATCTGTCATTCCCACCGTATTTGGTGAGAAAGCGGTACTTCGTCTTCTGGCTTCAGCTGCTACGATAGACCATAGCGGAACCTTCGGTATGAATGACCGTAATTATCAGCTTGTTAGTTCCATGCTTCGTTCACCGAACGGAATCGTATATGTAACCGGTCCGACGGGTTCCGGTAAATCGACAACCCTTTATATGATCCTGTCTGAATTATCGCAGAGAGCGGTAAATATCTCTACGATCGAAGACCCAGTGGAGAAGAACCTTCCAAAACTGAATCAGATGCAGGTAAATCCTACCGCCGGACTTACCTTCGAGGTAGGACTTCGTGCTCTGCTTCGTCAGGATCCGGATATCATCATGCTTGGGGAGACCCGTGATGCGGAGACCGCATCCATTGCAGTCCGTGCGGCTATCACCGGTCACTTCGTTCTTTCCACGTTACATACAAATGATGCCGCTTCTTCGGTTACCCGTCTTATCGATATGGGAATCGAATCCTATATGCTGGCAAACTCCCTTGTCGGTATTATCGCTCAACGTCTTGTGCGGAAGATCTGCCCGGACTGCGGTGAGTGGGGAATTCCGACAGATGAAGAGCTTCGTATCATCGGAAGACCCCTGGAGCGGGTAAAGCATAAGGTGGGTTGTAAGAAGTGCAATGGTACCGGTTATCGCGGCCGTATCTCGATCCATGAGATCCTTCCCATCGACAAGCCTGTCCGGAAGCTGATCACGGACAATGCATCCTCCGAGGAGATCAAGGAATATGCACGGAACCAGCTGGGGATGCTGACTCTGAAAGAGAGCTGCATGGAACTGATCGAAGAAGGTATGACTACAGTCGAAGAACTGGTTAAGGTGGCATATTACGATTAAAAATTGATGTTATGACCATTCTTATGTTATATTTCTTGAATTTCATGTCATACTGAGGGGCGTAAAGTTTGAATTTCATGTCATCCTGAGGAACGCAAAGCGCGACGAAGGATCTTAAAATGTGAAATAAATATGATTTCTAAAGGAAAGGAGATGGTTTTTCGTATCTATTTGGGGGTGTAGGAGTGCATTTTTCAACAAAAATCGATTGTTTGTTCGGTGAAAACATAGAGAAAACACATGGATAACACAGTTAAAACACATATTTTGTGAAAAGTGCACAAGAAATTTTGTAAACTATTGTTCAGATGACAGATTTGACGGATTAGTTTACATAACTGCTTGCAAACTTTCGTGAATGTGCTACAATAAGTACATGATTCATGAGAGAGTTGCATTAAATGGAAAAATTATATGAAGGAGGAACATCTTATGAAGAAAAGAAGAAATGATAAAGGTTTTACACTCGTTGAGTTGATCGTCGTACTGGTTATCCTGGCGATCTTGGCAGCTATCCTTGTACCGGCTCTGCTGGGTTACATCGACAAGGCACGTGAGAAACAGATTACTACAAATGCTGAGGCTGCATATGTTGCAGCGCAGGCAAAGGCAACAGAATTTTATGGAAAGAATCTTACAGCAACTAAGACTAAGAGAGATGGTGCTGTTACAGCGGGTGGCATTCAGACATTAACAGATATTCAGGTTGCGTTTGAAGTTAGTATCGGATATCAGCAGGAGAAGATTGATGATTCTACACCGTGGAGCAAGAAGGCTTGTATAATCAATGCGTTTATGTATCACGAAGGTGAATATGATGCATATTGGGACAGCACAACAGGTAACTGGACTGTATGCCCGCAGGGAACAAAGAAGTCGGTATCAGGAGATGCTCTTCCTACCACCACGTTAACCAAATTCCAGGTTGAGGGAGATGGATATACTCCGTAATTGATTGAAAATCGATGATATGTAAATCATAGTAAAAGTGGGAGTTGATGTCAGGTACATCAACTCCCATTTTTCATAGTAGTAAATCTGGGCTTATTATTCGGTTCCCGTATCCGAAAGGTTGTGATTGATGGATGCTGTTTTTGCGATGCGGGGTTTAATAAGCACGCAAGGATTCTGCACATTTTTCTGATTGATAATCCGTGGTGGTTTGTGTATGATTGTTTGTGATGATAGACAGGATGGAATCGAATATCATCAAGGGCATGACTCCCGAAGAGGCGAATAATAGAAAAGGAGTCGCTTGCCGAAATGAAGATGTTATCGGAACTGGGAAAGAGTATTGCAGTTGTAGATCCGGACAAGGTTCATCTGGATCAGAATGTGAAGAACATTCTGGCGTATAAACCACTCCTGGCGCGGATATTCAAAGAAGTCGTGTCAGAATGCCGGGGGATGAGCCCGGATGAGATCGAGGCCTCAATAGAAGGAAATGTCCTCATCGGCAGGGTCTATGTAGATGGTGGTCTGTCGAATGCAGGAGAGCGGATCGACGGGCTTAGTACAGAGGCCTATCTGAATTCAGAGGGACTGGATAAGTATGATATCCGGACCTATTTGTTGATACCGACCTCAGGGGGTGGTATAGAGGATATATCTACCGGAAAAGCTTCCGAAACGATCTCAGAGTGTGATAGATCGGATCCTCGGCACGAATCGGAACAGTTGCGATCGCCGGGATATTTGAAGCTTCTCATTAATGTGGAAGGACAGAATGAGGACAAACCGGGATATGACATTTCACTTCGGTCGCTATTTTATTGTTGCAGAATGATCTCAGCTCAGCAGGGTGTGGAGTTCACTACAGATAGCGATGATCCCGTGAAATACGGAAATATCAAGAAGGTGTATTCCATATGGATCTGCACGGAGACGGCGCAGAAGCGGGCAAATTCAATCGAGAAGTATTCCCTGCAGAGATCGTTTCTCTATGGAGAGAATCCGGATATGCCAAGATATGACATCATGAATGCGGTGATCATCAATATCAGCAAGAAACATGATACCGGGGATGCGAAGAATGAATTGATCCGATTGCTCACGGATCTCTTCGATGAGCGAATCTCCGCGGGAGAGAAGATTCATAGATTAACGACTGAATATAACTTGAAGCTCACAAGGGATGTGGAGAAGGAGGTGGACGAGATGTGTAATTATGCAACAGCGATAGAGAACCGAGGCATAGAAAAAGGCCTTAAGGCACTGGTTCGCAGTTTGAAGAAATATATCGAGGATTTTGAAACCTTATATTCCGCCGTGATCGAGAATGAAGACTACAGAAATGTAACCAGGGAAGAGGTAAGGAAGTACCTGTAGGTTACCTGTGGATATGGACAGCCCCGTCGGACAGAGTAGACCAGTTTTACATAACCATACTGTTCCCCATCGATCAACCCCTTCCGGATCAATCTCTTTCGGTAGGGGTTGAATTCGTTGGTGGTGATGTCAAGGGTTTTCCGGATGTCTGCTATTTTGCCGGAGGGTGTTGTTGCGATGCCGTAGAGAATCTCCCGGTCTTTGGCGGATAGTTCTGCCCAGATCTTATCATAGGAGTACTCGGAAACATAACGCTTGTATTTGGTGATCACCTGGCGGAAATCGCCATTCTTTTCCCAGGCAAAGTATCCCAGTACCTGAAATGCGAAGGAATACCCTTTGGTAAGACGTGACATTTCCGCAGCATCCTCTGCATTGATCTTGAGATTTTCCTGATAGTTGTCAGCAATCTCCATGCTGTTGAGTGGAGCTAGATAAATCTTGGGAGTTCTGTGCAGAAATGTGAGATTCTTCTCATTTTGGAGCTCGTCGATATTTTTATAGAGGCCGGTCATCAGAAGACACACGGGAAGTTCCTGACGAATGAAAATCTGGAAGGCACTTACGAATTCCTTCATGGACTTGTTGCTTATTACTTCGTCGATTGTGATCAGAACTTTCTTCTTATTCTTTTTCAATGTTTCCAGCATCTTTGTGATGGCAAGTTGGAGGTTAGTGATGGGAGCAGTCTGCGCCACTTCCAATCCAAAACCCCAGAAGGACAAGTTGATCTTTGCCTTCTTAAATAGTTCGGCACGGGAATTCTCGCTGGCTAACAATGATGCAAGATCCTGAAGAAGATTGGATTCGGAGCTTAACTCGACGACGATCCAATCATTTTCTTTTTTTAGATGGTTTGAGATTTCGGTCATAAATACAGTCTTCCCGGAACCTCTGACACCAGTGATCATATAAACCTGCTCGGTAGGATTATCGTAAGTGAAGTTCTGAATGATTTCCTCAGCTTCTGCGCGTCTTTGGATGTATTGTTCCGGTTCGCGGCCGAACAGAAGGGTATATGGATTCTTCATGTGTGCCTCCCTTCCCTTTTGGATACACTAATTCTTTTACTGGTTGAAAACTGTTTACTGGTCTTTACTGGTTTGAAATTATTTTACTGGTCTTTACTTGTTTTGTCAAGCGACTATGATATGCAGTCTCTCTTCAAGACGCATTTTAGTGCGTTATCTGTACTAATAGTGTTAAGTGGAGAAATGTATTTATTTATGATGCGAGTTCCTTATTCCGTATTGTATGGCTATTCAGGGTATACGTTGTATAACACGTTAACTATAAGATTTGTTTTTCTATTAACTGCAGTTGCATGTATGCAAAGCTTGCGAAATACGGCTTCATCCTTCGCTATCTTGACGGCAAGGATGCAGAAACCGGTTACAGCTATGAACCCTGGCATTTCCGTTATATCAATGACCCTGCGCTTGCAAAGGAGATCATGGATAAGGGGATTACGCTGGAAGCTTATCTGGGCGAGGCAGGAAAGTAAGGCCTATGCCCGGGGCGAATATCCTGAATGCAGGGTTCATCCGCATCACAGGAAGCCGGGAGACGGAAAAAAGGCTGACAGTCATTTTTACAACATGATATTTCACTGAAATGATAGCATTCGCAGATCGCTCTTCGGATGCTTTTTGCGCAAGGATCCTGCACATTTTTCTGATTGATAAACCCCGCGGCATTGTGTATGATAGGTGGTGAGAGGAATATTCGAAGGATGAAGTGCTCCCATCATATGGCAAATGACTCCCGAAGAGGCGAAGAAGAGAAAGGAGCCATTTTGGAGATGGAGATTTTATCGGAACTTGGGAGAAGTGTTGCAGTTGTGGATCCGGACAAGGCCCGGCTGGATCAGAATGTCAAGAATATCCTGGCGTATAAGCCCCTTCTGGCCTGGATATTCAAGGAAGTCGTATCTGAGTGCAGGGATATGGATCTGGATGAGATCGAGGCATCGATCGAAGGGAATGTGCTGATCAGCCAGGTCTATGTGGACAGCGGATTGTCAAATGCAGGAGAGCGGATCGACGGGCTTGGTACGGAGAGTTACCTGTATGCCGAGGGGCGGGGAGAGCGGATCGACGGGCTTGGTACGGAGAGTCATCTGTATGCCGAGGGGCTGAATAAGTATGATATCCGTACATATCTTATGCTTCCGCCTGATGGGAGGCGTTCGACGGATTCATTTGTCGGAAATGGTCCGGAAGAAGCTCGGGGACGTGATCAGCCGGAGTCTCCGAAGGAGGAAAAGCGCATGCACCCTCAGGGGTGGTTAAAGCTACTCATTAATGTGGAGGGGCAGAACGAGGATAAGCCGGGGTATGATATCTCCCTGCGGGCGCTGTTTTACTGCTGCAGGATGATTTCTGCTCAGCAGGGTGTGGAGTTTACGACAGATAGTGATGATCCGGTGAAGTACGGAAATATCAAGAAGGTATACTCCATCTGGATCTGTACGGAGACGGCGCAGAAGCGGGCGAATTCGATTGAACGGTATTCCCTGCAGAGATCCTTCCTGTATGGGAGAAACGACGATACACCCAGATACGATATTCTGAATGCGGTGATCATCAATATCAATCCCTGCGGCAGAGAAGATACAGAAGCTTAGACGCGAATACGACCTGAGACTGACGAAAGCAGTAGAGAAGGAGGTTAGTGAGATGTGCAATTATGCGACGGCAATAGAGAACAGAGGAATTGAAATAGGGATAGAGAGAGGGATGGAGAAAGGGATAGAGAAAGGCCTGAAGGCTTTGGTGTGCAGTCTGAAACGCTATATCCGGGATTTTGAATCGCTTTATTCCGCGGTGACCGAGAATGAGGACTACCGGAATGTGACCAAGGATGAGGTACGGAAGTATCTGTAAGGGGACTCTGTCAGCAAGAGACACGATACCGAGGGCACCGGGAATGAATTGATCCGATTCCTGACAGATCTTTTTGACGAGAGAATCCCTGCGGCAGAGAAGATACAGAAGCTTAGACGCGAATACGACCTGAGAC
>CACYMQ010000027.1 GCA_902775555.1 uncultured Lachnospiraceae bacterium | reverse complement strand
CAAGGGAAATGTTATATCGGGGAGCGATATACTCAAATATCTCTTTCGCCCTGTTTGATATTGATTTATTGAAAACTCTTCTCCGATACTTTACAACCATAACAAGATGATAGTGAAGCAAAAATACTGAATGTGCATTGTTGTCTAAATCCATATATATTATACCTCTATAGAATAATTCGACTGATTATATTATAGCACATTTTCATGTAATTGTCATGTGAACATTCAGCAAATTTGTGCGCAATTCATCCCCCACCTTAGAGGAGAGGGTCTTCTTGCTGAGAGAGGATAAACTCTCCCCGGGCACTGCGCAGGGAGCGTTCTGTTCCGTCAGCATGCGGTTTTCATAGTTTTGCAAGGGAAGCGTTCCTGTAACTCCTGTCGCCCGTCACTTCCTTTATTACCTTAATCTGCTCCGGGAATGTAATTTCCGCATCCTCACAGCTGAGTTCTATCTCGGCGATGGCCTTATCCTTCCAGAAAGGATATACATCGATCTCAAAATACTGATTCTCAAATGTAAGACAGTAACGATCCTTTCGTATCTGTCTTTTTGTAGTATCCGCATTCATGAGTAGTCTTACATATTCCTTCTCCGAAAGCCTGCTCTCGATCTCAACTCTCTTTATATCACTGACATTTCGCTTAGTTGTCTGGAAATAAATATAATGACCGTCACATCCCCTCTGACGGACCCGAACCTCTTCTGCATCACCGGATCTCAGATACGTTTGAATGATCTCCACCCGCTGACAGTTTGGCAAAGACTCCAGCCATCTGATGTCGGGATATTCTATCAGGAACTTTCGTTCAATCTCAAATGGTTCCGGCTCTCCGAGGAATGAGGAGATCTCTGCGATCAGCCGCTTCATCTTGGCTTCAAAATCCAAAGAATTATCAATGATCCGCAGATGTGGATGTCCTGTCCACGCGGAGATCAGCCTGTCATCAAGGGCAGCCGCTGCTTCAACCGTTTCGGTCCTTGCTGAATTATTCTCTGTTGTGTAGAATTCTTCCGCTCCCTTTGCAGCAGTAACGAGATGGAATACGGCATCATAATTATCCCTTAGTTCTATCTCGTTTGTATCAAGATATTCCAGCACACGGGCAAATTCAAGATCATCCATATATGCTTTATTATCCAGTGCCCCGCGATCACATACTATCAGCACCTTTGAAGAATCCATCGTATTTGCCGCCTGAGTAAAGGCCGCTTCTTTGTCAAACTGTAACCTGAGCTGGCACTTCTGAAAATCACTGTTGGTCCTGCATGTCCAAGGTGCAACACCGCCTGTGATCAGTTCAGTCGCCGTTTCCGGAATAAAAAGGACTGTGTATCCCATCTGCGTAAAGGCATTTTGAATCCAACTCATAGCTGTAGACTTTCCGGCACAGGGTCCGCCTGTGATAACGATCTTGGTAATATCCATTTGTATCTCCTTTCCTCACTGAGCAATTACTTTCCCCGGAAAACTATGGAACATGCTTCACTCCGATCAACTTCATCTATGCTCTGCTGCTTTCTTCCTCTTCTTTGACAAGAGATCACATGCTCCTTCCTACTGTAGAAAGAAGAAAACCCGCGGAATGATCGGCTCTCATCCCGCAGGGTTACTTACGAGTATTTATGGAAACGAAGGGTATTCCTTCCCGCCTCCTTGGAAGAATAGAGTGCCCGGTCGGCATTCTTGAATAAAGCGGAGGCTCCGATCCTGTATTCACCGAAGGCCACACCGGCACTGATGGTCACCGGAGGCACCCCATCCGATCCATCCTGAAGTTTTGCGGACATGGTCTCATACTTTATCTTCACCAGATCGATCAGTGACGGGCCCAGGTGGATCATAATGACCGCAAATTCATCGCCGCCGATCCGGCAGACATAATCATCGGAACGGAACGTACTGAAGATCGCATCGCCGACCTTCTTCAGCACCTTATCTCCCATCTCATGCCCGTAATGATCATTGATCTCCTTGAACTTATCCAGATCGATGATCATCAGCGCACTGGTCTCAAGATCCGTATTCTTCAGAAGATAATCATATCCTCTCCTGTTATAAAGTCCGGTCAGCTTATCGTGATTGGCTTCAAAATTCAACTGCTTCTTACTCTGGATGTGCGTATTGTACATCAGATTATAGGTCTTCGCCAGGAATCGCATCTCATATACGCCCTTTAACGGAACCTCCTTCTCATCCCGGATCAAGGCAACTGCCTTCAGCATCGGACTTATGATAAAAACAGAGGCAAAAAGTACGATCAGAAGCATGGTGATCAAAAGGAAGATCGACAGAAGATGTCCCAGGAACACAAATTTACGAAGCTTCGATGCCTCTTCATTCTGTGTTTCCTTTACAGCCTCCAACAGCCGGTTCAGGCATTTCTTCGTATGGGAATGGATCGTTTCCTTTTTTTTCTGATATTCATCGTTAAAGAGAAGTCCGATGGCCTTTATTTTCTTCTCTTCAGCAGACAGCTTCCGATCCTCTTCCTTCAGTTCATATTTCCGGATCGTTTCATCAAATGTCGAGACATCGTATCCATACCCCTCTATCGTCATACGGGCGGAATAATATTCCTGTTCCTCCAATGTCTGCGAGTCATGGATCGCACTTTCAAGTTCCTGTACGGCGGTGGTATCCTCACTGAGTTTTTTCAGCTTCTCCAATGCATTATCCCGTCGTTTGGTCACCTTCACCTCTTTAAAATAATTATCCAGATAGATGCGTCCTCCGGTCACCGCAAATGAACGGATCTGTTCCGTCAGATAATCGGATGCCTCCATCACATCATCCGAATCCTCCCGGATCCTGATCAGATTCTGCGTTATCTCATGTGTCTCCTGATATATGGAATTCGTTTTTGTAACAACGAGGTACAGCAAAACAGACAGCACGATGGCTATCCCGATAATGATGTAATTCAGAAACCGCATGGAGACGCCTCTGTCGCGTATCTTACTGAATAATCTCATTGCCTTCTCCTCCCGCTTTCAGCGTTGTCTTTATATTATAACACAGGTATATCCGAAACAACAAGAGCACCCATCGTCAAAACATGAATTTTAGGTCATTTCTTTACACCCCTCTTCACGGTCTCTATTGATAAACAGAACCGGAATTGATACAATGGGAATATGGGGAAACAATTCGAAAAAGGAGAAGGATATGGAGAAGGAGATAAAAAAGAAAGAACGTCGTGTGAATCTTATCATGGCGATATGTATGTCCATAGTGATGGGAATCCTTTTCGCATTTATCACGCGAAACAATGCAGATCCGAAAATGTTGGAGAACATGCCCCCCGCACCGATCACCTATCTTACCACCCTGCTGGAATCCATCACTGTCGGGGTGATCGTCGCTTTTATCATTCCCATGGGGAAGATAGGACGCGCCCTGTCAGCAAAATGCGGTGCCTACCCGCCCTCCCTGAAATTCACTCTGCTGAACAGCATTCCCTTTGCAGTGATCAACTCGATCGTCGTGGGTGCCGTCTGCAGCTTCATCGGGATCGCGACCTCCTATGGAAAGAACATGGATCCGAATAAACCGCCGCTTATGAAAATGTGGTTCAGCAACTGGATCTCCACACTTTGGATCGCTATCCTTGTCAGTTATGTGGTCGCCGTGATCATCTCTCCGCTGGTAGTTCGCGCCGTCGGACTGGGCGGACCTCCGGTTGGCGGACCTCCGGTTGGCGGACCTCCGGTTGGCGGACCCCCGGCTGGCGGACCCCCGGTTGGCGGACCTCCGGTTGGCGGACCTCCGGTTGGCGGACCTCCGGCTGGCGGACCCCCGGCTGGCGGACCCCCGCAACGCTGACCCGTCCAAGCTGTGTCATTCTGAGGAGCGCAGCGACGAAGAATCTTTTAAATCAGTACCCGTTCCTCTTTAGGATAGAAAAAACCGTCACGGCAATGCCATGACGGTTTTTCTATCGTCTCTCGTTCATGGTTGATTTTTCGCGAACCGCGCAATCAACTTCGGTTTTCCCTCCTGGTCATTCAAAACCACGGTCGTGATACCATCCTGCTCCGAGATATAAGGGAACAGGATATCTCCCAGCACCGACTGCTGGCGAACCTCACAGCGGAAATCCGTAAAGGACGCAGTCCCCTTCGGAAGCACGGAGCATGCCAATGCGACATACTGCCCGTTATTCACATGATGATTCGTATCCAGATGCAGCGCTGTGACCGTGATGGGCGCTACCGCTTCCAGCGTCTCCGGGACGGGGATCCTTCCCTTTTCGAACTCCCGGTCCAGCGGTTCTCTGATCCCGTATACTTCAATCTCCTTCTCCGGCACATTTCGCTCAGGCTTCCCGGTTTCCGTATTCACATAAGCCCATTCGGAATAAGCATAGATCAGCAGTTCTCCGGTCTCGGAATTCTCAATGGTAAAATTCCGCTTTCCCAGAAAATGCCGGAATCCGCAGGCCCAAGTCGTGATCTTAACATGTTCACAGAATACCGGCCTGCGAAGGATCTTTACCTGCCAGCTTGTCAGCATCCATGCCGTATGGTGCTCCTTCAGCCAGTCGATCCCGATGCCTCCGTCCTCTGCCTCATAGATACAGCAGTCCTGCATAAAATTAATGATGGAGGTCAGCGAAAGATTTCTGTTCTCGTCAATCTCCGTATATCTGATTCGTTCCGTAAATGAATACATAGATCAATCCTCGACTCCCAACTCTTTCAGGACTCTGATCACATCTGAAACCTGCTCCACGTCATTCATCCGCTCCGCAGAGATCTCCACATTAAATTCTTCTTCCAATGCCATGACCAGGTCATACAGATCAAGGGAATCCACAGCCAGATCATCTTTGAACAGTGTATCCGGTGTGATCTCCTGAGGAGAAACACTCAGGCGATCCGACATGATCGTAACCAGTTTATCATATATCATAATTCGTAAACTCCTCTCAGCAACCGGGTTCGTATCGGTCTCTTACATCTCCCGCTCCTGTCATGCCACACATGCTCCCGGAAGAGCCCGGCAGGCAAAAACCGGGACAGGCTCCGCATGATCCGCATGATCCGAAACCCATCCCGGCAATCCCTGTCATTTCATATTATCCTGATCTGCTCAGGTTTTTCTTATTTGCTCTTACGTGTTGTCTTCTTCGGTGCAGGTGCATCCAGGGAAACCGTTACCTTCTTCAGATGCCAGATATCCCTTACATACTCCTCGATGGTACGGTCGGAAGAGAACTTACCTGCGCATGCCGTATTCATCATCGCCATACGTGCCCAGCCTTTTTCATCACGATACGCCTGATCTACACGACTCTGTGCCTCTGCATAGGAATCGAAATCCTTCAGGATGAAGTATACATCTTCCTTCGTCAGGGAATCATACAGATCACGGAACAGTTCTGTATCCTCACTGTAGGTACCATTGATCAGCTGTGTCAGGACACGGCGCACATTGTGATTGCTGTTGAATACATCCCACGGATTATAACCGCCTTCACGCTCGTAACGCATAACCTCGTCTGCAGACAGACCGAAGATAAATGCATTCTCGGCGCCGACTTCTTCGACGATCTCCACATTTGCTCCGTCCATGGTGCCCAGAGTCGGTGCACCGTTCAGCATGAACTTCATATTACCTGTACCGGAAGCCTCTCTGGACGCGGTAGAGATCTGCTCGGATACATCAGCCGCTGCAACAAGGATCTCCGCATTTGATACACGGTAATCCTCAATGAAGACCACCTTGATCTTTCCGTTGATGGAAGGATCGTTGTTGATCACATCCGCTACGGAGTTAATGAGCTTGATCGTCAGCTTCGCACGCTTGTAGCCTGCAGCTGCCTTTGCACCGAAGATGAAGGTTCTCGGATATATATCAAAGCCCGGATTCTCCTTCAGTTCCGCATACAGATGCATTACATGCAGGATATTCAGCAGCTGACGCTTATACTCATGCAGACGCTTGATCTGTACATCGAAGATGGAGTGAGGATCTACTTCGATCCCGTTGTTCTCCTTGATGTACTCTGCCAGGCGAAGCTTATTCTGGAACTTGATGTTCATAAACTCCTGCTGGTACTTCGGATCATCAACAAAGGTTGCCAGCTTGTGGATCTTGGACAGATCCGTGATCCACTCATCACCGATCTTCTCATTCAGCCACTGAGCAAGCAGCGGATTGGCATGAGCAAGGAAACGACGCTGGGTGATACCATTTGTCTTGTTATTGAACTGTTCCGGACGCATTTCATAGAAGTCCTTAAGTTCTCTCTTCTTCAGGATCTCGGTATGCAGCTGTGCTACACCGTTTACGGAGTAGGAGCCTGCGATAGCCAGATGTGCCATCTTTACCTGTCCGTCGTAGAGGATCGCCATCTTGCGAATCTTCTCCTGATTTCCGGGATACATCTCCTGGATCTTCAGAACGAAACGGCGGTTGATCTCCTCAACGATCTGATATACACGGGGAAGCAGACGGGAGAAGAGCTCGATGGGCCACTTCTCAAGTGCCTCGGACATGATGGTATGATTGGTATATGCACAGCAATGTGTGGTGATTTCCCATGCTTCATCCCACTCAAGTCCTTCCTCATCCATGAGAATACGCATCAGCTCGGCTACAGCCATGGTCGGATGTGTATCGTTCAGCTGGAAGGTTACACGATCCGGCAGATCCTTCAGATCATTATCCGTCTCCTTGAATTTCAGGATCGCACGCTGCAGTGAAGCGGAAATGAAGAAGTACTGCTGCTTCAGTCGCAGCTCCTTACCGGAAATGTGATTATCGTTGGGGTACAGAACCTCTACGATGGTACGGGCCAGATTGGACTGCTCAACAGCCTTCTCATATTCACCCTTGTCAAAGGAATTCAGGTTGAACTCCTGGATTGCCTCGGCATCCCAGATCCGAAGTGTATTAACTACATTGTTGCCATAACCGATAACCGGCATATCGTACGGTACGGCACGTACCGACTGATAACCTTCCTGGATGAAATGGTTCCGTCCTTCCCGGTTCTCCACACGAACGTAACCGCCGAACTTAACTTCTACAGCATACTCTGCACGCTTTACCTCGAAGGGGTAACCGTTCTTAAGCCAGTCATCCGGTTCCTCGATCTGATATCCGTCCTTGATCGCCTGACGGAACATACCGTAGCGATAACGGATGCCGCATCCGTAAGCCGGATAACCAAGAGTGGAAAGAGACTCCAGGAAGCAGGCAGCAAGACGTCCGAGACCACCGTTTCCGAGGGCAGGATCTCTCTCCTGATCTTCTATGAAGTTGATATCCAGTCCCATTTCCTCAAGGGCTTCCTTGACCTCAGAGTAGTAACCCAGATTCAGGAGGTTATTTCCAAGGGCACGTCCCATCAGGAACTCCATGGACAGGTAGTAAACCTTCTTAACCTTCTGCTCCTTATACACCTTGTGAGTTGCGATCCATCTCTCGATGATATCGTCCTTTACTGCGTAGCTGACTGCCTGAAAGAGCATCTGAGGAGTTGCCTCGTCCAGACTCTTCCGGTAGAGGGTCTTCAGATTCTTTTCGACTTCTTTCTTGAAGCCCTCTTTGTCAAATGCTGCGACTTTCTTCATATTTGTATCCTCCTTTTGATCGGATGTACGGTATCCAACGTCGTACCGGATATACGGTATCCGACGTCACACCGGTTTTATTTACACTCTCCGTCCCGTTCTTTCTCCGGAGCGAAGAAACTGCAAATCTTATGAACCTTCGGGTTAAAGATCCTTCGGGCTGCGCCCTCAGGATGACATTGGCGGCGCCCTCAGGATGACATGGTTATCCGAGCTTCTGTACACCCAGAGTCACATGCTCCTTGTTGATATCCCACTCCTTGATATAGGCGCTGCTGTCTGCGTCGGCGTATACAACCTCAGTTGCAAGAACCGCGCCCTTCAGCTGATCCTCATTCTTCTTCACAATGTCGGCCAGCTTCTCATTTCCGGAGATATATAGAGTGATGCGGTCCGTCACCTCGAAGTCCGCTTCCTTACGCTGGGTCTGTACCTTGGAGATCACCTCACGTACGAAGCCTTCCTCGATCAGTTCCGGTGTCATGCGAACGTCCAGAACCACGGTCACGGTGTTATCTCCCTCACTGACGAAATCCGCACTCTGGGCGGTTTCGATCAGCAGGTCTTCCTCTGCCAGTTCAACCGGCTCACCGTTCACCTCGAAGCGGATTGCGCCGTTCCCCTTCAGCTCCTCCATCAGTTTGCTTCCGTCGGTTTCCGAAAGGTAACTGCGGATACCGTTCAACAGCTTGCCGTACTTCGGACCCACGGTCTTCAGCTGCGGCTTGAAGCTGTAGGAAGTGAAACCGGACACATCATCACGGAACTCCACTGCCTTCACATTCAGCTCATCTTTGATGATGTCTGTATAGAAGTCATCCAGCGTTTCCGGTGCTTTTACATACATGGCGGACAGCGGCTGGCGGTTCTTCACATTTGCGGTATTTCTGGCAGCACGTCCGAAGACTACGGTCTTCAGGACCTCATCCATCTTCTGCTCCAGTTCGGTATCGATCAGTTCCTCCTGAACCTCCGGGAAATCACAGAGGTGGATACTGATGGGGGCATCACTGTCGATATTCCGGACCAGATTCTGATAAATGTTCTCCGTAATGAACGGTACCATGGGCGCAGCTGCCTGGCTTACGGTCACAAGTGCGGTGTAAAGGGTCATGTAGGCATTGATCTTATCCTGGGGCATACCCTTTACCCAGTAACGCTCGCGGCAACGGCGTACATACCAGTTACTCATATCATCCACAAACTCTGCCAGAGCCTTTGCAGCCTCCGGGATCCGGTAGTTTGAAAGATTCTCATCAAATGTCTTCACGGCTGAATTCAGTTTGGAGAGCAGCCACTTGTCCATCACGGACAGACTGCCGGGATCCAGCTCATACTCCAGCGGATTGAACTGGTCGATCTCTGCATAGAGTACGTAGAACGCATAGGTGTTCCACAGCGTGCCCATGAACTTGCTCTGTCCCTCGATTACCGCCTTCTCATGGAAACGGTTGGGCAGCCAGGGAGCGGAATTGGTATAGAAATACCAGCGGATCGCGTCTGCACCGTATTTCTCCAGTGCCTCCATGGGATCTACCGCATTTCCCTTGGACTTGCTCATCTTCTGACCGTCCTTGTCCTGAACATGGCCCAGAACAATGACATTCTTGTAAGGTGCCTGATCAAAGAGCAGCGTGGAAATGGCCATCAGACTGTAGAACCATCCACGGGTCTGGTCAACGGCCTCACTGATAAAGTCCGCAGGGAAATTCTCCTTGAAGATGTCCTCATTTTCAAACGGATAATGCCACTGCGCGAAGGGCATTGCTCCCGAATCAAACCAACAGTCGATCACCTCGGGCACACGGTGCATCTTCTTCCCGCAGTCCGGGCAGGTAAGAAGCACGCCATCCACATACGGACGATGCAGCTCGATATCCTCCGGAACGGCGGAACCGTCTTCCATCACGCCCTTCTCACGAAGCTCTGCGATACTGCCGACGGACTCGCGCTTTCCGCAGTCCGGGCACTCCCAGATATTCAGCGGTGTTCCCCAGTAACGGTCACGGGAGAGACCCCAGTCCTGAACGTTCTTCAGCCATTCGCCGAAGCGTCCCTTACCGATACCTTCGGGGATCCAGTTTACGGTATCATTATTTGCAACCATGCGATCGGAAACCTCGGTCATCTTGATGAACCAGGACTCACGTGCATAGTAGAT
Source organism: uncultured Lachnospiraceae bacterium (assembly GCA_902775555.1). Taxonomy (GTDB): domain Bacteria; phylum Bacillota; class Clostridia; order Lachnospirales; family Lachnospiraceae; genus Eubacterium_Q. The sequence goes on along the minus strand of CACYMQ010000027.1, from coordinate 19,902 downwards.
CAGCGGTGTGTCGCATCTCCAGCAGAAGGGATAATCATGCTCAAACTTCGGCGCGGAGAAGAGCAGGTTCCGGGAATCCAGATCCACCAGGACCTTCGGGTCTGCATCCTTTACGAACAGTCCTGCAAAGGGAGTCTCCGCGGACATGGTTCCGTCAGCCTCTACAAACTGTACGAAGGGCAGATCATATTTCCGGCCCACACGTCCGTCATCCTCACCGAAAGCCGGTGCGATATGCACGATACCGGTACCGTCGGTCATGGTTACATAGTCATCTGCCACGATGAAATGTGCCTTCTTATGCTGCTTTTCCGCCTTGATGGCCGCAGCATCCCAAAGAGATTCATACTCTCTTCCTTCCAGATCCTTTCCTACATACTCCTCCAGGATCTGATATGCCTTGCCGTCTGCAAGCGGAGCGTATTTCGCATTTCCGTCCTTATCCTTCTCTTCGGTCAGTCCTCCGAGGACAGTGTCCAGAAGAGCCTTTGCCATGATGTAGGTATAACCGTCGCAGGCCTTCACCTTCACATAGGTCTCGGACGGATTCACGCAGAGCGCCAGGTTGGAGGGCAGGGTCCAGGGCGTGGTGGTCCATGCCAGGAAATAATACTGCTCTTCGCCTTCTGCCACCTTCGCCTTGAAACGGACGATGGCAGAGCGCTCCTTTACGGACTTATATCCCTGAGCTACCTCGTGGGAGGAAAGGGGAGTTCCGCAGCGCGGGCAATAGGGCACAACCTTGAAGCCCTTGTACAGAAGACCCATATCCCAGATCTTCTTCAGCGCCCACCATTCGGATTCGATATAATCATTATGATAAGTGACATACGGGTCATCCATGTCAGCCCAGAACCCGACCTTACCGGAGAACTGCTCCCACATACCCTTGTACTGCCACACGGATTCCTTACATTTTTTGATAAACGGTTCGATGCCGTACTCTTCGATCTGTTCCTTGCCGTCGATGCCGATCTCCTTCTCAACCTCCAGCTCCACAGGGAGTCCGTGGGTATCCCAGCCCGCCTTCCGGATGATCTTATGCCCCTTCATGGTCTGATATCTGGGGATCATGTCCTTGATGACCCGGGTCAGCACGTGGCCGATGTGCGGCTTTCCGTTCGCGGTCGGAGGTCCGTCATAGAATGTGTAGGTGGGAAGATCCTTCTTCTCATCAATACTCTTCTCAAAGACCTTGTTCTCATTCCAGAAATTGAGAACCTTCTCTTCATTCTCGACAAAAGCAAGTTTGTTCGAAACCTTGTCGTACATAGTCTGCCTGTTCCTTTCTCTGAAACTGCCGGAGCTATCCGACAGATCCCTTTTTATCCCGTTCCCGCCCCTGTCGATCCTGTCCGAACGGAACGGTCCTGATCGGTTCCCAAATGCTTAAAACCGATAGATACACACTTCACAAGTATAACACTACTCGTTTCCGCGTGTCAAACCGCAGGAGATAGAAAAATGCAGGAAAATAGGGTCTCTTTTGTACATTCTCACGATATCCCACGCTGTCGGTTCACATAATATATATGCAATTTCCATGACTACTTGACAAATCCCGGAAAAAGGGTTTTAATTCATTCAGTAGTAATAAGGAACACGGGAGGCAGACCACATGGAAAGTGAGTTTATTTCATGGGACAAGATACATAAGGGAACCGATAAGGAAGATACCGACGCCACCTCCCTGGCAGTCGCAGCAGATCCGACCGAAGCAACCGATCCGATCGAAAAGTACAAGGATCTCCCGGTTGACGAAGACGGGATCCGTCAGTTTATCACAAAGGATATGCTGATCGGAGATGTAATCGAGATATATCCGGAAGCAGCAAGAGCACTGCTCTCCGTCGGTATGCACTGCGTCACCTGCGGTGTTGCATTGTATGAAAGCGTGGAGGAAGCCAGCTACGTACACGGGCTGGATCCGGATGACGTGATCAAGGTTGTAAATGACATGCTGACCACCGAGCTGATCGAGCACCCGGGAGAAGGCGTTACACCATAGTATGAGACAGAACTGATCGTCCCCAAAACAAAAAACGCTTAGGCCGCGAGGCCTGAGCGTTTTTTTGTAATAGTTTCGTTTCTTTTATTTTCCGTAGGTCACTGTGATATCGCCGGTAGAGGTATCAATGACGCAATCTCCTCCCTGCGCGGTTTCACTCGGAAGCTTCACCGTTCCGGTACTGGTATCCGTCCGGATCGTTTTGCCGGACAGGAATTCACAGGTGACATCTCCGGTGGATGTATCGATCCTCACACTGTCCGCATCACAACGTGTCAGCTTCACATCTCCCGTGGATGTATTGATCTTCAGATTTCCAAGAACCTCCGTTGCATCCATGGTGACACTTCCGGTGGAGGTGTCGATGATCATGCTGTCTGCAACTACATTGGAAAGATTCAGATCTGCCGTGGAGACATCGATCTTCAATTCGCCCTTCACGGAAAGGTCATTCAGCTTCACATCTCCGGTAGAAGTCTCCACCTTCAGACCGTCAAGCATATATTTCGTCTCGCTGCTGAGCTTCCTTGTCGTACCCTCCGCTTTCTTCTCAGGCAGATAGACTACCACTTCTTTTTTGGTGCTTCCGAAATTAAAGAACCCGATGTACTCAAACCACTTCTTCTTACTTGTCTCCTTGATGATCAGAGTTCCATCCTGCACCTTTACATCATGAACAAGCTTCTCCGATTCGACACAGACCACCTTTGCTTTGCCGTCCGTGGCTGTCTCAAACCTGACATCCGCAACACTTGTGGATATTTCGATCTTGGAAAAATCCTCTGTTATCACATGTTCATTCGTCACTTCCCTGCCACCGCTGTTTAGCTTTGTCACATCAAAGCCTGCCATGGCAAAACCGACCAGACCAAAACCGACACCGCAGGCGATCAGTACCAGTGCTACCAGTGCCCATATCTTCCTGCCGACTCTCATACTGTCGCCTCCCTTCTTCTAAAGATTCCCGTAAAGCCTCTCCATATACCTCTCGTTATCGCACCCACTCCACGGAGGACTCCACCTCCGATCAGGAACATCAGGATACCGATGCCTGCCAGCAACAGCCCTCCACCGAAGGTTACAAAGCCTGCTGCCACCTGTCCGCCGAGAATGTTGAGTACCAGCGCGATCGCGCCTCCGATTCCGGCTAAAACGAAGGAGCCGGCAACTACGAAGAAGCTGAAGGTAAGTGCCCATATCGTCACAAACAGCGAGAAGATCAGCGCACCTGAGGTGACCACGAGCGGAAACCAGATGGGGAAGAGGAGGATCAGCAATAACAGCTTTCCGCCGGACATCCCTTTGCTCCTTCTCGGTGCCGGCGTCCCCTGTCCTGTATATTCATTCAGTGCCTCAGCGTAGGCTTCCTGATAAACCGCACTCTGTCTCCGGTTGCTGTAAACCGAACCCCCGGATGTACTTCCGGTGTTATTTCCCGAACCGGTGCTTTGCTCCGTTTTGCCCTCCGTGCTGTAGTATGTATCACTTCCGGCTCTGTATCTGCTTTCCTGACGCTTCGCCGCAGTGTCCCCAAAATCTTCTGCAGTTGTATCCGCTTTCCGATCCGAGGCCTCTGCAAGGAGCTGCCCTGCCACGCTTTCAACGGAACCGATCTTAGCTACAGCTTCTTCCTCCGACATTCCCGACGCGACATAGTCATCGATCATATCGCTGTAATGATCCAGGGATCTTTCCACATCTGCTTTCGGCGCATCGGACATTTGTTTCCACAGCGCAGCAAGGAATTCCCTTTTATCCATCCCCTATATCCTCCTTTACTGATTGTAGGCTGCCGGTACTTCTCACTGTCGGCTGCCCTTGTCTTGTCCTACTATAAAAGGAACAGGATCATATGTCAATTGATTCAATTGTTTCTTAATTGTCCGTTAATGAAACTTTAATCTTAGCTCTCCGCCTTTCTGTATTCACTGTCTCCGTTGCGATTTCCTTCACTCTCAGGTATATACCTCCACCTTCACGTTCAACCGGTCCTTCTTCGTCCGGCCGCCTTCCCCTGCGTATCGGAACCGCCCGTGATGGCGGACGGAAACCACATCCCCTTCCTTCAACGCCTTGGATACCTGCGCCACTGCACATCCGTTTATAAAGACCTGTTCTCCGTGTACCAGCCGCTGCGCCTCCTCTCTGGACATGTGGTAAAGCCTTGCAAGTATGCTGTCGATCCGGTTGGCACTGACAACCAGCGCCTCCTCCTGCAGTTTCGGTGCCAGCTCCTCCGGTATCCCCGTCAGTTCCGACACCCGGACCTTCGTATGCTTCACATATACCAGGTTCTCCCGGATAAAATCTGCAACATCCGCATGTACAAAAAGATATCCTGCATTGTCCTTGAGGAAGATATCTCCGATCTTCTCCCGCTCCAATCCGGTGCCCAGCACCGATCCGAGAAAGTCCCGGTGGGTCAGACGATCCGCGAACTTCTCCTGCAGTGCCTCCACCTTCAGGAGACGGATCGGATACTCTTCCCTGTATCCGAAGTCCTCCCCGGAACCGAAACGCACCATACACCTCTCGCAGGATTCCGTCCCTCCAAAGGCTTCCGAGGCGACAAATGAGAGTTCCCTTTCCATGGAATAATAGATCGCCAGCCCGGACATACCGAGAAAATCCGTGTAGACATACCGACTTTGACTATATGACCGCTCCGCCAGTTCCCTCAGACGATTTCGGAGCCGGTTTTCTTCTTCCCGTTCAGCCATCACTTCCTCCATTCCCTGTCGGCTTCCTCTTTTCGTCTGTAACCCCGCCGACAGGCTCTTAGCCTCCTCCATTATACAGGATTCCCGATCTTCCCGCCATGCTTTCCCGCCCTTCCCGCCATGCTTTCCCGGCCGATCGTAACATCTGCCCCACTCCCGGGAATCGTCGGCGGAGACAAAAAACGATGATTTCTATGCTGTATTACGTCTGCAGGGCCCACAGATCCCGGATATGATCATAGTAAAGACGTACGGTCCTGAGACGGCCCAGGACCTGGATATAGCACTCATATACCCGCATACGGTCCGTCACATAGATCCCGTCCTTCGTGGTATAGGCACCGCGCCCTGTCAGATCCTTGTAACTCTTGATGGTATATGCATGCAGTTCTCCCTCTTCATCACAGACTCTTAACCGGAGGGGGATCACCTCTCCGGTCCTGCTGTGCTGACATATCACATCCACCCGATTCTCATTTAACCTGTCCTCTTCCATGCAACCTCCTCCCCTTCATTATAGAACAGGTGTTCGATTTTGTAAAGTGAAAAAAGGACGACCGCAACTCGCAGTCGTCCATATAGTCAGTCCATATCCGGCCACAGGATCCGAATGATCCTACAGGCTGACCTTCTTTTCCACCAGGTAACCGGTCCCGATCGTACAGCCTATGGTCATCAGTATCGCGAAAATGACCTGCGGGGTTCTTGAAAGAAGCTCCCTCATCACGATTCCCGATGCGTGACTGTCAATCTTAGGTAAGGAATTTGAAACGGTATAGAATACGATCAGGATCACAAGCACCAGACCGATGCTGATCCATTTCTGGCTCCCTCCCGTCCTGCTCATCATGGCAGCAAGAGCTGCCGCGAGATACGCGATGGAATAAAGTGTCAGCACCTCTATCATGGTAATGATGATCAGAACGATAAATACACCCCATACATTGTCTACCGTTGTCCCGAATTCCTGCGCGAACATCCGGATGATACTGATCTGCCCCCTGTATTCCGATGCAAGAATGTTCAGATCCAATGACGCGAGAACGATCAGCAGAAATGCCGTGATCATCAGTTCCACGAGGCCTACCAGCATTTTGGCGCATATGATCTTATACGGGGAAACCGGTGTCAGAAAGACCATATAACCGCTTTTCTCCCGAAGGTCCCTGCCGAAGCTGATCAATCCAAGAAGCCAGATCGTGAAATAAACGACCATCGCTCCAAATGTCAGAAGCACCATACCAAGGGCCAGGGTTTGCGCCCGCTTCGTCATATATCCTAAGAGAAAGATCAATTCCGATCCTCCCATGATGGACGCAAGCACGATCAGTACGGTCTTATTTCGGATCAGTTCATATTTCATAGTTTTGAGCATGATGATTCTCCCGAAAATGTGCTGTCTGCCGCTTCTACGCCAGCGGATTATCGAGCGGCTCCGGAGTCGGATCCTGTTGCTGCTGTGCTCCCGCTGCTCCGTAGCCTGCCTGCGCTCCCGGCGCTCCGTAGCCTGCCGGTGCTCCCGGCATTCCGTAGCCTGCCTGTGCTCCCGCTGCTCCGTAGCCTGCCTGCGCTCCCGGCGCTCCGTAGCCTGCCTGCGCTCCCGGCGCTCCATAGCCCGCCTGCATTCCCGGCATTCCCGGTGCTCCGTAGCCTGCCTGCGTCCCCGGCATTCCCGGTGCTCCGTAGCCCGCCTGCATTCCCGGCATGCCGTAGCCTGCCTGCGCTCCCGGCATTCCATAGCCCGCCTGCGCTCCCGGCATTCCATAGCCCGCCTGCATGCCGTAGCCCATCGGCATTCCTCCGTTGAATAGGACGGGCGCACCGAAGATCTCACGATACATATCCGTCATGGATTTTCCATACTTCTCCCGGAAGGTTGCTGTCGGACCATTCACAACCAGACGCCCTTCCCTGATGAAGAGCACATAATCCGATATTCTCTCCAGGTCCTCGATCAGATGGCTTGAGATGAGGACGGCTCCGCTCCGGTCGATCCCCTGCAGGATACTTGCTGTCACCTCTTCCCTGGCCAGCATATCGATCCCGTTCAGCGGTTCATCCAGCATCAGCAGACGCGGATTTCTGGAGACATTCAGTGCCACCTTGAATTTTGCCATCATACCGGTGGAGAAGGTCCTTATCTTCTGATTCGGATTAAGCCTCATGGCATTCATGGTCCACAGGAACTTATCCATATTAAAATCATCGAAGAAATCCTTATAATACTTCGCCGCCTGCATAGCGGACATATAGGAGAAGAAATACGGCTCCGTCGGCATATAGGCGATGATCTTCTTATCTTCAACGGTCAGTTCATGCTGATCCACATAGACCTGTCCGGAGGTAGGATTCACCAGCCCCGCAAGTATCTTCATCAGGGTGGACTTCCCGCTCCCGTTGGGACCGAGGATCGCATAGATATGGCCGGGTTCAAAGCTGAAGGTAAAATTCTCCAGCGCATATCTTCCGCTGTATATTTTACTGACATTCTGACATACGATCATGATCCGTCCTCTCAATCTCGCTAATTCAGGGATGAATCCCGGGATGCCTTCAGCCGTACCATGGCACGTCGAAGCGTCGCCTCAGCCTGATAATACTCCTGCATGCTTCGTTTCTGCAGCATGATCTCCTTTGCTTCCTCCGCCCTGGCTCTTGCCCTTTCCTCATCGATCTCCTCAGGACGTTCCGCCGTATTCACGAGGATCAGCACATCCCCGTCCTCGATACGGACCATCCCCTCGGATACGGAAGCACGAAGGAATTCCTTTGCCCCCGCCGGCCGGTACTTCATAATGCCCGGAACAATGGCGATCACAAGATTCCTGTGTCTGGCCTGGATCCCATACTCTCCGTCAACCGTAGGGATGATCAGAGACTCCAGTTCCCCTTCGAAGAAGGGGCTGTCCGCCTCATATATTCTTGTGGAAAATGTATGTCTGTCCATAGACCTGTCTTCCCATTCCCTTTCCCGGTCATCGTACCGTATCCGTCCGGATCCGCTGTCATTTTCCTTTTCGTCCTATAATAAGAGAGGTTCCTTTTTACAGGGTCTCTGCCTTCTTCACCGCATCGTCCACCGTACCGACATTGTAGAATGCAGCCTCCGGCAGATCGTCATATTTCCCGGCGAGCAGCTCGGAGAAACCGCGGATGGTCTCATGAAGAGGAACAAAGACCCCCGGATTTCCGGTGAACTTCTCAGCAACATACATCGGCTGGGACAGGAAACGGATGATCTTACGTGCCCGGTTTACCACCTTTTTATCCTGATCGGAAAGTTCATCCATACCCAGGATCGCAATGATATCCTGAAGTTCGTTATATTTCTGCAGATATTCCTGTACCGTACGGGCTACGCGGTAATGCTCCTCACCTACTACATCCGCCTCCAGGATACGGGAGGTAGATGCCAGCGGATCAACCGCCGGGTAGATACCCTGCTCAGCGATCTTACGGCTGAGGACCGTAGTCGCATCCAGATGTGAAAATGTGGTTGCCGGAGCCGGGTCGGTCAGGTCATCCGCCGGCACATAGACCGCCTGTACGGATGTAACGGAACCGCTTCCTGTGGAAGTGATCCTCTCCTGCAGCTCTCCCATCTCCCCCGCCAGAGTCGGCTGATAGCCCACTGCGGAAGGCATACGTCCGAGAAGTGTTGACACCTCCGAACCTGCCTGTACAAAACGGAAAATATTATCGATAAAGAGCAGCACATCCCGGTTCTCCATATCCCGGAAATATTCTGCCATGGTCAGCCCCGTCAGTGCCACACGCATACGCACGCCGGGAGACTCGTTCATCTGACCGAATACCATGGCCGTCTTGTCAATGGTCCCGCTTTCCTTCATCTCGTTCCAAAGATCATTTCCTTCACGGCTTCGCTCTCCGACACCGGTAAAGATCGAATAACCGCCGTGCTCCATGGCAACATTGTGGATCAACTCCTGGATCAGCACGGTCTTCCCGACGCCCGCTCCACCGAAGAGTCCGATCTTCCCGCCCTTTGCGTAGGGCTCCAGAAGATCCACCACCTTGATCCCGGTCTCCAGGATATCGATGGAGGTTCTCTGCTCATCAAATGTCGGCGCTTTCCGGTGGATCGTCCATCGTTCCGACTTCTTCGGGATCGGCTTTCCGCCGTCGATCGGCTGGCCCAGAACATTGAACATACGGCCGATGGTAGGTTCCCCCACCGGTACGCGGATTCCGCTGCCCGTTGCCCTTACTTCCATATCTCTTGCCAGCCCTTCGCTCTGGGACAGAATGATACACCGTACCTCGGATCCTCCCAGAAGCTGCGCAACCTCCATATATCGGATCTCCCCGTTTACCTGAACCGTCAACGCCTCTCTCAGTTTCGGAAGCTTCCCTTCCGGAAAGAAGCAGTCCACGACCGGTCCGGAGACCTGAACGATCTTACCCTTTTTCATGGTTCGACTCCTTTATCTTCTCGTGCTTTCGTCTCTGTGCCTTGGCGCCTGCCGCCACCTCCGTGATCTCCTGGGTGATCGCCGCCTGACGCACACGGTTGTATTCCATCGACAGCGTCCCGAGCAGTTCATCCGCATTATCATTGGCTGCACGCATGGCCACCATCCGCGCATTCTGCTCACTGCAGAAGCTCTCGACCAATGCACCGTAGATATAACCCGAGATATAACTGGGAACGATACTCTCAAGGGCCGTTGTTACATTTGGCACAAATTCATATTCCTTCCGTATCTCACCGGCATGCACTTCCATCTTCCCGAACCGGCCTCTTTCAAAGGGCAGCAGCTGACTCTTTCTTACGATCGCCTGTCCGCCCCGGTCCATCTGACTGAAAATGATACGGATCTCATCCACTTTCCTCCGGTTATACAGCTCCAGAAGCACGAAACTGATCTCTCTGGCTCTGCGGAAGGTTGGATTCTGCGCCGTATACAGGAAGGATCTTTCAATGGGGATGCCCCGGCGCATGAAGTACTGTCTGCCGTATTCTCCCACTACAAAAAGCGTGATATTCTTATGTCTTCGGATCTCTTCCTCGGCAGTCTTCAGCACGTTATGGTTGTACGCTCCCGCCAGGCCCTTATCCGCCGTAATGACCAGATAGGCATAGGACTCCGCCTGTTTACGTCCGGTCTCCGGGTAGAAGTAGTGACTGTTTACATCATTTCTCCTCTGGAAGATCCGCTTCATCTCCGACTCCTGAAGCCGGAAATAGGGCAGCGTCTTGTCCAGCTCGGCCCTGGCCTTCGTCAGCTTGGTGGAGGCAATGAGGTACATGGCATTGGTGATCTTCTGGGTATTCCTCACACTCTCGATTCGATTTTTGATCTCTTTCGTATTTGCCATCTTCTGCCCCGCTTCCTGTGCGCTGCCGGAAGTTCTTTTTTATCTGTTGCAGCCCGGGCACTCACGCCTCCTCAGGCTCTGTTTCTTCCTCTTTCCGAAGGTAATCCTCGGCAAATGCCTTCGCGATCCGGATAATATCTTCCTTCATATCATCCGGCAGATTTCCGGAGGCCTCGATCTCCTCGCACAACGCTTCTTCCGTCTTCCGAAAATGTTCCAACAGCTTCCCGCGGTATGCCTGCAGCTCATCCACCGGAATATCCACCATGGTATGGGCTGTGGCCGCCACCAGAGTGATCACCTGCTCATACTGACGGAGAGGGTGATTCTGCGGCTGTCTCAGCAGCTGCATCAGTCCCTGGCCGTATCGCAGCTGCCGCTTGGTGGCATCGTCCAGATCACTGGAGAACTGGGTAAAGACTTCCATCTCCCTGTACTGTGCCAGATCCAGCCGGATCCCGCCGGCCGCACGTTTCATCGCCTTGGTCTGTGCCGCACCGCCGACACGGGATACGGAAAGACCTACATTTACGGCGGGACGCTGTCCCGCGAAGAACAGGTTGCTCTCCAGGAAGATCTGTCCGTCCGTAATGGATATGATATTGGTCGGAATATAGGCGGATACATCCCCCGCCTGCGTCTCCACAATGGGAAGGGCCGTCATGGAACCGCCTCCCTTCCTTGCGGACAGGTGTGCAGACCGCTCCAATAACCGGGAATGCAGATAGAATACGTCTCCGGGATACGCCTCACGTCCGGGAGACCTCTCCAGCAGCAGGGAAAGCGCACGGTAGGCTACCGCATGCTTCGACAGATCATCATATACGATCAGCACGTCTCTTCCCGTCTGCATGAAGTACTCACCCAGTGCCGTTCCCGCATAGGGCGCGATATACTGCAGGGGGGTGGGATCGCTGGCGGTTGCCGCTACGATGATGGTATGCTCCATCGCCTCATTTTTACGGAGTGTTCCCACCAGATGAGCCACGCTGCTGGCCTTCTGCCCAATGGCCACATAGATACAGACTACATCATTTCCTTTTTGGTTCAGGATCGTATCCAGCGCGATGGATGTCTTGCCCGTCTGGCGATCGCCGATGATCAGCTCACGCTGTCCGCGGCCAATGGGGAACATGGAATCGATCGCCAGAAGTCCTGTATTCATGGGCTCGGATACCGGCTGCCGGTCTATGATCCCCGGTGCGGGGCTCTCCACCTCACGGAAGTCCTCTGCACGGATCTCTCCCAGACCGTCGATCGGAGTTCCAAGCGCATCCACTACACGTCCCAGATATTCATCACTGACCGGAATACCTGCCGTCTTCTTGGTCCGACGGACGATACTCCCCTCACTGATCTCTTCATCATCTCCGAAAAGAATGATACCGATCTCTCCATGGCGAAGATCCTGCACCATTCCTCTGACACCGGACTCGAAAAGAACGATCTCGCCATAAACCACGGATTCAAGACCGGTAGCAATAACGATCCCGTCCCCGACACTCCGGACACGTCCCTCTTCCACCGGGATCGCTTCCAGCGTCCAGCTGTCCAGCGAAGATTTGATCAGGGAGATCAGGTTCTTGGTCTGGTTCTTCTTCCCCAGTTTCATCCGGTTGATCTCATCAACCTTGTCCTTCAGCTGCTGAAGACGTCCTTCGGTGGTCCAGTTATAGACTTCACCTTCGAAATTCAGGCGGAAACCGGACTTTAACTCCTTATTGGGGATCCATTCCAGTTCCACGGGCTGCTTATATTTTTTTTCAAGAAATCGCTCAAACCGTTCCCGCTGCTCCGCACTGGGGGCCTCAGCAGAATACAGGCGCGCCTTCTTAGGATTCTCCATCCGGCACACTCCTTTCCGCTGCATCCAGGAAAGCATCGTAGGTGGTGGAGACATCCTCGGAAAGAAGGATCTTCTCCGCAGCCTGCTCTACCATCTCCGTGATCTCCTTCCGGGCGCCGTCCACGATCTGTGTTCGCATGGCCTTGGCTTCTTCCTTTGCATCGGATACGATCTTCTTCGCCTCGTCCTCCGCCTGTTTCTCGCGGGCACGGCGCATCTTCTCCAGCTCATCGGCAGCAGCCTTCTTCTTTCCTGCGATCTCCGCATCTGCTTCTGCGAGTCTGGTCTCATATTCCTGCTTGGATTCCATCGCCTTCTGCATAACCTCGTCCGCGGAATCCTGCATGTCTTTGTAATACTTTTCTCTCTTCTCCATAAATTTCTTTACAGGCTTATAAAGCAGGAAGTAAAGGCCTGCGAAAAGAATGGCAAAATTGAAGAGGTGCAGCAGGATCTGCTGCCAGTTGATATTTAATGGAATGTCCATGGTTTTCCTCCATTAAGGTAGTCGGTGATGATCTACGGATCACTTCGTCGCTTCGCTCCTCCCGTGATCCCGGGGCTCCGCGCAGTCGGTGATGATCTACGGATCACTCCGTCGCTTCGCTCCTCCCGTGATCCCGGGGCTCCGCGCAGTCGGTGATGATCTACGGATCACTCCGTCGCTTCGCTCCTCCCGTGATCCTGCCAACATTCGGGTTCCCGCTCTTCGCTTCGCGAATCGCTACACCCTCATGTTGTCCTGGTCCGCAAAGTCAAGTGGCCTCCCTTGCAAGCAAGGGGCCCCATGACCTTGCGTCCCTTAGATCATCACATGACAAATATGATCAATATTGCGACGATGAGGGCGTAGATGATGGCGGTCTCGATGAAGACCAGACCAAGCATCAGGGTCGTACGTATGCTTCCTTCCGCTTCCGGCTGGCGGGAGATTCCTTCCGCCGACTTGGCGATGGCAATACCCATACCGATGGCACCTGCCGCTGCGGCAAGTCCGACAGCCAGAGCCGCTGCGAGTGCCTTCGGGCCGACACTTGCCTGCTCCTCGGCTGCAGAGGCTATGAGAGCAGTCTCTGCCAGAGTTTCCTCCTCCGATATCGATTTTTCTCCGTCTGTTTTTGTATTCTCTTCATCCGACAGAGTTTTGGATACTGTACTCTGTGCAACCGGCGCCTTGCTCTCCTTCGCCTGAACCGCCTTTGCTCCCACGATCACGGTGAGCAGCAGTACCAGGATCACGCCAGCCAGGATCAACGGTAATTTCTTGGAAATGTGAAGCTTCATCTTTCATTCCTCCATTTTTAATATTCTATACCTTCAGTCGGACACAAACACCTTCCGTATTTGTGGTTAGGCTTTACCTAAATGTTCTTATCCCGTGTTCCTTCGAAGCCTTCCGCTACTCACTCACCTCTCCGTAGAATACCGAGGTCAGCATCGTAAGCACGTAGGTCTGGATCAATGCGTGGAGAAGCGTGAAGAGGATCCCCACCACCACCGGAAGAACGAAACTAAGGGAGATGTAGTAATATACAAGCTCCGTTACCAGTGCTCCCGAAAGGAGCGCTCCAAAGAGTCGGAAACTCATGGAAATGGGCAGTGAGAAGTCCTTCAGTGTTTTGCCCACTCCCTTTAGCCTGTTACCGGCGATACCACCGGACAGGATCACCAGATAGGACAGGCATCCCATCATGATGGCTCCGTTTATGTCCGCCAACGGTGCCGGAAGCGCTATGGATTCTCCCTCCGTAGTGATCCCCTGGATACCAAAGAGTTCGAAGCAGGTCCCGACAAAGATAAAGGTTCCCGCCGTAAAGAGGTACGCTCCCAGGAAACCGTTTCTGTGAGGGCTGTTCGATTTCGCCAGCCTGTCAAAGAAGCCGACCCACTCCTCGATCAGCAGCTGCAGCTTCCCGGGCATCATCTTAAATCTCGGGATCACAAAGATCCTGAGGATCAGGGCCAGCACCAGCAGGATCCCCGTCACCGTGAAGGCTGAGATCAGCGCCGGATTTACATCGATCACCCCGAACAGCGAGATCTGATTGTACTCATGCAGCACGGCATCCCGCATCGCTATCTGGATCGTCTCATGCTTTTCGTACTTCCCCTGCAGGAGCAGGGAACCCACCAGAAATATCAGGATCCAGACCAGGAAGAAGATGAGCATGATTATTTTTTTCTTCTTACTCATTCAAAGACCCCCATTCTTTCACGCATATAAACCTCACCCCTTTATCTTATGCTTCCTGTTCCAGTTTGCCCAGGAATTCCCGCATACGGGCATTTTCGGAATCGAATACCTCTTCCGGTGTACCGGATGCGGCAACGACTCCCCGTTCCATAAATACGACGCGGTCCGATATATTTCTTGCAAATGACATCTCGTGCGTCACGATCACCATGGTCATTTTCTGTTCCGCCAGCTCCCGGATCACCTTTAAAACCTCAACCGTAAGCTCGGGATCCAGCGCGGAGGTCGGTTCATCAAAGTACAGGACCTCCGGGGACATGGCCAATGCACGGGCGATCGCCACCCGCTGCTGCTGGCCGCCGGACAGCTGTCCCGGATATGCATCCGCTTTATCCGACAGTCCCATCCGTTGCAGTACCTCCCGCCCTGTCTCCAGTGCCTGTTCCTTCGGAACCTTTTTCACATGGATCAGCGCATCCGTCACATTCTTTAAGATGGTCATCGACGGAAAGAGATTGAAGTTCTGAAATACCAGTCCGAAATGGCTTCGGAACGAACGGAGCTCCGATGCGGATACGTACTTTGCATGTCCGTTTTCGGAGACAGCCACCGGCTTACCCATATAACAGAGTTCGCCGTCATCCATGGTCTCCAGAAATGTGGCGATCCTGAGCAGCGTGGATTTCCCCGAGCCGGAGGGTCCGATCACGGAGACCACTTCCCCTTCGGATACCGAAAGGTCGATCCCCTTCAGGACCTCCAGGTCGCCAAACCTCTTTTTTACATTTTTCAGTTCCACATATTGCATCTTGCGCCCCCTATTTCCCGAAGTTGAACTTCTTCTCCAGCCTGCCCATGACAAAGGTCACCAGAAGGTTGAATACATAGTAGAAGACCGCTGCGACCACGAATGGCATAAATGTGGTGTTGCTGGCTGCGATCTGCTTCGCCACGGTGAACATTTCCATATAGGAAAGAGAGAAGGCAAGGGACGTATCCTTTACCAGTGTGATCACTTCATTCGTCAGAGACGGAAGGATCACCCGCACCATCTGCGGGAAAATGATCCGGGAGAAGGTCTGCTGCTTTGTATAACCCAGGATCTCTGCCGCTTCCCACTGTCCCTTGGGAACCGCCAGGATACCGGAGCGATAGATCTCTGCAAAATAAGCCGCATAATTCACGGAGAATCCCACGATGATCGCCGGATAGCGCCAGCCCGAGATGGACCAGCCGAACAGATAATACGGAAAGAAGTACACCACCAGAAGCTGCAGCATCAGCGGTGTACCACGCAGTACGGAAATAAAAAAGGTTGTGATCCCCTTAATGACACGGTTCTTCGCCATCCGTCCGGCACAGACGATCAGACCGAGAGGGAGGGCAAAGATCAGTGTCAGAAGAAAGATCAAAACGCTTTCAAGCATACCCAGTGACAACTGGGATAACATCGTTCCAAAGTTCATAATGTCCTCTCGAAATCCATCTACTCGGTCAGGCAGACCATATCGGAAAGCTCATATTTCTTTGCAAGCTCATCGAACTTCCCGTTCTTCTTCAGTTCCTTCAGGGACTCATTGACCTGATCCCGCAGTTCCGTGTTGCCCTTCTTAAAGCCGACACCATACTGCTCCGCGTTCAGGTGCTCGTCAAGGATCTTAAACTCATCTCCCCTGCTCTTGATCTGATATTTGGCCACACCGATATCCATAGCCAGCGCATCGATGGAGCCGGCCTGAAGCTCCACAAATGCGGTATTATAATCGCCGAACTCCTGCAGCTTACCGAAGGTATCCGCCAGTGCCTTCTGCCCCTCTTCATCCTTAAGGACATCCAATGCCGCGGATGCAGCCTGAACACCTACGGTCTTACCTGCGAGCCCCTTCAGATCATTGATGCCGGACTTCCGGCTGACCACGATCACCTGGCTGTTATCTACATAGGGTACGGACCACTCATAATCATTCTCACGTCCGTTGATGGTAAAGCCGTTCCAGATACAATCGATGGAGTTGGAATTCAACTCATTATCCTTACTGTCCCAGACGATGGGCTGCTTTACAAGCTCCCATCCGCGGAGCTTACATACTTCTTCTGCCAGTTCCAGATCAAAGCCCGTATAATTGCCGGATTCATCCATATATCCGTAAGGAGGATACTCTGCGTCGAATCCGACCGTGAACTTCTTTCCATCCTTGCTTCCGCAGCCACTGAGCGCCATGCCCAGACATGAGACTGTAAGCAGCATTGCCACCAGCTTCTTCATCTTCTTCATTTTACATTGTCCTTTCTGTGGGTCTTTTATTCCTGTCACCGATCCCCGTCTTTGTTCTCTGTCTCCGATCCCGGATCTCCGTCTTCGGTCTCTGTCTCCGATCCTTCCTTCCCTTTTCTGTCCCTGTGATCGATCACCGCCTGCAGCACCGTACCGGCTACCGCAAGCCCTATGGCTGTCAGGGAAAGGATCTTCTCCGGATGCGTCTTCTTCAGGATCTTCTCATATTTCTCCCGTTCCTTCCTTACGGAACGTTTCTCCTTCTTCTGCTTCGGAGGCTTCGGTGCCTTTACCTTCTTTGCACTCTTCGCCTTCTTGGCACGAACCACCTTATTCTTCTCCATGATCTGTCTCCTTTTATCTTCTTCGATTTCAGAAAGCCAGGCTGAGCGCAGCTATCCCCGCTATCAGGACCAGCATGGGAACGGTCCCCCAGAAGAGTTCCTTCTTTGCCCTGGCATTTACCCTGTCATTTCCCAGGAACCGGTGATAACCGTCCTTCTCCATCAGTTCCACTTCTTCTCCGACCTCGTAGATACACAGCGTTCCGATCCGCGCATATACCGTCTGGCCGCTTTCCGCATCGATGGTAAGCTCCATATATGTCTTCCGGCTGGCACCCAGATTGTCCTGAACCTTTTCAATGCTTCGGATCGTTCCCCTGGTCCGGTTCCAACCCTTCAGCAGTTTCTTCTTCCTGTGCTGACTCCCTGCCGTGGCGAGATACAATTCCACCAAAAACACTAGGATCATCACGATTGCGGCTATACTTTTCATATCTTGAATCCTTTATATCACAGATACCACCATTTTAAGACATTCGGAGGGAATCGTCAACCTTGAAGGGCGTCGTATCCCGCTTCATGCCTCCCCTGTTTCGACGTGGATATGAAAAGCACCCCGGCCGCATCACTGCGTACCGGAGTGCATATCTCCCGTAACCTCACCGGAACCCTACTCCGGCAGATGTATTTCATTTGCATACATTTTGGCATCCTTGATAAAGCTTGCAATGATCAGGATGATGACCAGGGCAATGGGGAACGCCGCGATGATACTTACGGACTGCATATTCGCCATGGTTCCCTCACTGAAGATCAGCGCGATGGGCAGGAGGATCAGCAGCAGAGCCCAGAACAGTCTGGCTTTCTTGCTGGGTTCCTCGTCATCCTTAAATTCCTTGTAGCTGTACTGTGCGGAAACAAGGGTGATACTGTCGAAGCTTGTGGAGTAGAATGCGATCATGGAAATGATCAGCACCACCAGTACAAGCTGCGGAACCGGCAGAGTATGAATGATACCGATGACCGTCTGGTACAGATCGCCGGTGGAATTATACATACCGATGGCATCATACTGTCCGGTCAGCTGCTGTCCCATACCGAAGTTTCCGAGAACGATGAAGGAGACCAGTGTACTGAGCAGACCGAAGATATAAGTACCTATGATGATCTGCTTTACCGTACGGCCCTTGCTGATGCTTCCCATGAAGAACGGAGATGCCACGCACCATACCATCCAGTAAGCCCAGTAGAAGATCGTCCAGTTCTGCGGGAAGTTATTCTCTCTCAGTGCATCCGTGTAGGTAGAAAGACCAAGGAAGTTCTGGAACATATTTCCGAGAGACTGAAGGCCTGTTTCCACGATATATCTGGTCTGCCCGCCGAACAGGAAGACATAGGCCAGAAGAAAGATGAAAAGATACATACAGATCTGTGCCGATTTGGAGATACCCTTCAGTCCCTTCATAACCGAGAAGGTGTAAAGGCAGCAGGTCAGCACCAGGATGCCGATGGTGATATATTTGGAACTCTCGATCCCGACGAGATCGGAAAGGGCTTCACCCAGAAGCGGAGTTGCGATGGAAAATGTGGTGGCGGTACCTGCGATCAGTGCTACGACTGCCAGCACATCGATGAACTTTCCGGGAGCCTTGTCGGTCCATTTGCCGAGGATCGGACGGCAGGCTTCCGAATATTTCTGCTTCTTCTTACCACGGACATGCAGCATGAAACCGAAGGCTGCCGC
Source organism: uncultured Lachnospiraceae bacterium (assembly GCA_902775555.1). GTDB lineage: Bacteria > Bacillota > Clostridia > Lachnospirales > Lachnospiraceae > Eubacterium_Q. The sequence goes on along the minus strand of CACYMQ010000027.1, from coordinate 1,491 downwards.
AAGTACCGCATAAAATGCCCAGGGGATCGGTCCCCAGTGGAACAACGTAAAGGTCTGTGCCCATTCCTGTGTCGTACCAAGCTCCTGTACGTGGGATTCCTGAGAGTAGTAGATCCACTCGCAGAAGGAGTAAAACAGGATATCCGCTGCAAGACCGCAGGTAAATACCATAGCACCCCAGGTCCAGAACTTAAACTTGGGCTTGGCATCCTGCCCGCCCAGACGGATCTTTCCGATCCGGGAGAAAGAGATCCACAGAGATACGATCAGTACCCCGAGACCGATGATCAGATAGTAGGATCCGAAGGAATCACCCAGGAATCCGCGGATATTGGAAAGTGCATTTGTCGATCCGTCCGGATCCGTCATAAAATACACACAGAGAACTGCGATGGCGATCAGCGGAACAATGGTGGTCCATGGATCGATCCGTCTTATCCCGACCTTTGCACCCAAAACCGGTTTGACTTCCTCTTTGTTTTTTTGACTGTTCTTACTCATTGTTCTTCCCCTTTTAACCTTTTGGATAAAACTTATATTTCCACCGCTCCGCGTTCCTTTGCGATGCGGTAAAAATCTTTTGCATAGCGGTACTGCCGCAGGCTGTATTCCCCGAATTCCACGCCGCATATCCGCTTGTATTCACACCAGTTACTCCAGAGGAGCCCGCAGACCGCTACATAACAGTAGATCTTGGTACGTATCTCTTCCGGACATTTTCCCTCAAAATAGAGGTCGATCAGATGGTCGATCTGTTCTCTTGAATACAGACTGTAGATCGAGAACATTGCGATATCCACATGAGGATCCTGCATACCGGAATACTCCCAGTCGATCAGCTGGAGTTCCTCCTTCCCATTCACCTTGCAGAACAGGAAATTATCCGGCACTGCATCGATGTGGGTAAGGGAACGCTCCTTCGTCCATTTCTCGATATAGGGTCTCAGGCTGAGGACCTGTTCCTTTGTATTCCTATAATCCCGGAAGACGGAGGGCTGTCCTTCCCACAGAGTCTCATAGAATTCCATCTGTCCGTAAAGATCAAAGGTATGATCCACCTTAAGTCCTTTGGAATGACATTCCCGAAGCTTCTTCATGCAGGCTTCCACATCCTTTGGATCCTCCGGATCACAGGACCGGACGCCTTCCAGGAATTTTGTGATCTTGTATCCGTTTTCAGGATTGATATATACCGGATCGTCACAGAACCCGTATCCCCGGATCGTCCGAAATACCGCTGCCTCCTGCTCCCGGTTGATCAGCTGATCCGTTCCCTCTCCGGGTATCCGCATGATATACCGGCTTCCTTTTGCCGAGAACAGGAAGGACCGGTTCGTCATTCCCTTCTTCAGCACGGAAATGTCATGGATATCCGCAGGCTCTACCTTCAGTACCTCGGCGATGACCCGGATCGCATCCGACCTCAGATGTCCCGAACCGGAATCAAGACTGCGCAGCTGCTCATATGTATTGATCTCAAGGTACTTATCC